>NZ_CP146963.1:3336527-4003832 GCF_037113525.1 Butyrivibrio fibrisolvens | reverse complement strand
CTAACCAGCAGATCAAGCAGCTGGCTGGTATGCGTGGACTTATGGCTGATACAACAGGTCGTACAATCGAACTTCCTATCAAGTCAAACTTCCGTGAAGGTCTTGACGTTCTGGAGTATTTCATGTCAGCTCATGGTGCTCGTAAAGGTCTTTCTGATACAGCTCTTCGTACAGCCGATTCAGGTTATCTGACTCGTCGAATGGTTGACGTATCACAGGAACTTATCATTCGTGAAGTTGACTGTTCTGCTGGAAAGGCAGAGATCCCTGGAATGACAGTACGTGCATTCATGGATGGAAAAGAAACTATCGAGCCATTGTCAGATCGTATCACAGGACGTTTTGCATGCGAGACTATCAAGGACGCAGAAGGAAACGTACTTGTTAAGAAGAATCACATGATCACACCTAGCCGTGCAGAGAAGATCCTCTCTGTTGGTGTAAATGCTAAGGGTGGCCCTATCGAGGCAGTTAAGATTCGTACAATCCTTACTTGCCGCAGCCACGTTGGTATCTGTGCTAAGTGTTATGGTGCAAACATGGCTACAGGTGAAGCCGTTCAGGTTGGTGAAGCAGTTGGTATCATCGCTGCTCAGTCAATCGGTGAGCCTGGTACACAGCTTACTATGAGAACATTCCATACTGGTGGTGTTGCCGGTGGAGATATTACACAGGGTCTTCCTCGAGTAGAAGAGTTGTTCGAAGCACGTAAGCCTAAGGGACTTGCGATCATATCTGAGCTTGATGGTCAGGTAGAGATTCGCGATACCAAGAAAAAGCGTGAAGTTGTTGTTACTAACGATGAGACAGGTGAATCAAAGGCATACCTTATTCCTTATGGTTCACGTATCAAAGTTCAGGATAAGCAGACAATCGAAGCTGGTGACGAACTTACAGAAGGTTCAGTAAATCCTCATGATCTTCTTAAGATCAAGGGAATCCGTGCGGTTCAGGATTATCTCCTTCGTGAGGTTCAGAGAGTTTACCGTCTGCAGGGTGTTGATATCTGCGATAAGCATATCGAAGTTATCGTACGTCAGATGCTCAATAAGGTAATGGTTGATGAGAGTGGAGATACTAACTATCTGCCAGGAACACTCGTAAGCGTTCTTGATTTCGAGGATGACAACGAGAGACTCATTTCCGAAGGAAAGAGACCTGCAGTTGGTAAACAGGTAATCCTTGGTATCACAAAGTCAGCTCTTGCAACAGATTCCTTCCTGTCAGCTGCTTCCTTCCAGGAAACAACTAAGGTTCTGACAGATGCAGCTATCCGCGGTAAGGTTGATCCGCTTCTCGGACTTAAAGAGAACGTTATCATCGGTAAGCTTATTCCTGCAGGTACAGGTCTTAAGAGATATCGTGATGTAGGTCTTAATACAGACGAGCATTTCAAAGATCCTGCAAGAATGATCCTTAGAAAGCAGCCTTCATCAAGCAGAGCTTCATTCGATAGAAGCGCTGATATGGAAGATGGAATTGTTGCTGAAGAAGTTGTATCCGTAATGGATGATGACGAATAATTCAGTTCCATATTGACAATATTGCATTAAAATATTATAATATCGAATTGTGTGAAAATACGGAAAGGGGAACGTATGTCCTCTTTCCGTGTTCGCACGTTGATATACACATTTCAACAGGAGGTAAAAAGAATGCCAACATTTAACCAGTTAGTCAGAAAAGGTCGTCAGACATCTGTAAAGAAGTCTACTGCTCCTGCACTTCAGAAGGGTTTTAACTCTCTTCACAAGAAGGACATAGCTACAGCTTCTCCTCAGAAGCGTGGTGTCTGCACAGCTGTTAAGACAGCAACACCTAAAAAGCCTAACTCAGCTCTTCGTAAGATCGCCAGAGTGCGTCTTTCAAACGGCATCGAAGTAACATCCTATATTCCTGGTGAAGGTCACAACCTTCAGGAGCATAGCGTTGTTCTTATCCGTGGCGGAAGAGTTAAGGATCTGCCTGGTACAAGATATCACATTATCCGTGGTACACTTGATACAGCCGGTGTTGCAGATCGTAAGCAGGCTCGTTCCAAGTATGGCGCTAAGAGACCTAAGGCCTCAAAGTAATTTAGTAACAAAAAATTAAATTAAGTGTTGGAGTTCTTTGAACATATAGTAATATAAATGATCAAACGAGCTTGCAGTTAAACTCGGACTGAACATACGGCAGTCAAAGTAATACAGCAGTAGAAGCTTTATCAGTTATATTAGTAAGTTTTAGGAAAACCGCACGAACACTTAATGCATGCGAGGCACTTGTGCACAAGTTGCCGTAGAAAGCCCCGCAAGTGAGTACCTATGATTTATTAACTAATAAGGAGGGAAGAACCGTGCCGCGTAAAGGACATATTGTAAAACGTGATGTACTGGAAGATCCAATGTACAACAGCAAGGTTGTAACAAAGCTTGTAAACCAGGTTATGCTGGATGGCAAGAAAGGTGTTGCACAGAAGATTGTATACGGAGCTTTCGCACAGGTTGAAGAGAAGGCTGGAAAGCCAGCTCTCGAAGTATTTGAGACAGCTATGAATAATATCATGCCTGCACTCGAAGTTAAAGCTAGACGTATTGGTGGTGCTACATACCAGGTTCCGATCGAAGTTAGACCGGACAGACGTCAGGCCCTGGCTCTTCGCTGGCTTGTACTGTTTTCACGTAAGAGAGGCGAGAAGACTATGATCGATCGTCTCGCTGGCGAGATTATGGATGCTTCTAACAATACAGGAGCAGCTGTAAAGCGTAAGGAAGACATGCACAAGATGGCAGATGCAAACAAGGCTTTCTCACACTACAGATTCTAATTATATATTCTGTTATAGAACGTTGTTTGCAATCATTTAGGAGGAAGAACCATTGGCTAAAAGAGAATATCCATTGGAGAGAACCAGAAATATAGGTATCATTGCTCATATCGATGCTGGTAAAACAACATGTACAGAGCGTATCCTCTATTATACTGGTGTTAACTACAAGATTGGTGAGACACACGACGGCGCTTCTACCATGGACTTCATGGAACAGGAGAGAGAGCGTGGAATCACAATTCAGTCTGCAGCTACAACATGCCACTGGACTCCACAGGAATACGGCAAAAAGATCGCTGGTGCTCCTGAGTATCGTCTTAACATTATCGATACTCCTGGTCACGTAGACTTCACAGCAGAAGTTGAGCGTTCACTCCGTGTACTTGATGGTGCAGTTGGTATCTTTGATGCTAAGAACGGCGTTGAGCCACAGTCTGAGAACGTATGGCGTCAGGCTGACACATACGGCGTACCACGTATCGCATTCATCAACAAGATGGATATCGTTGGTGCAAACTTTTACCACGATCTGGATATGATCCGTGATCGTCTTGGTAAGAACCCGATCGCTATCAATATCCCGATCGGTGCTGAAGATACTTATGAAGGACTTATCGATCTCTTCGAAATGAAAGCTTATTATTTCAAGGGTGAGAAGGGTGCTGATGAAGATTGTGAAGAAATCCCTGAGGAACTCAAGGATCAGGCTGAAGAGTGGCACAACAAGATGGTTGAGCAGATCGTAGAGCTTGATGAGAACCTTATGGAGAAATACCTTGAAGGCGAAGAAGTTACTACAGCAGAGCTCAAAGCAGCTCTTCGTAAGGGAACAATCGCTTCTGAGGCAGTTCCTGTATGTAACGGAACAGCTTACAGAAACAAGGGTGTTCAGAAGCTTCTTGATGCAGTTATCGAGTATCTTCCTGCTCCTACAGATGTACCGGACGTTGAAGGTACAGATATGGAAGGAAATGAGATCACATGTAAGTCTACAGAGGATGGCCCTCTTGCAGCTCTTGCATTCAAGATCGTATCTGATCCTTTCGTAGGTAAGCTTGCATTTATCCGTGTTTACAGAGGTATCCTCAAGTCAGGATCTTATGTACTCAACTCAACAAAGGATAAGAAGGAACGTGTAGGTCGTATCATGCAGATCCATGCTGATAAGCGTACAGAGATCCAGGAAGCATTTGCTGGTGATATCGCTGCAGCAGTTGGTTTCAAGGATACAACTACAGGTGATACAATCTGTGATGAGAACAGTCCTGTTATCCTCGAGTCTATCGAGTTCCCTGATCCTGTTATCGAGCTCGCTATCGAGCCTAAGACAAAAGCAGGCCAGGCTAAGCTTGGTGAAGCTCTTGGTAAGCTTTCTGAAGAAGATCCTACATTCCAGGTACACACTAACCACGAGACAGGTCAGACTATCATCGCTGGTATGGGTGAAGTTCAGCTGGAAGTTATCGTTGACCGTCTCCTTCGTGAGTTCAAGGTTGAGGCTAACGTAGGTGCACCTCAGGTTGCATATAAGGAAGCATTCACAAAGGCTGTAGATATCGAGTCTAAGTATGCTAAACAGTCCGGTGGTCGTGGTCAGTATGGTCACTGTAAAGTTAGATTCGAGCCTATGGATGCTAACGGTGAAGAGCTTTACAAGTTCGATAACGAAGTTGTCGGCGGTGCTATTCCTAAGGAATTCATCCAGCCTATTTCTGAAGGTATCGAAGAGGCTATGAAAGCCGGTAATATTGCTGGATTCCCTGTTGTTGGTATCCACGCAACTGTATACGACGGATCATATCATGAAGTCGATTCATCTGAAATGGCATTCCACATTGCCGGATCTATGGCATTCAAGGATGCTATGGCTAAGGCATCACCTGCACTTCTTGAGCCTATCATGAAGGTTGAGGTTACAATGCCTGAGGAATACATGGGTGATGTTATCGGTGATATCAACTCCCGTCGTGGCCGTGTAGAAGGTATGGATGACATGGGCAATGGTAAGATTGTTCGTGCATACGTTCCTCTTGCTGAGATGTTCGGTTATGCAACAGACCTTCGTTCTAAGACACAGGGTCGTGGTAACTACTCAATGTTCTTTGAGAAGTATGAGCCAGTACCGAAGAATGTTGCTGACAAGGTTATCTCACAGTACAAGCAGGCCTAATTTAAGCAAAAAAGCTTGAATTTGCGCCGATTATCGAATATAATCGAAATAGTCGGTGCTCAAAATATTCAATAACAATAATGATAATGTTGTTACACATTCATTTAAGGAGGACTTAAAAAATGGCAAAGGCACATTTTGACAGAACAAAGCCGCATTGTAACATTGGTACAATCGGACACGTTGACCACGGTAAGACAACTCTTACAGCTGCTATCACAGCAGTTCTTGCTGACAGACAGGGTGGCGAAGCAGTAGCTTTCGATCAGATCGATAAGGCACCTGAAGAAAAGGCACGTGGAATAACAATTTCATCTGCTCATATCGAGTATGAGACAAAAAACAGACACTATGCACACGTTGACTGCCCTGGCCACGCTGATTATGTAAAGAACATGATCACTGGTGCAGCTCAGATGGATGGCGCTATCCTCGTTGTTGCTGCTACAGACGGTGTTATGGCTCAGACAAAGGAGCACGTTCTTCTTGCTCGTCAGGTAGGCGTTCCTTACATCGTTGTATTCATGAACAAGTGCGATATGGTTGATGATCCTGAACTTCTTGACCTTGTTGAGATGGAGATCAGAGACCTTCTTAACGAGTACGAGTTCCCTGGCGATGATACACCTATCATCCGTGGTTCAGCTCTTAAGGCTCTTGAGGATCCTAAGTCCGAATGGGGTGACAAGATCGTTGAGCTTATGGATACAGTTGATTCTTATATTCCTGATCCTGCTCGTGAGATCGATAAGCCTTTCCTTATGCCTGTTGAGGACGTATTCACAATCACAGGTCGTGGAACAGTTGCTACAGGTCGTGTAGAGAGAGGTCAGCTCCACCTTAACGACGAAATCGAAATCGTTGGTATCAAGGAAGAGACAAAGAAGTCAGTTGTAACTGGTATCGAGATGTTCCGTAAGACTCTTGACTACGCTGAAGCTGGTGATAACGTAGGTATCCTTCTTCGTGGTGTAGATCGTACAGAGATCGAAAGAGGACAGGTTGTAGCTGTTCCTGGAACTGTTACATGCCACAAGAAGTTCACAGCTGAGGTTTACGTTCTTACAAAGGATGAAGGTGGACGTCATACTCCTTTCTTCAACAACTATCGTCCTCAGTTCTACTTCAGAACAACAGACGTTACAGGTGTTTGTAACCTTCCTGATGGCACAGAAATGTGCATGCCTGGTGACCACGTAACAATGTCTATCGAACTTATTCACCCTATCGCTATGGAGCAGGGTCTTACATTCGCTATTCGTGAAGGCGGACGTACAGTAGGTTCAGGCCGTGTTGCTACAATCGTTGAGTAATTTTTACTCATAACTTTGTAAAAAACATAATGAGAGTTCGGGTGTGTAAACATCCGAACTCTTTTTTTGGGAAAAACATTAAGGTAATTTTCATTTACGGGGAATATCATTATATAAATAAATTATTATTAATTACATTTGATGTGGGGTTCTAGTTATATACTTATATGAATAAACAACATAAAACTAGAATTTATGAAAAATAAAAAATCAATATTTTAGATAAACTTTACATATAATATGCTTTATCAAACTTATAATATATATTATGTACTGGCTTTTTATTTTAATTGATAGAAAGGTAAGTCAGTTCATTGGAGGTATTGATTTTATTGACTTGGAAAGTAATGACTTTTACTAAATTAGTATAAAAGTCATAATAACATGAACATGGGGAAGTACTAATGGAACGAGATAAAATACCGGCAGAGAGAATGCTGGGTAATATTTCATTATCAGATTTAAAAACCATTTCACAGGAAGACATTGAACAGCTTCTAAGAATGACTGATCAGATTCAGGACTTTCAGGAACTGATGATGAAATATGAGTGTGCGATGTACGAGATAAAGACAAAGCTAGATGTTCTTAATAAAGAATTGTCACTTCGTAATAATCGTAATCCTTTTGAATCAATCAAGACTAGAATTAAGGCTCCTATAAGTCTTTTTGAAAAAATGCAAAGGAAGGGAATTCCTTTTAAAGTTGAAAATATAAAAAATAATATTAGTGATGTTGCAGGAATCAGAGTAATCTGCTCATTTATAGATGATATTTATATGCTTGCCGATTGTCTTAAAGATCAGGATGATGTAAGACTTATAGAAATCAAAGACTATATTGAAAATCCAAAGCCAAGTGGTTACAGAAGTCTTCATCTTATACTTGAAGTTCCGATATTCCTTACACATGATAAGGAATTCATGACTGTTGAAGTTCAGTTTAGAACTATTGCTATGGATTTCTGGGCTAGTCTTGAACACAAAATGAAGTATAAAAAAGATATACAAGATGCAGAGATGATCACAGAAGATCTTTGCTTTTCAGCTGATATGATCAATCAGATTGATAGAAGAATGCAGCAGATCCGTGAAAGAATCGATTCTGGAAAAGTTAAAGATAGTCTATCAGAAACCAAAATTGATTTTAGTAATTTAGAATATAGTGATGATTTAATATCAGATGCAGATAAGAATGAACAGGGAGAAGAAAATGAACCGATTTCAGATTCAAAGCCTGAAAATACGATAAATGCAGTTTTAGATGCTGCCAAGAAACAGATAAGTCATTCTAACTCAATTGAAGTTGAACCTTCAGACCCGATTTTTATAGCTTCTGCAAATGCTAAGGATAATAGTAAAAAGAAAAGTGCTAAAGCTATAGAATCAAGTATTAGATAAAAGATACTATAAAAATTATAGTAAGAAATTATTGCAACATAAGAAAGACAACATAGGAATTATTATTTTAAGATTTCTTTATATAGAATATTGTATAAAGAATATTATATAGAGAATACTATATAAAGCTTATTATATAAAGATGCCTCCAACACTTATATGTACATGATTATACATACCAAGCTTGGAGGCATTTAATATTCATTTATATATGAACGAAAAGGTGAACTACAACCAAAATGGTGGGGAGTTATAGTTCTTAGCTTAATTGCTTATAAAGCAGTCCATCTTCCGCTGGCACCGCAAGGAAGTACCAATCCATTAGAAGATACAGGAAGTCCAACTTCATCAGCTTCGATCTTTCCTTTATGAATAGGATCAAGAACAGTATGAAGCATATATGAAAGAACTGCCGGCTGAAGGCCTGTTGTATATGAGTTGATCAAAAAGAAGAGAGGATTATCTGAAAGAACCTGTGAGCAAAGTTCAATGAATGGATATATGCTTTCCTCGATTTTCCAGATCTCACCTTTTGGTCCTCTACCATATGAAGGAGGATCCATGATGATCGCATCATATTTATTGCCGCGGCGAATCTCGCGCTGAACAAATTTGGAACAGTCATCTACAAGCCATCTTATGCTTGCATCTGCAAGTCCTGATGAAGCTGCATTTTCTTTTGCCCAGGTAACCATACCTTTACTTGCATCAACGTGAGTTACTGATGCACCGGCTGCAGCAGCAGAAACAGTAGCTCCACCGGTATAAGCAAAAAGATTGAGAACTTTAATATCACGACCGGATTCTCTTATAAGCTTTGAAAACCAGTCCCAGTTTGCAGCCTGTTCAGGGAAAAGACCAGTATGCTTGAAGCTGAAGGGTTTAAGATGGAAGGTAAGTGAGTTATAGTTGATAGTCCATTCTTCAGGAAGAGAATTAAATTCCCATTCACCTCCGCCTTTATTGCTTCTATGATAATGACCGTTAGGTTTTCTCCAGCCGGGAAGCTTTTTCTCTGTATTCCAGATGACCTGAGGATCCGGACGAACAAGTTGGTACTTGCCCCAGCGCTCGAGCTTCTCGCCATCTGATGTATCTAAAACTTCATAATCTTTCCAATTTTCTGCAAGCCACATAATTACTCCATTTCAATAGCCTATTATTTCTACTATATAGTTAACTACATTTCTGCTATATATAACTACGTTTCTAATACATAGTTAACTGCATTTCTACTATATAACTATGTTTCTAATACATAGTTATATATATTTCTGCTATATATAACTACATTTCTAATACATAATTAAATTCGTTTCTACTATATATAATATAGCGAATCTGATTATATTACAAAAAAAGGCTTATTTAAATAGTTAATTGATCATGAGGACAATAATTATAGAAGAAATCACATTTAATCATGGAAAAACTCTTAAACAGTATAAAACAGGGACATTCTGATATTATTAATCGAAATATGATTAAATTATTGTTCTTGAAGATTAAAATATATCAAGAATATTGATTTAAACGAGCTACTTTGGCGTTTTTGGACGAAAAATCATATAAATCACTTGCAAATCAATAAAAAAAGTAATATATTAGCAAGTGCTGTGACATGATAGCGTTGAAGCGAGAGGTTGCCACATTATCCAGTGATGTGGGTTTTCCGTGGAGCGAATGTCAGTGGGCTGCATGACAGCCACAAAATCATGACGACAAGTCACTGTACAAGCAAATGATGTCTGCTGCAAATCCTTAGGGATTGATGGGCAGAAACGACGTGAAGTGAAAATCTGAGTTGTAATTTGGGTTGCGAATCAGGACACACACGGGAGAATGTACAGTCACCGCTTGTCGTACTTAAACAAAAGTGCGAAAAGGAGGCGACTTTTTTTATGGCAAATCAGGTAATGAGGATTACTCTTAAGGCATATGATCATCAGTTAGTTGATGCATCTGCTAAGAAGATCATCGAGACAGTCAAGAAGAACGGATCTCAGGTTTCAGGACCAGTTCCGCTTCCTACTAAGAAGGAAGTAGTAACAATTCTTCGTGCTGTACACAAGTACAAGGATTCCAGAGAACAGTTCGAGCAGAGAACACATAAGAGACTGATCGATATCATCACACCTACACCTAAAACAGTTGATGCACTGCAGAGACTTGAAATGCCTGCAGGCGTTTACATCAACATCAAGATGAAATAATTCATCAGAAACTACTAATTATTTTAACCTCTACTAGTATGATGCAAGACGCATGATGCCGCGACACTGGAAATTACTTATATAAGTAATAAAACGACATTGCGAACGCTTTAAGCATCCGCTGTAGATGAACCAGGAGGTAAAAAACATGAAGAAGGCTATTTTAGCTACTAAGGTCGGAATGACCCAGATCTTCAAAGAAGACGGTTCACTTGTTCCTGTAACAGTACTTCAGGCTGGACCGTGCGTAGTAACACAGATCAAGACACAGGAAAACGATGGTTATTCTGCTGTTCAGGTTGGTTTCGTAGATAAGAAAGAAAAGAACTACGAATCTGGCAAGGTTTGGCACAGACATGGCGTAAACAAGGCTGAGGCTGGTCACTTCAAAAAGGCTGGTGTAACATCCAAGAGATACGTCAGAGAGCTTAAACTTGAGAACGCAGCTGATTATCAGCTTGGTGCAGAGATCAAGGCTGACATCTTCGCAGATGGAGACAAGATCGATGCAACAGCTATCTCAAAGGGTAAAGGTTTCCAGGGCGCCATCAAGAAGAATGGTCAGCACAGAGGACCTATGGCTCACGGTTCTAAGTTCCATCGTCATCAGGGTTCTAACGGTTCAAGTTCTGATCCTAGCCGTGTATTCAAGGGCAAAGGTATGCCTGGTCACATGGGCGCTGTAAGAGTTACAGTTCAGAACCTTGAAGTAGTAAAGGTAGACGCTGAGAAGAATCTCATTCTTGTTAAAGGCGCTGTACCAGGACCTAAGAAGGGCCTTGTTACTATCAAAGAAACAACAAGAGTTGAGGCATAACGAAGGAAAGGAGGACCATTCAGATGGCTAACGTATCTGTTTTAAATATGGAAGGTAAAGAAGTTGGCAAGATCGACCTGAACGATGCAGTTTTCGGTGTTGATGTCAACGAGCACCTTGTACACCTTGCAGTTGTTCAGTATCTTGCTAACAACCGTCAGGGCACACAGAAAGCAAAGACTCGTTCCGAAGTTTCCGGAGGTGGCAGAAAGCCATGGAGACAGAAGGGAACAGGTCATGCTAGACAGGGTTCAACAAGATCTCCTCAGTGGACAGGCGGCGGTGTTGTATTCGCTCCAGTTCCAAGAGATTATTCCTTCAAGATGAACAAGAAGGAGAAGCAGGCAGCCCTTAAGTCCGCTCTTACAGATAAGGTAGAAAGCGGCAATATCGTAGTTCTTGATGAGCTTAAGTTCGATGAGATCAAGACAAAGAAGTTCGCTGAAGTTATGGCAAACATCAATGTAGACCGTAAGGCACTTGTTGTTCTTGCTGATAACGATCAGAACGTTGTTCTTTCAGCTCGTAACTTTGCTCAGGCTAAGACAATGCAGGCAAACTTACTTAACGTTTACGATATCGTAAATGCAAAGACACTGGTTCTTACTAAGGACGCAGTAAGCAAAATCGAGGAGGTGTACGCATAATGGCAGCACTCGAATATTATGACATTATCCTGAAGCCCGTTCTGACTGAGAAGTCAATGAACCTTATGGGCGATAAGAAATACACATTCCTTGTTAATCCTCAGGCTAACAAGACTCAGATCAAGGAAGCTGTAGAAAAGATGTTCGAAGGTACAAAGGTTGCTAAGGTTAACACACTTAACGCTGATGGTACTAAGAGAAGAAGAGGTCAGGCAGTTGGTTTCACAGCTAAGACAAAGAAGGCTGTTGTAACTCTGACAGAAGATTCTAAAGACATCGAGATTTTCCAGGGACTCTAATTTATAGTTAATAATTATGCGTGCAAGGCCCTAGCAAGAGTCCAAGGCCAAGGGTATCATCCCTCGCATGCGACAAAATAAGGAGAAAAATAATCATGGGAATTAAGAAGTATGGTCCTTATACCCCATCCAGAAGAAACATGACTGGTTCTGATTTCGCTGAAATCACAAAGAAGACTCCTGAGAAGAAGCTTCTTGTTTCAAAGAACAGCATTGCTGGACGTAATAACCAGGGTAAGATCACAGTTAGACACAAAGGTTGCGGCGGTAGAGTTAAATACAGACTCATCGACTTCAAGAGAAATAAAGATGATATGCCTGCAAAGGTTATCGGTATCGAGTACGATCCTAACCGTACAGCTAACATCGCTCTTATCTGCTACGCAGATGGAACAAAGTCATACATCCTTGCTCCTGCAGGTCTTACAGATGGCATGACAGTTATGAACGGTGCTAACGCAGAAATCCGTGTTGGTAACTGCCTTCCACTTTCAGCTATTCCTGTAGGTACAGAAGTTCACAACATCGAGCTTTATCCTGGAAAGGGTGGTCAGCTTGTTCGTTCAGCTGGTAACTCTGCACAGCTTATGGCTAAGGGTGAGAAGTATGCTACACTTCGTCTTCCTTCTGGTGAGATGAGAATGGTTCCGATCGAGTGCCGTGCAACAATCGGTGAAGTTGGAAACATTGAACACAACCTTATCAATTATGGTAAGGCAGGCCGTATTCGTCACATGGGTATTCGTCCTACAGTTCGTGGTTCTGTTATGAACCCTAACGATCACCCACACGGTGGTGGTGAAGGTAAGGCTCCGGTAGGTCGTCCGGGTCCATGCACACCTTGGGGCAAGCCTGCTCTTGGTTATAAGACACGTAAGTCCAAGAAGGCTTCTAACAAGCTCATCGTAAGAAGAAGAAACGGTAAAGCCATCAAATAATTGAAGGGAGAATAAAATGTCAAGATCACTTAAAAAGGGACCTTTCGCTGATGCAAGTCTCTTAAAGAAAATAGATGCTATGAACGCACAGAACGAAAAGCAGATCATCAAGACCTGGTCACGTCGTTCAACGATCTTCCCTTCATTCGTAGGGCATACGATCGCAGTTCACGACGGAAGAAAGCACATCCCGGTATATGTAACTGAGGATATGGTTGGCCATAAGCTTGGTGAGTTCGTTCAGACCAGAACTTTCCGCGGCCACGCAGGCAACGAGAAAAAGACAGGTGCCAGATAAGGTAGAGCGAAAGGAGGTTCATTATGGCAACAGAAGAAAAGAAGAAGTCCAGATCTCAATACAAAGTTGAGAGAAATAGAGAAAATAGAGAGACAAGACCACACGCTAAGCTTACATACGCTAGAATTCCTGTTCAGAAGGCATGCTTCGTTATGGACGCTATCCGTGGTAAAGATGTAACAACAGCTCTTGCTATCTTACAGTACAATCCAAGATATGCTTCAAGCGTTATCTATAAGCTCCTTGCAAGTGCTGCAGCTAACGCAGAATTCCAGGGTAAGAACCGTGAAAATCTGTACATTGCTGAGTGCTATGCTAACAATGGCCCTATCATGAAGAGAATTCATCCTAGAGCACAGGGCAGAGCTTACAGAATCAACAAGAGAATGAGCAACCTCAGCATCATTCTGGATGAGAGATAAGAAAGGAGAGCTAAAATCAAATGGGACAGAAAGTTAATCCGCATGGCATGAGAGTAGGCGTTATAGCTGACTGGGATTCCAGATGGTACGCTGAAGAGGGTGCATTTGCTGATAATCTTGTTGAAGATTACAAGATCAGAAAGTACCTTAAGAAAAAGTTATATGCTGCAGGTGTTTCCAAGATTGAGATCGAGAGAGCATCTGACAGAGTTAAGGTTATCGTTTTCACAGCTAAGCCTGGCGTTGTAATTGGTAAGGGCGGCAACGAAATCGAGATCACAAAGAAAGAGCTTCAGAAGCTTACAGATAAAAAAGTCATGGTTGATATCAAAGAGATTAAGAGACCTGACCGCGATGCTCAGCTTGTTGCAGAAAACATTGCTAGCCAGCTTGAGAACCGTGTATCTTTCAGAAGAGCTATGAAGTCTTCAATGTCAAGATCCATGAAGGCAGGCGTTCTTGGTATCAAGGCTTGCTGTGGTGGTCGTCTTGGTGGTGCTGATATTGCTCGTAAAGAGTTCTATAGCGAAGGAACAATCCCGCTTCAGACACTTAGAGCTGATATTGATTATGGTTTTGCAGAAGCAGATACAACCTATGGTAAGGTTGGTGTTAAGGTTTGGATCTACAAGGGAGAAGTTCTTCCTAAGAAAGGACCTAAAGCTGATGCTGACAAGGAAGGGAGCGATAAATAATGTTAATGCCAAAGAGAGTTAAACACCGTAAACAGTTCCGTGGTTCTATGGCTCACAAAGCTACTCGCGGTACAACAATCGCTTACGGTGAATATGGAATAGTTGCCCTTGATCCTTGCTGGATCAGATCCAACCAGATCGAGGCTGCCCGTGTAGCTATGACACGTTTCACAAAGCGTGGTGGACAGGTTTGGATCAAAATATTCCCTGATAAGCCTGTTACAGCAAAGCCTGCTGAAACTCGAATGGGTTCAGGAAAGGGTACTGTAGAGTACTGGGTATCTGTAGTAAAGCCAGGTCGCGTAATGTTCGAGATCGGCGGTGTATCTGAAGATGATGCCAGAGAAGCACTTCGTCTTGCTATGCACAAGCTTCCTTGCCGCTGCAAGATCGTTTCCAAGGCTGATTTGGAAGGTGGTGTATCTGATGAAAACTAATGCATATGTTGAAGAGCTTAATAAGAAGGATGCAAAGGCTCTTAATGAAGAGCTTGTTTCTGCAAAGAAGGAACTTTTCAATTTAAGATTCCAGAAGGCTACTAACCAGCTGGATAATACTGCAAGAATCAACACTGTTCGTAAGAACATTGCTAGAATTCAGACAGTAATCACACAGAAATCAAAAGTAGCTGAATAATTTCGCTGAAGTTGCGGGAAAGGATAAAGAATCGTGGAAAGAAATCTTAGAAAAACACGTGTTGGTAAGGTTACAAGTGATAAGATGGACAAGACCATCACTGTTTCCATTGAAGACCATGTAAAACATCCTCTTTACAAGAAGATCGTTAAGAAAACATATAAGCTTAAAGCACATGACGAGAACAATGAGTGTCATGTTGGCGATACAGTAAAGGTCATGGAGACAAGACCACTTTCAAAAGATAAGAGATGGAGACTTGTTTCTATTATTGAACGCGCTAAATAATTTTGAGTATATTTTTAAGATAACTCATATTCCTGCGCATTATAAAGAAGGAGAATTAACATGATTCAACAGGAAAGCAGACTTAATGTCGCTGATAATACTGGTGCAAAAGAACTGCTTTGCATTCGTGTTATGGGCGGATCTACAAGAAGATATGCGAGAATCGGTGATGTAATCGTTGCTTCTGTTAAAGATGCAACACCCGGTGGTGTTGTAAAAAAGGGTGACGTTGTTAAAGCCGTTGTTGTTCGTACAGTAAAGGAGACACGTCGTAAAGATGGTTCCTACATCAAGTTCGATGAGAACGCTGCTGTAGTAATCAACGATGACGGTAATCCAAAAGGAACACGTATATTTGGACCAGTTGCTAGAGAGCTTCGTGATAAGAAATACATGAAGATACTTTCTCTTGCACCTGAAGTATTATAAGGAGGAACCCAAATTATGGCAGCAAGTAGAATTAAAAAGGGAGATACAGTTCGTGTTATCGCTGGCTCCTATGAAGACAAGGGTCATGAAGGTAAGGTTCTGTCCGTTGATGCTAAAAATCACAGAGTAGTTGTAGAAGGTATCAACAAGGTTAAAAAGCACCAGAAGCCTTCTATGCAGAATCAGAACGGCGGAATCGTAGAAGTTGAAGCTCCTATCGATATCTCCAACGTTATGCTCGTAGTTGACGGTAAGACAACACGCGTCGGCATCAAAGAAGAAAGAGACGAAAATGGCAAGGTTGTCAAGAAGTCTCGTGTTGCTAAGGCAACAGGCGAAGTTATCGACGTGATCTATCCGTCACAGAAGAAGAACTAACGGGAAGGAGGTACTAAGACGTGAGCAGATATAAAGATTTATATACAAATGAAATCGTTGACGCTATGACAAAGAAGTTCGGCTACAAGAACGTTATGGAAGTTCCGAAGCTTGACAAGATCGTTGTTAACATGGCAGTTGGCGAAGCTAAAGAAAATGCTAAGGTTCTTGAGAACGCAGCTGGCGACATGGAAATTATCACAGGTCAGAAGCCCGTTCTTACAAAGGCTAAGAAGTCAATCGCTAACTTTAAGATCAGAGAGGGCCAGGCAATCGGTTGCAAGGTTACTCTTCGTGGCGAGAAGATGTATGATTTCCTGGATCGTCTCGTAAACCTGGCACTGCCTCGTGTACGTGACTTCCGCGGCATCAATCCTGATTCCTTTGACGGAAGAGGCAACTATGCTCTTGGTATTCGTGAACAGCTTATCTTCCCTGAAATCGAGTATGATAAGGTTGATAAGACAAGAGGAATGGACATTATCTTCACAACAACAGCAAAGACAGACGAAGAGGCTCGTGAGCTTCTCAGACTGTTCAACATGCCTTTCGCAAAGTAATCATAGGAGGAAAGAAAAAACATGGCTAAATTATCCATGAAAAGAAAACAGCAGATGAAACCTAAGTTCTCAACAAGAGCTTATACACGTTGCAGAATCTGCGGTCGTCCTCATTCAGTTCTTAGAAAATACGGAATTTGCAGAATCTGCTTCCGTGAACTTGCATATAAGGGCGAGATCCCTGGCGTAAAGAAAGCCAGCTGGTAATTAGGACAAGTGATCACTTTGTGATCAAGTTCAACAAAATTTATTGCGGCTTCGTGTCTCTCCCCTTTTTGGGGAGTAAGGCGGAGCAAGAATATTAGGAGGAAAATTAAAATGGCAATGAATGATCCTATTGCAGATATGCTTACAAGAATTCGTAACGCTAACACTGCTAAACATGATACTGTAGACGTTCCTTCATCAAAGATGAAGCTTGCAATCGCAAACATTCTTCTTGAGGAAGGTTATATCAAGAAGCTTGACGTTGTTGATAACAAGGGCTTCAAGGATCTCCACATCACACTTAAGTATGGTGCAGATCGTAACGATAAGGTTATCACAGGTATCAAGAGAATTTCCAAGCCTGGTCTTCGTGTATATGCTGGTAAGGATGAGCTTCCAAGAGTACTTGGCGGTCTCGGAATTGCTATCATTTCTACAAACCAGGGTGTTGTAACTGATAAGAAAGCAAGAGAGCTCCAGGTTGGTGGCGAAGTTCTTGCATTTATTTGGTAAATTGGAGGTACGGGCATGTCACGAATCGGTAAAATGCCAATCGCAATCCCTGATGGAGTAAACATCACGGTTGCAGAAAATAACAAGGTGACTGTAAAAGGTCCTAAGGGAGAACTTACAAGAGATTTCCCTGCGGAGCTTTCAATCGAGCAGAAAGACGGCGAGATTGTTATAACAAGACCAGATGATCAGAAGAGAACAAAGGCTCTGCACGGACTTACAAGAGCACTTCTGAACAACATGGTAACAGGTGTTAAAGACGGATTTGAGAAGAAGCTCGAGGTTGCAGGTGTTGGTTACAGAGCTGCAAAGAAGGGCAAAACTCTCACACTTACTCTTGGATATTCTCATCCGGTAGAACTTGAAGATCCAGAAGGTGTTGAATCTACTGTTGAAGGTCAGATCATCACAGTTAAAGGTATCGACAAGGAAAAGGTTGGCCAGTACGCAGCAATCATCCGCGAGAAGAGAGCTCCTGAACCATATAAGGGCAAGGGAATCAAGTACGTTGATGAAGTAATCAGACGTAAAGTCGGTAAGACCGGTAAGAAGTAAGAGATAAGGAGAGTGTAAAATGGTTAAGAAAGAATCCAGACAGGAAATTCGTGAAAAGAAGCACCTGAAGGAACGTAAACGCTACAGCGGCACTGCTGAGAGACCAAGACTTGCAGTGTTCAGAAGCAACAAGAACATCTACGCTCAGGTTATCGATGACGTAGCTCAGAAGACTCTTGTTTCTGCTTCTACTCTTGAAAAAGACATCAAGGCTGAGCTCAAGAACACCGATGATGTTGATGCAGCTGCATATGTTGGAGATGTAGTAGCTAAGAGAGCCCTTGAGAAGGGTATCAAGGCTGTTGTTTTCGACAGAGCAGGTTACATTTATCACGGTAAGGTTGAAGCCCTTGCTGATGCTGCCAGAAAAGCTGGCTTAGAATTCTAAGAGAGGAGAACAGAATTAAATGAAACGTACAGTCGTTGATGCAAGTCAGCTTGAGTTAACAGATAAAGTCGTTACCATTAAAAGGGTTACCAAGGTAGTTAAGGGTGGCCGTAACATGAAATTTACAGCTCTTGTAGTTGTAGGTGATGGTAATGGACACGTAGGATGTGGTCTTGGTAAGGCTACAGAAATTCCGGATGCTATTCGTAAGGGTAAGGAAGCTGCAACAAAGTCACTTGTTACAGTTGCTCTTGATGAGAATAACTCCATTACACATGATTTCGTTGGTAAGTTCGGAAGTGCTGAAGTTCTTCTTAAGAAGAGCCCAGAAGGTACAGGTATCATCGCTGGTGGTCCTGCACGTTCCGTATGTGAACTTGCTGGTATCAAGAACATTCGTACAAAGTCTCTTGGTTCCAACAATAAGCAGAACGTTGTATTCGCTACAATCAACGGTCTCAGCAAGCTTAAGACTCCTGAGGAAGTTGCAAAGATGCGCGGCAAGTCTGTAGAAGAAGTTAATGCTTAAGGTAACAGCCTTAAGGAAAGGAGAAATCAATGGCAGCAGAAAAGAAACTCAAAATCACATTGATTAAATCCACTATCGGTGCTGTGCCTAAGCAGGTAGCAACCGTTAAATCAATGGGATTTAAGAAACTTAACAGCAGTGTAGTTCTTCCGGATAACTCCGCTACAAGAGGACAGATCCAGCAGATCAGACACCTTGTTAAAGTTGAAGAAATGTAATGATATAAACACGGTTCTGCAAATATTTTTGCAGAACCATGTTTGCTATGCACCCAAAAGGTGCGTATAATATAATGAGCGAGCAGATTATGAGACACGCTGCGAGGCATAATCTGCGTCTTAGTGATTCTCGCAGCGGGAAATGAGGAATATCATGGAATTATCAAATTTAAGACCAGCTGAAGGATCAGTACAGTCAGACAACTTCAGAAGAGGACGTGGACACGCTTCAGGAAACGGAAAGACTGCTGGTAAGGGTCACAAGGGTCAGAAGGCTCGTTCAGGAGCTCCAAGACCAGGTTTCGAAGGTGGTCAGATGCCTCTGTTCAGAAGACTTCCTAAGAGAGGCTTCAAGAACATCAATTCTAAGAACTATGTAGCTATCAATGTTGACAGACTGGAAGCATTTGATAACGGAGCTGAAGTTACTGTCAGCGCACTTAAAGAAATGGGCATTATCAAGAAGGAAAATGATGGTGTTAAGATTCTTGGTGGCGGAGAATTAACTAAGAAGCTTACGGTTAAAGTAAATGCATTCAGTGCATCTGCAAAAGAAAAAATCGAGGCTCTTGGTGGAACAGCAGAGGTGATCTGATGCTAACAACCCTAAAGAATGCATTCAAAATTAGAGAAATCAGAAGCAAGATAGTGTTTACACTTCTGATGCTTGCAGTAATCAGACTTGGTACATTGATTACTGTTCCCGGTATATACGGTGAGCAGTTCTCATATTGGTTCCGTCAACTTACAGCAGGCGGAAGTTTCGGATTTATGGAACGTTTTACAGGTGGATCATTCGAACAGATGTCTATTCTGGCTCTGAATATCACACCTTACATTACGTCATCTATCATTATTCAGCTACTGACAATTGCTATTCCAAAATTCGAAGAATGGCAGCATGATGGCGAAGAAGGTCGTAAGAAACTTACGAACATGACTCGTTACATCACAATAGCACTTGCGCTCGTAGAATCAATTGCTATGGCAGTAGGTTTCTATCGCAATGGACTTCTTATCAAATCTCAGAACTGGGTATATTGTGTAGAAATCGTTGCAGCGCTTACTGCAGGTAGTGCATTCCTTATGTGGATTGGTGAAAGAATTACGGATTATGGTGTAGGTAATGGTATATCCATTGTCCTTACAATCAACATTGTTTCCAGAATGCCGAAGGATTTAAAGACTCTGTACGAACAGTTCCTTCTTAATCACTCAGTAGTACAGAAGGTTGTATACGGACTTATCATTCTTGTAATAATCATAGCAATGGTAGTGCTGGTAGTCCTTCTCAATGATGCAGAGCGTAAGATTCCGGTTCAGTATGCTAAGAAACTGCAGGGCAGACGTCTTGTAGGTTCTAGTGGAGCAGAGATTCCACTTAAGGTTAATACAGCCGGCGTTATGCCTATCATTTTTGCAATGTCACTTTTCCAGTTCCCGATCATCGTATCTCAGCTTTTGGGATATAAGGGAACAGGAGTATGGAGCGAGGTTCTTAAGTACCTCAACGAAGGCAACTGGATTCAGCCTTCACAGTGGAAATATAGCGTAGGACTTGTATTATATATACTTCTTATGATATTTTTCGCTTACTTCTATACAGACATTACATTTAATCCGCTTGAGATTGCAGACAATCTTAAGAAGCAGGGTGGATTTATCCCAGGTATCAGACCTGGTAAGCCAACCAGCGATTATCTGCAGAATATGCTCAAATACATCATCCTTATTGGTGTATGCGGCCTGATCATCGTAGCGGTTCTTCCAATCGTATTTAACGGACTTTTTAATGCCAATGTATCATTTGGTGGCACTTCTCTTATCATCGTTGTAAGTGTTATACTTGAAACAGTTAAGCAGATTGAGTCACAGATGCTCGTTCGTAATTACAAAGGCTTTTTAGACGATTGAGATAATTAGAAAGAGGCCGGGTTTCATGGTTTTGCATGGCCCGACCTTCTTTTACGTTGACTAAAGAATATAAGCATAAAAAAGAGGAGACAGGGGAATGAAGATTATAATGCTGGGAGCACCTGGGGCCGGAAAAGGAACTCAGGCACAGATGATCTGTGACAAATACAATATTCCGCACATTTCAACAGGAGATCTTTTCAGATCAAACATTAAAAATGGTACAGAACTTGGAAAAAAAGCTAAAGAGTATATGGACAAGGGACAGCTCGTTCCTGATGAACTTACTGTAGAGCTTCTTTTAGACCGAGTTGCAAATGAAGATTGCAAAGATGGATATGTTCTTGACGGATTCCCAAGAACAATACCTCAGGCAGATGTTCTTGATAAAGAGCTTACTAAGCTTTCAGATAAGATAGACTTTGCTATAGATGTAGAAGTTCCGGATGAAAATATCGTTAGAAGAATGTCAGGAAGACGTGCTTGTCTTAAGTGCGGAGCTACATATCATATTGAGCATATTCCACCAAAGCAGGAAGGCATTTGCGATCGTTGTGGCAGCGAGCTTGTACAAAGAGATGATGACAAGCCTGAAACTGTTCAGAATCGTCTTAGTGTTTATCATGAACAGACACAGCCTCTTATAGAATATTACAATAGCAAAAACATCCTTAAAACAGTAGATGGAACCAAAGATATGAATGATGTCTTTGAAGATATCGTTAAGATCCTTGGATAATTGAGGTCCTGTTATGCAGATCTTTATCAAGACACCGGATCAGATTGATCTGATGCGACAATCAGGGCACCTCTTAGCGCAGGTGCATGCAGAATTACATCAGGCATTACGCCCGGGAATGTCTACTCTTGAGATTGATACCTTAGGAGAAGAGCTGATCAGAAAAATGGGCGGTATACCTAACTGCAAGAATTATGAAGGTTTTCCCGGTTCGATATGTATTTCTATAAATGAAGAAGTAGTACATGGAATACCAAGTGCCGACAGAATATTGCAGGAAGGTGATATCGTAACATTCGATACCGGCCTTATTTATAAAGGATGGCATTCTGACGCCGCAAGAACATGGGGGGTAGGTTCGATCAGTCCTGAGAAAAAGCAGCTGATAGATGTAACAAAGCAAAGCTTTTTCGAAGGAATCAAGAAGGCACGTGCGGGTAACAGACTCTACGAAATATCCAAAGCCGTTGATCAATATGTTACAAAGTATGGATATGGAATAGTACATGAATTGACAGGCCATGGAATAGGACAGAGTCTTCATGAAGACCCCAATGTTCCCAATTACAGACAGATTCGAAGGGGAATAAAACTTCAGAAAGGCATGACGATATGTGTTGAGCCTATGATCACTATGGGTAAAAGATATGTCGGATGGCTTGATGATGATTGGACAGTTGTGACAGTCGATGGTTTGCCTGCTGCTCATTATGAAAATACGATCGTAATAACAGATGACGAACCTGAAATATTGACAATGCTTGAAGATGAAGAATAATATGCTGCACATAGCAAGGAGGAAATAATGTCTAAGGCAGATGTAATTGAAATCGAAGGAAAAGTTATAGAAAAGCTTCCTAACACAATGTTCCGTGTTGAACTTGAAAACGGACATGTAGTTCTGGCTCACATCAGCGGAAAGCTCAGACAGAACTTCATCAGAATACTTCCCGGAGATAAGGTTACTATGGAACTTTCTCCATACGATCTTACAAAGGGTAGAATTATTTGGAGAGACAAATAATTTTATTGGAAAAAAATTACCGAAATTTTTGTATAAAATTTGTTGCATTTTAATTTGATTTGCGCTATACTATAAAACGGTCTTCTTTGTAGAAGGCTCTCTTTGCGTCTATTTTTAGTAAAGAGGTAGTATGACATAAAATGTGGGAAACTACAGGAAAGGAGTCGGGATGAAAGTCAGATCTTCTGTTAAGCCTATGTGCGAGAAGTGCAAGGTCATTAAGAGAAAGGGTGTCATTCGTGTTATCTGCGAAAACCCTAAGCACAAGCAGAGACAGGGATAATTCGATTCGTCCGGGCGCCGCTACATGCGGCTGATGTCTGTTCGATTAATATATCGTAGAGCCTACGTATATTACTTTTTGATACCAATATTATTATTGTGTGTTGGAAAGATCGGATCCTGTCCGATTGGGCATAGAAATTTCGCAAAGGCGGAGTTATGAATCAAAGATTCAGATGCCTCAATCAAAAGTAACCGTATGACGCTAAAAACAAACATATAGGCAACAAGCCACGCCTTTATGCACGCGTACATACATATAATTTATTATGGAGGAATTATTAAAATGGCTCGTATTGCAGGTGTTGATTTACCTAGAGACAAGCGCGTAGAAATCGGCTTGACTTACATTTATGGAATTGGCAGAACAAGTTCAAACAAGATTATTGCAGCTGCTGGTGTTAATCCAGATACACGTTGCCGTGATCTTACAGATGAAGAAGTAAAGAAGCTTAGTGAGATTATCACTAACGACTACATGGTAGAAGGTGATCTTCGTCGTGAAGTAGCAATGAATATCAAGAGACTGACTGAGATCGGATGCTATCGCGGAACTCGTCACAGAAAGGGTCTTCCTTGCCGTGGTCAGAGAACAAAGACAAATGCAAGAACACGTAAGGGACCTAAGAGAACTATTGCTAACAAGAAGAAGTAATAGTAGTCAGTCACTCGTTGACACAAATGATATAAGAATCGTGCATTCAATCATTTGTATACAAACTAAAAGGAAGAAAGTAGGTTAGTTTACTATGGCAAATCAGAAAGCTAGCGCTTCAAAGAAGCGTGTTAAGAAAAACGTTGAACACGGTCAGGCACACATCCAGGCATCTTTCAACAACACAATCGTTACACTGACAGATGCAGCTGGAAACGCTCTTAGCTGGGCAAGTGCAGGCGGACTCGGATTTAAGGGTTCAAGAAAATCTACTCCTTATGCTGCACAGGTAGCTGCTGAAACAGCTACAAAAGCTGCTCTTATCCATGGGCTTAAGACAGTTGATGTGTTCGTAAAGGGACCGGGTTCAGGAAGAGAAGCTGCTATCAGAGCACTCGCAGCTAATGGACTTACAGTTACAAGTATCACAGATGTAACTCCAGTTCCTCACAACGGATGCCGTCCGCCTAAGAGACGTAGAGTATAAGATTAGTCTTATGACTGATTTTTGCTGGCTGCGTCAAGCAGCCAGATATGCTTTGCTTATTTATAAGCAGGCAAAATAGTAGTAATAAATAGCAATTTAGTTAGTTGGAAGAAGGTCATGTCCATGATGGACAAAATTGATTGTAAACAACAGCAGGACAAATATCCTGAAGAAAGGAGCCACATAAAATGGCAGTAAACAGAACACCGATACTTAAAAGATGCAGATCTCTTGACCTTGATCCTACATTCCTTGGATATGACAAGAAGTCAAAGAGAAACCCTCAGAGGTCTGGCCGTAAGATTTCAGAATATGGCCTTCAGCTTCGTGAGAAACAGAAAGCAAAATTCATTTATGGAGTACTTGAGAAGCCTTTCAGAAATTACTATGAGAAGGCTGATCAGATGAGAGGACAGTCCGGTGAGAACCTTATGGTTCTTCTCGAGAGAAGACTCGACAACGTAATCTTCCGTCTTGGTTTCGCAAGAACAAGAAGAGAAGCTCGTCAGGTAGTTCTTCACAAGTTCGTACTTGTTAATGGTAAGGTAGTTAACGTTCCTTCTTACCAGCTCAAAGCAGGTGATACAGTTGAGATCAAAGAGTCTGCTAAGAACATGCAGAGATTCAAAGATATCGCTGAGATCGCTGGTGCTAGACTCGTTCCTGCATGGATCGATGCTGACAAGGAGAATTGGAAGGGTACTATTTCACAGCTTCCAGCAAGAGACATGATTGATGTTCCTGTTGACGAAATGCTTATCGTCGAGCTGTATTCCAAGTAATTCGTAAATAATTAATGATTATATAAAGAATGCAACTGTTGACTAAGCATAAAAGGAGGAAATATCAGTGTTTGATTTTGAGAGACCAAATATTGAAGTAGCAGAAATCTCAGATGACAAGAAGTATGGTAAATTCGTTGTAGAACCTCTTGAAAGAGGTTATGGTATTACACTTGGTAATTCCCTCAGAAGGATTATGCTTTCTTCTTTACCTGGTGCTGCAGTTAGTCAGGTCAAGATCGAAGGCGTTCTTCATGAATTCAGTTCTATCCCTGGAGTTAAAGAGGATGTTACTGAAATCATAATGAACATCAAAAATCTTGCTATCAAGAATAAATCTGAAACAAATGAGCCTAAGATTGCTTACATCGAATATACAGGTGACGGCGTTGTTAAGGCATCAGATATTCAGGTTGATCAGGATATCGAGATCATGAATCCCGATCAGACTATTGCTACACTTTGCGGTGCTGATGCAAAGCTTTATATGGAGCTTACAATCACACGCGGCAGAGGATATGTCAGCTCAGATAAGAACAAGTCTGGAGACCTTCCGATCGGAGTTCTTGCAATTGATTCAATTTATACACCTGTTGAGCGTGTAAATGTAACAGTTGAAAATACTCGTGTCGGTCAGGTAACTGACTTTGATAAACTGACACTGGATGTTCACACAAATGGTACACTTGAGCCTGATGAGGCTGTAAGCCTTGCAGCAAAGGTACTTTCAGAGCATCTGTCTCTTTTCATTGATCTTTCTGAAGTAGCTCAGACTGCTGATGTTATTACAGATAAAGAAGACAATGTAAAGGGTAAAGTCCTTGAGATGTCAATTGAAGAACTTGAACTTTCAGTTCGTTCATTCAACTGTCTCAAGAGAGCCGGAATCAATACTGTTCAGGAACTTTGCAATAAGACACCTGACGATATGATGAAGGTTCGTAACCTCGGACGTAAGTCACTTGAAGAAGTTCTTGCTAAGCTCGAAGAGCTCGGCCTGCAGCTTAGAAAAGGTGAAATGACTGAGGAACTTAACTAATGGAGTTAATTCGCTGAAGGTAAAACCAAAGTGTACGGATGCGAATCTCATGGTAAACATCACATTTTGCGGGTAAGCCCAATGAGCGCTGCAAAATGCACCAACGCAGAGGGAACTCTGTAATGAGAAAGGAAATATAATATCATGGCAATGTACAGAAAGCTTAGCAAAGCAAGCAAGCCTAGAAAGGCTCTTCTTAGAAACCAGGTAACAGAACTTCTTTACAATGGTAAGATCATTACTACTGAAGCTCGTGCTAAAGAGGTACGTCAGATTGCTGAGCACCTTATCGCACTTGGAATCAAAGAGAAGGACAATACTGAGACTGTTACTGTTGAAGTAAAGCACTGCAAGAAGGACGCTAACGGAAAGCGCATCGTTCTCGAGAGAAAGTACAACGAAAAGCTTAAGAAGACTCTTAAGGTTTACGATTATGACATCGAGAAGAAGGAAGTTACAAAGGACAAGCCTTCACGTCTTCACGCTAGACGTCAGATGTACAAAGAGCTTTACAAGGTTACAGAAGTTCCTACAGAAGGAAAGCTTCGTAAGCAGAACACAAAGGTTGTTGATCTTACAGATAAGATCTTCGATGAGTACGCTGTAAAGTATGCTAGCCGTAAGGGTGGCTACACACGTATCATCAAGGTTGGTCAGCGTAAGGGTGACGCAGCTATGATGGTTGTTCTTGAGCTCGTTTAATACAGTTTAGGATAACATTAAAAAACGCATGCACTTAGGTGTATGCGTTTTTTGCATATGATATTTCTGTTTTCTTCAACTTTAATATGAATTATAGATTTTTTGGATAGTTATATTTATTGATTTGCATTTTCTGATGAATTCTGAGTTGTAGAAGAGTACGCAGCCTCAGGATGCTTTTGAGCGTATTCAGAAAGTGTTTCTCCGGAATTAAGTAAGCGTGCACCTATAGCGCAGATGATAATGCAGATAACCAGAAGTAAGATCTTTTTATAAGTTCCCTGAATATTATTCATTTTAAGCCTCCCGATCCCTGAATTTCGTTGCTATACCAATATTTTACTCTAATTGACGCTTCTTGGCTAATTTTGTATAATCGTGGAGATACAAAGCGATATTATGCGCTAAAACGTGGTAATAGAGATTTGATCAAAAATTAATAACAAAAAACTTAGAGATATCCCTAATAATATGAATAATAATTCATCACATATGATCCATACTAAAAACGTCAGATTTCAATATGTAAAGCATGATGAGGAAGGCAATCCTGTCGGCACCGTTACAGCAGTAGACGGAGTTGACATGACCGTAAATAAAGGCGAATTTATTGCTATTTTAGGTCATAACGGATCAGGAAAATCTACACTCGCCAAGCATTTTAACGCCCTTTTATATCCAAGTGAAGGGGCTGTTTTTGTTGACGGAATGGATACAACAGATGAAGATAAGGTCTGGGATATACGTCAGAAGGCTGGTATGGTCTTTCAGAACCCCGATAACCAGATCATAGGTCAGATAGTCGAGGAAGATGTTGGATTTGGCCCTGAGAACATGGGAGTGCCTACCGAAGAGATCTGGGAAAGAGTAAATGAAAGCCTTAAAACTGTAGGCATGTATGAATATAGAAAAGCATCTCCAAATCACCTGTCAGGTGGTCAGAAGCAGCGCGTATCTATAGCCGGAGTCATAGCTATGCATCCGGAGTGCATTATTATGGATGAGCCAACAGCGATGCTTGATCCATCAGGACGCAAAGAAGTCATAAGAGCTGCCAGGGCACTTAATGATGTAGAGAACATAACAGTGATATTGATCACTCATTACATGGAAGAAGTAGTCCATGCAGACAGAATCTTTGTT
This sequence comes from Butyrivibrio fibrisolvens, assembly GCF_037113525.1. NCBI lineage: Bacteria > Bacillati > Bacillota > Clostridia > Lachnospirales > Lachnospiraceae > Butyrivibrio > Butyrivibrio fibrisolvens. The sequence goes on along the minus strand of NZ_CP146963.1, from coordinate 3,976,340 downwards.
ATGGATAAGGGGAGAGTCGTGATGTCCGGAACCCCGCGAGAAGTCTTTTCCCAAGTAGATAAGCTTAAGGAGTTAAGGCTCGATGTCCCGCAGGTTACTTTACTTGCAGACAGTCTTAGAAAAAAAGGACTTGATATCCCGACAGGCATATTGACAAGAGATGAGCTTATCGATTCACTTTTAAAACTAAATCAAAAAACAAATCAGAATTCTTGATTATTACAAGCATTAGAACAATCAAGATCATCTTTTTTGAAAAAGAAGAAACTGTTTCATTAAGATTAAATCTTAATGAAAGGCATTACAAGATTTTTTACAGACATATTTTAATCGAGGAATAACATGGCATTAAAGCTAGATCATGTCAATTACATATATGATGCGGATACCGAAATGGCACACGTGGCTCTCAAAGACGTGACGCTGGAAATAGGTGGCGGAGAGTTTATCGGCCTTATCGGCCACACAGGATCCGGTAAGTCTACCCTTGTCACGCACCTAAATGGCCTCGTTAAGCCTACCTCCGGCCAGGTACTTTTTGATGGTCAGGACATCAATGAAAAGGACTATGATCGCAAGAAATTAAGATCTAAAGTCGGTCTTGTGTTTCAGTATCCTGAGCATCAGCTTTTTGAAACAGACGTTTTGGCCGATGTATGCTTTGGACCCAAGAACTTAGGCCTATCTAAAGATGAAGTAGAAAAAAGAGCTTACGAAGCCCTAAGACTCGTAGGACTTAGTGATGAATATTATAAGCAGTCTCCATTCGATCTTTCAGGCGGCCAGAAAAGGCGTGTTGCAATAGCAGGAGTAATTGCCATGGAGCCCGAGATACTTGTTCTTGACGAACCCACTGCAGGACTTGATCCCAAAGGCAAGAATGAGATTCTCGACCTACTCAAAAAGCTCCATAAAGAAAAAGGCATAACCATAGTTCTGGTCTCACATAGCATGGAAGACGTTGCGAACTACGTTGACAGGATCATCGTAATGGATCATGGTCAGGTTCAGTTCGATGATGAGCCAAGAAAAGTATTTGAAAACTATAAAGACCTTGAGAAGATGGGACTTGCAGCGCCTCAGGTAACATACATCATGAAAGACCTTAAGGAAAAAGGCTTTGATGTTGACGATACAGTTACGACAATAGAGCAGGCTGCAGATGAGATCATGAAAGTTTTTAATAAATAATATCAGTATTTAGAATTATAGAAAACAAGGACAAAACTCAATGTTACGAGACATTACTATAGGACAGTATTATCAAACTAAATCCGTCATCCATGATCTTGATCCAAGAGTCAAGATAGTGGCTACGCTTGCTTTTATAATATGTCTGTTTATGGTAAACAATCTGACAGGATATGCAGTAGCAGCTGCGTATCTTGTAGCGATCATATATCTGTCACATGTTCCGCCATCATTTATATTCCGCGGAATGAAAGCCATATTCATGCTCCTTATGATCACATTTTTATTCAATCTCTTCCTTACACCTGGGGAGACACTTGTATCTTTTTGGATCTTCAACATTACAAAAGAAGGCCTGATACTTGCAGGTAAAATGGCAATAAGGCTGATATTCCTAATAACAGGATCATCAGTCATGACACTTACGACCACTCCAAACCAGCTTACAGACGGCCTTGAAGTTCTTCTGGGACCGTTAAAAAAGCTCAAGGTTCCGGTTCATGAGATCGCCATGATGATGGCCATAGCCCTTAGATTCATACCAATCCTCATGGAAGAAACTGATAAGATCATGAAAGCGCAGATGGCCAGAGGTGCTGACTTTGAAACAGGCGGAATGATCAAAAAGGCCAAAAGTCTTGTGCCAATACTTGTCCCCCTCTTTATCTCAGCATTCAGACGCGCCAACGACCTCGCCATGGCCATGGAGGCAAGGTGCTATCACGGCGGAGAAGGCAGAACAAGGATGAAGCCACTTATGTACAGACATCGCGATTTTGTCGCATATGCCGCCTTTATTATATTCATGGCTGCCATGATCGTGTGTGGCAGAATGAGTTTTTTGGTCTGACTTATGGAAAAAGAACTACAATAAATATATTCTTCACGATCTTGTATGGTGAATTCGCATTTACTGCAAATTTCGTGAGGAAGTGACAAAAGTTATAAATTTATCGAATAATAAATATTTATTGAGATCTAAAGATCTTATAGAAATGGAGTAAATATGCCAAGAGTAATGCTGATAACAGCATATGACGGCACAAATTATAACGGATCAGCGTATCAGCCTGAGGCTACAACAGTAGAAGGTATGCTGATGCGCGCACTAAAAGGATTAACAGGCGAAGACGTAGAGCTTATAGGCGCAAGCCGCACTGATGCAGGAGTTCACGCACTTAGTAATCTCTTTGTGTTTGATACAGGTTCTACCGTTCCTCCGGATAAGTTTTCCTACGCCCTTAACAGCATGCTTCCTGAAGATATAAGGATCATGAAATCAATGGAAGTCGATAGTTCTTTTCACCCAAGGCACTGTAACACAGTCAAGACCTATCAGTACAGGATATGGAACGCCGATGTGATGCTCCCTGTCAAAAGACTCTATGCCTGGCATTGCAGCTTTGATCTCGATATCCAAAGGATGCAGGCAGCAGCGCATTATCTGGAAGGAACTCACGATTTTACCTCATTTTGTAATACACAGACTCAGACACCTGACCACGTACGCACTGTTTGCAGCGTAGGTGTGTTCAGAGAAGGTCAGGAAGTCGTTATTGAAGTAAAAGGTAAAGGCTTTTTGTATAACATGGTAAGGATCATAGCCGGTACGCTTGCTATGATTGGCAGAGGCAAGGGCGAGCCGGAAGATATAATAAATATGCTTGAAGCAAAAGACAGGTCCGCAGCCGGCCCTACAGCGCCCGCAAACGGTCTTTGCCTTATGAAGTACGAATTTCCGGATAAAGAAGTATCTCTGTGAGCACTAGAAATAGAAATGCCAATAGATTATCCTGAAAAACCTAAATCAGTAAGTATGATTTACAATAAAATGCTTGACAAATCTACTAAAATCAGACTAAAATATATTGCTGTGTGACGATTTTTTGTTACACATTTAATTTGTTAATATCATTCGGAAGACCCGGTAAGCTTCCAATGATACAGTGAAAACTTGCCTTCATGGTGCGGTTTTCATAGGTGCATCGGCACCGCGAAGCGTCTGCCTCACAAACAGAGAAGTCTATCCACGGACTTTAGTGCTTCGTATATATCATGGCAGAAATCAGGTGAAGGGTTTCTGTAACGTGAAAAGGCTGGCGGCAGTTCTTTTCATAGTATATAGTCACAGTAACTATGGAGGTAATACGATGAAAACATTCATGCCAAGCGCAACTAACGTAGAGAAGAAATGGTACGTAGTTGATGCAACAGATAAGACACTTGGTCGTCTTGCTACAGAAGTAGCTAACGTCCTTAGAGGAAAGAACAAAGCTATCTACACACCTAACATTGATACAGGCGATTTCGTAATCGTAGTAAACGCTGAGAAGATCAAAGTTACAGGTAAGAAGCTTGATCAGAAGATTTACTGGCACCACACAGATTACGTTGGTGGTCAGAAGCAGGCTACACTTCGTGAGATGCTTAACACTCACCCTGAAAGAGTTATCGAGCACGCTGTTAAGGGCATGCTCCCTAAGGGTTCTCTTGGAAGAGAAATGTACACAAAGCTTCATGTATATGCAGGACCAGAGCACAATCACGCTGCTCAGAAGCCTGAAGTACTGGATTTTTAATTACAGGTAATTGAAAGGAGAATTCAAAATGGCTAAAGCAGCAACATATTATGGTACCGGCAGAAGAAAGAGTTCTGTTGCACGTGTATACCTTCACCCTGGTAAGGGAAATATAACAATCAATAAGAGAAACATTGACGATTATTTCGGTCTTGAAACACTTAAGACAATCGTTCGTCAGCCACTCGTAGCTACAGAGACTTCTGAGAAGTTCGACGTAGTTGTAACAGTTAGAGGCGGCGGTACAACAGGTCAGGCTGGTGCTATCCGTCACGGCATTTCTCGTGCACTTCTTCAGGCTGATTCTGAGGAGTACAGACCTACACTTAAGAAGGCTGGATTCCTTACAAGAGATCCTCGTATGAAGGAAAGAAAGAAACCAGGTCTCAAGAAAGCACGTCGTGCTCCACAGTTCTCGAAGAGATAATCATCTGCTATTGCAGAATATTATTTCTTCGGAAATATTCAAAGATTTATTACCGGAAGCCCATGTGGCTTCCGGTTTTCTATTTAAGTCGTTCCTATTCGGGAATTAAAAATTTCACTTTACGATTCTATAAGATACTAGAAGATGCTTCAAAGACCCTATTTAGGCATGTCTATTGGTTTGTGCTTCTTAGTGTTCTTGACTACAAATCTTGTTTTATTCTGTTTGAGTCAATGATCGCAGTGTGTCAGATTGACTGCAATTCCAAGATTATTCTATATAAGTCAACCAGCTACGGTTGAGGATTTGACTGCAAATCCAGTTTTCTCATATATGGGTCAACTATTGTACGGGGAGGTGTTGACCTTAAATCAGGTAATTCCAAAATGAGTCAATTGTCTTTGGGAATATCTATGACCGCAATTCCATAATTCTGTACATGAGTCAAGTGTCGAGCTGTAATCAGATGACTACAAATCCGGTCTTATTCAAAATGAGTCAATGTAAGACTAAGTAGCTAGTTGACTTCATTTCTACTAATGCTCTATTTGAATCATATTCTGATGAAAAAAATTGACCTATTCTTAATAAAATCTTATTTGAATCAATTCATAATCTCCTAAAGAAAAAAGAAAACAACAAAGAAAACAACAAAGAAAACAGCTTCAACACAAGAAAATACTTATTATTATCACCAATCGAAAGAAAATATAAAAGAAAAGAGGAAAAATAATTGTATGGATTAAGAGAAATGCTTTTACAGGAGCAAAAGCACCTGCGAGGCATAATAGCTAATACAAAAGAAAAAGATATTGCTACTCCTGAAGGACGACTTCGCATATCAGTTGATCACGGAGTGGCCAGATATTATCAGTGCGTAGATGACAGATATGGAGAGTATATCCCAAGGGATAATGTACAGCTTCCTCGTCAACTGGCACAGAAAGCATATAATGATACAGTACTTAAGACTGCTGAGGCAAGAGCCAAGCATATTGCCAGATGCCTCAAGAATTATAATGATGATGAGCTTGAACAACTATTTACGTCGCTACACCCTGAGAGACAGAAACTAATCACTCCGGTTGAGCAAACATTTAGCCAATTACAAGAACAATGGTACTCAGAGCCATATGTTGGCAAAGCTTTCAAAGAAGGAATGCCTGTAATTCTTACAGAGAAAGGAGAACGTGTCCGATCAAAGTCGGAGAAAATCCTTGCCGATTTCTTTTACCGGAACAATATTCCATATAAGTATGAAAAACCATTAAGCCTATCAGGTTATGGGATAGTCTATCCCGATTTCACATTCCTTTCGAGAAAACTACGAAAAGAGATTTATTGGGAGCACGAAGGGATGATGGACAAGCCTGAATACGCCACCAAGGCGGTTAAAAAGCTCAATAGCTATCAAATGAACGGGATACTTCCCGGAGAGCGCTTAATCCTTACGTTTGAGACGGAACAGGATGTTTTGAATACAAGGATTGTCAGCGAATTGGCGGATAAATATCTCAGATGAATGAATACCTCGGGTGAACTGTAATTAATTGATTTGCATGCCGGTATATTATATCGCATACTGTAAATGTATGTAATAAAATGAGAGAAATGGCGGAGTGAATATGCTTTTATACCATTATTATGACAAGAAAATCGGCCCTTTTAAGAATTTGTCAGATCTTAGCATAGAAGAAGCCAATAGAATCCTTTTGACTATCAAATCTGAGAAGCCTGAGACCATGTGTGCAAAAAGGCAAGATAGCTATATTGCAGACAGAAGGCATTTCGAAAAAATACAGAAGCAATAAATGTCTCAAATGAATTATAATCATTGCTAAAGTATATGGTATGGGATAAGAGGACGAAAAATGGATTTCAGAAAGGCAACTTTAGAAGATATTGATATGCTTGTTACTACAAGAATAGAAGTGCTTAGGGCCGCAAATGGGCTTGATGCAGGTGTCGACATGTCAGAAGTGGAGAAGGAATCCAGAGAATACTATTCCAGAGCACTTACAGATAATACGCATACTGCATATTTAGTATCCGATGGAGATACATTTGTAGGTGCCGGAGGTGTGAGCTATTTCAAGGTCATGCCTACTTACCATAATCCAAGCGGTGAAAAGGCCTATATTATGAACATGTATACCGCTCCGGCCTATCGAAGACAAGGCATTGCTTATAAAACACTGGATCTTCTTGTGAAGAATGCTAAGAGCAGGGGAATAACAGCGATTTCTCTTGAAGCTACTGATATGGGAAGGCCTCTGTATGAGAAGTATGGCTTTGTAAAAATGAATAATGAAATGGAACTTAGTGGAGATGCAAAATGATAGCTGAAGGAAAGCATATCTATATATATGGTGAAAAGGGGAAAGCTGCGCCACTCATAGTCATGAATACATTTCAGGGCAATGGAAGTGATGTTTATAGCGCGCTTTGTACTATAGCGGAAAAAGAGCTGAATCTTGCTGTTATAAGTGATATCAACTGGAATGAGGAGATGTCCCCCTGGGAATGTGCTCCTTTGTATAAAAATGATAGCCCCTACACAGGAGGGGCAGATAAATATCTTGATAAGCTGACTGGAAGCATAATCCCTGCTATAAAAGCTGAGCTTGGTGCAGAGCCTGAATATACGGCTATTGCAGGCTATTCACTTGGAGGATTGTTCGCTATTTACAGCTTGTACAGGACTGATGTGTTCTCAAGAGCAGTAAGTGCATCCGGATCTATGTGGTATCCTTCATTTTTAGAATATGCAGAAAAAAATAATTTTGGTAAAATGCCTTCAAGAGTATATTTTTCCCTTGGCGATAGAGAGGCGCGCACTCGCAACGCGCTTCTTAGCACAGTTGAAGATAAGACCGGAAAAGTTTATGATCAATACAAGAATAAGGGCATAGAAACTACGTTTGAAATGAATCCCGGAAATCATTTCAAAGATGCGGATCTGCGTCTTGCAAAGGGAATAGCCTGGATACTTAAATGATCTTAACTAATAAATAATTAACATCAAGAGAAAGACCAAAGAGAGCGGCCATGACAAATACAGAACAGACCACACAAAATATGACCTCAGGAAACAGTATGAAACAGATCATACTGTTCTTTTTGCCCTTATTATGGGGAAATCTTTTCCAACAACTATATAGTCTTGTGGATAGCATTATAGTTGGCAAGGGAATCTCGGATCAGGCGCTGGCTGCTGTTGGGGCAACCGGGACACTTAACTTCCTTATACTTGGATTTGTTGTGGGGATGACCAGAGGATTTGGCATAACCTTTGCCCAGAGCTTTGGAAAAAACGATATGGCTATGCTGAATGCATACATCAGAGCAGCCAAGAAGCTCAGTATCACGTTTGGAATAGCCTTTACTGTTGTATGCGTTTCTTTGCTCAATAAGATGCTGACGTTCTTGAACACTCCTGAAGATATCTTTGACGATTCGTATAGATATTTTGCTGTGATCTTATTGGGAATTGTAGTGACGGTTATGAATAACCTTGAGATTACAATTCTCCAGTCAATGGGAGATTCCAGAACGCCCCTCACTGCTATGATCTGTTCATCACTCGTGAACATCATGCTTGATATTATTTTCATAATGGCCTTTGGCACAGGAGTTGTCGGAGCAGCAGTGGCAACAGTGGTCTCTCAGTTTGTATCATACCTTTTGTGCCTTAAAAAGCTTAGAACCATCGATTTTATGAGTCTGGGAAAAGACACGTCAGAAATAGCAGATGAAAAGAATATATTGGTTGAACTGATGAAAATAGGACTTCCTGTGGCACTTATGAATTCGGTCACAGCTGCAGGGGCCATGGTATTGCAGTACTTCGTAAATCTTATGGGAAGTGCATATGTGGCAGCCTATTCAGCCTGCATGAAATTTGCATCACTCTTTGAGCAGTTCGGAATGTCCGTAGGTCTTTCCATGATGACCTTTGTGGGGCAAAATAAGGGCGCTGGCAAATATGACAGGATACGCACAGGAGTAAGACAGGGCCTGATGCTCTCTACACTTGTGAATGTGCCTATATCGCTCCTTATGATATTTGTGCCCGGAAGCCTGGCAAGGATGCTGCTGACTGACAACATGATAATCGGTTATTGTACCGATTTCATGCCGATCATGGGAATAAGCTTTTTTGCCCTGGGCTGGCTTTTTGTATACAGATATTCTGTTCAGGGGTTGGGCAATACCTTTATACCAATGCTCTCAGGCGGGCTCGAAGTCATTATGAGACTGATCTTTGGCTTTTTGGTAGGAAGGAACGGATTTAAGGGAATTGCCATTTCTGAAGTATCTGCATGGATAGGCGCTTTTTTGATGCTCATGGTGACATACTATTGTTTAATTGGCAAAAGAACTAAAGTTATATAGGTCAGTGTTTTAGCGGATCTTTCATCGGTAGCAAAATTCTGACAGACGTTAGTTGCTATGATATTTGCAGTACCTATGATGGATGAAAGGGCAGCAGTAATGGAACTATGGGACGCTTATGATTCAAAACTTAATAAAATTGATGGAATGACACTAATTCGCGGGGAAGAAGTTCCAAACGGATTCTTTCATCTTGTGTCTGAAATTATTGTTAGACACGTTGATGGCACTTATTTACTTATGCAAAGAGAGCATGGAAGGCATCTGGGAGGAATGTGGGAAGCCACTGCAGGAGGATCTGCACTTCAAGGCGAAGATCCGCTTGCTTGTGCGCTACGCGAACTTTCAGAAGAAACAGGAATTAAAGCCGATAAGCTTACAGAAGTAGGTCGTGTTCTGCATCACCTACATAGATCAATATATGTGGATTACCTTTGTGAGACTAATATTGATAAAAACAGTGTGGTATTGCAGGAAGGAGAAACGTCTGCATATAAATGGGTATCGGCAGAGGAACTGCGCTCAATGCCCCGTGAGGCGCTTGCAACACAAAGGATGCTGAATTTTATTGAAGAACTTAATTGATGCAAAAAAAGGCAAGTGAAAAGCAAGAGAAAATCTATAGAGAAGCTATAGAAAAGCCATAGAAAGAGAGGAGTGCATGGGAGTATTAACTGGGAAAGAATGGGCTTTTGATACCGCTGCATCCAAATATGAGAGGATGCGACCTGGGTATACAGAAGATTTATATAAACAGATATTTGATTATTGCTCTATAGATGAGCAAAGTGAACTTATTGAGGTTGGTATAGGAGGAGGCCAGGCTACACTGCCTTTTCTTAAAAAGAACTCTCATGTTACTGCTATTGAGTATGGGAAGAACCTTGCTGATATATGTAAAGAGAAGTTCAAGGATTATACAGGCTTTGAAGTCATAACATCAAAGTTTGAGGACGTAGAACTTAATGATAATGCCTATGATTTAATATATTCTGCATCAGCTTTTCACTGGATATCGGAAGAAATTGGATATACAAAAGTATATAAAGCTTTAAAGCCCGGCGGAGTGATCAGGATATACGATACCATGGATCTCCAGTTGGCTAGAAAAGTGAAATAGAATTAGTCTTTTTCTCATCTTTGATTATATACAAAGTTGAGATTGTTATAAGAGGATGGTAGATGTTATCATCAATATATTGATACTCGAAAGGAGAAGGCATATGAGGAAATATGTAATCGCTCAGTAATCTGAGCTTAAAATAAAAATGAACAATTAAGCTCAGATGAATCCTTAAAAGAACAGGAGGATTTATGAGCTATATCAAAGCAGAAACGATTCTGCCCCAAGATCTCATCGAGGTTATTCAGCAATATGTAAGCGGTAAAAATATTTATATTCCGTGTAAAGAAAAACAGGACTGGGGAAGCCAGACTCATTCGAAACAATATTATGCAGCAAGAAATCGGAATATATACAAAGAGTATAAAAATGGATTTACTGTGACAGACTTATCCAAGAAATATTCTTTATCGGAAAAATCAGTTTACAGAGTACTGAAAAGCCAGAATAGATAACATATGGGGGAGAATACAAATGGAAGAACAATTTTTTTATCATGTAATATCGGATATGCCCAAGAAAACAGGGGAGCATATAGTATTGGATAAAAGCCATCCTAATGGCGTTCATAAGAGAGTATATGACCATATCAAAATAGTTGAAGACATATACAATAATCCGGATAAATACAAGGATACAGAACTTGATTATCCGGTAATAGTTGCTCTTCGAGAACTTGCACTTGAGAAAGTTAGAAAGCAAAAGTATCCGCAGTATCCTTCAAGAATGGCATCGATCTATGTTTCAAGATCATTCAAAGAAGCAGAACAATGGGGAGATTATTTTGCCAAACTTGGTCGTCCGACATATGGAATTGCAAAGGTCAAGGTTAATGGCAATACCTATGAAGGAGATGCATATAAGTGCTTTGACGGATGCGTTTCTGAAGAAGAAAATCTTAAAATGGCTGAAGTATACTGGCGCAATGGAGAAAACGACGATGGCCACCGAGAAATTCTAGAGATTCTTGCGGCTGGTGATATTGAAGTTATTGAGATTGTAAAAGAAATTAACGCTAATATTTGATAAGTCCATGACTTAGGGAGTTCACATGAACTCCCTTTTTGGCATTAAATTATGACGAATATATTCTATGAGGCAGAACTATGAATAATCTTTAGATGGAGACGACAACATGAACAAGACAGGAACACGTACATTAGAAACATCAAGACTTATACTTAGGAGATTCACCATCGAGGATGCCGATGACATGTACAACAACTGGGCATCAGATCCCGAAGTTACGGAATTTCTCACCTGGTCTCCACATCCAAATGTAGATTTTACAAGGCAGCTTTTAAAAGACTGGATCAGTAAATATGAAGATGGTGCATATTTTAACTGGGTAATTGAACTTAAGGAAAATGGGCAGGCTATAGGAAATATTTCAGTAGTTGAACTTAATGAAAAGTTAGAAGCCGCAGAAATAGGATATTGTATGAGCAAAAACTACTGGGGACAAGGCATAATGCCTGAAGCATTGAAGGCAGTTATGGATTACCTGTTTGATGTCGTTAATCTTAACCGCGTTGCGGCCTGCCACGATGCAAATAATCCTAAATCCGGCAGAGTAATGGACAAAGCTGGAATGAAGCTAGAAGGAACTTTGCGTGCGACAGGAAAGAATAATAAAGGAATTCTATATGATAAAGTGTGGCATTCAATGATTAAAAGTGATAGATGTTAGAATAAATTATTCGTGTTAAAATTGGAGAACTTAATAAAAAAAAGACAACATGGGAGATCAAAGATGATAGACGGACACATTCATATAGAGTATGGAGATTATACACTTGACTGGATACAGAAGTTTGTTGATAAGGCTGTGGAAATGGAGCTTGATGAGATAAGGCTTCTCGAGCATAACTATATGTTTAAAGAGTTCGAACCCATGTACGACACAGTTCGTGCCAAGAGTGACTTTGTAGACAACTGGTTTTTACGAAAAGCGGGAAAAAAGAGCTACGAAGAGTACCTTGACCTAATAGATAAAGTCAGGGCCAGACAGTATCCTGTAAAAATTAAATTTGGACTTGAAGTATGTTTTTTCAAGGATTCCGTGGATCTGGTCAAAGAACTTACCAAGGATAAAGGCTTTGACTTTTTACTTGGCAGCATCCATTTTGTCGATAACTTCGCCTTTGACCACACAGCACAGTTATGGGAAGGAATCGATGTAGATAAGACCTATAAAACCTTCTTTGAAGACTCAATAGAACTTGCGAGGAGCAAAGCTTTCGACGGCATTGGCCATCCCGATTCAATAAAACTATTCGGTCATAGACCATCCTATGACCTGACAGATTATTATGAAAGGCTCGCAATAGCCCTTTCAGACAGCAATATGTACGCCGACCAGAACAGCGGAACTCAGAGAAGATGCCCGGATACATCTCCCCTTGGCATGGATAAAGAACTTATAAAAGCGCTTAAAAGACATAATGTAAAAATTATTACATCTTCAGATGCACATCACCCTGAGGACGTAGGTTACAAGATCAGAGAATTACAGGATGTAGTTATGACATGCCAATAATTAAGGAGATCTGAAAAGATTTTTGATGTAATTCGATGTCGGTAAATGCATGAATGTTTTTGGTGTAAACCAGACAACTGATAGTTTGGATAATCGATATTCGTGAGGCTTCCAAAGAAAAGCTGATAAATTGCACCTCAGGACAATAGTCTGGGGTGCTTTTTGTTGCACAAGACCGGCAAGCGAATGGATGCTTGCATACAAATTCATTTGCCGGTCGTAAGAACATGGAGCATGAAATGCGGAATGTTCGTGTGCGAAATCGAGTAGGAGTCAGCCTACTCGATTCCCCATTTCCTTCTCATAACACCCCACATGATGAAAGCAATAATAAAAAACTCGCAGTATAACAGCATATAACAGTTGACAACAGTTATATACTGTTATATGCTGTTTGTGGAGGGCAACGATATGCATATCATTTTAAATAACACCTCAATGGTGCCAATCTACGAACAGCTTGTGAATCAGGTCAAGAACGAGATAATAAACGGTGAACTTGCCGAGAATGAAGCACTTCCCTCGGTCAGAGCATTATCCGGAGAACTAAGGATTAGTGCTCTTACAGTCAAAAAAGCCTATGACAAACTGGAAGAGGAAGGATTCGTCATAACGGTGCATGGAAAAGGCACCTTTGTAGCTGCAACCGACAAGTCTCTTGCAATGGAAGCAAGAAGGAAGACCGTGGAAGATGACTTTGCAGCCGCAATTCAGAAAGCAAGCGCAGTTGGCTTTACCAAAGAGGATATTCTTGAGATCGTACAGATCATATTGGAGGAAAACTGATGGTTAAAGTTGAGAATCTTATAAAAAACTACGGAGATTTTAAACTGGAAGTCTCTTTAGAAATACCGGATGGAGCAGTTACCGGAATAGTTGGAAAAAACGGCGCCGGAAAGAGTACCACGATCAAGTCGATCCTTGGACTTATTAAGCCGGACGGCGGACATGTCACAGCTAACGGTAAGGAAGCATCAAAACTTACTGGAAAAGATAAACAAGAGATAGGCGTTGCCCTGTCAGACTCGGGCTTTAGCTCTTTTCTAACAGTTAAGGATATTACAGCAATACTCAAAAAGATGTACCCTTCCTTTAACGAAGATCTTTTTAGAAAAAACTGTTCATCCCAAGGACTTCCTGAAAATAAACAGATCAAGGATTTTTCAACAGGAATGAAAGCTAAACTCCGCGTGCTTGTAGCCATGAGCCATAATGCAAAGCTACTCATCATGGATGAGCCAACAGCAGGCCTTGACGTTGAAGCAAGAAACGAGATACTTGACCTTCTCAGAGAGTACCTGCTTGAGGATGAAAACCGTTCGATCCTTATCACATCCCACATATCCTCAGACCTTGAGGGACTTTGTGATGATATCTACCTGATCCATGATGGCAAGATAGTCCTTCACGAGGATACAGATGCGATACTTGGCAATTACGGCATACTTAAGGTAAGCGAAGAAGCTTATGAGAAGCTTGATAAGAGCTATATCCTCAGCACCAAAAAAGACCACTTCGGATATTCCTGCTTCACAAATGAAAAGCAGTTTTATGCAGAAAACAACCCGAATATAGTCATTGAAAACAGTGGAATAGATGACCTTATATTGATGATGACAGGAGGTAACTAAAATGCTTGGACTTATAGAAAAAGATCTTAGACTCACACTAGTCAGAAAGCAGACACTTGTAATATTCCTGGTAATGGCACTTGTTATGGGAATGTCGATGAATGGATCCTTCCTCATCTCGTACCTTACGATGCTTGCAATGATAGTCGGAACAGGAAGCATAACTTATGATGAATACGACAACGGCTTTTCGTTCCTGATGACACTTCCCTTCGACAGAAAGACATATGTAAGAGAGAAGTATCTGTTCAGCCTGATCGTATCTGTTGCAGCATGGTGCTTTGGAGCTATAGTCTTTGCCATTATCGATGTAGTTCGAAATGGAGGCGCCAGCCTCTCAGAGATCCCGATGATGACCGCAGTAATACCATCCATGTATATTGCAACAGCCATCATAATCCCTCTTCAGTTTAAGTATGGCGCAGAAAAAAGCAGACTCGCACTCTTTACAATATTTGGCCTTATTGCAGTTCTGGTGCTCGGATCTAAATCACTTTTAAAAGATTCAATTACTCCTGTGGTTAATATCATAAACACACTCCAAAATCTTTCAGGAGCTGTGATAATCTTGATCCTTGTTACATTTTGCGGCATTGTTTCAGTCATATCCTACCTGTTTAGCGTACAGATCATGGAGAAAAAAGAATTCTGATCCCATAACTTTTGCTGAGTATTAAGCTACAACTTTACTCATTTTATCAAGAATTCTTTCTGCCCCGCCTGTATAATGAAATTACGATATCGTAATAGAAAGGATTAAGAGCATGGAGAACTTAAGACTCCTTATACAGGCTTTGGAATATATCGAAGATAATCTGACGCAGCCTATCAAAACGGAAGCCATTGCTGATCATCTGCACTGCTCTAAATCCACTATTGAAAAGCTTTTCAAGTACATTAACAACATAAGTATCAGGGATTACATAATCCGTAGGCGTATGAGCAAGGCTTCAAGAGACATTGTCCACAGTCCCGAAAAATCACTTCTCGATATAGGTATAGAGTACGGATATGGCAGTAATGAAGCCTTCACAAGGGCTTTTTATAGTGTGTGGCAGGTATCGCCGTCGGAGTTTCGAAAGAATCCCTCTTTATTTGAGCTTTTTCCCGGATACAGAATTGACCGGGAGCTAATGGAGGAAAAGACGATGGCAGATAGAAAGAAAATTGATATTAGTGAATTATATGACTGTATAAAAGGCAGAAAAGGATGCTTCCTTATCCTTGGAGACATCAAAAGCCTTATACCTATCAACGAGATCTCCCATAAAGCAGGTGACCTTGCAATAATAACTGCCATGAAACGAATGGAGCAGGCAGCAGGACCTGATGACGTTGTTTTCAGGATTGGCGGCGATGAATTTGTCATGCTTACAAACTCATCAGATGAAAATTATGCCAAGAAAGTCTGTGAGGAAATCTTAAATCACAATGAAGAGTGCATAGTATGGGAGGGAAAAGAAATCCCGATGTCAATGTACGTTAAGGCAGTTCGCTATGAAGGCGGCACAGCCCTTAGATATTCTGAGTTTTTTACCATGCTTCAAAATGAACTCAGTGATGAGTACAAAAAGCAGTATTCGGGCTGAACAATACGGCCTAAATAACCTATTTACAAGAAAATTCTGGATGAAGTTACAATATTTTTAAGTTAGGGTAAATGAGATTAAAGCAAGTGAATATTAGCAAAACACTCACCTGATGCAGTTACACAATTGCATCAGGTTGCTTTTTATGTGAAAATGGCTTTATATCTTCGGGGGAGGAATATATATAATGTTGATAAATATTAATATCAAACAACTATCTAAACGCGGAAGACGGGTTAAACCGGTCCCGTTTGTCTATGATAAGCCCTTTGATACGGTAGAAGACTTTATAAAAGCTACGGTCAAGATCATGTACTATGCTTTTATGAACAAGGAAGCAGGCACCATAGAATCTGAAGACGGAGTCTTCCCTGTTTCAAATTCGGGCAAAGGTACTTCTGATTCAGAAAAAGGTAATCCTGATTCAGACAAAGGTACACATAATTCAGATGATGATCATCACAATTCCCAGCGTAAAGTCTTATCTCAGGAAGAACTGGACAACATGGCAGAAATTGGCAAGATTGCTTTTGATCTTGTATACGGAAGTAAAGACGTTACACTTGATAAAGCATATGAGACAGCACTCCTTGCCTATAAAGACGGCCTTGTGCGCCTTTTTGTGGGAGATAAGGAAGCTGGAGAGTTAGAGACGCCGCTAACACTTAAAGACGGCGATGAAGTTACATTTATACGACTTACATTTTTGGCAGGAAGGATCTGGTAATTTAAATTATGGATGAATATAAGGCATATAGAAAGATACAGGACAGAATAGACAAGGAAGAAAACGCTCTTCTTAAAACATATCCAAATGAAGTAAAAGAGTTTCTTCAGGCAGCAGGCTCTTACCACATTACAACTATAGTAAAGGTAGATCATGCACAGGCAATAAGAAAATACCTGTTAGAAACTGGTAACAAACCAAGCACATATTTTAAAGAGCACAAGGACTATTACAAGGGATGGATCAGAGATGAATTTCTTGATTCTTTTTACTACGCAGTAGATAACGTTATCTACTATCAGCATACTGACAGCTCCTATAGAAGGACGCTTCGAAGCGGAGCCTATGAAGATAACATAGGTAAGATCGCAGCTATTATAAGCGCTTTCCATAAGGACTCTATTTGGGGAAAGGACGCTATAGGCCTTCTTTGCGGCAAGTTCACTGAAGAGGAAGAAATATATTTTACGTTTAGACGAGACAGGATCCATGCTTATCTTATTGCTGCAGAACTTGACAGAGGCAACAAGGAACTTGAAGATTACCTCGAAGACCAGATTTTTGGAGAAGGCACAAGCGTAAACTATGAGATGATCCGCGGCATCATGATGAGTAAGAGTACAAGGCTTTATGAAGCTCTTGGCAAGCTCCTTCTTGCTGCTAAGCTCCAGGAAGGTTTAAGACAGTCCATCTGTGAAAATATGGACTGCGGACGAGAAGAAGCCTTTCTCTATTTTTACAAGATCCTTATAGACAATGACATGTTCAGATTTTCATCTGTAATAAGAGCAGGTGCAACCTGGACAGGCATTATAAACACAGATTCTTCCAAGCTTGACAGGATCTCCAAGAAAATGTTCGAGCTTTGCTATGAGTATCTTACTAACTTAGATGCAAGAAAAGCTGCGCTTTCAAGCGAAGATTCCATGGAGCTTTATATGGCTCTGTGGGCTTTTGGATGCCATGACTCAAGAGACAGCTCACAAATTGCTAAGGATATTTTTGCAAACGGAACACCTCACCAGAGGCTCGTTGCGATGTACTACCTTCTTGAAATGGGATTTGGAGACAGCACAATTACCGAGGCGCTTAAGTTTCATGCAGATGAAACTGACCTTATGGCTCTTGCAATTCCGCACCTTAGGGTACAAGCGTATCACTGTATAGATAAGCTGACCGGTAGTGTCTATGGCTTTAACAATAATAAAGAAAGAGATAAGCTTAAAAAGATCAAAGACAAAGTTATTAAAAAGGCTGAATTTGTAATAAACGAAGCTGATGCCCGCCTTGTTTATGATCGCCTTGTCTTTATATACAAAAATATTAAGGGCAAAAAGGCAGAGTTTGATCCTGTTGTATTCCCATGGTATAGCGCAACGCTATCTAAATCTGATCTTGTTATGATAATGGCTTATATAGCCAGATATGTTAAGGATAAAGAAATTGAAGAAACTGTGCTTAGCCATATAGCAGATCTTGAAGGCAACTATAAAGCGTATGTACTGCTTCTTCTTGCTTCAGTTCCTGAAACACCTTTTCAGAGAAAAACAGTTCTTTCCATGATCTCAAGTGGTGATACAGAGACAAGGTGCATTGCTTTCGATATCCTTGGTGAAATGGACTTTACAAGCGAAGATTATAGTGCTTTGGAGGATTCACTCAGACTTAAAAAAGCGGATATGAGAAAAGAAATCCTGTCTATTCTTTATAATCTTAAAAGGCAGGAACTATTGGATACCATAGAAAGGCTCCTTGCAGCCAAGTCAGAAGAAAAGCGCCTTGGCGGACTTAGTCTTATCATGATGCTCAAAAATGATGAAGAAAGATCTTCTGAATTTAAGGAATCCCTTAAGCTTCTTGGGACAGACGCAGAAAGAACGGATCATGAAAATACTCTTATCGCAGAAATTAAAGGTACTTCAATATCAGAAGGCTCTAAAGTAACAGAAGAGCCATTATATGATCCTGACGCTACTTACAAGCCTGTACTAGATGAAGCATGGATATCAAAATGCAGAGAAACTTTTGCAAAAGTATTCCCTGATTCAGTTCTTGCAAAGAACGAAGGTGACGCAGGTAAGGGCCTTAAGGCTGGCAAGAAGATCCTTGATAAAGTCCTTGGAAAAGGCTCATCTTCAGATGAAAAAGAAAAGCTCTTTGCGCTTGCTCATGAACTAGATGACCTTATCGTAAAGAACAAGGATAAAGAATATGTTGACCGTGAAGGCGAAACCAGGCTCCTTAGAGATGCGCAGCACCTTTATGGAAGTTATGTTGATAATAAACGCGAGATAATCTTCCACGATCTTTGGGATGAATTTTATAAAAAGACCCTTGGAAGCGATTATACACTTGCCCTTCGCCTCTTGATGCTTGTATATGCTCCTGATTCAACACCCGGATATGAAGAATTCTTTGAAGATGCTATTAAAGATATCTTTGGACCATGTTATGAAGATAACATTGAGTTTAAGTATCCTAATCTTGTAAGATGCGTCCTTCAATACCTTGAAACGGAATATAGAGATAGTATAGCTTTTATAGAGATAGGAACATCTGTATATTCATATCTTCTTAATGAGTATAAAGGACCTTTGGCCTTTAACTATACTTATAAAGACAGCTGGTCAGAAAAAGAAGAAAAAGCTTATAAGACTATCATTTCTCATCCGATCATGGCGAGGTTTAGTGAAATTTATACTGCAAACGAAGACTTTTTTGACAAGTTGTTCCCTATTAAGTGCGCAGTAGCAGATAAAGCTGATCTTAAAGGTGAAAAGGTCGAGTATGGATACAGGTATGAATCGAGGAATGTTAGCATTCAGGATTATCTCAAGGCTTGCCAGCTTGGTATCATATCAAGACAGTTCCTTGATACTGTGCTTTGGAGAGGGAAATCTATCTCAAATTCAGTAAGACTAATATCTGATTATGCAAAAAATATAAGAGAAAAAGGAAAATCTATAGCAAAACGCGGATATTCTTATGGTGGTAATGATCCTGAACACCAGCTTTATTACAAGAATAAAGACAAGTATGCAGATAGAAATGAAGCACTAGCTGCTTTGGTTAATTCCTGCTATGACAAGATTGTTCCCGTACTTGCGGAAAGCGAGCTTGGAAGAGGCGATATTGAAACTGAATATTCTGCAGCCAGCAGATCGCTTACAAGACTTTATGGAGGCTCATATTTTGTAAGGATACTGTCTGCCCTTGGTAATCAGAAGATTGACAGAAGCGCATATTATAGCTATTACTACACCTATAATGCGCCTTCCAGAGTTGAGAGCTTAAGCCACCTTCTTAGCATATGCGTTCCAGGCGAAGGTGATGATGCAGAAAGCTTAAAAGCAGAGCTTTCAGGCAAAAAGATCAAAGATTCAAGGCTTGTAGAAGCAGCTCTTTTTTCACCTGAATGGATAAATATAGTAGGAGAATACCTTGGCTGGGAGGGCTTTGTGCCTTGCTGTTACTACTTCATGGCTCACATGAATGAGCGTTTTGATGATAAGAGAAAAGCAATGATCGCCAAGTATACACCTTTGTCTACGGAAGAACTTAACGGCGGAGCCTTCGATAGCGAGTGGTTCAAGGATGTTTATAAAGCTGTTGGCGCAGACAGATTCAAGATCATATATGATGCAGCCAAGTATATAAGCGACGGCGCAAAGCACACAAGAGCAAGAAAATACGCAGATGCAGCCCTTGGCAATCTCGATATGGAAAGCGTTATGAAAGAGATAGAAGCTAAGCGTAATAAAGACTATGTCATGTGCCTTGGAGTTATTCCGTCCAAAAAGGCAGCAGATATTAAGGACAGATACCTCTTTATCAGAAAGTTTGAAAAAGAAAGCAAAAAGTTCGGAGCTCAGAGAAGAGCAAGCGAAAAGCTTGTCAGCGAGATGGCTATCAAGAACATGGCAACAGCTAATGGCTATCAGGATGATATGCGCTTTGTCCTTAGAATGGAGAGCAAGGTTTCTGAAGGCCTCCTTAGCTTTTTTGACCCAAAACAGGTTGAAGATATAGAAGTAAATCTTGAACTTGATAAGGAAGGAAAGCTTTTAGTTGTCGTTAATAAGGGCGGCAAAAAACTTAAATCCATACCTGCAAAACTTAAGAAAAACGATTATATCTTAGAACTTCAGGAAGCTAAAAAGACACTTGCAACGCAAGGCTCTAGAAGTAAGACCATGTTTGAAGAAGCAATGGAAGAAGAGACTCCGTTCACTATTGGAGAGCTTCGAGACCTTTCAAAGAGCCCTGTTATAGGACCTGTTGTAGGTGCACTTGTCCTTAAAGCAGGAGATGAGTTCGGATTTATGGATGAGCTTTCTAACCTTAAAGATAAAACAGAAGTACTTATAGCTCATCCATGGCATCTTTATAAAGCCGGAGTCTGGAGAGATTTCCAGAAGAAGATCTTTGATATGGAACTTAAGCAGCCATTTAAACAGGTCTTCAGAGAACTTTACATTAAGACTGATGATGAAAAAGAGCAAAAGCACCTGAACAGATTTGCAGGCAATCAGATCCAGCCAAAGCGTACAGTAGCACTTCTTAAGACAAGGCGCTGGGTTGCAGATATGGAGGATGGTCTTCAAAAGGTATACTACAAAAAGAATATCATCTCTTCAATTTATGCTCTTGCAGACTGGTTCTCACCAGCAGATATCGAAGAGCCGACACTTGAGTGGGTGGTATTCTATGACAGAAAGACTTTCAAAGAGTTAAAAGCAGGAGAAGTTCCGGATATCCTTTTCTCTGAGACAATGAGAGATGTGGATCTTGTAGTCAGCGTAGCTCATGCAGGCGAAGTTGATCCTGAATTCTCACACTCAACTATCGAGATGAGAAAGGCGATCGCAGAATTTACACTGCCACTGTTTAAGCTTACAAACGTAACCTTTACAGACACTCACGCGCTCATAAAGGGAACAAGGGGAAGCTACAGCGTGCATCTTGGAAGCGGCATAATACATCAGGAGGGCGGCCCTATGATCAATATCCTTCCTGTTCATTCACAAAGAAGAGGAAAGATATTCCTTCCATTTGTTGACGATGATCCAAAGACAGCAGAAGTAATATCCAAGATCCTCCTTTTGGCAGAAGATCAGAAGATCAAGGATCCCTTCATACTTGACCAGATAAAGAAATGAATTTTATATAAAAAGCAAAAGCATATGGACTAGCTTACTTCGTCTCTAGATACAAGACCCTTATCGATCTTTCCGAGCTCTTTGGATCCTTCCTGGATTATCTTCTCGGTCTGATCATAAAGAAGAGTTTCTTTTTCCTCTTTATCCATGTCGGCAAAGTCACCTTGTCCACAAGCATATCCCAACAGGATATGCTTGATGCTTTCTGCACAGTTCCTGTAAGTCCTGTGCTTGTCTGTGAATTTAAGCGTAGAACTGATTCCGACAACAATGGAAGTTATCGCCGTCATAAAAGGCACCATATATCTGCTAAACCATGGGAAATTCTCTGCACCTGAGAATACAGAAACAAATGTAGCAAGCGCCGGAATGATAACACCAAGTGCAGAAAACCATCTGTGGTATTTTCTGTTCTTGTTGGCATTCTTGATATAATAATCGAGAACCAGTCCGATCCTAATACGTTCTTCATCATTAGGAACCGAATTAAGTAAGAAAAGATACTGCTCATTTTCAGGTAATTTAACGAGCTCTCTAAGCTCCATGGTTTTCTGATTTTCAGAGGATGACTTATTAGTATTATCAGACATTTGGCACCTCCCAGCAAAATGGTAAACCGTATATTTCTACACATAAAATTATACAATGAGCAATATTAAAAAGAAATAAATTATTGCAATAAGTATACTAGAAACATTTCGCGCATATAAAAGCCCCTCTACATCCTGGAAATTTCCCGGGGATGGTAGTTGATAAAGGCTTTCCTCGTCTCAAAAGTGTTAAAATTCAAGGATTGATCAAGAAAGGAAAACTATGGAATCTTATTGTACAGTATTATCCGATAGAGTTAAAAATGTTTTGGATGCTCATATGACAGCATCAGATATCATAGAAGATACAAAAAAATTTGTCTACGATATGCTTGATCCTACATCTGAACGTGGAGACATGCTGTACCGATATGAACATTCTATAAGGGCAGCAGAGAATGCAAAGGTGATTGCACGTGCCGAAAATCTGCCGGAAGAACCGTTAATCCTTGCGTGTCTTTTACATGACGTTGGCTACAGAGAATGTGATGACGACTGGCGAAGACATCCTTTCGTCAGCGCAGATATTGCAAGGGTATACCTCCAGAATATTAACTATGATCCTGATATGACAGCAGAGATGGTACGCGGAATCGCAAGACATAATCTTACTGACGGTATTCCCGAGGATATGACAACCTTCCAGATATCTATTAGGGATTGCGATGATATAGATAGATTCGATATTATCAGAACAGCCATGGTCATGGGTGGGACCGTATTTGAAAAGACTAATAGCGAGATCATAGAAAGCTGCGAAGAAGCCATATCTAATGCCAAGTGGCTCATGAATCTTCCACGCGGAACTAAGACTGCAGAAATACTTCTTAAGAACAATCTTAATAAACGTATAGATCTTTTAAATGAAATAATTGCCCAGGCAAGAAAAGGCTTTTAAGATGGCTTTTGGTTAATTCTTAAAAAGTCATACCATTTTTATATAAAGGTGTAAGGAGGAACTAGTTGAAATGGCATCAAGTATAATACATCTTGCGGTAACTAATGAACTTATAAAGAAGTACACTTTTAAGTAGACCGTTTATAAAAGGGTGCATTGGGGATAAGTAACTTTATGACAACTAAGGAGGTTTATGAAAAGATGTTAAATGATTTTTTTGATATAGATAGTGAACCGATAGTTGTAGATACGATCAAAGAGATTGACCCTAAGATTTGCCTAGAGGGCCATTGGGAGCCTGTTGAAACTTCTGATACCTTAGCTGATCTTATGACTTTTGATAATTGACATTAAAGGAGGCTGGATACATGGAATATATACACAACGTTCAGTACTATGAAACCGACAAGATGGGCATAACCCATCACTCAAACTATATCAGATGGATGGAAGAAGCAAGGATAGACTTTCTGTCTCAGATAGGATGGGACTATGCAAAGCTTGAAGAGATGGGGATAATTTCACCGGTTCTGAGCGTGACTTGTGACTACAAGCAGAGCACGACATTCCCGGACAGTGTTCATATAAGCGTCTTGGTAAAAGAGTTTAAAGGCGTTAAGCTTCACCTTGCCTACGAAATGAAGAATCAGGATGGAGGGACTGTATGCAAGGGTACATCTTCACATGCATTTTTAAATCGTGAAGGAAGACCTATCCGAATGAAAGATGAGAAGCCAGAGCTTTTTGAGGCACTTAGCAGTTTGGTATCTGCATAACACTATATGGGAGGAAAAGCAATGCTTTATGACTTGGTAAAAGAAAACAGAAGTTACAGAGGCTATAAGGAAGGTTACACTATATCTGAAGAAGATCTCAAAGACCTTATAAATATGGCAAGAATCACTGCATCAGGAGCAAATCTTCAGCCGCTGAAATATAGGATCGTTACTGATAGTAGTGAAGTAGATGCTCTTAATTCCTTAACCAGATGGGCCAAGATGCTGAACAAAAATTTAACCCTTTTTACCATTAAATTGACATTAAAAGATACCGATAAAATAATCGGTATCTTTTTTTATCTCGAAATTATTTATAAATAGGCTGGGATTTGTCATTTTCTCATCGGCGTTTTTATGCGATTTAGGTTAAGGAGGCATAGATGTTTGATGTATCTGTAATTGTACCCATGTATAACGCGAGGAAGTATATCGTAGACTGTGTTAACGGACTCCTTAGGCAGAGTCTTGATAGTGTTGAGGTTATTATAGTAAATGACTGCTCGAGTGATGACAGCATGAAGCTTTGCAAAAAGTACTTTGGCAACAATGAGAGAGTACAGCTTATTGACCAGCCCAGGAATATGGGACCGGGAGCAGCAAGAAATGCAGGCATCGCCGTGGCCAGAGGAGAATACATCGCCTTTGCAGACAGTGACGATGCGGTAAGGCCAGATGCGTACAAAGCCATGTACGATGCAGCAAAAGAGGCTGATGCCGACGTTATTCATGTGACGGGAGCGCTGATACAGACAGTAGATGATGCTCCTGATAATTTAGGTATGCTTACAGATGATAAGCTTTACAGAGTTACTCTCGATGAGGGAGACAGACCTGATAAGCTCACAATCCTTTCTGATAATGTAGAAGACAGGCTAAAAGAGTGGCATTTGCACCACATTCACTGGAGTATATGGAATAAGCTCTACAGGCGCAGCTTTATTGAGGACAATAATCTTCGGTTTGGTGATACCAAGATGGCTGAAGATCAGGTTTTTTGCCTGGGGTGTCTTTTAAAAGCCAGGAAATATGCCAAGCTTCCGGGTGAGTGGTATCTGTACCGCATAGGAGGCGCGTCTCTAACAAGAGGTCAGAAGCAGGTTAAGACGCTTATAAATGCGCTTACAACGCAGATGAAGATTACAAAGCTTATCGATGATACTGTAAAAGGCGTTCCATACCTTGAAAGTAACAAGAGCAAAATAGATGAGATCAAAACCTATGTTCTAAATCTTTTAGAGTCCTCATATATCCAGCCTGCCTGCGGGAAAATCGGTGCAAAAGAGCTGTATGAATGCAAAGAGCTAAAGGAACTGTTTAATAATAACTTTGGCGATCTTTCTGATTTTGCACTATTTGAGTTTTTAAATTCCCATGACGATGTTAAAGATGTTATTGACGTCAATGAGATGCTTAATATTCCGTCATTTTGGAAGAGCAGAAAAGAAGCTGAGGAAAAAGGAGCACAGTAATGGGTGAAAAAGAATATCTGGTATCGGTTATAACACCGTTTCATAACACGAAGATAGAATTCTTTAAAAGAGGCTATGATTCCTTAAAGAGGCAGACACTTGGCTTTAAGAACATTGAGTGGGTGGTTGTTGTCCATAATTCTGATGATTCATATGCTGATGCGGTACGAAAGCTCACCAAAGAAGATGACAATGTCAAAATATATATCCTGAATAATGACAAGAGGACACCGTCCAGCCCCAGAAACTATGCGCTTACAAAGGCACAGGGCAAATATATCGCTTTTCTTGATTCTGACGACTTTTTTACTGATGATGGTCTTAAGGAAGTTGTTGAAGGCATGGAGGAAACCGAGGCAGATATTGCAAGTTTCAGAGCAGAGACCCTTCCTGAGGATGAGACTGTCATTCAGGCAATTGATACAAGAGCAAGGTTTGATCAGACGGTTCATATGCTTGAGTTCAAAAAGGGCGATGAAAAGCTCAATGACCTTATATATGCAGGTGGCCTTACTATCTGGAGTAAGCTCATAAGACGGGATTTTCTGAGTAAATACAATATCGGCTTTTCCCTGGACATGAAATATGGCGAAGATGTCTGCTTTAGCATGGAATGTCTTGGTAAAGCCAAAAAGATCATAATACTTCCTCAGACAATTGTATATGTGTACTTTATGAACCACGGCTCTCTTGCACAGGATATGAACCACACACCCGAGAGCCTTTTAAAGCTTGCAAGTGACTTTGCAAACATTTTTGATGTGACTGCAAAGGGAGGCTTTAAGCTTGAAAAACTCGCGTGGCCAGTCCTTGGTTATCTTGCCGAGATGATGGCGATAACACCTGGTCTTGACGATGAGTTTAGGAAAAGAATATACGACCTTATGCACAAATATTTTGGTATCTTAGGTCCTCTTGAGCCTGATGCCAAGTTCTTTAATGCCCAGATGGCTGAACATTTCATGAAGCGTGCCCGCATGATAATTCTCGGAGAAGAAGATAATGATGAAATGGCGAAAAGTTCGCTCCTTCCAATACTTCTTGCAAATGCAGATACAGAATACGGGCAAAGGTATGGTTTTGGAAGTATACACAAGGTGGTGGATTACCAAAAGAAGGTGCCTCTTTCTGATTACAGTATGTACAGGCCGCTTATTAAGCTTATGACCCGAATAGGAGAGAGTAACCTGATCTGCAAGGAGAAGGTAGTTGCCTATTCAAGTAAGCTGTGTCCTGACGGTGGAGAATTTCTGGTGCCTCAGACTGCGCCATTTGTTTCTGTATATCAGAATGTGCTGATTGAGGAGCTTAAAGCGGCCAGATACTCGACATTCCTAGCAATAGAGAGTGCAGGAGAATCAGGGACTATCCGCTTTAATGATGGCGCACTACTTCATTCAGTTGCTGATACAGTTCTTGCTGGTATCAGGAAATCTGATATCTATAATTCGCATGCTAGAAGTACTGAAAATAAGTATGGAACTATCACAGCGCCAGAGAGCGTATTATTTAAAAATCCCGGCGAGGATTTAAGATATGCAAAGCTTTTATTTGCGCTCGCAGACCCTGATGTCTCACAGATCATCGTGCCATTTACCGTAAATATCCTTGATATGGTGAGGTTCCTTAAGTGTATGTGGGAGATGCTTGTAGAGGATATTGCAAGCGGAAGAGTATCTGAAGTATCAGGTCTTGCTGAAGGCAGAAGGAAAGAGCTTTCAAAACTTTTGAAACCTTCAAAAAGGCGAGCAAAAGAGCTTAGAACAATTTTTGAACAGGGGTTTGAAAATGTATTGCCCAAAATCTGGAAAAATCTTGATCTTATAATTTCAGCAGGCTCCGGCGAAAATGCTGTTTATTCAAGGCAGATCATGAAGTATATAGGGAGCGTACCACTTGACTATGGCTATCTTGGCATTGCCGAGGGCATTATAGGAAAAGTATCTGCTCCCGGAGAAAATACCTATATCATTATGGAAAAAGATTCATTCCTTGAGTTTTTGCCGGAGGATTCAGATAAAGACAAGACATTTATAGCGTCAGAACTCGAGATATCCAAGCACTACGAAGTCATCATTTCGAACATGGCAGGACTTTACCGCTACAGAAGCGGAATCATAGTTGAAGCCACAAAGATACAGGACGGTCAGACCTATGTGCGCTACTGTTATGACAGAAAGGATGTAGTTACTGTTAGTGGTGTATCCATAAATACACTGTCACTCAGGCAGGCTGGTAAGAAGATAGATGAAGAAGCCGGTATGATAACTTACGATTATTGTCTATTTGCAAATGATAAAAAGAACTGCTTCGAACTCTTCTTAAAACCTGAAAAAGAGGGCAATTATAGTGCAAAGCTTGTTCAGGAGATTGCAGAAAAGGAGCTTTCAAAGGTGATACCGTCATATGGAAGAGCAAGAAAAGCTGGCAAGATTGATAAGATCAGGATCCATTTCCTTCCTTCAGCAGATGCTGACATTGTGAAGGGAAAAGCTCCAAAGCCAATCAGGATAATACACGCATCTTCTGATGAGAAGCTCTTTAAAACCTACAGGTTATACGAGGTATAGGAGGAACTTAAAGTGGAATTATCAAGGATAATCTCGGGCGAGATGTATTTCTATTTTGACGGGGCTTATTGTGGAATGAGGCAGGAACTGACATTTGATGAGGATATTGACGGGAATGTATTAAAAGAAGCACTTCTAAAGACTCAAAAGGTGCATCCATATTTAAAGTGGACCATCGAAGAAAAGGATGGCGAATTCTTCTATAAAGATACAGATACGGATACGACCCTGATTGAAGGGAATAAGGACATAGTACTTGGAACAGATGAATTTGATGGTCATCTTATCGGCTTTTTGTACTATGGTAACAAGCTTCGTATGGATCTTTATCATGGCCTTACTGACGGTGTCTCATCAAAGAGGATAATGGAGACTTTGCTGTATCACTATTTTTCCATCAAGGATGGATGTGAGTACAAGGCAGATAACATTTTGATAAAAGAAGCTGATGAAAAGTGCGGATATTTTGACGAGCCTTATGAAAAGGAAATCCCGCCTTTTACCCCAAATGATACACCTTTTGCTGCTCCGCCTGAAGATGAGATCTTCAGATTCTCAGAGCACGAAGAGGCTGATGCCAAAAGCTATGTCCAGTGCATCAGGATATCTGACAAGGATTTCATGAGTTTTGTAAAAGAAAATGATTCGTCACCTGCAGCAGCTTTTGCAGTGCTCATGAGCCAGACTATCCAGAAAATGTATCCAGACAATAAAAAGCAGGTCAAGATCAATGTGCCGATCAACCTAAGAAGCGTTCTTGGAGTTGACTATACATTTAGAAATACAACAGGCGATGTGGCAATCTACTATGACCCTGATAAGCTTTTTAAGCTGGATATCAAGGACCAGTGCAAAGCTATGCGCACAAGTCTTAAAGAAAAGATGGCTCGTGATAACCTTCTGTCTGTAGCAAAATCGCAGGTCGATTTTCTTGGTATGTCAAAAGGCTATAAGGGCTACGACGCCAAGTATGATATGTACAGCAGTATTCCGCTCCCACCATCAGACTCGATTTTTATCAGCTATATCGGGAAACTTAATGCTGATTCATACGATAAGCATATAACAGATTTTTCGCTTATTAGCGGAGCCAGAGACGGAATAGTATTTAATATCTGTGACTGCGGCGGTGATTTTGTTCTGACATCCATGAAAAAGGGATCACTAAAAGGTTTTTCTGATGCATTTTGTGAACATCTTAAAACTTATGGGCTTGATGCCAGGGTGATGCCTGAAAAAGAAATAAAGCTTAAATATGTAGCGCTTAGAGAAAGACTTTCTCTTAAGGGAAAAAGATTATATGACTGATGTCTTTGATACATAAATTGTGTGCGGAGGAAATAGTCATGAGTACAGATATTGGAACAAACAATAAGATGTTCCTGTTTTTATCAAGTGGAGGAAAGGCAGCAGTAATTGAGTACCGCTACCGTCTGACAGAGGATATATCCTATGATGCGCTTCTTGAAGCGACAAAGGATGCGGTAGAATCTTTTCCATACTTTGGTCTTAAGCCTGTAGTTGATAGGGAGGGAAAACTCGTCATGGAAGATAATGACGCTCCTATGCCTGTTTTTAAAAAGGACGACAGATTAAGAAATTTAGGATCAGAGGATACTTATAGATATCTGTTTCGTGTTCTCTACGGCGATGATGAGATCTATATTGAAGCATCCCATGGCATTGGCGATGGAAGAGGTATCATGGCCTTTTCACAGACGCTTATCTATTACTATCTTGTTCATACAGGAAAGACTATAGACACAGAAGGAATGATCTATACCAAGGCTGACCTGTCTGATAAGACTTTGACAGATCATCTTCTTGAGCGCATATCAGAGATAACACCGGAAAATAATGTAGAAGAGACTTCTGTATCAAAAATCTTCTGTCCTACAGAAGAGAAGGTTATGAGCGGAACGCCATATACTAAGCGCCTTGTGCTTAGCTGGGATTTTAAAAAGCTGATGGATAAGATAAAACCTCTTGGCGCATCTCCTCTTACTTTTTTCCATGACCTTATATCAGGCACCATGTACGAGTATTATGACGTAAAAGATGCGACTGTAGTAGCAGATGTCCCTGTAGATGTAAGAGAAAAGCTGGGAAGCCGCGCACAGTCCAACTTTACCGTTAACATAAGCATACCGATTACAAGGGATATTATAGGAAAAGGAAGAGAAGAGCGTTACAAGTCGCTCAGAGATAAGCTTGGTGAAAAGACTAAGATAGAATATCTTGCCTATACCATGAAGGGCACTGCACAGTTCCTTACCATGATCGAACAGATTTCTCTAAGAGATGAAGCCATGCTACAGATGATGGAGAGTAAAGCTTCAAGTACGCAGGAACCTATGAGGAGCTATCTTCTGTCCAATATTGGTCTTATGAAGCTTCCTAAGGACATGATGCAATATGTAAAGGACTTTGATATCTATTTTACCAATCTTGAAGCCTCTCCTGTATTTACAATGCTGACCTTTGGAGGAAAAGGAATGGTAATAGTCGGACAGAACTTTGAAGAGACGGGCCTTATCGATACTGTATATTCAAAGCTAAAGGCTATGGATGTTGACGCAGATCTCAGGGACTATGGCCGATTTAAGATGGATGATGCAAATGTTAAGGGTTTTTTTTATTTATAACAGAGTAAATATATGAATAAGAGAGAAAATGGACTCGATCTGTTGAGAATCATTGCAGCGTATCTGGTTGTCTCGTTGCATGTCTGTACATTTGAAAGAAATCTGGTGTCAGACCTTGGAGAGCTTAATTTCAACTATCATTATTTTATGTTTATAAGACAGATAACAACAAGTGCAGTAATTGTTTTTATCATGCTTTCCGGAGCGTTTGTTCTTAAGGCATCATCCACAAAGGACATTGGCACATTCTATAAAAAAACCTGGAAAAAGCTTGGTATTCCGACAGTTATTTTTTCATTTTTTTACTGGCTGTTTAATGCGTTTGTTTATTGGAAAACAGGAATTTATGGATTGGCATATGGAATAGAAGATCTGACGTATCCTCAGGCTCTATTGTTCCAGGGAATAAGCTTTTTGAAAGGTATACCTTCTGAGCATATGTGGTATATGTATACGCTCATCGGATTATATCTTATGGCTCCTTTTGTTGCTCTTGGCAAGGAGAAGACAGGAGAAGCCGGCTTTAAAAAAATAGCATTTATAGTCTGCATCTGGGGCATAATCGATGCACTTGTAAATCCATCATCCCTTTTTTGGGGAATTGGCTATTGCGCACAGCTTCTTGGTGTATTCATGATGGGATATGTCGTTCATGAATGGGCGCTTGAAAGAAAAGGAAAAAATGGACTCGG
This sequence comes from Butyrivibrio fibrisolvens, assembly GCF_037113525.1. NCBI lineage: Bacteria > Bacillati > Bacillota > Clostridia > Lachnospirales > Lachnospiraceae > Butyrivibrio > Butyrivibrio fibrisolvens. The sequence continues at coordinate 3,945,337 of NZ_CP146963.1, read as the reverse complement.
ATGTTTTCTTATTGTTCTTGCAACAGTCATAACAGCTGTTGAGTATTTTATTTTTCTGGCGATCAGGGATAATAGTACCTTGTTTAGTTATGTTACACCAATGGCCCCATATAACCTGATACTTGTGATCGCATCCCTGGTTTATGTTGCCGGCTTTACCATCATTGATATAAAAAAGGACTTTGGATATCTTTCTCTTCTGACTTTCTGGGTTTATCTTCTTCATCCTGCAATAATGATGGTATTATTTCTCATCGAGGAAGCTGCCTTCAAGGTTCCATATCTGGAAATTGGAAACTCAAGTCCGTTCCTTATTGGCACCGGTAATTCTATTCTGGTATATGTTCTTTCTTTTGTCTTTGGACATGTGATCGAAAAATGTTCTTCAGGTAAAAAATAAAGAGGAAACAAGAGCATGAAAAAAATAGCAGAGCTCCTTTCATTCAAAGAGTATATGTATATGCTTATCTGCGTCTGTTTGATCGTGGGGCAGGTATTTTTTGAAATAAAGATTCCTAACGTGATGGGAGAACTAACTGATCTTGTCTATTCTGGAAAAGCAGATATTTCAGAGGAGATAAAATATGGAATCATAATGTTTGCATATGCTGGTTTGTCGCTTGTTTTTTCATTCCTTGTGGCTTATCTGGTTGCAAAAGTAGGAGCTGCGCTTGACAGAAGGGTGCGTAGACAGACTTTTACGAAGATCATAGATTTTTCGCTAAAGGAAGTTGGCGACATTGGTACATCAAGCCTTATAGCCAGATGTACTACTGATATATATCAGATTCAGAATTTTTTTGTAAATGGTTTTCAGCCGCTAATTAAATCACCGATAATGATCATCTGGGTTACTGCGCAGATCTCGGGCGCCAATGTCTATTACAGGAGTGCCACGATTACAGCGGTGGCCATACTTGTTGCGGTTTTGTCAGCTATTGCAATACTGGTTCTTCCAATAGTAAATAAGGCACAGTATGCCAAAGATGAACTTATTCGCATTGACAGGGAGCATCTGGATGGCATACGTGTAGTCCATGCATACAATGGCTATGAGAAGCAAAAAGAAAGATTTGAAGAGGCAAATAAGAGGATAACAGATCTTCTTCTTCGCTATGATAAGTCTTCAGCACTATTTGCACCATTTTCTAATATGGTTATGTATTCACTTACTGTCATCATATACATAATGGGCGCATATATTGTTGCAGACTCAGCCAAGAGCCTGCGTTCAAGCGTCAGCAATGAAATGATCGTCTTTGTGTCGATGCTTTCTATGCTTATTAGCAGTTGTATATATCTGATCATTATTATGGTTCTTTTGCCTAATGCATCTGTTTCGCTTAAGCGTATTGCACAGGTTTTAAATAAAAAGACCATGATTATGGATCCGGAGGAGGCATTTGCAAAAGATCCTGCAATATGCGGAACTCTGGAATTCAGAAATGTTAGCTTTATGTATCCTGGAAGCCGTGAATATGCTATCAGAGACATATCCTTCAGGATGGAAAAGGGCGAGACTGTTGCGATTGTTGGAGGTACAGGTAGTGGCAAGACGACACTTTTAAATCTCATACCAAGGCTGTATGAAGCGACAGAAGGAGAAATTTTAGTTGACGGCGTTGATATTAAGAAGATGAAGCTTAAGGATCTTCGAAATATCTTTGGCTATGTTCCGCAAAAGAGCTTCCTTTTTTCCGGAACGATCGTTTCAAACATTGATTTTGGCGACAATGGTAAGTTGAAAAAGACTATTGAGGAGATAGTAAAAGCGTCAAAGCTTGGAAAAGCAGATGAGTTTATAAGAGCAAAGGAAGGCGGGTATAATGCGCATGTTGAGGAGGGCGGTTCGAACTTCTCTGGTGGACAGAGGCAGAGACTTACAATCTCAAGAGCTATCTGCCGCGATCCTGAGATATTCCTCTTTGATGATTCCTTCTCTGCTCTTGATTATAAGACTGACAAGACTGTGCGAGAGGGACTTAAGGAAACTCTTTCCGGTGCTTCGGTACTGATGGTTGCACAGAGAATATCCACTATCAGAAGCGCAGACAGGATTATCGTCCTTGATAATGGAAGAATGGTCGGAATGGGTACTCATGATGAGCTTATGACAAGCTGTAATGTATATCGTGAGATTGTCCTTTCACAGACGGATACGGAGGCGACCGGATGAAGAATAATATATTTTCTAAGATCGCAGTATTCGGGCAAAAATATAAAACATATTTTGTTGCAGGCATCGTACTTGGAAGCATAGGATCTCTTTTAAACGTAGTGATCCCGAACATGATTAAAAATATAGCTGCGCTAATTTCGCAGAGCCTTTATACAAATGTGATGGACTTTGATGCGATAAGAGTTGTTGCCATAAAGACAGCGGTAGTTATTATCATAAGCTTCATAGCAAGCTACTTTGGTGCATGGTGTCTTACCATTGCAGGACAGAATATGGTAAAAGATCTTCGAAGTGCCCTGAATGATAAAACAGACCGTGTTAAGATGAACTATTTTGACACAACAGCTCTTGGAGATACGGTGAGCAGAATGACTGATGACTGCGATGCATTTTCGGCGGCTATATCTTCCAACCTTGGTAAGGCAGTATTCTCACTTATCATAGTGCTGGGCTGTCTTATTGTGACTTTTGTTATAAATCCGCTTTTGGCATTTTGCTCTATTGCCAGCATTTTACTCGGACTTTTTATCAATGCCTCTTTTGCAAAGATGGGGACAAACGCTATCAAAGAACAGAGAAGGCTTCTTGGCAATATGAATGGAATGATAAATGAGTCGATCACCGGCCATATGCTTATCAAAGCCTTTAATGGAGAGGAAGAAGTCCTTGGGCAGTTTGATGAAAAAAATCAGGATCTTAGCAGAGCACTTTTTAAATCGCAGTTTTTTATCAGCGTGCTTACTCCTTTCATGGATTTTGTAAGTAACTTTACATACGTTGTAGTCTGCCTTGTGAGCGGAATCATGATCATCCTTGGGAAGATGCAGATAGAGACGATTGTTGCATTTATTTTGTATATCAAGATGGTCACATCGAACCTCACACAGATAATACAGGCACTTGGAAGTATTCAGCCGGGAATTGCGTGCGGTGAGAGAATAATGGAATACCTTGAACTTGAGGAAGAGACAGATGAAGGCAGGGAGAATGTGTCCAAGACTGAAGGCGATGTTGTCTTTAGGAATGTGCGCTTTGGCTATGTTGAGGGACAGATCGTATTAAAGGACTTTAGTGCACACATTAAGCCTGGAATGAAGGTTGCGATCGTCGGACCAACCGGCGCGGGAAAGTCTACACTCATTAACCTTCTGATGCGCTTTTATGAGCTTAATTCAGGCTCTATCATTGTAGATGGCGTGCCTATAAAGGATATTCCAAGATCAAAGCTTCATGATCTTTTTGCGATGGTGCTTCAGGAGACCTGGACCTTTAAAGGAAGCATAAGGGAAAACATTGTCTATTCCACTAAAAATGTTGATGATGAGGAGCTGGAAGGGGTTATTGAAAGAGCAGGGATAAAGTTCCTTGTTGATGCAATGCCGGATGGCGTAGATACTGTTTTGTCAGAAACTGCTAATGTATCTTCAGGACAAAAGCAGCTTATAACAATAGCAAGAGCAATGCTTAAGAATTCACCGATAATGATCCTTGATGAGGCTACATCATCGGTAGATACAAGAACAGAAAAGCTTATACAGAAGGCAATTGATGATATGACTAAAGGGCATACCAGTTTTGTTATCGCACACAGACTTTCAACAATTAAAAATGCTGATGTCATCTTTGTTCTTAAGGACGGTGACATAGTTGAGACTGGAAATCACGAGGAGCTTTTAGATGCCGGAGGCTTTTATAGTGAGCTTTACAAGGCAGGTCTTGATGCTACATAACAGCTTTTTTGAAAGGTCTTTTCACAAGTTAAGGAGGATGCAATATGCCAGCTATTTCTGTTATCATGCCAATGTACAAAGCCAAAAAGACGGCAATGTACAGTATAGATGCACTTTTGAACCAGACCTTTAAGGATATAGAGGTACTGGTTGTGGATGACTGCTCTCCGGATGATTCCTATGTAGTTGTTAAGGAGCATTATAAGGATGAACCAAGGGTTGTCCTTATCAGGCAGGATATAAATCAGGGTCCTGCTGAAGCCAGAAACAGGGCTTTTGAAGAAGCAAAGGGCGAATACGTCACCTTCCTTGACAGCGACGATGGAATTATAAAAGAGGGCCTTGAGAAGATGTACGAGGCAGCTAAGAAGTTTGATGCTGATGTAGTGCATACTACAGGATGTTTTTTTCCTGTGCATAAGCCGGATGTTATGGATATCATGTCTGTTCCAAAGGAAAACTACCTTCCCCAGGACAAGGATAAGGACATACCGGGTGAAGCGACTCTTCTTACGCAGGATTTCGGAGTAAGGCTTTCCAACTGGCTAAATGGCACCTACAACGGAAATGTATGGGGCAAGATGATTAAAAAGAGCTTTATCATGGACAACAATATCCGCTTTGCATCTATCAAGATGTCAGAGGATGTTCTGTTTTCCTTTGAATGCCTTATGCGTGCAGGCAAGTATGTGATACTTCCATACAAGTGCATAATCTACAGAATGATAGGAGAGAGCCTGTCAAGGGGCAGGAAGGATGTATCTTACATGCTTAAGCTTCTTGAAGCTACATTCAGTGGTAATGACAAGTTCACGGAAAAGATGAATGAGATTCCATATTTTAAAGATAATCCTGAAGATAAGGAAAAGGTACTTAAGTATGTGAATGATGTCATGGATATGATCTATCTTGTTCCGGCATTTCAGTCGGTTGGGGAAGATAAGCTGCTATGTGACGATCGAACTTCTGAGCTTTTTATTGAGCACTTTGGGAACCAGGCACAGTTTGCTCTAAGATGCTTCTTCATGAAAAATGCAAAGGAGCCGCCGGCACCTTCTTATCTTATCGATGATATCACCTATGAGGGCTTAAATGCGCAGCTTGAGATGTACAAGCAGAGCCTTAAGTGATGATCTTGGGGGTTGGGAGAATACGCAGCTTGAGATGCGCTAGCTAAGCTGTAAGTGATGATTCTTTGATTTGTGGAGAAAACAAGTTTGAAAGTGTTCCACTTTCAAACGCGAATTGGTGTCACGAGCTCCACCAATATCGAACCATTAGTCACTCGTTTCACTCGTGACATGAGGTTAAATATGGAGATAATAAAAATGTTAAGTGGTAACGAAATGATGATCGCACTTGAGGGGCGTCTTGATACAACCACCTCGCCGCTTCTTCGAGAGCAGATAGCACAGATACCACCGGAAGTTGAAAAGGTCAAGTTTGACTTTAAGGATCTTAACTACATATCTTCAGCAGGACTTCGTGAGATACTTGTCTGCAGAAAGAAATTCAGCGGCGATAAGATGAAGGTAGTCAATGTGTCTCAAGAGATATATGATATTTTTGCGACAACTGGTTTTGATCAGATCATTCCGCTTGAAACAACTAAAGATGATATCTCAACATATATGAACCTGTCCTTTAAGGCTTTTTTGGCCAAAAAGGTTGAAAATACTCCGGATGCTGTTGCTCTTGTTGATGACAGGGGAGAGTTTTCCTGGAAAGACATAGATATTTATTCACAGATAATCGCTGAGGGTCTTGCCAATAAGGGAATAAAAAAAGGAACTCATGTAGCTTTGTGCGGTGTCAATTCCGTAAACTGGGTTCTTACTTTTTTTGCCATCCAAAAGCTTGGTGCTATGGCTCAGCTCCTTAATTTCAATATGAGTGCTGCAGATGTTGCTAAGGTTGCTACAATCGGCGATATCACTCACTTTTGCTATGGAAGTATGCCTGAGATGCAGGATCAGGAAGCATTTATTGACGAGCTCAAAAAATCAGGCTGTCCTTTATGCGAGTTTATCTCCATTAGAAATGACAGACAGGATATACGGGAAAGAAGAGATGAATATGAGGCAATCAGGTACAAATTTCAGGACTTTGTAGAGGCTGACTGGCCATGTGTCACCTTATTTACTTCCGGTTCTACAGGAAAGCCCAAAGGCGTTCTTTTATCCGCCTACAATATTCTGAATGCAGCCAATACTAACTATAAGGATCAGACACTTACTAATAAGGACAGAACCTGCCTTATACTTCCGCTGTTTCATATATTTGGTCTTGTAGCAGGTCTTTTTGCAAATGCAATAGCAGGCTCGACTCTGTATTTTCCAAGTAACATAAGGACTGGTACTATTCTGGAACTTATTGATAAGGAGAAGTGCACATTTTTCCATTCAGTCCCGACCATGCTCATTGCGCTCATCAATAATAAGGACTTTACAAAAGATAAACTTTCGTCTGTTCGCTGTACCATCATTTCAGGTGCGGCGGCAACCAAGGCACAGATCCTGATGTTCAAGGAAAATCTTCCCAATGACCACTTTATGTCATCCTATGGTCTTAGTGAGATGGCACCTGTATCCATCTCAACTTATGGCGACAGCGACGAGCATCTGCTTACTACTGTAGGTAAGCCTGTTGACAATATTCAGGTTCAGATACGAGACCTTGAAACCGGCGAAAAATGCGCTACCGGCACATCCGGAGAGATACTTGTACAGGGATTTAATCTGATGACAGGATATTATAAGACTGATATAGAAAGTCAGTCTATCGATGATATGGGATGGCTTCATACAGGTGACCTTGGCTTTTTGGATGAAGAGGGCTATCTTCATCTTTCAGGAAGGCTTAAAGAGCTTATCATAAGGGGCGGTGAGAATATCATGCCGCAGGAGATTGAAGCAGCGATATCTTCACTTGACGTTGTTAATAACGTCAAAGTCATCGGCGTTCCAAGCGAGTTCTTTGGAGAAGAAGTCTGCGCGTGCATTAAGGTTAAAGAGGGCAAAGAGTTTGACCAGGAAGCTGTTAAGATTGAACTTTCAAAGAAACTGGCCAAATATAAGATTCCAAGCTATTTCGTAGTTTATAACGACTTTCCTATGCTTGGTACAGGTAAGATAGATGTTGTGAGTCTTAAAAAGGATGTATTAGAAAAACTAAAGTAAGATCTAATGTTTATGAAGAGGGTATAGTTTCATGCAATTAATAGATTCTTTTCCCACCCAAAAGATCGGAGATCTTGAGTACAGGAGTGGACGTATATTCCCATTTGGAGCATCCATAGTAGATGGTGGAGTTAATTTTAGTATTTTTTCAAAGGAAGCAGTGTCCTGTACTTTGGTCTTATATCACCATGGTCAGGATAAACCCTTTGTTGAGATACCTTTTCCTGAGGAATACAGGATAGGTAATGTATATTCGATGATGGTTTTCGGACTTAATATCGAAACTATCGAGTATGGATACCGTTTTGACGGACCTTATAGCCCTATGGATGGACTTAGATTTGATAAAGATAAGGTTCTTCTTGATCCTTATGCCAAGTCCGTATCAGGTCGAAGTGTTTGGGGAAGGAAAGATAATGGGGATAAGCTAAAGCCCCTGCGTGGTCAGATAATACGCGAAGATTATGATTGGGAAGGGGACAAGCCCCTTGAGATTCCTGAAAAGGATCTTGTTATCTATGAACTTCATGTTAGGAGTTTTACCAGGGATGATTCAAGTGGGGTTAGGCATCCGGGGACTTTTGCCGGTCTTACGGAGAAAATCCCATACTTAAAAGAGCTGGGCGTTAACTGCGTAGAGCTGATGCCGGTATTTGAATTTGATGAATTTGAAAACTCAAGGGAAGTTGGTGGCAGGACTCTGTACAACTACTGGGGCTATTCAACAGTATGCTTTTTTGCCCCCAAAGCAGGTTTTGCTGCATCGGCGCCTTTTGGTATGGAAGCGGATGAACTAAAACACTTAATAAAGAAATTTCATCAAAATGGTATAGAAGTAATACTCGATGTTGTTTTTAATCATACAGCAGAGGGCAATGAAAATGGGCCTTATATCTCATATAGAGGTATAGATAACAGAACCTATTATCTGCTGACCCCGGATGGCTGGTATTACAATTTCAGTGGCTGTGGTAATACCATGAACTGTAATAATCCTGTTACCCGCGACATGGTTTTAGATGCCCTCAGATACTGGGTTTCTGCATATCATGTGGACGGTTTTAGATTCGATCTTGCATCCATTCTGTCAAGGGATGAAGCTGGCGCCCCTATGGTTTATCCGCCACTTCTTGAAAGGATAGCCAATGATGCCGTACTTGGTAAGAGTCTTCTTATAGCCGAAGCCTGGGATGCAGGTGGTTTATATCAGGTTGGAAGTTTTCCTGCATTTGGACGTTTTTCGGAATGGAATGGTAAATATCGCGACTGCTTAAGGCATTTTATTAAAGGAAGCGGAGAGTCAGCTCCTGAGCTTTACAGACGAATAAGAGGATCAGATGATTTATATCGCTTCAGAGGACCCAGAGCATCTATAAATTTTGTGACCTGCCATGACGGCTTTACTCTTTATGACCTTGTTTCGTACAATGAAAAGCATAATGAAGCCAATGGCGAGAACAATAATGACGGATGCAATGACAACGAAAGCTGGAACTGCGGTGTAGAAGGAGATACAAAGGATCCTCAAATTATTGATCTTAGAAAACGTCAGATGAAAAATATGTTGACGATCCTTCTGACAAGCAGGGGAATTCCTATGCTTCTGTCCGGAGATGAGTTTGCCAATACCCAGTGGGGTAATAATAATGCCTATTGTCAGGATAGTGAGATTTCATATATTATCTGGTCACTTTTTGATAAGAACAAGGACCTGTTTGAGTATGTGAAGAACCTTGTGGCACTTAGGAATGAGTACCCGGTTATAAGAGAAAATTCTTTTGATCTTGGAAATAATGGGACCGGCTATCCGGAACTTTCTTTCCATTCTGCCAAGCCATGGCAGCTTGATGAGGGCGCATCAAATCTGTGCTTTTCATATATGTATGCCCAGGATCATGCAAGGGCAGGAACTAAAAAAGATGCGTTTATATATGTTGCAGTTAATGCATATTGGGAAGATGTATACTACGAACTTCCAATAATTCCTCAGGGAATGAAATGGTATTTAAGACTAAGTAGTAGCGGAGATGTATATTCAAAAGGTAAAGAAAAGACTTTGGGTGATCAGGGCAGTTTTATGCTTGGCGCAAGGTCTACACTTGTACTGATTGCTAAATGAGCGATTGATATATATGTCGATAAGCTCGAAGAGATTTGAATTAAGATTTTGAGAGTCGTGTGCAGAAAATATACTGTAACACGGCTCTTTTTTGTTATAGTATTACTATATGTAAAGAGAATAAGCTAAGTAAGCGTTAAGACAACACCACAGCAAAGAGAGGAACTTAAGGCAAAACTTGGTCAAGCAATCGCGCTTATTCCTGGGAAAAGCGAAAGCTGGCTTATGATCGATCTTGCTGATGAGCAGAACATGTATTTCAGAGGCGAAGGTCAGGAACCTACAGCCTTTATAGCTGTAAACATCTACGGTGATCCCAATCAGGGAGCTTTTGAAAAGCTTACCGCAGAACTTACAAAGATCTATGGAGAAGTACTTGGAATCGCTCCAGACCGTATCTATGTCAAGTATTCAACAACCCATGACTGGGGATGGAACGGTAATAATTTTTAATAACAACAAGCTGCATGGTATAGCTGTTTTGACGGGTATTCAATTCTGGAGATCAAAGATGTTACTTTAGAGATTGAGCAAAAGAAATAAGGGATTAGAGTGTTGGATTTTCAATTTGCATAGCATAATACATGAAATTGTTATTGATGTATAAAACTCATCTGATTACATAAAAACATCATCTGAACATAAAATGTATAAAAAGGTTACAAGTACATAAAATACATAAAACAGATATATTGACATATTTGACATATTTGTATAAAAGCATAAAATTAAATATAGATAATAATTGATTGTCAATTGCACTTATGGAAAGGAAGTATTATCATGTTTTCTAATCCATTTTCACCTATTTTTGGTGGCAAACCGGATGTGTTTTTTGGTCGAGACAGAATCCTTGGTCTTTTTGACCTTGCCATGGTCGATTCTGGAAGCGATGAGCGAGCGATATTTATAACTGGAACACGAGGTTGTGGTAAGACTGCTTTATTAGAGCAATTATCTATAAGAGCTAGTAAGAAAAACAGAAGAGTCATAGATCTTGGTCCGGAAAATACTATTGAGCAACTGATGCATGAATTAAGCGGGTACGATGAGGTGACCAATACTATTAGTCCTCAGGCTAGTGTCAGCGTGCTTGGAATTGGCGGTGGAATCAGCGGAGGATCTGTCTCTAAAACTAAGCGTATTGGCAGAGAACTTCTTCAGCCTATTCTTCTGGATGCATGTGCTAAGTCCAAACAAGGTTTACTTGTTACAGTGGATGAAATTCAAAAGGTTCCAATTGAAGATGTCTCATCTCTTTGTAATGCCTTTCAGATGGCTTCACGAAAAGGATATGATATCATGCTTGCGGTTGCAGGCCTTCCTTACGCATATGGAAATATTACGAGGCATGAAGGCTGTACGTATCTTAGACGCGCATCACATGAAGAAATCGGATTATTTACCTGGGATGAGGCTGAAGATGCCCTTAAAAAAGTGTTCTCAGGTATCAAAGGACTACAGATAGATAATACCTTTTTGAATAGAATTAACGAGAGCAGTTTTGGACACCCATATATTATGCAACTTCTTGGTTATCACCTGATCTTGCAGGTCAATAATCATAACCCGGATAAAAAGCATACTGTAACTGAAGATGAGCTGTTGGAAGCTGAGAAGAATGCGCTATTTGCATATGAACAGAGAGCACTTGTTCCTCTTTTTGAAGAGCTTCCGGAAAATGAGAAACAATACCTGATAAAAATGTCTTTGTGCATGAGGGATGATCGTCTTAGCTCAACGTCTGAAATAGCAAAAGCTTTGGGAGTATCTCAAAGTAAACTTAGCAGAAACAGGGCGTATCTTATTGATCACGGTATTATTGCTGCTGCAGAGCGCGGTAAAGTCATGTTTTGCATTCCATACCTTTCTGACTTTGTAAAAAAAGATAGAGGCGTAACCAAAACGATAGATGTTGTTAGACAACGAAGGGTTTAACACGCCGTGAGCAATTCATCCCCCACCTCTATAGGTGGTGGGATTTCTTGCTCACGGCGTGTTAAAAAGTCATACCATTTTTATAGAAAGATGTAAGGAGGAACTAGTTGAAATGGCATCAAGTGAAAAAGAACTTGCAGCTCTCAAAGAAGGTAAGGGCTTAATAACTTGTTACGACACATCCCGGGATAATATGCCTTATTCACTTCTCGAGACTACCCTTAACACAAGAGACCTTGGCGGCTACAGGATCGATGGCACAGACAGACTCACGAAGTATGGCCGTGTGATAAGAAGTGACGTTGCCAATTACCCTTCGGAAAAAGATATTAAGTTCCTGAAAGACAATGGCATCACCACCATTATCGATATGAGGAACAGCGAAGAAAAGGAACGCAAACCTCACGGCCTTGCGAATCTGGAAGGCTTTGATTATCATGATATCCCAATCGAAGAAGGAAGCGGTATCCCGGAAAGTGTAGAGGCTGTGCCGGATAGCTACTACAAGATCGCTCATTCTGAGAACCTTGCAAAGGTATTTAAGACTATCGCAAGTGCCAAAACAAATGTAATGTTCAACTGCAGCGCCGGAAAAGACAGATCAGGCGTGACATCAGCACTTTTATTATGGCTGTGTGGAGTCAGGAAAAGCGATATCGTCTATGACTATATGAGAACTAAGCTCAATAACGAAGAGCGATTCAAGATGATTCACGAAAACTTTCCTGATATCGACATGAACATCGTCATACCTAACGAGAACAATATGTACAGATTCTTCGAGCTTATCGAAGAAAGCCATGGTACAGTTCAGGCTCTTTTTGAGGCAATAGGAATTGATGCAGAGCTTCAGGCTAAGATAGTTGCTAAGATGTGTAAATAGAATATTTATAGAATGATTCTGGAGATATAGTTTTATTAACTATAAATTCAGGGATATATATAATGGAGCATTCCTGTAATTCAGAAATAACGCCAATTGAATAAAAAGAAACCTCTAAGTAAGATAAAGGTGTTCATCTTGGCGGATGAAAAAACATCTTATGCTAACCGGAGGTTTCTCAAAATGAATTTTACACAGAATGACAGACTTAAGCAAGTTACGGCAAATACATTGATTGTTGGGGTTGATGTTGGATCACAGACACATTTCTGTAGAGCGTTTGACTGGAGGGGATTTGAGCTATCCAGAAGAGTGTTTAAGTTTAGTAACGACCGAATGGGATTCCTTACATTCCTTCGATGGACTGAGGAACTCATGAATAAGACCGAAATGAAGAAGGTTATTGTTGGCTGCGAGCCTACTGGTTGCTACTGGCTTACGTTTCAGAAGTTTTTACAGGATCATGATGTAAAGCTTGTAACAGTAAATCCATTTACTGTAAATAGAAGCAAAGAACTGGATGATAACAGCCCAGAAAAGAGTGATCTAAAGGATCCTAAAACAATTGCTATGTTGGTTAAAGAAGGAAGATATTCAACTTCTTATCTGCCGGAAGGAGTATATGCGGAGATTAGAGAAGCCTCTGTGTGTAGAGACCAGATCATGAAGCAGCATGTGCGTCTGTCTAATCAGATACAGGGATGGTTGCAAAAATTCTTTCCTGAGTATCTGGATTGTTATTCCGATTGGGATTCAACAAGTGGACTTATGCTTTTAAAGAGTGCACCACTTCCACAGGATATCCTAAAAATTGGGGCAGGTGGAATCAATCAGATATGGCGTGATGCAAAGGTACGTGCAGCAGGGCTAAAGAGGGCTCAGACCCTGGTAGAAGCTGCACAGGAAAGTGTAGGTTTAGAAGCTGGTGAGGCTGCAAGACTCGAGATTTGGGTTCTTGTGAATGACTATATACTGAAGGCAGAACAGCTCAAAAGACTTGATGAATACCTGGAGGAAAAAGTAAAAGAAGTACCGAATGTGGAGAAACTGCTCGCCATTAAAGGAGTAGGGATGAGTACTGTGATTGGCTTTATAGCAGAGGTTGGTGATATCGGACGTTTCACTGACCCAAAGCAGATACAGAAGCTTGCAGGGCTAGAGATAGTCAAAAAGAGTTCTGGAAAGAAAAAAGGGCAGCCAAGAATCAGTAAGAGGGGCAGAAGAAAGTTACGTAGAACAATGTATGAATCGGCTCGTGCACTGATGAACTGGAATCCTGCATTTCAAGATGTATTCCTTTATTACAGGAACAGAACAAGAAATCCTCTTGGAGGAATGCAGGCAAAGATAGCAGTTGCATGTAAGGCTATCAGAGTGTTCTATGTAATACTACAGACAGGTTGTGACTTTGATGAAGAAAAGTTCCGAAGGGACATCATCAGACCGGAAGCAGCCTAATTAAAACAGCACATACTGTACCAGACAACGTCCGCCAAGAGTTCAATTGGTGCTGGATTACAGGAGTGCTCTCTAGCAATGACAAAGCAGAGCGAAGCCGCTAAGACATACTATATAGGGCATGACCCTGGAATGGAGCAGAGGCGGCACCCCACTATGGGTAGGCTGGACGAAGGAATTTAGGACACTCCTACGGGAGTACGATCCTGTTAGACATGAGAGGTTAGCAGCCATAGGGAAGAATGGGACACAGATTCGCCTTCATAAAAAGGATGACGTTATCTTTCGTGCACCCTTCTGACTGGAAACACATATGCATTGTACCTGAAATGACATAGTTTTCGCCCATTATTTATTGCTTATCATTGTTTGTAACTTATTAACCAATTGCACAGAAGGCTTAAATGCTGGTTCTTTTGTGCAAAATATATAAGAAAGTATAGAGAGAAATAGTATGAAAAAAGAATACAACTGCGGATTTACTAATGACAACAAATGGTTCAGATACAGGGCAGCAGCCATAATCGTAGAGGGAGACTCTGTCCTTTTTGCAGGTAATTCAATAGACGATTACTACTATTTAATCGGCGGTGGAGTACACATGGGCGAAACTGCAGAGGATGCTGTAAAGAGAGAAGTATTTGAAAAATGCGGCGGCGCATTCTCGTGACTTTAGTCGTGAGTTAGCCGCCGCACCTTTTATTTAATCAGAGCATATGGTATAATGTATTCATGGACAAAATAATATATACTACTAATATATCTAATCTTACATATGGTAGAGGATATGTTTATTCTTTGCAGTATCACATAGTATGGTGTACCAAGTATAGAAAAAAGGTTCTTTTGGACGGGATAGATAACGAGATCAAAGATTATCTTAACGATCTTGCAAAGGAATATTCTTTTTCAATCATGGCTATGGAAGTCATGCCAGATCATATTCATATTCTTGTCGACTGCAAACCGCAGTTTTTCCCATCAGATATGATCAAGATATTAAAAGGGAATACCGCACGATGGTTGTTTATGAAACATCCTGAGTTAAAGAAACAGTTATGGGGGGGACATCTTTGGAATCCGTCCTATTGTATTGTTACGGCCAGTGACAGAAGCTATGATCAGGTGAAGCAGTACATAGATTCACAGAAAACGCGTTAAAAGAAAGGGGGTTCTGCGATATGAAGATCATGTCAACTTATTCAGTAAAGATAAAAGAATACAATCATATATTTAAAGACACGATCAGACTCTATCGCAGAGCTGTAGACTTTTATATTGATGTAATCCTTAATGAATGGGACAGCTTTTTGTTATGCCCCAATCAGAATAAGGTTGTGAGTCTTGCTGAAAGCTATAGCGTAACATCAAAGAAAAGACCTGTCGTAAAGTATGATTTTGGTATGGATTTTTATAAATTTCCATCATACTTAAGAAGGGCAGCCATTGCGGAAGGCTATGGGAAAGTCTGTTCATATAAGTCAAATCTAAAAAACTGGGAGATCCTTGATCCTCGTCAAAGAGGAGAGGCACCATCATTACCAAAGTCAGGATACATATATCCAGCCATGTATAGAGGGAATACATTTAACAGACTTGATGATCTTCATGCACAGCTTAAGGTCTTTTATAACAATACCTGGGACTGGATCGCGGTAGCACTCCGTAAGACGGATGTTGACTATATCAGGAAACACTGCTTTTTGAGAAAAGAGTGTGTGCCGACATTGCAAAAGCGTGGCAAGCAGTGGTTTCTTGATTTTGCATTTGAGGAAAAAGTAAAACTTAGTGATACAGACATCTTTGATCAGACAATACTATCTGTAGACCTTGGAATAAATAATGCCTGTACATGCTCAGTAATGTGTGCGGATGGCACGGTCCTTGGAAGAAGGTTCCTTCGTCTTCCAAGAGAATACGACTCTCAAAAGCGCAAGACTGATCGCATCAAAATGGCACAGCGTCATGGTTCACAAAAAGTCTCCAAACTCTGGAGGCTTGCTTGTGGTGTCAATGATGACATAGCAGTCAAGACAGCAAAGTTCATTGTTGATACAGCAGTAGAATATAAGGCAGATACAATAGTTTTTGAGCATCTGGATCTTAATGGACGTAAACGGGGATCAAAGAAGATGAGACTTCATATGTGGAAAGCCCGCTATGTGCAGTCGATGGTAACTGACAAGGCACACAGACTTGGCATGCGAATATCAAGGGTGAACGCATGGGGAACATCAAGACTTGCATTCGATGGCTCAGGAAAAGTATTACGAGGAAAAGAATCATCTAAAACAAAAGGTAATTACAGTCTGTGTGAGTTCAGCACAGGAAAGATATATAACTGTGATCTGAATGCAACCTACAATATAGGAGCAAGATATTTTATACGTGAGATAATAAAGACCTTTTCGGCGACGAAAAGGCAGCGGCTTTTGGCTAAAGTTCCAAAGGCCGTGTATAGGAGCACATGCACGTTGTCTACGTTGATTAGTCTGGATGCAGAACTTCACGCTGAGGCGTGATGTTTCGGTGCCAGACCGTATATGTAGTCAATGAGTTCATACCTCAGAAAAACGGGTATGGAAGCACGCGACTTTAGATAACAGTCGTGTGAGGCTTCACGAAACAGGCGTCCATTATGAGATAGATCACCTTGCGATCATTCACGAGAATTTTTTTGATGAAAACCAAGGTGCGCTTAAGGGGCTTGATTGTCACGAACTTGCATTATATTCCCTTATGAAGCCGCGTGGAACCAAGGAACTTAACAGCCACAGCACAACTCAGGGAATTGAAGAGAAGATGCACTGGCTGCCTATAGCTGACCTTGATAAATACAAGTCTTTTCCCACATTCATGAAAGATTACCTTCAGTCAGAGCATCACGGTATAGAACATATCGTAACCGATGAAAGGAACGACAAAGTAATATGGGAGAAGTAAACCCGAGAATTATTTATGGAATAAATACGGATAAAGACGGGCGCTGCGTTCATTATCACAGTGACGTTGATGTAATAGCCAATAAATGTGCTAAATGCCAAAAATTCTATGCTTGCTACAAGTGCCACGATGAATTAGAGGATCATCCATTTGAGCCTGTAGATTCAGATGAAGAGGCAACAGCAATGTGCGGTGTATGTGGTAAATTGTATAGTTATAAAGAATATTCATGTTTATCAAAATGCACAGAATGTTCACATGGATTTAATCCTAGATGTTCTCTTCACAAATCGGTTTATGTAAAATGATTTTTTGGATTAATCTTATGAGAATAATTCAAAAATATATTACTATGAAGAAAGAGACGGCCTCAGTATTTAATTACCGGGGCTGTAACTTCTAAATCCATTGTCCCATCATCATAAAAGATTGCTACCATCGGATAATTTGAGTGAAAATTGTTGGAAGCATTCTTACTAAACTGATACCTGTCGCCAAAATGTTCTGTATTAAGGCGTTTACCATAATGCTCAGAAATAGCAAGAAGCTCTGCATTACTCAGAAGATATCCGTAAGCTGGAGCGTTGGTCCTTTTGGGAATAATAGAAGTAATATCCATTATATACTCATACCCGGTAACATGAGGAATTGTTTTAGTTGCTTCTTGGAGTGCGGCGTTCACATATTCAACTCTCTTTTTCTGATATGTTTTAGGGTAGATATGAGCAATATTAAGAACCGCAGCATCTACAACTTTTTTTGCTATATATTCGCAGATATAGTCATATTCTGTCCTGACGGTTGCACCATATCGAGATATCCATTTGTTTTCACGCTCAATCCAAGTGCCGTATTTCTCAATGGCAGATGAGTTCTTTAAAGGTGTCATCAGTATTTGACGCCCTACAGTACCATATAGTTTTCTTAATATTATTACGAACACTATTGCGAGGATAACATATTTGATCATCCCTATGTGGCTATTATAGAGCCATGAAAAAAGACAAACCAAAGTAAGTATTATAGGCAGTCCCCAAACTAATGAACGCCATACCATTACATAAAAAAGAGCATTAGCAATAGAATCTAACCCACCAGAAGGTGCAAGTTTTCTTCCTAAAGTCCACATCAGGATATGTCCAACCAAAAGCCAGATTATGGCTATGATCAGCAATATCTTAAACATATTATATTATTAAAATCCTCTCCCCCAATGCCGTTCTTATATAGCAATTAGTATAATTATATACCTGTTTTCCAAAAATGATAAAAAAACAAAAGTATACGAAAATAAAAATATACGAAAATAAGATAAAATATGTACATTAGTACATATTTATTTTTTTGAAAAAATATGACAGAATAAAGGAGTGGCGGTTAAAAAGTAAACCATATTTATAAGATTCATATTAGGAGTATATACATGAAAAACTTGAAAAAGTTGACACTGTTACACTCAAATGACATGCACGGTGATTTCCTTGCCGAGCAGGTAGATCAGGATCTTATAGGAGGCGTATCCCTCCTTTCCGGCTATGTGAGCAAAGTTCGCCATGAAGAGAAAAACGTCCTGTATGCAATCGCAGGAGATATGTTCAGGGGATCTGTTATCGACTCTGAGTTCCACGGAATCTCAACAATTCAGATCATGAATATGCTTGCCCCTGACATTGTAACCCTTGGCAATCATGAGGTTGACTATGGCGTCTCACATCTTCTTTTCCTGGAAAAATGCGCCGAGTTCCCGATAATCAATGCCAATCTCCATATCAAAACCAATAATGCAAGACTCTTCGAACCCTGTAAGATCATAGAGATAGACGGGATGAAGATTCTTTTCATAGGAATCATCACAGAGGTAGCCCTCATGCAGTGCAAGATGGATAAGATGATAGGAACTCTTGTAACACTGCAGGATGCAGCTGAAGAAGTTGGAAGGATCTGTGATACATATAATGCTTTGGATATTGATTTTACAGTGCTCCTGACACATATAGGTTTTGAAGAAGACCAAATGCTCGCTGCAATGCTTGACCCTGCGTGGGGCGTTGATGTGATAATCGGTGGGCATTCCCATACCTTCATTGAAGAACCTGCTGTTGTCAACGGCATACCGATCGTGCAGGCAGGCACAGGTACGGATCAGATCGGGCGCTTTGATATTATGATCGATACAGACAATAACTGCATCGACAGCTATACCTGGAAACCGATTCCCATAAATGAAAGAACGTGTCCTAAGGATCCTGGCATCGAGGAAATAATAAATAACTATAAGACAAGTACTGATGCAAAATACGGAAGGATTATCACCAAATTCGTTAGAGAGCTTACTCATCCTACACGTATAGAAGAGACCGAGCTTGGCGATCTGTATGCAGATGCACTGCGCGAGACCTTGGGACTTGATATCATGCTCCTTGGCTCAGGCTCTATCCGGACAGAGAAGCTTGGACCTGTAGTTACCAAAAAAGACTTTGATGAAAACTTCCCCTATAATGACGGAGTATTTGTAACCTACTGGACAGGTAAGCAGCTAAAACAGGGACTTCTCAGGATGCTAAGAGATGAAGCTCTTGCGGGAGAGCATACAGAGTTTTATCAATTGTCTGAAGGCCTTGAAGTCGAGTATGATCAGAAATCGCATTCTTTCCTAAAATTCAACTTTAATGGTGAGCCTATTGATGACAATAAAATATATTCTGTAGGACTTGAACAGTTCCACTATACCAATACGAAAGATTCATTCGATTTAGAAGTGGCAGATCTTGATAAGAACAGAACGTCAAGACAGATATGTACATCCTGTGCAGGTGTTCTTGAAGAGCTTTTACAAAAGGGTCAGCATCAGGATGCTATGGGTAAGGGTAGACTCATTATCCATCTTGAAGATGGAACAACGAAGGGAGTATGACTATGGGAGATGTACTTAATTTTAAATGTCCATGTTGTGGCGCAAAACTTACTTTTAGCGGCAAGACTGAAGAGATGACCTGCGAATACTGCGATGCCAGTTTTTCCATAGAGCAGGCTAAGGCAGCTCAGGAAGCTGAGGAGCAGGACGCCGCATCATCAAGCATGACCTGGACTACAACAGAGCAGCTCCTTATACAGGATGAAAATGGTAAAGTAAAAGGCTACCGTTGTCCATCATGTAGCGCCGAGATGGTGGCTGATGATAACACAGCAGCTACAGAATGCCCATATTGCGGCAATCAGGCGATAATACCTGAGTCTTTCTCAGGACTCTATAAGCCGGATTATGTTGTGCCTTTTTCTGTTGATAAGGAAAGTGCCAAAGGAAAGCTTAAGGACTTTGTCAAAGGCAAAAAGCTACTGCCAAAATCATTTACATCAGGTAACAGGATCGAAAATATCACAGGACTTTATGTTCCCTTCTGGCTTTACAGCTGCAAGGCAGATGGTACTGTGACTTTTGAAGGTGTGAAGAAATCAACTAGAGAAGATGCCAGATACACATATGAGAAGAAGGATTTCTACAGAGTCAGAAGAAGCGGAGAGATGACCTTTGAGAAAATCCCGGTTGATGCTTCAAGCAAGATGGATGCCACTGTTATGGAATCTTTAGAGCCTTTTGACATGACTAAAGCTGTGAAGTATGATGCTGCCTATTTTAGCGGCTACCTTGCAGACAGATATGACATTGCCGAGAACGATGCCAGACCAAGAGCTAATGAGCGTGTAAAAAATACCTTCAGAGATAAGATGCGCGAGCAGGTATCAGGTTATGATACAGTTGATGCCAAAGCAGAAAATATAAATCTGTCTGATGCCAAAGCTGAATATGCCATGCTACCTGTATGGATGATGACCACCAAATATGAAGGCACCTCTTACACCTTCGGAATAAACGGACAGACAGGAGAAATGGTTGGAAGCCTTCCTGTAGATAAAGGTCTTTACTGGCTTAGATTCGTTATCGGCATGGCAGTTTCTTTTGCCATAATACTTCTTTTGATCCTCTTCTTTGGAAAAAGTGGCATAACAATAAAAGGAGCCGTTATCGATCTTGTGATATCAGCCATAATTGGATTTATTTATGTATCCATTTTAAAAGGCGGTATGAGCAATGTTCAAAAGAGCAGAGCTGCCGCAAGATACATGAATGATTCTTCATACAAAAAAGGTAAAGCTGTTGATATCTTTATGTATAGCAAGACTGAGAAGAAGGAAAAGCAAAAGCAGTAGAAATATAAAAAGACTAAGAAAGAATTTAAAATAATTAGAACAGCAAAGAGAAAAACTTTCCGTAATGGAAAGTTTTTCTTTTACAACCAGTACAACAAGTGTATTATAGTAAGTGTTTGTTCCATGTAGAATAAAGTCATGAAAACGAGCAAGGAGGAGATGGAACAACATGAAGCTTTTGATACATGATTATAGCCGTGAAGAGTGGGAGAGACTCGCGCACAAATATAGTGATTGGAAAGTTATTTCTTATACAGAGAATATAAGACCATGTGCAGGTTGCTTTGCATGCTGGGCCAAAGAGCCCGGAGTATGCGCTATAAAAGATGGATATGAGAAGATGGGTGCTATGATCCATGAAGCGGATGAGGTGCTTGTAATAAGTAAGTATACTTATGGCGGATTTAGCTCTTTTGTAAAAAATGTATTTGACCGCAGCATAAGCTATATTCTTCCATATCTGACAATTAGTCATGGTGAGATGCATCATAAAAGGAGATATCATGAGTCTAAAGTCTTCTCTTTTATCTTTAGAGGAAATAACCTGAAAGACTCTGAAAAAGAGGCTGCCAGAAAATACGTCATCGCATTTTGCAAGAATTTCTACGGAAAGATCAAGGATATTAGTTTCGAGGAATTTGAAGAAGATGACATGACATCCTGTCTTAATAAGGCTAAAGAAGAAAATAGCGATAAAATAGTTTTATTAAATTGCAGTATGAGAGGAGACCATGCTAATTCTAAAAACCTTCTCACAAAGATGGATAAAAGTATTGAAGGCGATACAGAGATTATAAATCTGGTGTCATATATTAATAAATATGATGAATTATTGGAGATTCTGATATCCTGCAAAAAGATTGTTCTTGCCATGCCTTTATACGCAGATGGAGCACCTTCTCATGTTCTGAGACTTATGGAGATGATGGAAAAACAGTGCGCAGCCAGCAAAAAGCAGATCTATGTTGTAGCTAATATGGGATTCTATGAAAGCAGGCAGATCAGGAATTTGCTGGGCATGGTAAAAGCATGGTCCGAGAAATGCGGTTACGAATATTGCGGCGGAGTGGCTGTCGGTGCAGGCGAGATGCTTGGTAAAATGATCCGCATACCGGATGCATACAATACTCATGCAAGGAACGTGGCACTTGCTCTTGATGAATTAGGAAAAGCAATCTCATCTTCAGAGGAGGTAGCGGATATATATGCAGATGCATATAAGTTTTCACGCCTTTTCTATCTGATCTATGGTAATAACGGCTGGACCAAAACTGCCAAAAGAAATGGTTTGACAAAAAAAGATTTACTTAGAAAAGCAGAATAATTGAGGATCAAATGTTAAGAAAAACTTGCATAAAGTAAAAGAATCATGCAGTTAAAACTAAACGAAAACATAAAAAAATATCGAAAGAGTATGAACCTGACACAGGAAGATCTGGCAGAAGCTTTTGGAGTCACAGTTGGAGCTGTATCAAAATGGGAAAGTGGAAGTAATGTACCGGATATTCTCACCCTTATGCAGCTTGCTGATTTTTTTAGTATCTCTGTTGACGTACTTCTTGGATATAGCATGTCTTCTAAGAATGTAAAAGACATTTCCGACAGACTGGATGCTCTTTTGCATGAGGATAAATATGACGAAGCTATTGCCGAGGCTGAAAAAGCGCTTGTAAGGTACCCGGGGAATTTTACGATTCTCACCAGTTGTGCGCACACATACCATGTTGTTTCATCGGTAAAAGACTTAAAGGATTACAGGAACAAGGCAATTGAACTTTATGAATCGGCGCTTTGCTACGTTTCACAAAGTGATGACCCGGATCAGGAAACATTTAGTATCAAATTCCGCATTGCAACTTTAAAGGGTCGTGATAACCCGAAGAAGTCTCTTGAAGAGTTTAAAAAGATAAACTATCAGGGAATAGCAGACATCAGTATAGCCAACATTTTAAGAATGATGGGCAAACCAGATGAGGCAATGGAAGTCTACACAAGAGTCTTGGTATCTATTCTTGTTAAAGTCTTGCAGTATGCTACAGAAATGTTTATGGTTCTGGTTTCCATGGATGACATAAAGTCGTACAAGGAGGCAAGTGACCTCATGGACTGGTACATGACTATAATAGATGCAACCAGCATGGATAAACGCAAGAACAGTTATCTTTCCAAAATGAAAATTATGGGACTGATATTTAAAGCGTTGGCTCTTTCATGCCTCAAAAAATATGATGACATGGAAAAATGCATCGACTCTGCCTTGGAAATAGCCAGAAAGTACGACAAAAATCCTTCAAATGATTTTTCTGGAAAGATTAAATTCTGGCATGGAAGTAAGGACTATCACACATCTATATATGATGATTTTGGTGTAGGCGCTGTTGCCGGAATTGACAATCTTTTCAACATGGGGCCTAAAGTGCTGCCTGAAAAAGTAGTAAAAAAGATGGAAAAGGCACAGGAATACTGGAGAAATCTGTAGCTGCTTTTATTAAGTAAGGTAAATTGTGATATCATTTTAGTATGAGTCTACCGGTGCTAGGAGTGCTTTGCCATGAACAAGAATGAGAGCAAGTATTTTAAGTCTGCGGAAAAAATGCATACAGCGTTACTGACACTTCTTGACAGAAAAGATTTTGAACTTATTTCTGTTAAGGAGATATGTGAAACCGCTGGCGTTAACAGATCCACCTTTTATCTTCACTATGATAATGTAAATGATCTTCTGCATGAAACGGTGGAAGCTGTATATAAAGATTTCTTTGGGCGCTTTGGCGCTGAGGGGCCTGGAGCACTTGATATTGATGAAAAAAATGAGGATGAGCTGTTCTTCGTAACCCCCAAGTATCTTATGCCATATCTGGATTTTGTGGAAGAGAACCGCAAGCTCTTTTATCTGATGTATGAAAAGAACGAGATGATGGGCGCTGAAAAGACCTATGAAACCTGGTTTAAAACAATATTCGGCCCCATTCTTACAAGGTTTGGAGTTCCCCAAAAAGAACAGCCACTTATCATGGTCTTTTATCTTAAGGGCATTATCGGAGTTGTCACTGAGTGGGTACGAGGTGGATGCACCGAGTCAAAAGATGAGATCATAAGCGTCATACAGAAGTGTATCATCAAGCCATAACGCAGTAAAAACACTATATCGGATTTACAAATCAACACTTTTTACAAAACGTGTCGGGACCTGTACTCCTGAAATCAACACATTTTGCAAAAAGTGTTGTTCTTTTTGTGTGCTCATTTTCCTATAATGACTTCAAGCTCAAAGCAAAGAGCGAAAAACAAATTGAGAATAAGAAAGGAAAAGATAAATGAGCAAAACAAATAAGATGTATCTGGTAACAGGAGCAGCAGGATTTCTTGGAAGCACAGTCTGCAGAAAGCTTGTTGAAAGAAATGAAAAAGTAAGGGCGTTTGTCCTTGAAGGCGACAAGTCAGCAAAATATCTTCCTGAGGAAGTTGAAATAGCATACGGCGATCTTTGTAACAAAGATGACCTGGAAAGATTCTTTGAGACACCTGAAGATACGGAAGTAATTGTGCTTCATATAGCGAGCATCGTAACAGTAAATCCTGATTATAGTCAGAAAGTCATGGATGTAAATGTCGGTGGAACAGAAAACATCATAGAGATGTGCAAAGAGCACAAAGTATCAAAGCTTGTCTATTGCTCATCAACAGGAGCAATACCTGAGGAAGAAAAAGGAACCATAAGAGAGTGCGAAGGATCTATTCCCCTTGATCCTGAGAGAATCAAAGGCTGCTACTCATTGTCAAAGGCTATGGCAACAAACGTGGTGCTCAAAGCTGCAAAGGAAGGCCTTAACGCCTGTGTGGTACACCCATCAGGAATCCTTGGACCTGAGGATTTTGCAATGGGCGAGACCACCAAGACTTTAGTTGACATCATCAATGGCGAGATGCCTGCAGGAATCGATGGAAGCTTTAATCTGTGTGATGTAAGAGATCTGGCCGACGGACTCATTGGGGCAGCTGATAAGGGCAAAAGCGGAGAGTGCTACATCCTTGGAAATGAGCCTGTTAGTTTTAAGGATTTTACAAAGCTTGTTTCAGAGGAGAGCGGTTGCAAGCAGATGAAGTTCTTTTTACCAATATCAGTAGCAAACCTGATTGCCGGGGTACTTGAGAAAAAGGCTAAGAAGACTGGAGAAAAGCCTCTTATGACAACATTCTCCGTTTACAACCTTGCAAGAAACAACCGATTTGATTCAAGTAAAGCAAGTAAGGATCTGGGTTATACCACAAGGTCATATAGAGAGACCATACGTGACGAGATCAGATGGCTCAAAGAAACAGGAAAGATCGCATAAAAAGGACATTCAAGAGAAAAGAAGGAGAAGAATACTATGAACGATTTAGATAAGGTTTATGCAGAAAGTGTTGCAAAGGATTACATGCCAAAGGAAACAAATAAGGTAAGGCAGCTTAAAAAGCTTGATGAAAGAGCAAAGCTTCCGGCATTTATAACAGCCATGACGCTTGGAATTATTGGGACTTTGATCTTTGGCACAGGGATGTGCTTTGGACTTAGCGTCTTTGGAACAGGAGTAATTTTCATGGTCATTGGGGTGCTGCTAGGAATAGTAGGTGCTGCTGTCTGTATCATCAACTATCCTTTATACAAAAAGCTCCTTAAAAAGGGCAAGGAAAAATATGCCTTTGAGATTCTGGAACTTGCAAAAGAGATAACAGGAGAAGCATAATGACTGAAAATAAGACTGTAGAAACAATACTTAAGAATGGTGACAAGCGGTCTTGTGCTCAATATGACATGTCAGAGTGGGAAATTTATCATTGATCTGACACAGGATTTTTCGACTGACAAATATGTAAATGCACTTAGGAAGCAGTTTGAAAAGGCAGGAATAGTATTAGGTGATAATTCTGATATAACCCCAGGCTATCATCAGCCATAGGTAAATACATATGCAGAGTAAGCGCTACTAACTATATAATGGTAACAGAGACCGATACATCTTGTGAGGAGGACGAATATGAAGCGTGATACAGTAGTTACTAAACTTAGAAAGCTGGCAGAAAATGCCGATGTTTCAAATGTGGATTTTCCAAGCTTCTTAAATGATCGGGGAGTAAGCAGACATGATTAATGAAAGGGTAAAAGAGTTTCTTGTCTCCAATAATCTTGGTGATAGGCTTACTGAGCATGCAGAGACGATTGATACAGTTGAACATGCTGCACAGCAGATAGGTTGCACCGAACCGGAGATTGCAAAGACATTGTCTTTTGTGGTAGATGAAAAGCCTGTAATTGTGGTAATGGCAGGCGATGGTAAGGTTAACAGTTCTAAGTTCAAATCAATATTTCACACTAAGCCACACATGATACCCAGAGATCAGGTAGAGAGTATCACGGGATTCCAGCCAGGTGGAGTATGTCCTTTTGCTGTGGCTGATGACATCCCTATCTGGCTAGATGTATCCATGAAGAGATTTGAATATGTCCATCCTGCAGGAGGTAATGAGTTTACTTCTGTTAAAGTTACACCTTCAGAGCTTGAAGCTGTTACCGGAGCCGAGGGTTGGTGTGATGTGTGCAAGGGATGGGAAGAAGACGAGTAAAAGTGTTTGTGCTAAAGGAGGAAGCAGATGAGCAGAGTTAATTTTGGAGCAAAACCACTAATGTACCCGCAGCCGGTTCTTATCATTGCAACATATGATGAGAATGGAGTGCCGAATGCTATGAACGCAGCATGGGGCATAACCACTGATTTTAAAGAGATTTCAATCAGTTTGTCTGAGCACAAGACTACTGACAATCTCGCGAAGAGAGGAGCTTTCACAGTAAGCCTTGCTACTGAAAACCAGGTAATTCCCTGCGATTACGTTGGAATAGAATCAGGAAGAAAAGTACCTGACAAATTTGAAAAGGCCGGATTCCACGCAACAAAAAGCGAGTTTGTTGATGCACCTTTGATTGATGAACTTCCGGTTGCTCTTGAGTGTAAGGTAAAGAGCTTTGAAGATGGCATTCTGATTGGAGAAATCGTAAATGTCTCTGCAGATGAGAGCGTAGTGACAGATGGAGCAGTTGATATCACAAAGCTTAAGCCTATAAGCTTTGATCCATTTGGTAATGGATATTACGGAGTTGGAGAAAAGGTGGGCAATGCTTTTAAGGATGGCATGCAGTTGAAATGATAAAGAGATTCAAAGAGGTAAGTGGTCCTTACTATATGCTTCGCAAGCGGTGCATAATCTGTATAAAATTACAACAATACAATATTAACTTCCCCCCCATAACTCTATTAAAAATATGAGCTATGGGGGGAAGTTGTTGAGTCGAAATACATAGCTTTGCCTGTAAATGCGAATATTGCTAGGGTTATGGCTATCACTTTGAGGATTAAATTTCCACAACTATCAATATTAAAATAGTTATGGAAATAATGTGGACAAGAAACTTTCAAAAGTGATACAATTATACCAGATAAAATTTCCACAACTCGTTTTTGAGATGAGTTGTGGAAGAAAAGGCGGAATCGTATGATTGGAAGAGAAGCAGAACTCAAGCAACTAAAGTCATTAAAAAATGAGGAAGAGCCTCAGTTTATAGCAGTTTATGGAAGAAGAAGAATCGGAAAAACATATCTGATTCGAGAAAGCTTTGGGTACGAGTTTGCCTTCCAACACACCGGAGTTGGTAATGATGAGAAAAAAAGTGCCGAAACACAGAAGCAGGAACAGTTAGATAAGTTTAGAGAGTCATTATCGGAAGCAGGATATGATTGCAGTGAAAGGCTCACTTCATGGGCGGAAGCATTTAATGGGCTTAAAGAAGTAATCAAAAAGTCAAAAGAGAAAAAGAAAGTTATATTTATTGATGAACTTTCATGGATGGACACCAAAGACAGCGGCCTTGTGACTGAGCTTGAGCATTTTTGGAACGGATGGGCCACAGCTAGAAAAGAAAAAGATGTGATTTTGATTATCTGTGCATCCGCCACTTTCTGGATTATGGAAAAAATAGTGAATGATAAAGGCGGATTTCACAATCGACTAACAGGGCAAATACACCTGAAACCTTTTACACTAAAAGAATGTGAGGAATATCTCCAGGCTAAGAAAATACTGCTAAACAGGCATCAGATTATACAGTGTTACATGATTATGGGTGGTGTTCCTTATTATTGGAGCCTTCTTAAGAAAGGTCGAAGTCTTCCGCAAAATATTGATGATCTTTTCTTTGCAGAAGATGCACCACTTCGAAAAGAATATAATAATCTTTACAGAGCACTATTTAAAAAGCCAGATCAGTATATCAAGATAATAGAAGCACTGAGCGTTGAAAACAAAGGGATTAGCAGAGCAGAGATATGTGAGAAGACAGGAATTGCCAGTTCAGGTGAACTCTCAAAAAAAATACAGGAACTTGAAGACTGTGGATTTATAAGAAAATACATACCTGCTGGATATAAAGAGCGAAACGCGATATATCAATTGATAGATAACTACACTTTTTTTTACCTTAGATTTTTAAAAAATAATACATTTGATGATCATTATTGGCAGGTTCAAAACAATAGTCCAAGCATAAATGCATGGAGTGGAGTGGCTTTTGAGCGTGTGTGCCTGGAGCATGTGCCTCAGATTAAGGCTGCATTGGGAATATCTGGAGTGCACACAGAAGTAAATGCATGGAAATGTGAGGCTGATAAAAAGAAGGGACTACAGGGATCACAGATAGATCTGCTTATTGTAAGAGATGATCAGATTACGAATGTATGTGAAGCAAAGTATTCAAAAGCAGACTTTCGAGTTGATGCTGCATTTGATAAAGATATGAGGCGTAAGATATCTGATTATATGGTTGATAGTAAGACTAAACATGCTATTCATCCGACTTTAATTACAAATTACGGTATTGTAGAAAATGAGTATTCAAGCGAATTACAATCAGTTATCACTGGAGAAGAGTTGTTTAGATAGATGAAATAGTACATGCTTTGAAGGGATTGATGAAGAGTCGATTCTTGATCCGCATATCAAATGTCACAGAGAATGTCACAAAGAATGTCACAGAGGTTGTCACTGAACTGTTTTCAGATGTTTCGAAAAAGTATTTGAAGAACTATAAAGGTAAACAGAAAGCAACCGCTGAAAAGATATTTAAAGGATATGCAAGAGTTTGGGGCTGTTGAACGAAAAGATAGTGACACAGATGGCGAGTGGCTATTATACTAAAAAATTGATAAGTATGAAGACTATGTGAGGTCACTTACATGAAGATTGGAGAATTTGCCAAAAAGCATCAGGTAACTGTTGATACAGTCCGTCACTATATAAATGAAGGCTTGCTTACGCCGCTTCGGGAGAATACACAGTATAACTTCTCTGAAATTGATGATGGGGTAATGGATACAATCCTTCTTTTGAAGAGCATGAATTTCAGGCTGGATGAAATGAAGGCATACCTGCTCGTGCAGACTATGTTTACCAGTAGTACATACAGCTATCTTGGCAGCTTTAAGACTGATTTTGAAAAGAAGCTTTTGGAAAATCAGAAAGAAATTGAGAAGCTTCAGAGGGTAAACAAGATAATCGAAGATAAGCTGTCTGAGTACAACAAAGGCTTTTCTTTCAAAAGGGGCATTGCTCTGGGATTGTTGCAAAGTCTTCAGTGTTCTGAATGCTGGAACCTTCTTGAACTTGAAAAGCCGGAGCTTTCTCATAATGAAATTCTTGGTGGTGAGCTGGTCTGCCCTAAGTGCGGTAAAAGATATTACATAAGGTATGGAATACTTTCAGATAAGCCCATAGATGATATGGAAGATCGCACAGAAGGCATATCTGAGATAGCTGAGAACTATCTTAAAAAGAACGATGAAGCCTATACTCTTACAGTCCGGGAGTTTTTTCAAAAGGTAGCCGAGGTTACCGCAGATGGCTGTAAGGATGCTCATAATATCATGATAGTTGGGGATGCTTGCGGCTTTATAAACAGTGCCTTTTTAAGGTCACTACCTGAGAATGCAAGGCTATTTGCTATTCTTGATGAGAACATGTCCATCAAGCTCATGGAAGATCTTTTGCCAAAAGAGACTGTGATATATGTGGGGAAGATTGAAAATTTCCCATTAAAAGAGGAAATGGATTACATCTTCTATCAAAATTATGATGTGGATATAATGAATAAAAAGCTGGTACAGATATATCCAAATCTTGCAAAAGGGGCAATCGTAGACAGCTTTAAGACTATTTTTCATGTGGCAGATCCGCCAATCCCTGATGAAAAGAAATACCTTGATGATATGAAAAATCTTGGATTTCAAAAACATTCAGCCTATAAAACGAAAAATATTCTCTTAACAAAGGAATCTAACGACTGGAGCATTCTCGAAAACAAAACAGACATTGAAATACAATATGGCATTTACACTTTCAAAACCTTGGGTTGACCCAAGGTTTTTTCTATAACAGGGGAAAAATCGCCCCAAAAAGTGTGTTGACATCGTCTTAACCCAAGGGACTATCCTTGTCATATCAAATGATGGAGGTTCTTATGAAGAAGTATTTAAAGAAAAATGTAGGGAGTTTAATCCTTGCGATTGTTTTTGCTATAGCATATGCCGGGGCTTTTGTTGGTATCAGCTTATTGCTGCAGGAAATCATTGATATTGCGCTGGCAGGAGAAATAAGGAAAGCGGCGATTATTTCAGCGTGCTATATAGCCGCATTTTCTTTTATTTGTTTCATGCAGGCACTTACGCAGGTAAGGCTTAACCAGAAGGTAGCAGGCGAGATCAGAAGCACGATTGTAGGAAAAATTTTAAAGAAAGATACGCTTTCTTTTGAAAAATACAAAGGAAGCGACTACATATCACTGGTCCAGAATGATGTGAAAAAGATTGAGGACGGGGATATTGAAACCATTCTTTCTATAGTGTCAGCAATAGCAATGCTGGTTATGGCAGTCATAGTTATGACGCGGTATTCCTGGGTATTCACTGCGTTTATGTTTGGAATGACTTTAGTGATGTTCGTTGTTCCTACCATCTTCACTAAAAAGCTTTCTGCAGCGGCTTTAGAGTTATCAAAGGCGCAGGAGAACATGACCGAGGGGCTGACAGAAGTGGTTTCCGGTTATGAGGTGGTCAAGTCCCTTCAAAAAGAGGACTATGCTACAGCTAAATTTGAAAAATGCAATAGCCTTCTTATGAAAAGAGCTAAGACATTTGGCCTTGTAAAACAGATAAATAGCAGCACATCAAGTACACTAATGTTTTCCATGCAGATGGTAATATGTCTGCTTGCCGGATACTTCATATACGCAGGAAAAATTAGTTACGGTAGCACTGTAGGTGTGATCCAGGCATCAGGGTGTTTTTGCCAGCCATTATTTCAACTCTTTGCGCTGATACCGGCGATAAGGGCTCTTACTCCTATTTGGGAAAAGATTGAAGAGTATACTGCGGTTGAGAACGATGAAATAGAAGTTTCTATCCCAAAGAAAGATTGGAACAGAATATCTTTCGAAGACATATCTTTTGCCTATCCAGGGGAAGAAAAACAGGTGCTTTCAGATATCTGTTTGTCTATAGAGAAGGGGAAAAAGTATCTGATCGTTGGAGAGAGCGGCACGGGGAAAACAACCCTGATCAATATGATTTGTGGAAACTATGCCCCTTTGGGAGGAAGAATTCTTTTTGATGGAAAAGCTGTGGAAAGCGCCATGGAAACTCTAAAGAGAAATACGGCTGTTGTTTGGCAGAATGTATTTCTTTTTAATGAGAGCATAAAGAATAACATTCTCATGGGTGCTACTGATGAAAAGAAACTTGGTGACGTAATACAAGAGGCTAGAATCGCTGAAATGGTAATGGATAAAGGAATAGATTATGAAGTGGGAAGTGATGGAAGTCTTCTTTCCGGTGGACAGAAACAGCGCATTGCCATAGCAAGAGCTCTTTTTGCAGACAGGGACATAATTGTTCTGGATGAAGGTATAAGTGCACTGGATAAAGAAACTGCGCTGGAAATTGAGGAAAATCTTCTTAGTCGGAAGGGGCAGACTCTTATTTCAATCTCACATCATGTCCTGCCAGAAATGAGAGCTAAATATGATGAAATCATAGAGCTTAAGGATGGGACAATCAGGATAGCATAAGATATAAGGATAACATAGATGATTTTAAGGAGCATTTAATCATGGAAGGTAATACTGAAAATATAGCTGTAAATATGAACGTAGCAACGCTTTCACAGATAGAGCTGCTTGTTGATCTGGGATATTATTCCGATACCAATGATTTTATCAATCAGTCAGTAAGACAAGCGTTAGAGCAGAAGCAGTCTGTAATAGAAAACGAAGCATACAGGCACCATAGGTACAATGAAGAGTGGTTTACAGGAATATATGTATTTACCGAGAACCAGCTTATCCGCGCAAAGGAAACCGGTAAAAAGATTAAAATCAGCGGTTATGGGATTGTAGTCATAGACAATGAACTGGATGAACTCGCGATAGAAGCAATTGAGAGCATTGATATTAAAGGGAAAGTGATTGCTTCAGATACTGTGAAGGAGCATTTTTCGCTGAGGTAGTTAAAGCCATTAAAAAGGATGTCACATTTGTGGCATCCTCTCTTCCTGTATATATTATACCACAGATAAACACTGTATTTAAAGCCTTGTTTTGAGGGATTGGTACTGCTAAATTGAGAGAAAAGAAAAGACGAGGGGGCTATTTATGAAGTATATGACTTTTAATTCTTCCTGCTCCTATGCAGGGCTTGCAAACATGCTTGAGAAAAAGGGCATTGATGTAGAGGATTACGAGATTGCTCTTGCAATGAAACTCCCGTTCATGATTGACAAAAACGAAGATGGCTATATTGCAGGGCCAATGCTGCAACAAAAGAAATGGTTCGATGTTTATCTTAATGCTCATGGCTATGAAATCACAGAAGAATGGGTGGACAGGTCGGATGTGTTCAACTGTCTTCAAGGAAAAGATACTGCGATGCTGGGCATAAGGATGGATAACGGCAGGCTCCATTATCATGCTGTTGTTTTTAAGGGAATGGAAGATGGAAAGGCGGCCTTCATGAATAATAAGCATGAAGGTGGATCTGACCCGGATGAATTTAAGTTCACGGCAAATGAGCTTGAAGAAAGAGTACGTGACAAAACAGTAGTCGCAACCATAACTCCCACCGAAGTCAGAATGGTTGATTTCACAGCCCTTTTGGAGCAATCACTAAAGAACCTTGATAACCTACAAAGAGATATGGACGATTTTTGCGCCGTACAACATTCCAATCAGGAAATCCTTGAGAAAGAGTTTGGTCTATTCAGGCCGCTTCTATTAGATGGACCGTCTATGATGAAGCTTATCGGACAGGACGCAGTTTTAGAGGACATGAAGTCCCTTCAAAAGGTATTTGTTCAGGTGGCGCTTAAGGACAAAAGAGATGATGTAGTACTGTCTGATTGTTTTGATATGGAGCTACTTCAAAGTGTTTGTTATAGATGGAAAATGCTTATCCGGCAGGAACTGGAACGAATAGTATGAGTTCGGATTTTCACAACTATTGGACTGTTTTTCTCAACGATTAGTGGAGTTATGTAACCGGATGATTAGTTCAACCTATGATGTTCAGTACATTATACTGACATTACATCAGCATAATTGGCGAAGGCAATTATAAGCCCTCAAGTCTTGCGAATAATGACTTGCAAGATTTTTGGGGTTATGGTAACATAAAATCGCTTTAAAAAACAAATTGAGGTAAATAAAGGATGAGCAATAAGGTTTTCTGATATAAAAGCTGAACAAAGATAGTTACTACCTGCATGACAGGTTTTATTTTTGTACGCTTATATCAGATTATCTGTGCCACCTTGCCTTTCTATAATAGGCTAACAATGGTATAGGACTGCTTTGCGTACAGAAAAGTATGCAGAGCAGTTTTTGTTTTGCTTTATCAAATTATAGATTGGAGAAAACCTTTGAATAAATACTTTTTTTATAACAAGAAAAAACTCATTATTTACATGCTTCTTTCACCCGCAATGGCAATCACATCAGTTCTGTTTTCATTATCTCTTGAACCGCTTATAACGGTTTCTACACAGGGAAATTTTACATTGATGATGAAAATGATAGCAGCTTTCATGTTTATAGTTATTGCAGATATGTCAGTTGCCTATTTTCATAAAATATCTCGCGAGAATCTGAGGAAAGAGTTCCTTATAGCTCTTAAGAATGATCTTTTCACAGGAATAATGAATAAAAGCTTTCAAGAATTCAGGAAAGAACCACCATCATATTATGTTTCTATGATGCAGAGAGATGTCAAAAAGATCAGTACTGACTACTTTGACAGCGTATGCGGCATTTATAGGGTTACAACAAGTTTCATTGTAACTGTAATAGCGCTTATCAGAGTCAATCCTGTAATCTGCTTCATAAATGTGCTTATTGCAATGTTTTCTGTTTTTATACCAAAGATATTTCAGGAGAGGTTAAAGAAGAATTCTACTCAGGCTTCTACTGCATCGGCAGAGTATCAAAGTGTAATCTCTGATGCGCTTATAGGCTTCAATACTATAAAGCTTTATTCTGTCTTTTCAAAGATAAAGAAGCAAACAGAGGAAAGAAATGAAGCGAGCGAAGAGGCCGAGTGCAACCTTGTTAAGACAAACTACCGTATTGCATATATATCTATTATGTGTTCGCAAGTAGGCTATGTTATGACAATTATTACAAGTGCGGTATTTGTCTACCTTGGTAAGATAAACATTGGTACGATACTTGCTCTTTCGCAGCTTATTGGAGGAATACTGGCGCCATTCCAGGAAGTGCCCATGTTTATAACAAGCCTAAAGTCAGTATCAGTTGTTGTTGATAAATTAAAGAAATGCTCGGAGGTTGATTTCGATAACGTAGCAGAAACTCAGCCGCTTGATGAAGACTATACGTTAAAAGCTGAAAATGTCCAAGTTTGTTTCGGGGATAAGAAGGTACTAAAAGACGTTGAAGTAGAGTTTAAACAGGGAAAGAAGTACATAATCATGGGCGATAGCGGATGTGGCAAGTCCACTTTGGTAAAACTGTTCCTAAAAATGTCTGAGAATACAAAGGGAAGAGTGCTTCTTGGAAACAAGAATATCAGTGATATTCCTGATAAGCAGCTCTACAGCGTTGTGAATTACATGCAGCAGGAAGTATTCCTTTTTGATGATACAATTCGGAATAATATAACTCTGTTTAAAAACTATTCTGATGAAGAATTGCAGAAAGCTATTGATAACGCTGGACTTACGGAATACATAGGCAACCTTGAAGATGGGGTGAATACAAGAATAAATGGAAACGGCTACAATCTTTCCGGTGGAGAGAAGCAGCGAATTGGTATTGCCAGAGCACTTCTTGCAGGTGCAAAAGTTTTTATCTTGGATGAAATTACATCTAATCTTGATGTATCAAAGGAGCGCTATATTGAAGAGCTTATCATGAACATTGAAGGTGTAACTGTAATCATGATCACACACCGTATCAATGATGCGACGCTTAATAAGGCGGATGAAGTTCTCGTCATGAAATCCGGAAGGATACAGGAGCGTGGAACATTTAGTGACCTTATGAGAGCAAAGGGACTTTTATATGGATTTAAAATGATTGCTGAATTAAATGTATAAATAAAAAGAGATTTTCTGAGGATGATTCTTCAGAAAGTCTCTTTTTTTCAGCATTTAGATATAGTATCATCAAAGAAATATCGATATAGTATTCCCGAATAATTTACTATGAAAGTGGGAGAAAAGCTATGATGATCGCCTTGGCAGCCGTTGGTTTTAGGAACGGCAATATTACATACAACAAAGAGAAGATTAAAACTGTAATCCGCGACCACGGGTACAAGCAAGCCGACATTGTTCTATTTGGTGAGACCTTTTTACAAGGTTTTGATTCGCTTTCATGGAATTATGATAGTGATAAGAGCATTGCTGTCAAAATGAATGATCCGATTATCGATGAGATAAGGAAAACTGCAAAAGAATACTCCGTTGCAGTGTCCTTTGGTTATATTGAGAAAACAGAGGGCAGTTTGTTCAGTAGTCAGTTGACCGTGGACAAAGACGGGGAGATCCTCGATAATTTCCGCAGGGTTTCTGTTGGATGGAAGGAACCAGTAGCCGATTTGCAATACAAAGAGGGAGATGGTTTTCACACATTCTTATTTGAGGATAAGAATTTTGCAGTAGGTTTATGCGGAGATCTCTGGGATGATGTATATGTTGAACAGATGAAGGAACTAAATGCAGATATTGTTCTCTGGCCAGTTTACACGGATTTCAATTACGAAGAATGGAATAAAACCATTAAATACGAGTATGCTGAACAGTCTGTGCGTTTTGGCCATGATGTATGTCTTGTAAATTCGGTATGTTTGGACAGAGAAGGATCTGAGATAGCCAAAGGTGGGGCAGCTTATTTTCAGGACGGCAGAATTAAATGCCAAACACCTGCCGGGGAAGAAAGTATTCTTTATGTTCCGGTTAGTTCAAATGCAAAGGGCATTGAACCATAATATTCCAGTTGAACTAAGTCGCTGCGCCACAGCCTTGGCAGGCCGTCGCGCAGCGACTTAGTTCAATTCAAAAATAAAATCACATTCAAAATCTTACAACATCTTCTTACAAAAACCAATTAGTATTTGACTTATAAATATGCTGATTGTATAGTCAATAAAGGGGGCAACCAATCTGATTGCTCCCTCATAAATCTAAATTATCATAGAAGATTCCTATTTATAGAAAAAATTTCAAACTCTCAATTTGGCACAGATTCTTTTACTTAATTATGAAGAAGTATTTCTCCATCTCGTCAAGCGAATCAAAATCTTGTATCTGAATAAAACACAGATAGAGGGTTTGTGCAACATCATTATAATAAAACTGTCCGTAATTCATGCCGTTTACCTTTACTTACACTGCAACTCCAACTCATCAATATACTCGTTTAACTTCTTTGTATCGGAAACCCTGAAGTAACTCTTCTCCGGTTCCTCTTTGCCATCTACCAAATAGTAAACTATTATGAAGCCGTGATCTTCAGTTTTTCCGGAAATTTCTTCTTCATCCGCAAAATTCTCATTAGCTACCGGCTGAAGTGAAACAATAGTGTCTTTCAGCTTATCATATTCTTCTCTTCCGAAGTCTCCTTGCTTCTGTTCGCCGTTTTCTGCAACAGTCAGACGAAACAGCTCCGAGTTTCTATAAAAAATCGCCGTACAAATCTTTTTAACCGTGGTCACATCTCCTAGCGAAAACCCGTACTGAACATCAATCCTGACAGCATTCTCCATAATCGTGTTAACTGCCTCTTTCTCCTGCGCTGTTCTCGTATCTCCGCATGCAACAAGCGACAGCATGAGCACAAGCACACCGATAATACCAACAAACTTTTTCATTTTTCCTTTAAACACTTCTTTTCTCCCTTTCAGTTGAACGAGGGTCACATTTGTGACTATCGTGTTTGTATCACATCTTGTATCTGAATAAAACACAGACACTAAATATTGTCTTTACTCTGATACAAGATATGATTCACGTGTCCCAATTATATCATTATATGGCAGTTTCTTCCGACTGTTTTTTCCTGATAGTCTAATTCTCCTGAAAGAAGATATATACTGTCATACTGCTTTTCATTTAATTTTAACACCCTAACTGTTCCGGTCTTCTGATGTATATTAATTATGTACCAAATTTATTACACACAGAGCCAAAACGATATATAATTTAAGTAGCAAAACTAACGAACCTCAGCCTTAGGACATTTGCTAAGGGCTGAGGCTTTTCTTTGGAAATCCGGTGTCAAAATTTAAAAGATTTACAACTTCTGAGGATGCCAAAGATTTTATTCGCATGGAGTATGAAAAGAGGGAATTGTGAAGATATATTTTGCGAGACACGGACAAACAGATTGGAATACTCTAGGAAAAGTGCAGGGCACAACTGACATTCCATTAAATGAAAATGGAATAGCGCAAGCACAGCTGCTTTGCAAAAGACTTGAGGAAATAGATATTTCTTTTGAAAAGATATACACCAGCTATCAGGCTAGAGCTGTAAAAACTGCGCAGATAGTAGATGAGCATTTCCATACAGGATATGAAATAGTTAGAGGCTTGGAAGAAATGAATCTGGGATTGTTTGAAGGGCATACCTGGGATGAGATTCTTTCTTTATATGATGAAGAGCATGAGCTGTGGCTTTCAAATAAGAGATATAATTGCACCCCTGACGGCGAATCATATCAAATGGTTATGGAAAGACTGTTTAAAGCACTTGATTATATTCTTGGTCAGCACAACACTTCTTCAGATAAGAACCTCCTGATAATATCACACGGAGCTGTAATCATGACGCTTCTTGCTATGAAAAGAAATATACCCTTTGAGCAGTCGCATACAATTGAGGTTGACAATGCGTCACCTATTGAATTCAGTATCGAGGAACTGAAAGATATAAGAACACGGCTTTAATGGAGATGGTATGACTAGGATTATGATAAAGGTGGTTAAAGATGGTTACGTATTATGATGATGGAACTATAAGAATTAGGAGCATGATTCCTGAAGATGCAAAAATCCTTTATGATACATATTTTTCGTATGGCTGGCATCCTTCCGTAGATACATATGAAAAGTATTATAAAGAACAGGAGGATGGTAAAAGATTTGTTTTTATCGCAGAGTATGATGGCAGAGTCTCCGGGCAATGTACTCTGGTTCTGAATCCTACAGAAGGTCCTTGGGGAAATCAAGGCTATCCTGAAATTGAAGATCTGACAGTTTTCTTTGATGTTCATAATAAAGGTATTGGAAATAGGCTTTTGGATGCTGTTGAAAAAGAGGCGTCAAAAGTTTCCGATAAAGTTTACTTGGCAGTTGGGGTTCATTCTGGATATGGACCAGCCCAGAGGATGTATGTAAAAAGAGGTTACAATTTTGATGGCAGCGGAGTTTGGTATAAAGGGAAACAATTAGAACAGTATGCCCCCTGCATCAATGATGATGATCTTTTACTTTATTTGGCTAAAGATGTTTAAATTCCAGCAGTGCGCCCAGCTAAGGGTGTTTAATCAAGTAGGTGAGAATCCTGCTTTGCAAAGGTCTAACCAATCAGCAAATAGCGAGTCTTGCGTAGCAGTCGGTAACGGCTGGTGCGAAGCGTAGACAGCGAGTTAGCAGGGATGAAATGCTATTGAGCCTCGAAAAGTTATGTATCCGCATGGTCGACGGATTTGCTGACTCGGAAGACAATATCGAGTATCACGATATGGTGAGCGATGCTCGGCGCGGCGGGGTCATAGGGCCATTCATGCTAAACATTATGAGTAAACATCAACTGGGGAGAGCCTGCAGTTTCTCGTACAAGAGTATGATATACCAACGTAGCTTGGAGGATATCAAATGAACTGCAGGCAGTCGGATAGCTTCATAGTACTGATGAAGTCGGGTAATTCCGATGGAGGGAAGGGAGCTACATAGTAACGGTCTTTCTGAGGACACATCATCCGTACTCAGGGACGGAGGAAATGATGACAACGAAATTGGAAAGAATAGCAGAAATATCAGCGCGAACAGCTAAGCCAGTCTTTACGAGTCTGTATCATATGATTGATGCTGACCTTCTCAAGCAATGTTTTAATGAGATTGATGGGAAGAAGGCAGTAGGAATCGATGAAGTGACAAAAGAAGAGTATGGCGAGCAACTAGACAGCAACGTCAAAGACCTTGTCAGAAGGCTGAAGAACAAAGCATACAAGCCCCTGCCCACCAAGAGGGTATTTATCCCTAAGGGCAATGGCAAGATGAGACCGTTGGGCATTGCATCTTTTGAAGACAAGATGGTACAGCTTGCTCTCAAGAAAGTGTTGGAAGCGATTTACGAACCACGCTTTCTGAATTGTATGTATGGTTTCAGACCAAACAGGGGGTGCCATGAAGCACTAAGAGATGTCTACCAACATCTCTCACGTGGCAAGATTAACTATATCGTTGATGCTGATGTCAAGGGGTTCTTCGACCACATCGACCATGAATGGATGATGAGATTTCTCGAATGGCACATTAAAGACCCAAATATACTGTGGCTGATACGAAAGTATCTTAAAGCAGGAGTTATGGTTGATGGTACATTTGAGGACACGGAAGAGGGAACAATACAGGGAGGTAATATCAGTCCCACCCTGGCAAATGTATATATGCACAATGTACTCACCCTATGGTTTAAGCTTGTTGTCAGAAAAGAGGCAAGGGGAGATTGCTTCCTCGTAAATTATGCCGATGATTTTGTGGCGGGGTTCCAATACAAATCAGATGCAGAGAATTACTACTCTGCATTGCAAGTGCGTATGGCAAAATTTAACCTCGAATTGGAAGAAAGTAAGAGTAGACTTATTGAGTTTGGTAGGTACGCAGAGCAGAATCGTAAATCAAGAGGGTTGGGAAAGCCAGAAACATTTGACTTCTTGGGCTTTACTTTCTTTATGGGCAAATCCCGTAAAGGATTTCCATGCCCTATGGTAAAGACTTCCCGCAAGAAATTTGAGAAGTCACTGAAGAGCTTCAAAACGTGGCTCTATGATAATAGAAATCAGCCTGCAGGAAATCTTATTCAGCAACTTAATGTAAAGCTTGTGGGATATTACCAGTATTACAGTGTGACTTTTAATGGCTTTAAAATGAGTGCTTTTCTGCACCGAGTTCAACAGTTTCTACACAAAGTGCTTAATCGTAGAGGCTGTGGTCGCACCTACACATGGGATGGCTTCATTGATTTGTTAAAGGTATTCCCTCTTGCCAAACCAAAGGTTTACTATGCGCTATATTGAGTGTGAATGTTACTGTGAGGAGCCGTGTGCGGGAAAGCCGCACGCACGGATCTGTGAGGGGCTAGGGGTGCGAGACCCTAGTCTACTCGCCTAACTCACCAACTGCTAAAGGGATATGCTTAAAATACTGAGCAGGAAGAGATATATGAGTATAAAGTGATTGCGAATACATTGCGTACAGGCGTAATAATGTGTTAATATTAGTTTGCGTACTGTGGTATATTTTGCAAAATATTACCTTGCGTATTATTGACAAGGAGAGAGTTATGGAAATTAAAAGAAATATCTATTATAAGATATCTGAGTGGAAGAAAGAGACAAATGGGACGAAGGCATTACTGATTGAAGGAGCCAGACGAATCGGAAAATCAACGGTTGCTGAAGAATTTGCTCAGAATGAGTATAAGTCCTATATTCTCATTGATTTTAATAAGGCTAAGAAAAAGATAAAAGATGCCTTTGAATCCCTTGATGATCTGGATGTTTTTTTTCAGACACTGACGCTTGAATACAATACAAGGCTTTATCCTAGAGAATCTCTGATAATATTTGATGAAATACAGAAATTTCCAAAGGCCAGGGAGGCAATTAAATATCTTGTCGCTGACGGAAGATATGACTACATTGAGACAGGCTCGCTGATATCAATTAAAGAGAACGTAGAAAACATAACAATTCCATCAGAAGAGCGGAAAATGCAAATGTATCCTGTGAATTTTGAGGAATTCATGGTATACATGGGCGAAGAAATACTTCTTGATCATATAAGAGAGTGCTTTGAGAAAAGCCAGCCGCTTGATAGGCAGATACATAATAAGGCTATGCGCTTATTTATGGAGTATATGCTTGTTGGCGGAATGCCTCAGGCAATAGTAGCATATAAGAAAAATGGAAGGGATTTTCATGCTGCCGATGTAGAAAAGAGGGATATTCTTGCACTCTATGAAGATGACATCAAAAAGGCAGCCAAGAAATATAAATCAAAGGTCTCAGCTATCTTTGATAATATCCCGGGCTTTTTGTCAACGCACGAAAAAAGGGTTGTTTTAAGTGAAGTGGATAGTAATAATGGGACATTTGACCGTTACGATGAGCCCTTATTCTGGCTTGGCGATTCCATGATATGTAATCTTTGTTACAAATGTAATGACCCGAACGTTGGTCTGGCACTAAATAAAAATGAATCCTATGTAAAGTGTTATATGGGAGATACAGGATTATTAGTAAGCCATGCATTCAGTGAGAATGAAATCATGGATGAACAGCTTTATAAGCAGATAATGGATGGGAAACTGTCACTTAATAAGGGAATGCTCTATGAGAATATGATAGCGCAGATGATTACAGCATCCGGTCGTAAGCTCTTCTTTTACACAAGATACAGTGCGGAAAAGCATCGTAATGATATTGAGATAGATTTCATCATCTCGAACGAGAGCAAGACAAAGTTTAAAATCAGCCCTATAGAAGTGAAATCATCAAAGAATTACACTACATCATCACTTGGAACATTCAAAGAACTCTTTAAGAAAAGAATTGATAAGCAGATAATAGTGCACCCTAAGGGATATTCAGAAGCGGATGGAGTCATAAAAATACCTCCGTATATGATGTACCTAATATAACTTACAGATTATCTTACAAAATTACTTTAAGATAATTGTTCTTATTAACAATTAAAGAATATTGCCGATATATAAGATAGCAATGGAAATGCGTGTCTTTTCAATGGATTGACCATCCTTGGAAGGGCACGTTTTTTTTATCTGGAGGCATACATGGGAATAGCAGCGATAGCGAATGATTATCTAACAGAACCTTTCAATTATGGAGTAGGAAAAGAGTCAACTACCACTGTAGGCGAGACAATAAACTTTGGACAGAAGCTTCAGGCTGAAACTGAAAAGAAATGTCCATATAGCTTTTTAGCTAAGGATGGAATCATACAGTATAACGGAGTTATTTTTGGCTGTGATTACAAGCAGAATGCAATAACTCTTGGAAATATGTATGAAAAGA
Source organism: Butyrivibrio fibrisolvens (assembly GCF_037113525.1). Lineage (NCBI taxonomy): Bacteria > Bacillati > Bacillota > Clostridia > Lachnospirales > Lachnospiraceae > Butyrivibrio > Butyrivibrio fibrisolvens. Next base: position 3,902,786 of record NZ_CP146963.1, on the reverse strand, counting down.
ACAAAGTTCTTAAGATAGCCCTTCCTAGTGGCGGAAGCCTTCATGTCAATATAGATAATTTTGATGATCTCGCTAAAGCTGCTAGCATGTTCACACCCGAGGATCTCAATGCCATTATGCGTGCCATCCATGAATATAATCATTGCACCAGAAAACGCATGGAGATTGAAGAGGAAAAAACTGAAACTGCAGAGGAAGCCGCTGCGGAATCTGAAACGCCTGATGCTGAAAAAGAGCCCGAGGTTGACGAAACAAATCTGATTGCTCAGATTAGTGCATTTAGGATGGAACTTTTTAACAAACTTATCAATAATGAAACCGAGATCAAAATCCAAATCGGTAGTCAGGAAATGAGTATAAAGGAATGGGATAAGCTCATGAACAGCATTGATAAAGAGCTTGAAGCTATCTATGAAGCCCTTCTTGATAAAGAGGAAAAGAAATCTGAAAAGGAGCAGGAAGAGAGAATCAGAAAGCTTTTTGAAGAGAGAAATGCAGAGAAAGAACAATATATCTGAAAATAGCAAAGATTCTCTTGCTTCAGATAACGTTTTTAAGTGTTCACAAAAACATCTATACCATCCCCATAACTCAAAAAAAATCAGAGTTATGGGGATGGTATAATTGATTTTTGGCTCATTCTTTTTTATAGTAGATGATTCTTCAGGAATCCTCTTTTTTTCAGCGTTTGTATATAGTATCATCAAAGAAATAACTCATCATAGGCTTGACTCGGCCCTAAGGGCATACCGTAACATAACAATCAACAAGAAAGCTGACTGGCAGCAGTGATAATTATTATGGAGGTATGACTTTTGTCACTTCGTTCCAAAAGTCATGTAAATAGGCCAATTGAGAACACCTTCGGTGTTGGGCCTATTTACCTACCGATTCACTTTCTTACGAAATCTGCAGCAAATGCAGATTTCTATTTCAAGGTTGCGAAAACATATACTAATGGGAGCTGTTATTATGGAAAAAGAAAATATGCAGCAGATTTATTCTGTTGAAGCTGATAGCTATGACTGCATAGGATGTGCAATAGCCAAAGGAGAGCTTACTCCACCAGGCGGAACAATCTATGAAAGCCGTAATATTGTACTTGCAGCTGATCCTGAAGTTCCGATACCGGGCTTTTTAATAATAACAGGAAGAAGGCACGTAAACTCTTTTTCCATGTTGTATAAAGAAGAGTGGATGGAGATAGGTGAAGTTATTTCAAAAGCAGAGAGAGCTATCAAGAATCTCGGACTTGCTCAGGAGATCACTCTCGTTCAGGAAGAACGCTCCAAACATTTTCATATCTGGATATTCCCGACTAAAGATTGGATGATAGAAAAGTTTGGAAGAGGAGTAAGTAGCCTCAGAGATATTTCAAGATATGCTATGGAAAATGCGACTGGGAGCGACTGGGAAGAAGTTGAAGAGGCAGTAAGAGAAATAAGAGCAGAATTTTATAAGGGGAATTATGAATACTAAAAATATTACTATTGATCATAAAGATATAGATTCATGTAACATTGATTTTAAAATGAGTGATAAGGCTATCAAACTTCCTGAGCGTCTTTCAAGGACCACGATCTATGAAAGCGATTATGTGAGTCTTTATACAGATAGAGTAAAGCTTCCGAGCGGTCAGATCATAGAGAAATATCACCAAATCCATTATTCAAGAGAAGGAGTATCCATCGTAATCTTTAACGACAAGGACGAGATCCTCATGATCAGGGAGATGAGATATTCCGCAGGGCGTCTTGAATGGGAGATTCCGGCTGGAGGCGTGGAAAAAGGCGAAGCGATTGAAGATGCTGCAAGGCGCGAAGTTATGGAAGAGACAGGCTGTACCGTTAAAGACCTTAAATTCCTGTGTTCACAGACGCCATCAAATGGAATGACCGATCAGGTTATGCACGTGTTCGGCGCCAGGGTTGAAAGCGAGGGCACTATCAAGGACGTTGATGAAGTTGCAGACAAAGTGTGGATGCCTGTTAGTGAAGTTAAAGAACTTCTTAAAAATAACGAGACCAAAGATGGCATCGCTATACTTGCTATACTATTTGCATTGGAATTCTACGAAAGATAATAGACATATTCTTATGATTTTGATCAGCAGGTAAATAGTCTGATCAAAAGTCATAAAAAAGATATTAGTATTTTTTAGGAGAGAAAGATTTGTTAGAAGTAAAAGAAAAGAATTTAGACAGAAGAGAGTGGTATAACGACACACAACGCGACTTTAAATGCATGTACCAAAAGGATGAATATTTCGAAGGTGGAGTAGGACTTATTACATTTACTGGATTAACTGAGCCTGAGATGGTGGATAGTCCCAAAGGAAAGCTTTGTATAGCAGACAATGGTTATCAGTGGCTTGAAATTGCACCTAAAGACGGTAACTATGTGATCACTTCAATGTTCCGCGAAGGTAAGATTTTCCAGCACTACGTTGATATTACTCTTAGAAATGATATAGCTGAAAATGGCGATGCAAAATTCTACGACTTATTCCTTGACGTAGTTGTATCCGAAGACGGCAAAACTCAGACTATAGATCAGAACGAGCTAGAAGAAGCTTATAATGATGGCGTCATTACCAAAGAAGAACTCGAACTTGCAAGAAAGGCAGCAGGCGACGTGTTGAAACTTTTGGACAAGAATAAAGATATGCTCGAGCAGAAAATCATAGAATATCGCAGGATATTAAGTGAGAGTCTTTGATATTTTTTCAAGTTGTGAATGGGAGGTTCTAACTAATCATGAAACCATTTCTAACTATTCATCATCTAATACAGGAATTAATCGGTGTGATCGGAGAAGCCATATCACTTATTGTGGCTATTGTGATGATTTTTACTATTAAAGAACCTGTTCCGGTTCACTATGATATTGCTGGAAATGTAGATCGTTACGGCTCTATAGGAACTATAATAATTATGCCGGTGATTTTTATACCATGTATACTAATTCTTTTGGCAGCAGTTCACATATTTCCGCTGTCGTTATGGAGCTTACCAGTAAAACCTAAGCCCGGAAGAGAAGCGCTTATATATAGGGATACTGCATATATGGTAACTTTATATACTTTGCAGACAGGAATATATTCACTTCTTTCTACAATCTTCGCGGGATTTGGAAAGACTACGTTAGTTGGAACATTAAGTGCTATATGGGCGATATCAATGGTTCTAACGGCTTTAATAATATTCATAAAATGTATATTAGAAAATCGATGATGTATATATGTTTTTGCTGACGGAGGTGCATAATGATTCTACTTATTAACGCTTGCGTAAAAGAAAACTCAAGAACTAAAAGGATTGCAGATAAACTTCTTGAAAAGCTGGATGGCGAAGTTTTAGAAGTAAAACTTGAAGACATCTCTTTCCCTAAGACAGATGAAAAATTCCTTGCTTATAGAGATGATTGCATAGCAAGATGCGACTTCACAGACGAGTATTTCGACCTTGCCAAGAACTTCGCGAAGGCAGATAAGATCGTAATCGCCGCACCATATTATGACTTATCATTCCCAGCATCACTTAAGCAGTACATCGAGCACATCAATGTACTCGGAATAACCTTCGAATATACAGACGAAGGCTACCCCAAGCCTCTTTGCAAAGCTGATAAGCTCTACTATGCCACAACAGCAGGCGGAGCATATGTTCCGGAAGAATTTGGATATGGCTATATCAAGGCCCTTGCCCAGAATTTCTATGGAATAAAAAAATGCGAGAAGATCCAAGCTGTTGGACTCGATGTAGTAGGCGCGGATGTCGAGGCGATAGTTAACGAGTGTATAGATAAAATTAATATTTGACTTTGCCCTTAGGGCATACATTAGACTTCTTTGTATCACCTGATTTACCAGGATTAATTACGTAGCATAAGGAGAGACATATAAGTATGAAAATGGGAAGCAGCAACGACCGCGACGCAGTAAAGGCTCAGTACGCATCATCCAAAAGCCTTGATATCAGATTAAACTTCCACAATATGTATTCAACCAACAAGATGGGCTTTGGCCCCTGGCTTGTAGAGGGTTATGAGATAAAAGAAGGCATGAAAGTTCTCGAACTTGGTACCGGCACAGGCAGCATGTGGACCGGACATGACGACCTCATCGCAAAGTGCGATAAGCTTGTCCTTTCTGACTTTTCAGAAGGCATGCTCGATACTGCCAAAAATAACGTTGGAGAGCGTGACAACGTAGAATACAAACAGATCGACGTCCAGAATATACCTTTTGAAGATAATTCTTTTGATATAGTAATCGCCAACATGATGCTCTATCACGTACCTGACATAAATAAAGCTGTCAGCGAGATACGAAGAGTCCTCAAAGACGACGGCATCTTCTACAGTGCTACATACGGCGAGCACAATTTCAACGACATTATTGCTGAGTGGTTTGGACTTTTCGGCGAAAGCTATGATCCTAACCACCTCTTTACCCTTCAGAACGGAGGCGAAGTTCTGGGCAGAGAATTTGCCGATATAGAAGTGCGCCGCTACGAGGATTCACTCCATGTAACTAATATTGACGACCTTGCAGATTACCTTCAGAGTCTCAAGGCTCTTCACGGCATCGGCACTATGGAAAGAGATGAGATACTCAAGATGCTGAAACTTCATGAAGAAGACGGCGCCATCAACCTGCAGAAGGAATACGGCACTTTCGTAGCCCGCGGCGCGAAATAATATTCAAAAATATACGGCTATTGACAAAAACTATAGCCTGTTATAGTCTAAAGCAAAGCTGTGAAAAGAAGAGTAAGTTGTTAGGAGCTTTACAGAGAGCCGGCGTTTGGTGAGAGCCGGTGAGCAAGTAACATCTGAACATGGTCTTGGAGCTGCGTACCGAGGCAGGTAATTGCTTAGGCTACGACGGGTGCACCCGTTATAGTGATAGACTATCGATGGATCATTTCCCGTCCGTAGTTGATGAGACCCATATCGTGAGATATGAGTGAATTAGGGTGGTATCACGAAGCTTATTAGCTCTCGTCCCTGAATAATATTCAGAGAGGAGGGCTATTTTTTTATTAATTTTTGTAACTGTAAGTTTAGTGATCTTAACCTAAGGAGGAAATGAGATGAATAGAAATATTTTGATAGGAGGAGCCTGGCCCTACGCCAATGGCTCACTACACATCGGACATATAGCAGGTCTTTTACCGGGAGATGTACTCGCAAGGTATCACAGAGCCTGCAAAGATAAGGTTTACTTTGTATCAGGAAGTGACTGTCACGGAACTCCTGTAGCGATCCGTGCCAAGTCTGAGAACAAAACGCCCAGGCAGGTAAGCGACCATTATCACGAGGAATTCGTAGATGCCTTCAAGCGCCTTGGATTCACCTATGACCTTTATACCAAGACATCAAGCATAGAGCATAAGACCTTCGTGCAGGAATTCCACAGAAGGCTATACGAAAGTGAATACGTTTATGAAAAAGAGACTCCGCAGGCCTTCTGCGATAGCTGCAACACCTTCCTTGCGGACCGGTTCGTGACAGGAATATGCCCAAGCTGCGGTGCGCCTGCAAGAGGAGACCAGTGCGATGCCTGCGGAACAGTTCTTGACCCCGAAAGCCTTAAAGCCCCCATTTGCGCCGTATGTAAAACCCCCATATCCTTTAAAAACTCCAAGCACCTTTACATTGCAATTACTAAATTGGAAAAAGAGCTAAGACGTCTTGTAGATACCAGCACATCCTGGCGCAAAAACGCCATATCTTTTACCAATAAGTATCTCGATGAAGGCCTAAGAGACAGAGCTCTGACCAGAGATCTTGAGTGGGGAATCCCCGTGCCCAAAGAAGGATATGAGAATAAAACCATATACATCTGGGCAGAGAACGTGCTCGGATATCTGTCTGCAGCCAAGGTTGTGGCAGACCAAAGGGGCGAAAGCTTTGAAGAACTGTTCGGAGCTGATTCCAAGCACTACTACGTACATGGCAAGGACAATATTCCCTTCCACACCATAATCTTGCCAGCGCTTCTTATCGCCAACGGACAAGGCTACCACCTTCCTGACCAGATCGTGTCCAGCGAGTATCTGACGCTTGAAGGCAGGAAGATCTCAACAAGCCAGAACTATGCTATATGGGTCAAAGACCTTTTGGATAAATATGATCCCGATTCCCTTCGCTACTATTTTCTTGCCAACGGACCTGAGAAAAAAGATGCGGATTTCTCCTGGACTGAGTACGTGAATAACCACAATGGCGAGCTTTTGGGAGCATATGGAAACTTTATAAACAGAACCCTTACTTTTATCACCAAATACTTTGATGGGATCGTGCCTGAAGGCCAGTTGTCAAAAGAGTGGGATGAAACTTTAAGAAAGCTCTATGAAACAACAGGAAAGAAGATAGAAGACGGGCATTTTAAAGATGCAGTCGAGGGAATCTTCGAAGTAGTCAGAAAGGCTAACAAATATTTTGATGAACAGGCACCGTGGAAGACAAGAACTGAAAATATCGAAGCCTGTAAGAATACCCTGTTCCAGTGTACCCAGATAATTGCAAATCTGGTTGTCATCCTGGCTCCATTTACTCCATTTTCATCTGAGAAAGTCTGCAAATGGCTGAATATTTCAGATGACTGGAGCTATAAAGAAGTAAAAGCTGGATATAAACTACCTGAAATACAGATATTATTTGAAAGGCTTGATAAAAAAGTGATAGAGGAAGAACGAGATAAATTGAACTTGAAAGATTAAGAAATTAACTGGAAGTATTGGTAATACGAACTCCATAAATATCGAACTATTAGTCGTTCGTGGCATGAGACAAAACTGAATTTATAGAATAAACAGAACAATGTTCTGTTTATTCTTGACAACCCACCATAAACGGATGCATTATAAAATTAACAGAACGATATTCGGTTTATGGAGGGCTAGAAAATGATGAACAAAAATAATGCATTCAAGGTAGGTTATTTCGATTTTCATAAGGATCCGGAATTGAATTTCCAGCTCAACAGGTTCTATACCTATGGAGCATTCACCAAAGAGGAACTGTTGGATATCGGCAGCAGGATCGATGGCTTTGATAAGTGGATATCTCTTTTTTGCGAACTTGGTGAAAAGACAGAAAAGGAGGGCAATCCATTCAAAGCAGCAACCTGCTTCCGCGCTGCCCAGTTCTTTACCCTAAGTGGAGAGAAAGATACAGAAGGTAATAGCCTTAAGCACACACTGTATGACAGATGCATAAAGCTCTATAACGAATACTTTTTTAGCAGTTATGAGAATCTTTCTTTTGCCAGAGTCCCTTTTAAGAATTGTGAGCTTCCTGTATATTACTCTACCTGCGAAGATCCTAAAGGAACCATTGTGATCCATGGCGGATATGACAGCATCTCACAGGAGTTTCTTGTTATGCTGCCTTACCTTACTGACAAGAACTATAATGTATACTTTTTCGAAGGCCCCGGACAGGGAGAAGTACTCATGCATTATGATGTCAGGATGACTCCAAAGTGGGAAGACTGTACAGGAGCAGTACTCGACTATTTCGGCCTTGATGACGTAACCCTTATAGGCGTTTCACTTGGCGGATATCTTGGAACCAGGGCAGCTGCCTATGAGAAAAGAATCTCCCGCCTTGTCATGTTCGACCTTATGTATGACTTCTATGGTGCGATCCTTAACAAAATGGGAAGCTTTGGCAAAGTATTCGACTATCTGACACGCCACAAAAGGAACATCCTCTGGAAATGGCTTAATAAAAAATTTGACGAGAAGTATTTTACCAAGTGGCTTCTTTTGCAGGGATATGCAATTTATGAAAATATCAGCACTCCATATGAATACTTCAACCACATCAAGGAGTATAATACTAGAGAGATTTCAAAACTCATAACACAGGATACACTTGTGCTCGCAGGCGCAAGTGACATATATACTGTGTATTATCAGGATCAGCTGGACGCACTGGTAAACGCAAGGAGCGTTACTGGAAGACTCTTTACCAAAGAGGAGCACGCAGACCACCATTGTCAGGTTGGCAATATGGGACTTGTGCTTGATACCATAGCCGGCTGGATAGAGGAGAAGACTAATGGCGAGAAAACCGGTACTGACAGGCGGGAAGAGGGATGAGATAATCCATACAGCCATGAAACTGTTTTTTGAAAATGGTTACGAGGCAACTTCCGTCAGAATGATAATGAATGAAGTTGGCGGCGAGATAGGCATGTTCTATCACTATTTCAAGTCCAAAGATATACTGTTTGATACAGTGGTAGAAACATTTTTTACCGATTATAGGAAAAAAGTTGAAGAAGTAATGTCTAATTGTGCAACGCGAGATGACCTCGTAAAGACCGTACTTCCCATGTACGAGCAGGCGATGGATAACATGAACAAGCTTAAAGGAAATCTCCATTGGACCATTCTTTCATCTATGCACGAAGAGACTTTGAGAGCTTTTCTGCCAGCAATTGAAGATCTGATAAAAAAGTGGGATGTTAATAACAAAACTGATGTGAAGATCGTTGCAGGGCAGCTTTTGTACGGCCTGTCCGCAACAATCCACTCAGAAGAATTTGAAGAAATGACACCTGAGGATAAAGAAGAGTGTATCCTTGAGTTTCTGGGAAGGATACTGGACTAAATGACTAAAGATAAAGACTTAACAGTGGGAAATCCCCTCAGACTTATCTCATCATTTGCCGCTTCAATGATGATAGGTAACATATTTCAGCAGCTCTATACAGTAGTTGACAGTATCATCATTGGTAAGAAGATTGGCTCACTTGGAATAGCCGCAATTGGAGGAACTGACTGGCTTATATTCCTTGTTAACGGATTTCTCATCGGCCTTATTCAGGGCTTTTCAGTTCTTCTTGGTAACAAGTTTGGAGAGAAGAACGAACAGGCATTTGACTATTACTATAAGAAGGCAAGAAAGATCTGTATTGCGATATCAGTATCTTTTGTGACCGTTTTACTATTATGTTCCAATTTCTTACTTACCCTTATCGGAACCAAGGCAGAGGCATTCGATTTTGCAAAGACATACGTAGATATAATCTTTATGGGAATCCCATTTCTTGTATTCTATCAGTTCTTTGCTGCAACACTTAGAAGCCGCGGCAATAGCCATGTTCCGCTTATCGCAATGACAGTGTCATCGCTTTGTAACATCGCACTTGATTATCTTTTTATATGCATTTTCCATATGGGAATAGCAGGAGCAGCCCTTGGAACTATCCTGTCTGAGTGCGTGGTAATGATCATATGTGGCTATAGTCTATACAGATCTGATATGGGTATCCATAGGGTGGGTACAGACAACAGCTTCAAAGTCCAAGGCGCATACAATGAGCTTATCTTCATAGGCCTTCCAATGGCGCTTAAAAGCGTTATTACAGCTATCGGAGGACTAATAGTCATAAGGAATGTCAATAATTATGATATAGATTTCCTGACAGGCTACACTATTGCAGGCAAGATCTACGCCCTTTTAGAGATCGCGGCATCATCTTATGGAATGGCTGTTGTGGCTTATGTATCACAAAATCATGGAGCAGGCCACAAAGACAGGATTCGCTCGGGTGTAAGATACAGCCTTGTACTTGGCGTGATCACAGCACTCATCTGCTCAGTTATCATGATATTTTTTGGCGAAAGAGGTATGAGCCTTTTTGTAGAAAATAAAAATGTTTCGCCTGATGTCTTTATGTATGGACGCGAGTACCTGTTTGTACTTGGACTTTTCTATCCACTGCTTTACATCCTCTATATAGTAAGGTCTGCACTGCAAGGCATAGGCAATACATTTGTTCCTATGATCTCAAGCTTTGGACAGCTCATAATGAGAGTGTTCTGCGCAGTTATCTTAACAAAGCTTATCGGTTGCAGCGGTATCTACTACGGAGAAATATCCGCATGGGTACTAGCCGATCTAATACTGATATCAACATACATATACCAGATGTACATAAGAAATTCGAACAGATAAATATCTAAGGTTCTCGCTTATTCCTGGGACTGGCAGTTTATACAGTCTTTACTTGTCTTTCGAATATTCTAATTCAAGGCATGATATCTAAAATAATATATTCTGGGATTCAAACTCGCTTCGCTCAGACATGTGAATCCCAAACAGAATAAATTATTTCATCTATCAAGCTCTTGAATTTACGAATATTCTCAAAGACAAGTAAAGACTTTATAAACTGCCAGTCCCAGGAATATTTAAGTTTTGGAGATATTTATTTGTTCGGATTTTTTGATATACGGAAAATATATATCAAAAGTAAACAGAAAATTATTGACATATATAGGTTGCCGATATAGTATATAGATAATCTATACAATATATCGGCTGCCTATATAATTTTAAACAAACTGTAATTAATCACGCATGCTTTCCCAAACAATTGGGAAGTTTGCGTAGGTAATAAATAATTAAGATATGGAGGACACTATGGCAATTGATAAATCACTGATTTCCGGAAGTATGACTATGCTGATCTTAAAGCTCTTGTCTGAGAAAGACATGTACGGCTACGAGATGATCGACACCCTTCGTAAGAAATCTCAGAACATTTTTGAACTTAAGGCAGGTACTCTTTACCCTCTTCTTCATAACCTTGAAGAGAATAATTTCGTTACGGTATATGAGCAGGAAGCTCTTGGCAAAGTCAGGAAGTATTACAGCCTTACCAAACAAGGTAAAAAAAAGCTTGAAGAAAAGACTCAGGAATGGAACACCTATCAGAAAGCGGTTTGTAACGTACTTGTAATGGAGGCTTGAAATGGAAGAATACTTAAAGGCGGTTATAGAACAGATCCGGTGTAAGAACGTAAGACCCTATGTTGAGAGAGAACTGCGTGACCACCTGGAAGACCAGATTAATGACAATATCGCAAGCGGAATGGATAAGGATGAAGCTGTAAGGGCAGCAGTAAAGGATATGGGGGATCCCATAGAAACCGGAATTGCACTAGATAGAGTTCACAGACCTAGTATTGCGTGGGGGATGATAGCTCTTGTATTTGTTATAAGTATTGCTGCGGCGCTTATACACTTTGCAATTGCAAGTGGTGCTGAGGGTAGTGTTTATAACCAGTCCAGTAAAACGATGATCATGTTTGGAGCAGGTTTTCTTGTAATGCTTGCTATATATTTTGTTGATTATACGCATGTTGCAAGATTTTCAAAATTGATTGCTCTTTGTCTGATCGGTCTTTGTATCTATGCAAGAATGTTTGGAACATACATTAACGGAGCACAGTTATGGGTCAGAGCTTTCTTTATTGATATTAATGTTGAAGCTGTGATGATGCTGTATGTACCTGTATTTGCAGGTATACTTTATAAATACAGGAATGGTAGAGCGACTTCAAACAAAAGACATAGCGCAGTCTTTGATCTTATCAAGATACTGTTCTGGATGATCGTCCCTGTATTTTTTGTAATGCAGATGCCAGCACTTGTAACAGCTCTTATGATGCTGATATCAATGCTTACACTACTTACCATCGCAACCTCTAAAGGCTGGTTCAAGGTTTCAAAGCCTATAGCAATAACATCAATATGGGGCGTATTTGTAGGACTTCCGGTGATCGGATCCGTAGTCATGTTCTTTGGAAATGGATTAGCAGATTATCAGAAAGCAAGACTTGTGGCCTTTTTTACAGGAAGTGGTGAAGCAAATTATCTTACTAATGTATTAAGAAATGTAGCAGTATCCTGCAGACTCTATGGAAGTAACGGAGTAGATGCAAGTATTACAATACCTGAATATAACTCCGCATACGTCCTTTCATATATATCAATTACATACGGCCTGATCGCAGGAATACTTATTGCATGCGCACTTGCAGCTCTTATTGCGATAGTCTTTGGAATATCACTTAAGCAGAAGAATCAGCTTGGAATGCTTATGGGATGCGGATGTGGTATGGTACTTCTTGTAACTACTTTTATCAACATCTTTCAAAATCTTGGATGGTTCCCGCCTTCAAGAACATTCCTGCCACTTATGTCTTCCGGCGGAAGTTATATCATAGTTACGTATATACTAATAGGAATAGTTCTTAGCATATACAAATACAAAAGCATTTATCCAAAGCACGTATCAGTGGATTATAAAATTTTATAAATACAACTTCACCTAAAATGACAAAAAACCGGCATTTTTGGGGAAAATGTACATTGTTTTTATGGATGAGCCTGGAAAGAAAGGATACGCCATTGCTCTTCGGGCCGTTTTTTTGCCCTTGACGGCTAATTCGAATTAGCCTATAATTTAGCTAATTCGAATTAGCCAAATTATAGAGGTAACAAAATGGATACCAAACAAAGAATACTGGATGAAGCATTGACGCTGTTTTCAGAAAAGGGATATGCAAATGTTTTTGTTGCGGATATTGCGAAAAGGGTTGGTATTAAAGCGCCATCTCTTTATAAGCATTACAAAAACAAGCAGGCCATTTTTGATGCGATCATTGAAGAGATGAACAGGCGATTTTTAGAGGAAGCAGGTGCTCTTAAGATCAACGGGGCGGATGCTGCCAAAGATGCTGAGATCTATAAGCATATAACGGAAGAGCAGCTGATCACACTGGGGAACAATCTGTTTCTTTATTTCCTGCATGATGACTATACAAGACGTTTTCGTAAGATGCTTACCATTGAACAGTTTCATGATAAAAAACTTGCAACTGCATATATGAAGCAGTATGTGGATGATCCGCTTTCATATCAGGGAATGCTTTTTGGCCTGATGGTTTCATCGGGTGTATTACAGACCGAGAATGTGGAGATCATGACGTTGCATTTTTACGCGCCAATCTACATGCTTCTGACCATATGCGATCGCAATCCCGAGCGTGAGAAAGAGGCACTTAAGACAATGGAAGCGCATATTCGGCAGTTTAATAAACTGTACGCAAGAGATGAAAAAAACATGCAGAATAATAAGAGGAGATCGCAGAGGAGAGCAAAATGAAGATCACAGTGATAAACGGAACCGAAAAACGTGGTGTTACATACAGAATGAAGGAAATATTTTTAGAGGAGTTCAGAGACAATTCAAAGATCACGGAATATTATCTTCCCAAGGATGGTCCGGGGTTCTGCATAGGATGTACTGCGTGCTTCAGGAATGATCAGAAGCGTTGTAAGGATGCTGAGAAGGTGCAGAAGATTGAGAAATCCTTGCTTGAAGCGGATCTGCTTGTTTTTACATCACCCGCGTATGTTTTCCATACAACCGGCGCAATGAAGGCTATGCTTGACCATTTCGGCTACAGGTGGATGCCTCACCGGCCGGCGAAGGAAATGTTCGGGAAGCGGGCGGTGATAATCACACAGTGCCTGGGGGCCGGTGGAAGATCCACAGCAAAAGATATTAAGGACAGCCTTTCCTGGTGGGGTATTTCGGACATCAAAGTAGTAAGTTTCAAGTTGATGTCCGAAATTGACTGGGACAAGATCGAGGACAAGAGAAAAGCATCCTTTCAAAAGAAGCTGAGCAGTGTCGCGCGAAAAATGCATGCCATAAATTATGATAAACCGGCTCATACAAATGTTATGGTGAAAACAAAGTTTTACATGGTAAGGATGCTGCAGACAAGCCTTGGTAAAAAGAATCCTGAGTACACTGATTTTAAGTATTGGAATGAGAACGGCTGGATCGGCAAAGTAAGACCATGGAAACAGATTAAAGATTAAATTGCCTGTGGGTCTAAAATTCGTAATGCGATAAAAGAATGGCGAGAGTGAAACAGTGATGTACATCAATGAATACGAAAGGGTTATCCTCACTGCGGTTATATACATGATGCAGGCTATAACGCATGCATGATTCGCACAAAAAAGTAAGTGTAAAACAGACCTTTATCAGTGTAATTGATAGGGTCTGTTTTTATTTGGTGATAAAGTTAGAACAGGAAGAGAAAAACATATTTGTAAAAAGGAGATTAACCATGACAGATTATATCGCTTTTTGCGGACTTGATTGTGAACAGTGTGAAGCGCGTAAAGCAACGGTTAATGATGACAACGAGCTTAGAGCAAAGGTTGCCAAAGAGTGGTCTGAGCTCAATGGAGTAGAGATAACCCCCGAAATGATAAATTGCGTAGGCTGCAGGCTTACAGGAGTGAAGACGCCTTTTTGCCAGTCTTTGTGTAAGATCAGGCAATGTGCATTGGGCAGGAAGGTTATTACTTGCGGAGACTGCACTGAAATGACATCATGTTCCAAGCTTTCTGAAATAATCAGTAATAATCCTGATGCCAAGCGCAGACTTGAGGGTAAATAAAGCTCAGGACTTTGATATAATGTGTTGTAGTTAAAGATAATCGCGCTATGACAGGGGGATTTATGGAAAACAAGGACTTTATTGAGGATTCTGAATTACGTATAGCTATCTGTGATGATGACAAGTCTGATCGGGAAAAGGTACATGTTCTTCTTCAGGAATATTTGAAAAAGAACTCTATCAAAGCCCAGGTCAGAATATTTGATCATCCGGACACACTTATAGAGGAGTGCGAGCATTATAGACCTCATATTTACATTTTGGATATAGTTATGCCAATGGTTACAGGAATACAGGCTGCCAGAGAACTTCGGTGGAATCAGCCCGATGCTCAGATTATTTTTGCAACTTCTGAAAGCTCATATGCATTGGAGTCTTTTGATGTAAATCCCATAAATTATATTTTGAAGCCAATAGAGAAAGAAAAATTCTTTTCAACTCTTGATCTGGCTATTTCTCGCGTGGACATTGATAGTGATAAAAGCGTTTGCATAAAGATCAAGGGTGGCATGCAGACACTGCGGCTTAGCGACATTCTTTATATAGAATATCGCAATCATGTGGTTTCATACCATATGGATAATGGTGAGATCATATCAACCCCAACCCTGAGAATAGGATTTGCAGAATATCTTTCAGAGAATCATTCCGGCAAAGATTTTGTAAGATGCCATGAATCAATAGCTGTGAATATAGCAGCAATTGATAAACTTACAAAGATAGATATTACGCTTCGAGGTGGGGAGCAAATACCTGTTACAAAGAGCAGATATTCTGATGTTATTGATAGTTATATGGATTACAGGTTTTGAAAGGTAATGCAATGAATAATAAAACAAACAATTATGATATTCCCAAGAGAGATGGAAGTGTATGGCCGGAGGATATCTGTCCTGCATACACACCAAGAGAGGATGCTATTCCAAGTATAAAAGGCTGCTGGTACTGTAAATATGCAGATTTTCATCTTAAAGAAGAAAGGGCACTTGAGGTAGGCATCTGCAAATGGCCCAAAAAAATTATTGATTAAGAGGGAAATGAAAAATGGCTGACCTTTTGTCCAATCCATATACATTGCTGCTATTAGGGGATATAGTAGCTCTTTTTCTGTACTATGCCATGCATTTGAGTTTTTACGTGATGCGAGAATTCTTTAAGAAGCATAGGATTCTCGTATTTATGATATATGCATTAACTGTGCTGTCTTTCTTTTACGCCAATACGCTGGGAGTGATTTATATAAATATGATAGCATCATACCTGGCATTCCTCATTCCATTATTCATTTGCTATAAAGTTAATAATATTCGAGGCATAATATATTTCATTTTCTATCTTGCTGCCCAGAGCGCAATTGAAGTATCCATCACGTTTTATGTTCAAGGCGTTCAGAGTATGGATATGGTTAAGATAAACTATGACTTTATGACTCCTCAGAGCTATGGAATTATCTTGTCTTTGCAGATTATTGTGGTCAGAGTCATCTGTCTTTTCGGAAATAAGGATAAGGACAAGAGGCTTGATAAGGAAATTCTTCCATATGTTGTGCTGCCAATCGCTACTATCATTATTTTGGTTCTTGATGGCAACAGATATCTTAGAGGAGAGGAATATAACCTTTCCCAATATACTGAACTTATGGTGGTTCTTGTAGCTATTAACATACTGGTCTTTGGATTTCTTGAAAAACACACAAGACTCATGAAAATGGAGATGGAAGCAAGGCAAAATGAGTCAAAGCTTCAATCAGATGCGGTTATTATGGAGATTGCAACCAAAGCCATGAGGGAACGACTTGCTATTTCTGAGAGCATCATGCAGCAGGACAGAGCCATGCGTCATGACAGAAGACATTTTGAGGCTCTTCTTCAAACTCTTTTACAGGATGGCAAGACGCAGGAAGCCCTGGATTGTCTTAATGAGAGGCTCAAACAGGAACCCCACTCTGTAAAAAGATATTGCGAGAATACTACACTTAATGCGGCAATCACACATTACCTGTCTATGGCCGAAAAAGAGAATATAAAGGTAAATATATCTGCTAATATCCCTTCAAATCTGAATGTGGATGAGATGCAGCTTGCCATAGTGATCAGTAACCTTATAGAGAATGCTATCCATGCTTGCGAAAAAGTTCCTGAGAGTGAGAGACGGATTGACATCACGGCTAGGTATAAAAGTCAGCTTCTGTTTGAGATCACGAACTCATGCGCTGAGGAAGTAAAGCTGGATGAGGAAGGACATCCGTTTAATACTGAGGAAGAGCATGGAATAGGAACTAGAAGTGTTCTTAACTTTATAAATCAAACAGATAGCGATATTAGATATATAACAGAAGAGAAGACTTTTAAGGTCAGAATGCTGATAAATTAAAGAATAAGTGTAAAACAGACCTAAAATCAGTGAAACTGGGGTGGTCACCTTATCTGCGCCGCTTCTTTTGGCGTATTTAAGCAGATCATCTTTTCAGGGATAGATTAGAATTTGATGGTGGGACAGCAAAATGATTAGACTTATGGAGAACATTGACTTAGCACAATGTGGCATGATTTATGCAAAAGCATTCCCCATGGAACATTGGGGAATAGATTGGACTGCAGAAAATGCAGCAGAATATCTTCGCGATTTTTTTGAACAGAAAAGATTTGTTGGATATGTTTATGAAGAAAATGATGAAGTGCTAGGTTGTATATTTGCGCTTTGTAAAATTTCCGGAAGCAAAGAAGAAATTTACATTAATGAGATGGCGGTACTTCCCGAACGACAAGGGCATGGAATAGGTAAACAACTATTAAATGCGGTCAAAAATTACAGTAAAGAAAAAGGACTTGCAGGCATTGTTCTTTATACAAGCGAGTATGCACCAGCGGCTAATTTTTACGAAAAGAACGGATTTAAGTTATCAAATGGAACAGTATGTATGTATTGCGAATGCAATCACGATAGGGAAACTTAAAATCTGGTCTTAAATTGCTGGAGACTATGGAACGTAGGTATTCTTTCTAAGCTATCAGGAATCCTTGCAGGTAAAAAAGTAAACACAAAATGCTTAAAGGATGTTGTAATGAGAATAGGAATAATTCAAGCGAGCTCTCAGGCTGAAAAAAATGAGCTGATTTTTAATACTGTCAAAAAATATGCCCCTAAAGATGCTGAAGTCATAAACTTTGGCTGTACTTTAGAAGAGCAGGAAAAGTATTCATATATAGATGTTTCGGTTCTTGTTGGTATATTACTTGCAAGCGGCGCAGTTGACTTTGTTGTTACCGGTTGTTCATCCGGCCAGGGAATGATGCTGGCGTGCAACAGCATGCCTGGAGTAATTTGTGGATATGCGCCTACTCCTAAAGACGCTTATCTGTTTGCACAGATCAACAATGGTAATGCTATTTCACTTCCGCTAGGCGAAGACTATACATGGGCAGGCGAAGATAACTTTGAAAAGACAATAGAAGCTCTCTTCTCTGAGCCATTTGGACAGGGATATCCAAAGAGTGAAGCAGAAAGAAAGCGGAAAGACACTGAGAAACTCAAGGAAATAAGAAGAAAGTCGCAGATTCAGTTTGAAGATTTATTGGGTTCATTAGATACGTCAATAATTGAGAAAATAAATAAAAAGAATGATGTGATCAAGTTTCTGAAGGAGTCAATATGAGTTTACAGTTATTAAAGGCAAGTACTTCTGATGCGCTTTCATTGAATGGAATATCGAAGCGCGCATTTGACAGTGATGTACTGATCGGTGCGGAATCACCGGGAGGACCTCCCGGATATATGTCATTACAATTTCATACGAAAATGGCACGACAGGGGCATTTGTATAAATTGACAGATGATGGACTTATTGTTGGCGGAGCAATCCTTTTTTTGGAAAACGATGTTTTGAATGTTGGCAGGATATTCGTTGCACCGGAGCATTTTCGAAAAGGGTATGGGCTTTTTATTATGCGAGAAGTGGAGAATATGTTTCCAGAAGTAAGAGAGTATACACTGGATACTCCTATTTGGAATGTCAGGACAAATAGTTTTTATACTAAGCTTGGCTATAAAGAAATAAAGCGCGATAAGGAGTTTGTGTTTTATTCAAAACATGTAGGACACTGATATTAGTTATAAAAAAGGGCCAGTACAGTTTGATCAGAATTGAATTATTATAAATTCTATTAAATCAGTGAAAAACAGACCTAAATCAGTGTGATTTGAGTCTGTTTTCTTTTGCTATGATAAAGTATGGTCACTACTACTACATATAAATGTTCAGAGGCTAAAGCAGTATCCATGCGGATGACACGAAGAGTATCGCCAATGTTACTGAACGATTCTTTTATTTTTTCATGACCTTTGTTACTTTGAAGAAGCCGGAAGGAAATTTTTCAAGAGAGAGGATCAAAAAATGAAAACAAAAAAGAAGAGTTTACTAATTGGCTGCATCTTGATCGCAATGTTTGTTTTATGGACAGTGCTTATTATGACAATCGATGTTCAGCCGGTTGGGCAGAATGGAACAGACATAGGATTTGCTGATTTTAATATCGAATTTCATGCATTGACCGGAGTCAATATGACCCTTTATACAATCACTGATTGGCTTGGGCTGGTACCAATAATTATATGTATGATATTTGGATGTGTTGGCTTTATACAACTAATAAGCAGAAAGAGCCTGCTCAAAGTGGATAAGGATATCTTAATTCTTGGCATCTATTATATTATTGTCATTTTTGCATATCTGATTTTTGAGATGATACCTATAAACTACAGGCCAATTCCTATAGAAGGTGTTATGGAGGCATCATATCCTTCATCTACTACGCTACTTGTACTTAGTGTTATGCCGACACTGATTGAGCAGACTTCCCGGAGGCTGAATAATGATCAGGCAAAGAAGATTATTAACGTCTTAGCAGTCTTATTTTCGCTTTTTATGGTTGCGGGAAGGTTGTTATCCGGAGTCCATTGGTTTACGGATATCATAGGCTCAGTACTGTTAAGCATTGGCTTGTATTATTTGTACAAGGGTTTCGTTCTATCATGCATAAGTGAATCCTAAAAAGGAGATATCTTTTATGGAATTTGGCGAAAAGCTATTGGAACTGAGAAACGGCAAAGGAATGACGCAGGAGGAACTTGCAGAGGATTTGTTTGTCTCTAGAACAGCTATTTCAAAGTGGGAGTCTGGAAGAGGTTATCCTAGTATAGATTCGTTAAAAGAGATATCTAAGTATTTCTCTGTTTCAATAGACGAGCTTCTTTCAAGTGAAAAACTTGTAACTATTGCAGAAAAAGAGAACAGGGCAAATATTCACAGAGTATTGGATTATCTTTTGGGACTGGTTGATCTTATGGTGTGCGGACTGATATTCCTTCCGTTGTTTCCGCATACGGCAGATGGATTGGTTTTTGCTGTGAGCATGCTAGAATACTGCGATGTTTCAGCCAGTATCAAGGTGATTTACTGGGTGTTGTTTTTAACACTTGTGGCGATAGGAATGGTCATAGTGATCTTAAACCGTTTTAACCTCGAAAGACCAAAACGGGTAATGATAGCATTGTCTATGGGGATAAGTGTAATAACTGTACTTGTTCTGGCAATCACAAGGGCTGCTTATGCCACATCTGTTGCCTTTATTTTGACGACCATAAAGGGAATGTTATTTTATAGACGGGAAAAAGCATAATGATAAGAAATTGAGGGAAAAAATATGAGTAATTACACAATTAGATTAGAAGAAAAGAAAGATTATAGAGACGTTGAAAACTTAGTAAGAGAGTCATTTTGGAACGTTTATCGTCCTGGATGCAGTGAGCACTATGTAATTCATGTGCTCAGAGATGATCCCGGGATATCTTGACGGCATCACAGGGGGATATCAGACCCCTAAGGGATACTATGTTGAAGACTCAGATGTCGAGGAGTTTGACAAGACATTCCCTCCGAAGGAGAAATTAAAGCTTCCCGGACAGATTTTTGATTAACAATTGGAGAATTAAGATGGAAACAGATAGAATAAGGATTTATTGAGATCTGAATGGAAGGAATAATATTATATGGAAATTATGCTTGCTGACAAACATAACTTCACCCACGATTCATTGAAAGGCTTTCAGCGATATCAGGAAGTGAAGAATGTGTATCGTCTGCATGATGGGAAAATGATATTGGTTTACAATCCCTTCACAGAGGATTGGGATCTTGCACGCCGCCTGCAAAAAGCTGATGATATTCTCAGTGGGCGATATGTGACATACTGTGCGTTTGAGGAAAACTGTGTGGTTGGCGAGATTATGCTGATCCCACAGCTAAATAAAGGGCGACTCATCATAGATAGCTTCCATGTGTCTACGGATTACCGCCGTCGTGGAATTGGCAGATCCCTGCTTGAAGCCGCCAGACAGGAAGCCCTGAAGAGAGGAGCGCATGCCTTGTATGCATCCTGTTGTTCATCTGAGGAAACGATAAACTTCTACTCCGCTATGGGTTTCCGCCTCAGTTCTGACCCTATTCCTTCCTGTGTGGAAGATGAGCCATATGATCTTCAGATGGAATGTATGATCACCCCATACTAATTGGACAGTCGATAGAAATAAGTGAAAAACAGCCCCAAATGAGTGTAATCTCGGGGCTGTTTTTTGTTTGGTGATAAAGTGATGATCGGAAGGAGACATAACAATATATGGAAAAACGTGTAAAATGGTATGTAGGTCTAAGCTATTTTGTATTTTGGTTTATGGTGCTGGGATTATGCGGGACAGCAAGCATGGTGTTTCATTGCCCGCCAGTTGTAATGAGGATTTTATCCAATATCTGCGCGTGGGCACCTACGATTGTGCTGCTTATAGGCTTTAAGTATTTTTGTCCTGACCGTAGGATTGCCGACTTTTACAAAAAAGCTTTTGGTGGAAAGGTAAACATAGTAACGCTGGTAGCTTCAGCTATACTTACGCTTGGAGCTACTATTATTACAGTATTTGTTTTGTCCTTGATTCAGGGGAAGGCATTTGGTGAATACTGGAATCTTGGATCCTACCCGTTCTGGGCGTCATTTTTATTCTCGATCACAACGGGGCCAACAGGAGAAGAGTCAGGCTGGAGAGGTTATCTTCGCCCATACCTTAATGCAAAATACAGTTTTTTCAGTGCATCAGTGATACAGGGAGTTATATGGGCGTTCTGGCATACCATACTCTGGTTTGTAGATTCAGATTATATGGGAATCCAGATGATACCATACGTTCTGTCCAACGTCATCGTAATGACGGGACTTTGCTTTATTATGAATCTTTTCATGGAAAAGAATGATAATCTGATCTATAGCATAGTGATACACTTTTGCTTTAATTTCCTGTATTGTTTCTTACAGGTTGATATCTGGTTTTATGTTGTACTGTCAGCAATATACATAGTGATTATTGCGCTGATATGTTGGAAAAAGAATGTGATGTCAAAAGAATGATATTCGTTTAAAATAACAAGAAGGAGGAAGGACATGATCAATTGCAGTGTATATGCTCCATGCAGATAAAAATATTTGTATGGAGGATAAATAACAATGAAAAACAGAATAAAGGAATTAAGAGATTTTTACATAATCTGGATCACACAGAGCTTATCACAGCTTGGTAGTGCAATAACAGGATTTGCGCTTACGCTGTGGATGTATGAAAAGACCGGATCAGCGCTGAGTACTGCAGCACTTACAATCTGCACATATGCGCCATATGTCATTATGAGCATTTTTGCAGGAGCAATAACAGATAAATTCGATAAAAAGAAAACCATGCTCATATGCGATCTTTTAGCAGCACTTACAACGGTTGTTGTATTTGTACTGTACAAAACTGATACGCTGACCATGTGGCATCTATATGCCATCAATGCCTTTTCAGGTCTTATGAACACTGTTCAGCAGCCTGCTTCAGAAGTGGCATATTCACTTATCGTTCCAAAAGAGCATTATCAGAAGACCAGTGGCTTTCAGCAATTGTCCCGTTCGCTTATTTCAATTGGCAATCCGCTGATAGCTGCAGCACTCTATGGACTGGCAGGGTTGGATACGGTTATTGCGGTAGATCTTCTGTCTTTTGCCATAGCATTTGTGGCATTATTGTTCTTTATAAAACTACCTGAGATCAAGGACGGAACAAGTAAGGACGAAAACGTGATCAAACTGGCTAAAGAGGGGCTAAAGTTCCTAAAAGAAACTCCGCTCATACTTACTGTAATACTGTTTATGGCGGGGGTTAACCTCACAGCTTCAGCCTTTGATGCGGTACTTCCGGCCCTTGTTATACCTCAAAAAGGTAACAATGTGTATGGGATCGTAACAGCATGCTCAGGGCTGGCCATGGTAGCAGGAAGTTTCCTTCCAATGATCCTGCCAAAGCCCAAGGACAGGGTAAGAGTCATATATCTCACGATGCTTTTTGCGCTGGGGATAGAGAACTTTTTACTGGCCTTTGCAAGAAGCTCTGTTTTATGGTGCATAGGCCAGATAATAGGATGGGTATTTGTTCCACTCATGGCAGCCAACCAGAATGTAATAATGCGCAATGTCATTCCAATAGAGCTTCAGGGAAGAGTATATGCTTGCAGAAATACTCTGCAGTTTTTTACTATTCCGATCGGACTTTTCCTTGGCGGACTCTTTGTAGACAAAATCTGCGAACCGTTTATGGCATTGAAAAGTAATGATCCGTTCTGGACTTTTCTTTTCGGAAGCGGAAAGGGTTCAGGTGCCGCAATGATGATGTTCATTCTTGGTGTGACAGGAACAGCCATATGTATAATATCTGGTCAGATCATGAAAAAATATAGATATACTGAGTAAGACTCTGGATTTGAATTTCAGTGTAAAACAGCTCCAAATGAGTGTAAATTTGGAGCTGTTTTTTGTTTTATGATAAATATATTATTGGAAAAAAGAAATCAATTATTCATGCAACAGCAGCTGCTGGTATGGCACTCGCCTGAAGGAGGAATAATTGCAGAATAACTATTTGCAAAAAATGTCTGAACAGTATCAGGTCAACCAGATAATGAAGACAAATGAAGAGAGCAAGGAGAATGGGCTTACACTGACGAAGGAAGATGCTACAGCCTTAGTGGCAGCAAGGGGAGACACTCTGAGGGAAGAAAGACGCGTGGAATTTGGCGATAGCATAAGCCCCAAGCTTATTCGTGCATTTGCGGATTCATCATTTATCAATCAGGAAGATTACGCCGAAACTATTGCCCGTTTGCAGGAGATCTTTTTCCTGTACAAGAATGAATCCATGGACATGGTTTCAGATGATGAACTGCTTGGTATTATGAAAAACGCCTATGAAAACGAGTCTGGTGGTGATCTTGAATATCTTGAAGGAACAGCATTGGAAGACTTCGCAAGAAGCGTCAGGGCCGGAGAGAACTGGGCTGACAGATATAAGCGCGAAAAACTAAACTTAGGAGACGATTTTGATGAATTATGATCCGGAAGAGCTTATTTCAATAGTTGCTGAATTAACTGACCTATATACGAAGGGCGAGAGCACATCAGTGACCTACGAGGCAGCACAGCATCTGATGGAAGCGGTTTTATATTGCATTCATGAAGCAGAGTCTATGAATGCTAATGGCCTTGTGCCCTGCCAGCAGGCGGATGCAAGAAGCCTGTATAAAGCAGGATTTCAGGAGGTTGTGGATAA
The DNA here is from genome assembly GCF_037113525.1 of Butyrivibrio fibrisolvens. Taxonomy (NCBI): domain Bacteria; kingdom Bacillati; phylum Bacillota; class Clostridia; order Lachnospirales; family Lachnospiraceae; genus Butyrivibrio; species Butyrivibrio fibrisolvens. The sequence continues at coordinate 3,878,811 of NZ_CP146963.1, read as the reverse complement.
GGTAGAACGTGCCAAGGGAAAATATAAGGTCCTTATATCTTCATTTTCTTCATATGGCAATCGCAATCTGAATGACACTGTTTTAAAAGCTATTCCGGGATTCTTTGAACTTTATTCTCCAAGGTTTTCTCCTCAGGAGACGATCATTACGATGGATTATCCTACACCGGTCCCTGTTGAAGGTAAGACTGGGATTGATGCAATTGAAGAATACATTGATAAGATTGAAGCTGAACAGCGCTTTCTCGCAAAGTTTCCGCCCGGATATGTTGAGGAGATATTAAGATCCTATACAGCAGATTATAAGGATCAGTTTTTTAATATGTCAGAAATAGTTTTTAAGTGTAAAACAGACCCAATTGAGTGAATTAAAGGGCCTGTTTTTTATTTGGTGTTAATGTGATGATCAGTAGATGATGAGTACAAGGATTTAATTCAAGGAGATATTAGTATAATGAGAGAAAAGAATACGATTTTTGGAAATGGACAATTTTATAAAAGTGTACTTGCGATAGCAGTACCTATAATGCTTCAGCAGCTTATACAGAGCATGGTGTCATTGATTGATAACTTTATGGTATCAGGACTGGGAGATGTATCGATGTCCGGAGTAAATGTGGCCGGACAGGTGCTTTTTGTGTTTATGGTCTTTACTAACACAATCTGCATGACCGGAGGAATATTCCTCACGCAGTTTTTTGGCGCTAAAGATCGTGGCGGAATGCAACAAGCGTTTATGTTTAAACTACTTGCGGGACTTGTAGCACTCATTCCATATCTTATGGTGTGTCTTATTTACCCAAGAGAAATACTGTCACTTATGGTTATTGGAAATACACAGGCTCCGCTTATTCTTGATGAGGCAGTAAAATATATACGAATCATGTCTGTTGTGGGAATTCCCATGACAATCTCTGTAAGTATCGCAAGTTCACTCAGGGATATGGGGCAGGTCAAAATACCCCTTGTCGTAACAGTAGTAGCAACTCTTACAAATACTGTATTCAATTATCTTCTTATCTATGGAAATCTTGGATTTCCTGCATTTGGCGTCCGGGGAGCTGCTTATGCTACTGTAATAGCGAGATCATTAGAGTTCATTATATTTTTGGTTATCTATTTCAGAAGCAGACCTGATTTTGCAATTCGCTTTAACAGAGATTTCATGGTAGACGGAAGATTGTTTAAGGAAATACTAAAGAAAGGCGCTCTTATGCTTTTCTGCGAGATGACATGGGTTCTTTCTGAAACATTGACTACGGCAATTTATAATGGAAGAGGCGGAGCAGATGTAGTTTCGGGAATGGCATCAAGCTTTGCCATAGCTAATCTTTTCTTTGTAGCATTTGGAGGAATTTACTCTGCAACTACAGTAATAATCGGAAAGACCCTGGGAGAGGGAAATCTTCAGAAGGCACGAACAGAAAAAACATGGCTTTTATCAGGAGCTGTCGTATTTGGCGTTGCCATGACTTTTGTCGGATTTGCCACAACACTTATTATTCCTGTTGTGTTTGGAAAGCTAAGTCCAAGCGCCATTGCAATTTCAAGGAGTATGGTAATACTTATGGCGTTTTTTATGCCTGTATGGGTACTTGTAAACGCGCAGCAGGCCATTGCAAGATCCGGTGGTGACACAAAGATGGGAGCATATGCAGATGCCGGAATAACAATAGTGGTTATGCTTCCAATGCTTTTCCTGCTTGCAAGATATACCGATATCGGACCTGTACAGATGTACCTTTGCGTAAAGATCCTGGATATTGTCAGGACCCTTATTTTCCATTTTTGGCTAAAGAAAGAGCGCTGGCTTAATAATCTAACTTGCGAGCATCAGCCGGAGCCGCTTGTACAAAAGTCTTAATAGGCTATGGAAAATCCATGCTCCATTGTGGGTGTTAGCACGGATTTACTTGTAGTATTATAAATTGAGAAGAAAACTGTAGAGGCAAGGGTATAGAAATGACTATGAGGGAGTTTCTTTTAACAGCGATAATACTTAGCATATTTGCTATGCTTTTTGAGGGGATTATTGTTTTTAGAAACCTCAAAAACAAGCTGCATGCATATCTTTTTCTCAACTGCATCACAATGCTGGTCAATAATACCGGATATCTTCTGGAACTCCTTTCCAAAACTGAAGATGGTCACCCCGTTGCCTCTGAGGATGACCATGGAATCGGAACCAGAAGTGTCCTTGACTTTGCTAAAAAGACAGGGAGCGAGATCAGATATATTGCTGGGAACGATATGTTTAAAGTACGCATGTTAATAGGATGATGCGAGGAATGCGTTTATGAAACAGGGCCAAGAGGAATCAAGTATGAAGACCTGAGTCTTGCTGTATGTGATGCGCTAAAAGAGCTTGCGACAGGAAAAATAACTCCTGAAGAAGCCGCAGATCAGATTGAGAGAGTATCAAAGGAAACAATACGATAAGTTTGAACAACAGAATATTTAACTCAAAATGATCAAAAACCGGCAATATGATAAAAAAGTTGCTGGTTTTTCTTCATGCGCTCGTATAAACTTTAGAATGAAAGAAAAGAGGTCTAAAGTAAAAAATCAAAAAACATCTATTTTAAACATGACCGAGGGTAATCCGGTCACACTTATTCGTGTTGTTGACGGAAGAAAAGTAATTAAGAAGTTAAGGGAGACCAGAAAATGAAGCAATTAATTGTTGTAGCTGACATGGAGGGAGCCAGCGGTATCTTTGAATCGAATAGAGAGGCTTTATGGCACGAGGAGATGTACCCTCAGAATAAATTGTGGCGTTCTTATGGCAGAGGTTGTATTACCAGTGATGTTTTGGCGGTATGCAATGCTGCAATTGATTTTGGTATAGATGACATTATGCTCCTTGACATGCATCATGCAGGATGCGCGGAACCTAATGTAGACACTACAAAGCTTCCATCAAAGGTCAGACTTTTTGATCTGCCTAATAGATGTATGTTTTGGGGAAGAGCCAGAGGACAGGCTGCATCAGAACCGTATGGAATAGTTACAGTAGGACAGCATGCAAGAAATGGAGAACCTGATGCCTATTTTCCTCACACAATACATACTCCACCTATAGAATCATTCTATATAAATGGTAAACATGTTGCTGAAATAGGGGCAAGTGTTTTGTGCTTTAGTGGTGCACCATATATTGCTAATATCGGCTGTGCTGCTTCACATACAGAAGCACGAGAAATGTCTACTAATGTCACATGTATAAGCGTAAAGGATAAAAGTAAGGGATGGGAGCCTACACCGGAAGAAACATACCCAATCATTTATGATGAAATGATGAAGGCTCTTAGTGATTACAATAATAAAACAGCAGTTCCATATGCAGACAGGTATGTATGCGAATTAAATCTTACAGAAGATAGATATTTTGATGCCCCATTAGATTTTCCATGGAAAGGAACATTTACAAAAAAGAAAGCTACGTGGGAAACACATGATATTGAGACTGCATTAAGTCTGTTTTGGGAAGTTCATAATTATATGAAAAAGAATGAAATATAAACTTGTGATAGAAGACGTAATCATCATACCCATCTGTCATCAGGGATATATAAGATTATGGGTGAAAGGATAATCTTATGCTGGCAATCGATCAGTCGCTATAACATGCCATCATAATCTATAAACGGGAGGCTTAATATGGGTAAAAATAATGCAAAAAGCGGTATTGGTTTTTGGCTACTTATCTGGCTTCTTGGACTTGCGGGGCAGCTATGTTGGAACATGGAGAATCAGTGGTTTAATACGTTTGTATATGCCAAGATAGCCAAGGACCCGACTATCATTTCATGGATGCTTGCAATATCTGCAGCAGCAACCACAGTTTCTACATTTCTTTTTGGATGTGTTTCAGACAGAAAGGGTAATAGAAAGACTCTTGTGTCTGTGGGATATATCCTCTGGGGAATTTTCACCATTATCTTTGGAACAACAGAATTTATGAATAAAGGCAGTGATTCTGCACTTATTGGAATTGCATTTGCAGTAGTAGCTGCTGATGCAATCATGAGTTTTTTTGGCTCCATGGGAAATGATATAGGTTTTAACGCCTGGATCAATGACCATATGACACCTGATAACTCCGGTGCTTTGGGAGCAGCTCTTGCTGTACAGCCGGTAATAGGAACCATTGTGGGAACTATTGCGGGAGGATTACTTGTTGGTGCAGATGACAACTATATGAGACTATTTACAGTTATTGGAGGAAGTGTGATCCTTCTGGGAATAGTATCACTGTTTGGAATGAAGGATGTTGACACCTTAAAGCCATCAATAAAGGGCTCATTTTCAGAGCAGTTCTTTTCAATATTTAACATAAAAACCTATCTCCAGCACAGAGAACTTGTATTTGTAAATCTGATGCTTGCGGTATACTTTATATCTTTTAACGTGTACTTTTCTCATCTTGGGAACTTCATGATCTATTATCTTGGATTTACAGCAGACACTATGGGACTTATAGAAGGCGTGGGTCTTATTGTTGCTATGTTTGTGACTATTCCTGCTATTAAGCTTATAAAGGCTGACAGATCGTCGCTTCTGATATTTGTAGCGATAATTTTGAATTCTATTGGGCTTCTTGCTATTGGGCTTTTCGTATCACCTACAAACGTTGACCCGAGTACCATATGGAATCCAAATCTTATGGCAGGAATGCTGTTTGTTGGCGTTGGATATATTCTCTTTTTACAGACCATCACAGTATGGTCAAAGCGTCTTTACCCTGAGGATTCAAGAGGACAGTTTGAGGGGATCAGGATTGTCTTTTACGTGCTGATACCTATGGTGATCGCACCACTTATATCCAATCCTGTTATCAAGAATAGTGGCGAATTTGTTGATGAGTACGGATTTACGGAGTATCTGCCTACAAATGCTGTTTTTATTGCAGGGCTCATAGTACTACTCGTAACGCTGATTCCACTGTATTTTGCTGATAGAGAACGTGAACTACCCATCACCTAAAGGTAATGGGCTTCTAAGAGCCTAACGGCTCCATTTAAGAAGTTTGATATTTAAGTTTCCACCTGATATTCAGGCAATCCTTATTCTTACAGGCGTGTCCACATCGCCTCTACCGTATAGGATACTAAGATCCACAACGCTACTTTTACGCATTATATTTAATGCCCCATTAATATCGGCATTGAATTTAATCCCTCTGGCAGTCTTGTACATTCCACGATGTATTCTGTTACCACTGAACTGATATTCCTTTGGATTGTCATCATTGTAAACAGGGATATCATCTTTATCCCAAAATGATGACCTTGATGTATAGCTTTCTTCCTGCTCAACATAAGTAATACCATTAAGCTCGCAGAGGTATGACAGTTTATCCCTCAGTATTCCATAGGGTATGTTGACAAAATTCTGATTGTTCTGTTTGCCTATATGAGAACTCCGTTGAAATGTAACATTATATCCGGCTACAAGGGTTCCGATATCGTTAGAGATACAGTAGTCTATAACCTTACGTGCAGCTTTGCTCATATAGTCATTTACTTTATTGTTACGATCACGAGCAATGGCTTTCTGACGATTTGTAGTCTTTTTGCCAAAATGCTGCTTGTCCTTAATGGACTGCAGGCGGGCATTTTCTTTGTTAAACCACTGGTTAATGGACTTGAGTCTTCTTCCGTCGATTATGAACGATCTGCCATTATTTGATACTGCGGTTACAAGATTGTTTATACCAAGATCGAGCGCCAGTGCATTGTTTTTGTTAAGATTTCTTTGAACACACTCAGCTTCGTAAGTGTACTGAATTTCAAAGAACCTGGCATGAGCTTTTGGTATGATACGTATCTCTTTAACCTTTTTATCAAGCAGGATCGGCGGTATTGTGATTTCAACCGACTTGTGGGTTTTCTTAAAGCTGTTTGAAAACGGAAGTATCAGCTTATTCCCGTTAAGTCGTACAAAACCTATAACAAGTGTGGTATACCCGTCTTTTGGAAGATAATTTGGCAGTTTGCAATCCTTAAAAGCATATTTACCTTGTTTTGCAAGTTTAAGTAAGCCAAAGAATGACTTGAAACTGCCGTCTACTTCTTTGAGGATCTGCTGTGCCATATTTGAATTTAAGGTCTTGTAATTAAAACTGTTCTTTAACAGAACATAGTTCTTCTCATACTTCAGAAACTTACCTTCAGTAAAGTAATACTGCCTAACATTATAGATGGCTTCATTTGCAAGATTTTTAGCTGAATGACACAGTTCTCTTATTGAACGGTAATCGTCTTTCGATAGATGTTTTACCTGCTGTTTTACAGTAAGATACATACAGTTTTCTCCTTTCATAAGACTCGGATCACTCCTGTATATATATTATATCATATGTTTTACCTAAAAGAATGTGTTGCAGTAAAATGCACGCATCTATTAGTGACGCCATTCATCCCACGACCCAGATGGGTCATGGGTTTTCTGGCTGAATTATTATAAAAAGTAATTCATGCATAAATAAAAGGCATATAGCGGTAATTAAGCGGCTATATGCCTTTTATAAAACTTGTTTAAGCAATATTACTTAAACAAGTTGAGAATACGCTTGTTTACTGGGATGCACCATAGTGGTGACAAGTATTTTCAAGGTGGTGCTTGATGTTTTTTCCTCTACAAGAGATACTAAAGTCAAATCTGCAGATCAAAAAACAAATGCGGAAGGAGCGGATCTGACATGGTCGAATTTGGCGAACAACTTAGAAGAGCGAGAGAAGCAAAAGGAATGACACAGCAATCCCTTGCAGAACAATTATATGTAACGAGACAATCAGTTTCTCGCTGGGAATGCGGAGATAGATATCCGGATCTTCTTACTACAAAGAAATTATCTCAGATTCTGGAAGTGAGTCTTGACGACCTCTTATCCGGAAAAGAAATGACTAAAGTAGTAGAGAGAAACCCTGTAGTTGAAAATAAAGTGGTAAACAACATAATGATAGTTCTTTATGCTGCAGTTGTATTTTCCTATCTAATATCAGCAGTTGGTATTGCAGTTAGGGCGTTTGCATTAGAAGCATTTCAATTGATTCCGGTTCAGGTGATATTCCAATTCGCTGGAACAGGAGTTTCAATAGCAGCTTTCATCTATGGCCTGATCTGTGCTGTAAGAGGAACACTTTCACCGAAAAGGATGGGAGCGGTTTTGATGGCTTATTTTCTGTCTTCTTTTATTATTGATACAGATGGGGCTTTTAAAAGTTTCTTTCTTAGTGGAGCAAGTCTGATGTCGTTCAGAGCATGGAAGATAATTGCACTCATAGCAATAACATATTTTGTACCAATGGTTTTGGGATCAGTAGCAGTATTTTTCTTCTTTGTTCGAAGCCAGAACAGAAAAATATGGGCTGTCGCGATTGCCGTTGTTTCGCTTTCGGGAATATTTTATGCTGTATATTCATTATATGTTTCTGTAATAATAGCTAAAGTTAATGCCGGCATAACAGAGCCTGTTTTGTCAGCTGAGTATTATTCTGTAAGAGCGGTGCTATTGATTGCTATTTATGTGTTGGGACTTTATCAGACATATACACTATACAAAAAAAGGGTGTCTGCGGCAGAGATTGCTCAGGGCATAACATCAACTATTTAGTAAGAGGAGATGATGTGAGAAGGATATATGCTTTCGCATATGTCTTTCACTGTGAGCCAATAGAGATCAATTGTATGGGCGTATAGTGGCAATAAAGCTGCTATATGCCTTTTTATTTGCAGCCCAGTAGAAATGCAATTGCTGATGCATGAAAACATCAACCAAAACTTGTTTAAGTAATATTACTTAAACAAGTTTTTGGAAGAATCATACCAGATTAGCGGTCATTCACATTTATATGCTTTTATAGTTTACATTGGGTGATTATAGCATATTATAGTGAATTATATGGCTTTATATTAAATTATATGATATTATAGTATAAAATAAGATATTATATTATTTTATATTTAGTGATAAAACGGAGGTCTGTATGACTGAGAGAAACCCATACGCCATCAGCTTTGGAAGAATACCGACACAGTACATTAGCAGAGATATTATAATTGACGAGATTACCAGCGCATTCAACAGTGATATTTCTGAAGAGCAGGCATTTAAGATAACCGGGATAAGAGGAACAGGCAAGACTGTTACACTGACAGCAATAGAGAAGGAACTATCGCAGTCTAAGGATTGGATCATAGTAGACCTTAAGCCTGGTGCAGAGTTTACTAATGACCTTGTGGCTTATCTCTATACAGAGGTGCCTTTTATCACATCCTATATTGATGCTAACCTTAATCTTTCAGCCTTTGGAATTGGACTTGATCTCAAGAAAAAGAGTCCTGCAGCAAGTCTGGATCTTGTTTTAGTAGAGCTACTTAATGAGATCAAAAAGAAAAAGAAGCGTGTTCTTGTTGCTATAGATGAAGTTAGAAAAACTGATTCGCTAGTTGATTTTATACAGGAGTATCAGATTCTTATAAGAAAAGACCTTCCGATTTATCTTCTTGTTGCTGGCCTTTATGAAGATATAGAAGACATCGAGAATACTGATGGACTGACATTCTTTTTAAGAGCTACCAAGTACGAAATGACTCCTCTTAACATAGGAGTTATTAAGGAAGATTACAAGCTTACAATGGGTCTTTCTGATGATGTGGCATATAAGCTGGCTGTTATGACTAAGGGATATGCATTTGCCTATCAGGCATTTGGAAAGTATATGTGGGATTCAAAGAGCAAAGAGATAACGCCAATGGTACTGGCCAAGGCTGATGATGCGCTTGCTCAGAAGGTATATGATAAGATTTGGAGTGAGTTACCTCCCAAGGATAAGTGGTACTTGAGTTTTATCGTCCAGAAGGACAGTATGGATGCTTCGGAACTTCTTGAGATTACCAAGAAAAAACACAGCGATTGGAGCGAACCAAGAAGGCGTCTTATTGAGAAAGGCGTAATTGATGGCCAGGTCCGTGGGAAAATCATTTTAAAACTGCCGAGATTTAAAGAGTATGTTGAAAGTAAACAGTTCTGATAATTGGTAATAAAAGTAATTGATAACAGGATGTTTCAAATAATCAACGCTTTTATATCAGGGGAAATAACAGACGAACAATGTAAGCATTGTCTTGCTACTAATTTAGGAAATCAGTATGTATTTACAAGTAAGCGAGCTGCACGAAAGTTGAAAATACTTGAGAGAGCATATATATCATCCAGTGAAAGAGATTATTATAAAGGTATAAGAACAGAAGAAAGTAAACTAGGTGACGATAAGGTAAAACTTGCAAGAAGGCAATACAGAGGAAAAGGAAAATATATCGACGACATTTTAAAGTAATGTACAAAAGGAGTGACAACCTATATGAGAAAAATAGACAAAGATGGTCTTCTTCTCTGCGATATGCAAGGCAAAGTATTTGAACTGTCTGTCACTGCACAGGATAATAGTTCAGAGATATTCATCCGAAGATTTATGAATAGTGAAGTGGCAAAGCAACTGGATAACATGGCAGTGTTACAGAGCAATATTCAGGCAGCAGATATTCTAAGTTTAATAGACGAAGAGTATGGTAAGTCTAATTATGGCTCAGTTAAGTATACGCCGAATGAGCTATACTGGATTGGATACCTATATAGATATTTTGCTTACACTTATGATAAGACGTCTGTACAGGTATATAAGATTGTTAAACCAAAAGAATTGCGAGGATTATTCCTTCCTTATCATACGATGGATCCGTCGCAGGCTATAGATAGAATACTCGAAGCAAAGGGACTTGCAAACGATAGTGTTGATGAAGAAAAAAGGCAATTTCAGATATTTAAGAGGATTAGAGAAAAGAAACTTCGCTAAATGATATCTGGATATGAAAATATATTATTGACATAAAATAATCTGACAGTTATACTTACAACTAATATTTTTCTGAAATTCAATCAAACGATTACCAATTATACCTACAATGTGAGGTGATGAGTTATCCTTATATTAACTCCACCAATTGGTATCGAAAGCTTCATCAATATTGAACCAAGAGGTTAACAAATGAAAATGCTTAGACTCGTCAATTCAATGCTCACTACCAAATCCGTGAATAATAATCAGGGGTTTAAAAGTGTTGAACTGATGAGGATAAGAGAATCGCAGTATATTATTTAATCAAAAGCAATTCAAAAGATATACCTATGAATTCATTCCTCATCAGACCAGTAAAGTTTGATGAGGATTTTTTTATAGCCCAAAGAAATACTAATACAGAATAGGAGAAAAGAAAAATGAGTCTTAAGCTGATCAAACTAACAAAAGAATACGAACACCAGCTTGGTGAGATGATCGATGAATGGAAAGAAGACCAGGTCAAAAATAATACTGATCGTTCACCTTATGCGATCTTTAAAAATGATTATCACGATTTTGATTACTATCTTGAGAATCTGGAACTTAAGGAAGCAAGAGACGGCCTTGTGCCAGACTCAACTTTTTTCCTTCTTGATGAAGACAGGAACAGACTTCTTGGGGCTGTCAACATCCGCCATTATCTGAACGATCACCTTCTTAGAGAAGGCGGACATATAGGCGATGGCATAAGACCTTCAGAAAGACGTAAAGGTTACGCTACTAAGATGATCGGCATGGCGCTTGAAGAATGCAGGAAGCTTGGAATAGAAAAGGTCCTTATAAGTTGCCATAAGACCAATATAGGCTCTGCCAAGTCCATAATGAATAACGGTGGAGTCCTTGAAAATGAGGTCACAGATGAAGACGGCGAAATTCTGCAGAGATACTGGATCACATTATAAAAGAGGAAAAAACATGAGAATCAAAGAACAGCAATACCAACTCCCCAATGGTGAAATAGCCATTATAAAAAGTGCAGGCCCTGAAGATGCCATGCAGATCAAAACTCACAGAGAGTTGACTTCTTCCGAGACCCATTTCATGGCAAGAGAACCTGAAGATGGTCAGATGAATCTGGAAAGAATTACCGAAATCCTGAAAGGTGTTTCGGAAAGTGACAGAGACTTCATGGTAACAGCCTATGTTGATGGCAAGGTAGTAGGTGATCTTGGAGTTACCCTTGTAAGACCACATGTAAAATATCTCCACCGCGGATACCTTGGAATGTCCATCCGCCAGACGTATACCGGCATGGGTCTTGGAAGCTTCATGATGAAGACAGCCCTTGAACAGGCCAGAGAGAACGGCTTTGAGCAGGTAGAACTTGGCGTATTTGCAGACAACGACAGAGCAAGGCACCTCTACAAGAAATACGGCTTTAAGGAATATGGCGTAAATCCAAGAGCTTTCAAGCTTAAAGATGGAACTTACATAGATGAGATAATCATGGCGAATATTTTTGATGAGGAATAATATATGATAACCAAAAATGAAATCCCGGTTTTAGAATACGACGACACATCGCTTGAAGTCATAGCACCTGACCATGACTTTGAGGATACAAAACTCCCTGAGAAGTGCCTTTTTACCTTCCTTGGAGACGTAGTAGATGAATATGCCAAGGCGCATAATGCTAATGTAGCAAGAGAATTTATAACAGTATCTCACAACGTCAACATCTACATACTCCATGAGGACCAGGAGGATATCTGCCTTGTGCAGTCCACTATAGGAGCACCGGCAGCAACATCACTTATGGATACCCTGGTATCCTGTGGCTGCAGGAAAGTAATCGCAGTAGGCTCCTGCGGCGTACTTGCAGACCTTCCTGAGAATGCATTCCTTGTGCCAACAAGGGCTTTGAGAGATGAAGGTACATCTTACCATTACCTGCCTGCATCAAGATATATTGAACTGGATAAGGAACCTATCGCAGCAATAGAAGATACCTTCAAAAGGCACAACCTCCCATTCACCCCCTGTACCACCTGGACTACAGACGGGTTCTTTAGAGAGACCAAAGACATGGTTAGTTACCGCCTGGAGGAAGGTTGCCAGGTAGTTGAAATGGAATGCGCAGCTCTTGCAGCCTGCTGCAGGAAAAGAGGTGCAAGCTTTGGTCAGTTCCTTTTTACCGCCGATTCTCTTTCCAACGTTCACGAATACGACGCCAGAGACTTCGGAAAAGATTCTCATGAAAAGGCACTGCTCTTGGGACTTGATATTCTAAGAAACTTCTAATAAAGCAATGATGGTTTTCATAAAAAGAACATTGTCGATATTTCGTATATTTTCGTGGTGGTAGTAGTATAATAGATTAGTAAACATTAATCTGATCATAAGTATTTTGGGCTTGGAATATGAAGAAATTAAACCACGCAACAAAATATACGATAATGATCTGCATAGGCCTTGTTATCTTCAATATAGTTTTCGGATACGTCTTTACTGCAGAAGCAGCCAAGACCATGAGAACGCAGATCGATGAACGTATGCTCGAATTTAACAGGGCAGACAACGCCATGTATGCAGATAAGAGAGCCTTCTACCAGACACATGAAGATAGAAGGAAAAAAAGAACTTAGCATGATAAAGATAATACAGTCTGAAGCCCCCATATCACCACCCCCGCAGCCGCATAGCTGCGGGATTTTCTTTGTGTGATACTTTTGCGACCATTCATCTAGTAATATCTTTCTTGTAAGAACAAAACACATTTTCAAAGGTGAGGTTAAGATATTATGAAAAAGAACGTATTAAAAACAGCAATGCAGGAAATCTTTTTCCTCCTGACGCAATATAAGATTTACTTGTAGCTACGAAATACCAGAAGAAAGGAGGTGCGAAGTGTATAAAGACAGCATTCAAAAAACACTTGATTATATAGAAGAAAATCTGAAAGCGCAGGTCACTGCAGCTGAGCTGTCAGACATGGCGGGATATTCCCTGTTCCATTTTTATAGAGTATTCCAAAGTGCTGTCGGGATGCCTGTTATGCAGTATATACTCAGAAGGCGGCTTCTTGGTGCCATATATGAAATTGGATCCGGGGCTAAGAAAACAGATGCCTCCTTCGCATACGGATTTGATACCTACGCAGGCTTCTATAAATCATTTGTACGAGAACTTGGATATACACCAGCAGAATACCTCCGGAAATTCAAGGTCAAAAAGCCTTACAAGATCAATATTTTTCAGGAGGAACACATTATGGTAAGTCATAAGAAGATTGCAGAATTACTGCCACTCTGGGGACTTCAGGACGAGAAGATTTCAGATGTAGTCTATGGAGAAAGAGGCGAAATCAGCGACTGCGCCAAATACGTTGGCGAAGATCACATAATCAAATATACCAATAACCTTGGTAATGTTAAAAAAGCTATAGAGATATCCAAAGCTCTCGATAGTGTAGGATTAGAAGCGGCTTTAGCTATTCCGACTCTGGATGGAAAAGAATACGTAGAAAACGGAGAACTATATTTTTACCTTACTAAAAAAGTTAAAGGAGAAAGCGTACACGCAAGCAAGGTCTACCTTGATGAATATGAGGACAAGGCCCGCTTCATAGGTGAGATCATAGGTCAGCTTGACCTTGCACTTGCAAAAATCGATGTGGTAGTAGACGAAGCTGATACCCTTGCCGCAGCCCGCGACTACGCCCTTCCAAAGTTAAAAGAGATTCTACCAATTGACGAAGACTTTGCTGATAAATATCTAAAGAAGGTAGAAGAGCTGTATCCAAAGCTTCCAAGACAGATCATTCACAGAGACCCTAATCCCGGCAACATCATTGTATCAAGCGATAAGTGGGGCTTCATCGATTTTGACTTGAGCGAAAGAAACGTAAGGATCTATGATCCATGTTATGCTGCAACCGCAATTTTATCAGAGTCATTTGAAGATGGTAATGAAGAGAAGCTCACCAAGTGGATATCTATCATGAAAGAAATCCTTTATGGATACGATACAGTAGTGCATCTGTCAGATGAAGAAAAAGAGGCTGTTCCATATATCATCCTGTCAAATCAGTTCATTTCTACGGCCTGGTTTGCGGACAAGGAAAAATATAAGGATATCTTTGATGTTAATGTCAAAATGACAAAGTGGATTATCAAAAACATTAATAAAATTAGTATATAAGATATGAATAACACTGATAGGAAAAAATACTTATAAGATAAAACGCAGATAAAATAAGCCTTACATTGATAAATACTATATTGCTCATTACTCAAAAATCAGATACAGTAGTAATAATATTTATACGAACGGAGGAGCAATTAGGTGGAACATTTTATTGATGAGAAGACCGTGATGCGGTTTTATCTTGATTGCATGGAGAAGGATGAGATCATCTTTTTAAAGGGGAAAACAGAGCTTAAGGAAGATATCAAGAAGGCTCTGGAGAAGCTGATCGATGAATCCAAGATGAACAACAAGATCCAGATAGCAGTAGGACTTTGGAAGAAACTTTTTGAAGCTGCCATGAGCTATCTGTCTCCTAACAAAAGAGGATATGATAAGATCTTCAAGTATTTCGATTCCTATGTTGAGTTCGAGGAACTTATCTTTGCATCTGATTCTTTTTACAGAGATCATACTCTGCACTGCCTGTGGGTATATTTACTTGGGGAGTACCTTTACAGAAATCCGGAGTTCTCTGAGCTTTACCGCTTGAATCGTGAAACTGAGCAAGGCTTAAAGCTTATGGAGAAGCTTACAGACAGCCTTCCTATTGTTGAAAAAAATGATGCCAGGAAGCTTAAGACGATTTTAAAGCTATCTGATGAATCACAGTGCTTAGCAGAATCTGTAAGATGTATCGCAGCTCTTACTCACGACCTTGGATATCCGCTTAAGAAAATTGAAAAGATCAATAAGGCTATGAATAAGGTTCTTCCCTATTTTGCTATTCATAACTTTGATAATTTCAGTTTCGAATATGAGAATATTCAGCAGGAGTTTGTGAACCAGTTTATTGACTTTATTTCAAGACAAAGTATTATAAACCTGTCTCAAAAAGATGACCTGTCAGAAGAAACACAGGATGTGATAAAAAAAGTATTTGTTGAGTCTTCATATAAACAAAACGAAATCGGCACAGTAATTGACAATTTAGAGTCACTGACGAAGGAAGAAAAAGATTTGCTGGAAGGATGCTTTGAAGTATCTGCTTATTTCCATTCACCATTTAAACAGAAGGTTTCATATTACAATGATTTTGAAGCATATCAGCATGGCATTATGAGTGCATTCCTTTTGATGAAAAATCTGGAGGCTTTTCAGGATATCGATTATTGCGAGCCGGATACACTTATTCCAATCCCAGATGCAAGAACTATATCACTTCATGATATTTTGTCATCTATATCTAATCATACAAGTGACAGTTATCAGATTCAAAATGTTGATGAAAACTCATTCCTTACTTTTGTAGATGAACTTGAAGAGTTCTCCAGAATCTCAAGAGCAAGCCAGAACAGAGAGTACGTCGAGGAATTCTGCGATACAGCACTTTACATGGAAGATGGCTGGCTCAATGTAGTATTTGAGTTCAACAATACCAACCTTGATAACCTTGATCCTGAGATTTCCTTCAAGGGAAGATGTAAGAGATTCCTCTCCCTCTTTGACATCCCAAATCTTGATAAGTATCTCAAGATAAGAGTTACCATCGTAGGTAAGCTTCCTACTGACCAGAACGAATACGTTCTTGAAATTGCAAATAAGCATGCAGATATCAGGATCAACGGAGAATCCAAGGATATCCCTAAATACCTGAAATCCACACAGTTCTTTACCAAAGAAGAATACGCACAGATGTAAAAATAACCCGCAGCTGCGATGGCAGTTGCGGGTTCATTACAATAATCTTTTCAATAGATACTAAAAACATAGAATGATGTAGATGCCAAAAGTGTTTTTTGATTTTGCATGACTATGGTTCTACGAAAATCTTACAATCCTCAAACATAACATTTCAATCGAACAGGGACTCATCAATCTCTGCTTCTTCCATGTCTTCAACAGGAACAGCCTGATACAGTGACAGATATTCTTCATATTCCAACATGGTTATAGCATTTTCATTATAGGAGAACTGACTGCCTTCATCATAAGTACCGCTTTCAGAATCCTCATATGTAGCTGAAAGCGAGATCATTTCAACCACATCACCATTCTCATCATATCGTATAAGAACAAGAATCTGTCTTCCTTCATGAAGGAAGTCGCTATGAGAAACATAGGTATGATCTTCACCATAAAAGACGCTGCATGTATCAGAAGTTCCATCTCCGTGATCAAGAAGGACAAGTTCTCCGTCTCTTACATCATATATATCAAATCCATAATAGAATGTAGAGATAAGAAGTTCGTTCTCGCCGTCTTCATCAACGTCGTAGTAATAGGCGGAAGGAATCATATCGAAGTCTTCTTTTACAAAACTGTATTTAGCTGAGAACAGCTCTCCATCATATTCAAGTGCATCATCCAAATACTGTTGGTAGATAGCGCCTGCATCGACTTCATCATCAGCGGGCTCTTCAGCAGGCTCTTCGCTTGCTTCGGTAGTAGATATGTCGTTACTATCTTTTGAAGTATCTTCGGTATTATCAGTATTGCTATCAGTATCAGAAGTTTCTTCTGCATCAGTATTAGTGGCATCAGTCTTATCAGCAGCATCACTGGCAGTATCGCCACAACCATGAGCTATAAGCATTGCACTTAAACATGTTGCAAGAATCAGGGACTTGAAAATTACTCGATTTTTCATGATCACTTACCTCCGTACGTTAATTATAGGTTAACGGAATAACATATACAAGTCATCAATTCAGTAAAAACAGTCACAGTGGAAGATATTTATAAAAGTTTTTAACGTTTTTATGGTAAATGGGGTATACAAACAGTATAATACTATTGTCGCAATTGTTTTTTTTCTTATGGAGGTATTTGAATGCAATATCAGATATTAAGTCAGCCATTTACAGTTCTAACACTTTCCATGAATGCCGGTGAAGCTATCAAATGTCAGAGCGGTGCTATGGCATGGATGACTCGTGGTATCAGAATGGAAACCAAGACAGGTGGTATTGGTGGTATCTTCAAAAAGGCTCTTGTAGGTGAGTCTATTGCTCTTAACCACTATATTGCTGAGCAGCCCGGTGAACTTACACTTGCTAAGCACAGCCCTGGCGACATTCTTGCTTTTGATATAAGCAAATCTCCAATCATTGCCCAGAAGACATCATTCCTTGCATCTACAGAGAATGTAAATATGGATATCTTCCTTCAGCACAAAGTCGGTGCAGGATTCTTTGGTGGTGAAGGATTCCTTATGCAGAAATATACAGGCGCAGGCTTCGCGTTCCTTGAGATCGACGGTGCAGTTCAGGAAAGAACACTTGCTCCCGGACAGCAGCTGGTTATAGATAGCGGATATGTTGCAGCTATGGAAGCAACCTGCACCATGGAGATCGAGACAGTTAAAGGTCTTGCGAATGTTTTCCTTGGTGGCGAAGGCTTGTTCAACACAGTAGTAACCGGCCCCGGTAAGGTATGGCTCCAGACAATGCCAATCAATTCACTTGCGATGAACCTGTATCAGTACATGCCTCATCCAAGTAAATAATAAGTAGAATATGATCCACAGCGAGGTGGCGAATTGTCACATTGCTGTGGATTCAATTTATGAACTAAGGAGTTAACCATGGAATTTAGAGAAGTAGTAGAAAATCGTTATTCATGCAAAAAGTATGGACCTAAAAAGGTAGATAAAAAGACACTTGAAGCAATCCTTGAAGCAGGAAGAGTCGCTCCTACAGCTAAGAACCTCCAGGAGCAGCATATATATGTAGTTGAGTCAGAAGAAAATCTTGCTAAGATCGACAATGCAACTCCTTGCAGATACGGAGCGCCTACCGTGCTTGTAGTTGCTTTTGATAAGAACAATGTATTTACATATCCGGGAGAAAAAAGAGATTCCGGAATCGAAGATGCATCTATAGTTGCTACACACCTTATGCTCGCAGCATACAATGAGGGAGTTGACAGCTGCTGGCTTAACTTCTTCGATCCTGACAAGCTGGCAAAGGATCTCGGCCTTCCTGAAAATGAAGAAATCCTTATGCTTTTAGATCTTGGCTATGCAGCAGAAGATGCAGGTCCTCTCCCTAACCACGGCAGCAGGAAACCTTTGTCAGAGACAGTTAGTTATATTTGATTGCCATAAATAACAGAAAGAGCAATATAACAGGCTGAACGCTTCAGCCTGTTATAAAGTAAATTTTAGCTTAACATAGGCGAAAACCCACAGGCTTGCCTGTGGGATGAAGCCTTTACACTTAGGGTACATTAAAGTATATTATGCCTTAAGGAGTTAAAAGAAAATGACTGGTGAAGAATACAAGAAGGCTCTAAAGCAATACCATAAACTTTCTGATAGGCATATTTTAGTCGCTGAGACTGATATGCCTTATTCTGATGTGCTTAAGATTGTGATCCTTTCTGATAAAATCCGCAAGGCAGGCAATGAACTTGTTGGTCTTATGAGAAAGAATTATGATCAGCTTTTTCGAACAAAGAGGTATCGCAAACTATTATCCCTATATGGTAATACAGGAGATAAAGCTAAACGCAAAATTCTTGCTAATCAGCTTAATGAAATGCAGAAATCCTATAATGTCACATGGGATTACTGTAGAAAATCTATGATTCCAATAGGCAAAAAGTATGGTGTCGATGCTGTCTTTGCTCTAACCAAAGCTGAAGATGTTTGGCGTGGTATGGAAAAATGTCTGTATGGTAATGGCAGGACCATACATTTTTCAAAATATGGAGAACTTCCTTGTATCCGAGCAAAACAAATAAACCGTGGTATTCCTATATCCGTAAAAGATAATAGATTGCAGTTCAAACTTGGAAAGACAACTTTCGGGATACAGGCAGATGACAGGTTTCAAGCAGACGAAGTAAATGCTGTTTTAGCTTATCTTGCTGAACCTGAGATTATGGATAAAAAAGCTGTTAATACACTCATTGAAGATTCCTATTGTGTAGATACATACAGACCTTGCTATGCCACGCTCGTTTCCAAAATGATAAGGGGTAAATACCGAGTATATTTACACTTAGCTATTGAAGGTAAGGCGAAACCGAAATACGATAAATATGGCAATCCCCGTCATAAATACGGCAAAGGTATGATAGGTGCGGATATTGGCACGCAGACCATTGCCTACACTTCTGATACAGAAGCAGGATTGAAGAACCTTTCGGAGCGTGGCAATAGTATACAGACTTCCGAACGGAAAGAACGTCTGCTCTATCGTGCTATGGACAGGTCAAGAAGAGCAACCAATCCACAAAATTACAATGATGATGATACTGTAAAGAAAGGTCATAAGACTTGGAAATACTCAAATCATTATAAGAAACTGAGAGCCAGACATTCTGAATTATGTCGTATCAATGCTGTAAACAGAAAGCTTGCAATAAACGAGGATGTAAATCACCTGCGGAGTCTTGGAGATGTATTTGTTACTGAGCCTAAAAATGCAAGTAAGCTCATGAAGCGAGCTATGGAAACAACTAAGAACGACAAGGGTAGATTTAACAAGAAAAAGCGGTTCGGTAAATCCATAAAAAACAGATGCCCCGGAGGTTTTCAGTCAAATGTAGAGAAGAAATTCAAAGCCACAGGTGGCACATATATAGAAGTCCCGAATAACTACAGGGCTTCGCAGTATGACCATACAGCAGATGTTTATATAAAAAAGAAGCTGTCCGACAGATTGTTTAAACTACATGATGGTACTGAAGTACAGAGAGATTGGTATTCATCGTTCTTACTATACTGCTATGATCATATGACGCGTGATATAGATAAAAATAAATGCAATACAAAATTTGAGGAACAATACAACAGAGAAAAAGCTTTAATCACTTGGATTAAGGCTAATAAACTTAAAATATTAAACAGTGGAATTAAAATAGCTTAACAACTTAATAATCAGGGAGATTGACTGTACTTCCTTGTTAAAAAGCAAAAATTTACCGCTAATGTGGTCGTTGGACTGCTTGGTAATAAAAGTCCTGATTTAAACAGATTTACACTTGTAACTCCAAAGTCTGAAAATGATGTACGATTACAAGCTACACTTGCCAATCAGAACCCCACGGGCTTACCCGTGGGTACAGTCAGATTTTCGCCATAAAGATAAAGTGGATAAGAATAGACTTTTGATAAGTCATAACATATATACATTTCTAATCTTGACATTGAATGAGTGACGGAGTATAATCGGACGCGTACAAAATAATTGTGTACAATGTATAGGCCATACTATCATAGATATGTAGTTTCAACAGGAGGCTTAAATGGACATCAAAGAAGCAATCAAAAACAGACATAGTGTAAGACAGTATTCTTCTGACAGAATAACAGGAGAAGTGAAATTATCATTAGAAAAGCTTATCCAGGAGTGCAATGAGGTTAGTGGTCTGAATATTCAGCTTATTACTGAGGACCCTGAATGCTTCGATACACTTCTTAGCCACTACGGAAAGTTTTCGGGCGTTAACAACTATATCGCACTTGTGGGCGATAAGAAGCTTAAGAATCTTGATGATCTTGCAGGTTACTATGGTGAAAAGATAGTTCTCGAAGCTCAGATGCTTGGCCTTAATACCTGCTGGGTTGCAGGAACATACGGCCGCGGAAAGTGTAAAGCAAAGTTAGTAGCAGGAGAGAAGATCGTATGTGTTATCGCTCTTGGCTATGGACTTAACAGCGGAACAAGTCATAAGTCCAAAAATCTGTCAAAACTTTGCGGTGTTCCGGAAAACGATATGCCAGCTTGGTTCAAAGAAGGCATAGATGCAGCTCTTCTTGCTCCAACAGCGCTTAATCAGCAGAAGTTCTTCATTACTATTGACGGTGAGGAAGCAAAGATAAAAGCTGGATTTGGTTCCCTTACAAAGCTTGATATGGGAATCGTCAGATATAATTTTGAAGCAGCATCCGGACATAAGTGCAGAATTGCATAAAACGCGATTTTATCAAAAAAATATTATATGTAGTTATGATATATAAAAAGCTTACAATTTTCGTAATTGTGGGCTTTTTTTGTGCCCCAAAGTAGTGTAGAATATATAAGTTACTATTAAGACCCCTGTACATAGAAATGGACAGAAGTTCGTTCCTGAACTACACATTTCTGAAAATGTACTGTAGATACTTTCTGTATCTTGAAAATCCCAAAGTAAAACCAGTTTGAATTATTATTTCAAACTCCAAATTGATTTCGCGAGTTCTGTCAATTTGGACCGTTACTCACCCATCACCTCGCAAATAGAAGAATTAGTTTTAATTTATTATCTGACCCTAGGAGTTTGAATAATATTCAAACTCCAAAAGTGGCATCGCGAGCTCTGCCACTTTCAACCATTAGTCACTCGTTTCACTCGCAACGTGAGGTAGGGAGTTAATCAAAGATTAACTCCGGAAGTGGTGTCGCAAGCTCCTCCACTTCTAATCATTAGTAACTTGTTTCACTTGCGACATGAGGTTGTTTTATGAGTTATATTGAAGTCAGAAATCTGAAAAAGGATTTCGTTGTAAAAAAGAAAAGAGAAAAAGGAAAAGTTTTGAGGGAGAAGGAAACTGTAAGTGCTCTTAAAGGAGTATCTTTTTCAGTTGATGAGGGAGAACTTGTAGGTTACATAGGCCCTAACGGAGCCGGTAAATCAACTACAGTTAAGATCCTGTCAGGAATCCTTACACCTGACGGCGGAGAAGTATCAGTTGGCGGCATCGCTCCATGGAAAGATCGTAAGCGCCATGTTAAGAATATCGGTGTTGTCTTTGGTCAGCGTAGCCAGCTTTGGTGGGATGTTCCAATCATAGACAGCTATAACCTTTTAAAAGATATATACAGAATCCCTCAGAAAGATTATGAAGAAAGACTCCATGAACTGGCTAAGGCACTTGACCTTGAACCTCTTATGAGAACACCACTTCGTCTTCTTAGTCTTGGACAGAGAATGAGAGCTGAACTTTGCGGATCCCTTCTTCACAGACCTAAACTTCTTTTCCTTGATGAGCCTACGATCGGACTTGATGCTGTAAGTAAGCTTGCTCTTCGCGACTTTTTGAAATGGGAAAATAAAGAGTATGGTACGACCATCATGCTTACAACTCACGACATGGAAGATATCGCAGCTCTTTGTTCAAGAGTCATGGTACTTGGACATGGCCAGAAGCTCTTTGATGGAAAACTTTCTGACCTTCTTGAACGCTTCGATACAGTGCGTAAAGTTAGCGTCAAATACGGAGCTGAAGAACCGGATCTTAAACTTCCTGAAGGAGTTACCTGTAAGAAGACAGAAGACGGACTTGAACTTAGCTATGAGCCTGCAAAACTTCCTACAGCCAAGCTCCTTGATATCCTGCAGGATGCAGGCAATATAAGAGAGCTTACACTTCAGCCTGAGAACACAGATCACCTGATTGCTGCTATGTACAAGGAGCTTGACCTATGAAATCCTATATCTCTGTTTTTAAAATGAGGCTTCGCATGGAGCTTCAATATCGCGGCGCCATGATTGGCGGAATACTGTGCCAGATGTTCTTTGGACTTGTTCTTGTTGCGCTTTACAGAGCCCTTTATGAAGGACATCCTCAGTCTATACCGATTGAAAATGTCGCAACATACGTATGGCTTCAACAGGGGTTCTTTAGAATGATGCTGGCATCTGATTCAGAACTTTTAGACAAAATAAGGACAGGCGATGTCTCCTATGATATGTGCCGCCCTGTAAATATGTATGGCTTTTACTATGCAAGGATAATGGCTTTAAAGATGATGGGAAGTTTAATGAGAGCACTCCCTATGTTTGTTCTTGCTTTCCTTCTTCCAAAAGGATGGGGTCTGCACCTTCCTGCATCACTTCCAGCTTTTTTGGCAGCCATTCCCGCGCTTGCACTTGGACTTTTATGTGTATGTGCACTTGAAAATATCACAGTAGCTTTTACCATGATAACCTTGGATCCAAGAGGAATACAGGGACTTCTTAACCTTTTGATGATGACCCTTTCTGGTAACATCCTTCCTCTGACCCTTTTCCCGGATAGCTGGCAGAAGGTCATAACCCTTTTCCCATATGCCCAGCTCCTTGATGCACCTATAAGAATATATACAGGTGATTACGGACTTGAAAGCGTACTCAGAGTATACATGATCCAGAGTATATGGATAGTAATACTTGTGACATTTGGAATATATATGTGGAACAGAAACCAGAAACGTATGATTGTACAAGGGGGCTAAGGGAGTTGATCTACGATCAACTCCGGACATTGGCAAAGCCAATGTCCAAATATTATGTTCTCCTTGCAGTCGAAACATAAAGAGGAATATGGAATGAATACTCTACGACTATATATAAAATCAATGGCAATGCTTCTAAGAAGTCATTTGCAATATACCAGCTCATTTTTTATGCAGACACTCGCCCAGCTTGTTATGGAGGGCGGTGAGATGATGGCGGTCATCCTTATTGTTGACAGATTTCAAAGTCTTAAAGGATGGTCCGGCGGTAATCTTTACTTCTTTTTTGGAATGATGTCTGTATCTTTTTATCTTACTGAGATGTTTGGAAGAGGAATAACAGGAGACTTCCCATCAATGATCAGAACAGGACGCCTTGATACTTTCCTTGTAAGACCAAGAGGCGTTCTCACCCAGGTCATGTGTGCAGGAACTGACCCAAGAAGAATAACCTGTATTGCAGTAGGAACAGTAGCACTTATCATGGGTAGTAATCTTTCTAATGTAGTATGGACTCCACTGAAGGTTTTCGTTCTCATAGAATCCATAGCCATGAGCTGCCTTCTCATACTCGGGCTATTCATGATAGAAGCTATCTTTAGTATATTTAGTGTGAAATCAGTAGAGCTTGTAAACGCCATCACTTACGGCGGAAGAAGTGCCTGCCAGTACCCGATTGACGTATACCCCCTACCGCTCCGCGTACTCTTCACTGTTGTAGCTCCCTTCGCATTAACACTCCACGTCCCCGCATCCTGGATTCTTGACAAGCCTCTTTACGGATGGCCTTGGTGGGCAGCAGTAGTTACTCCACTTTCAGGCATATTAGTCTTTTGCATCATGACAGTTTTATTCCATGTAGCACTTAGACATTACAGATCAACAGGCAGCTGATACTAATATACTGCGCCACTTGTAATTTGATTAATAATAAATGAACCAGTACATTAGGTATTTTCTGTTATATAACCAATATTTATGACAAACAAAAAACTTCGGATTTCTCCGAAGTTTTTTACTGGTTAATTAACGAAAATATTGCTACGCTTTTCAAAGTATGAACGGTTAATGATGATCATGAGAATCGCAATCACGATGCGCGGAATACTTAGATTATACATAATACCTGTAGATGAAAACGCTATATAGACTAAAATATCTGCTACAAGGCTAGTTACATAAACTAATGTAACCATATTATTTGCGCTGCTTTTTCTTTTAATAATTGAAAGAGCTCCCAAAATGCAGATTATTCCGGTTACTATAAGGCAAATGGCAGAAAAGACTAGTGTTCCGCTGATTCTTCGATATGAGTAGCTGCCAGTCAGTGAAAGACACCACAGGCCAACAATAATGCTTACAATAGCCGAAAGCCAAAAAGCAAAATAGCCAAGAAAGTCCGCCCATTTCGTCCCCAGCTGTGGTGTATAGCTATCAGATGACTTCAAAGTATCTACGTAATGATCTGACTTTAAAATATCCTCATTGCTAAAGTTTTCTTCCCCTAGTGGCGCACAGCATACAGGACATAATTCTGCAGAACTGTCGGTAATCATAGTGCCACACTTTTTACATACCATATTTAAATCTCCTTTTCATTTTTTCTGTGCATTTTTAAGCACATTATGCTAATGATAAAAGAAAAAAATGAATATTTCAAGGAGATTGTTAAAATGTAACATATATGAAAATTACGATAAAAATAGCATCACTGCCGCCCTCCGAAATATGGCACAACGTAGACTCTTTTTTTATGTGCGAAGCCCCCTCAATCCTCGTTGTTGAAGTGCTTAAGGGCCTTGGTCATTTCGTCTGCTTCGCCTTTGGACAATATGATAGAGATGACTGTCGCAATAAGGTATACTCCTGCAACGCTAAGTGCAACCATAATACAACCATTTAGTGTCAGCTCAAACCAGTCAAAGACACTTCCCATACCCATAATGATTACGCAAAGTATCAGATAATGAGCGAAGGTCAGTAGTATCCTGACAGGCACGCTGATCGGTTTTTTCGGATTTATGGAAAAGAATGCAGTAGTCACAAGCGCCGTAACAAAGCTTGCCCCCATGATCTGAGGGAATATTGCAGTCCAGATATCATCGTATCCCATCAGATTGATCCATACGATGACCATAATTCCTGTATTTATAATTAGAAACCATTTAAGTAGATCTAAAAGAAAATTCTTCATATGTGCAACTATGACCTCCGCCTTACTTTCCAATACCAAGTTTTTTCTTAAGCTCAGGGACGTATCCCCTTGAGATGATAATGTCTTCGCCGTTTTTGAGACTCGCTATAAAACGCCCGTTAAATTCAGGACTCAGGTGATCAATTGCCTTGATGTTAACTATGGCATTTTTGGATATCCTCAAAAAGGCAGAACCGGCAAGAAGCTCTTCAATTTCGAAGAGCTTTTTTCTTGTCTCAAAACAGTTTTCCCTTGTATATGCAAAGACGCGGTTGTCAGTTGCATCAAAGTACAAAATGTCCCTTGTAGGCACCATTCGGATACTTTCGTCTTCATAAACAGCCATAGTATCCTTGCCGGTGCCATCCTTTAAGCGGCGAACCATCTTAAGAACATCGTCGCTTAATGTGGCCATCTTTATAATGATCTCATCCTCTTCACCGGGTAACGGTGTCTCGATAGTAATCTTCATTACCTGTCCTTCTTTTTGCTTATTGTTAAGTACATTGTGGAAAAAATGATGAATATAACCCCTACAGCTACTAGTATACCTACAGATGCGCCCCCGGACAACCTGCTATCACCAAGGAAAAGATCCATACCCATAATGCGGTCAACTTCACTTCTCATCGTATCTGGTGTTCCCTCAAACAAGTTTTTTTCGATAGGATTAAGCATAACTTTTCTGAAAAGAGATGATCCATATATGAAAGGAAAGCACTTTACAGCTTTCTGCATGCCTTCACTCATCTGACCAAGTGGAAAATAGATTCCGCCAAGGAAGCCTGCCAGTGTTCCAAGGATGATACCTATACCGCTCCAGGCACTCTGGCTCTTAATAACTGATGCAAAAAGGAACATAACTGCGGAATAAACAAATGTGTTAAGCATTATCAAGGCAAGCAGTTCAAAGTGAGTCTTTACAGGAAGTACATCCATTCCCTTTATAACACCGATGATCTCTGTAACGATAAGTGTGATAACGCACATGATAACTCCAGCAATCCAGGCAGAGCTTACATATCCAAGTACGAATACAGGTCTTTTTACAGGCATTACAAAAAGTGAATTGAGACGGTTACCTGTTCTGTCTTTGATCATGTTTGAATAAAAGGCGTGTGTTACAGTAGATGCGTTGATCGTCATGATTCCTGCACAGGTCCAAAGGAAACTGAAATTTTTGATGGTAGTAACATCGCTGTCGCCACCTCTTCCAGGTACCATCTTTATGGCATCAAGTAGATCACTGTTATTTATATCTCCCAGGAAGAATACCATAAGTACGATGATTATAAGCATTGATAATAGTGAAAAAAATACAGCGCTGTAGTCTCTAAAATATAAACTAAGATTTCTTTTATTGATTGCAGTAAAGCTTCTCATATATGCCTCCCGTAAATCTTTAACTAAGATTTTTGTTATTTTGTTTTAGGTATGTACCAGATACGTTCTATATCTTTCTGATTAAGATCCTATATTGCAGCTTCCAGATCCCTTGTAACATTCAAAAATACGTCATCCATTTTGCCTTGAATAATCTCAAATCCATCAATGACACCTACAAGTTTTTCTGCAGTCCTTGCAGCACTAAAAGGATCATTTGCCTCTACAAGTCCTCCGTAAGATGTAGTGATAAGTTTTTCATTACCGAGTATGTCTGTAACTTCGCCTAGCCTGTTTTCGCCAAAATATAGCTTTAAGCTGTCCTTGGCGAATTTTTCTTTGAGTTCGAAAGGAGTTCCTTCTGCAACTTTTTTACCCTTATTTATAATGACGATCTTATCTGCTGACTGGGCTTCTTCCATGTAGTGAGTTGTAAGAAATACTGTCATATCGGTGTTTGCTCTCAGCATTTCAACTGCGTCCCATACAAAGGTACGTGTTGCAGGGTCGAGGCCTGTTGTAGGCTCGTCAAGGAACAGGATCTTGGGACTATGCATGAGGGCGAATGCTATTTCGCATCGTCTTTTTTGTCCACCTGACAAAAGCCTATAACGCTTATTCATGATGTCAGAAAGCTTTAAGATATCCGAAAGATCATAGAGCCTTTCTTTTATGGTCTTACTATCAAGTCCCAGCATCTTTGATCTTGTAACGATGTTTTCTTTTACCGTGAACAGGTCATCAAGGACATTGGACTGATATACAACGCCGATCGATCTTCTGATATCCATATCCTCTTTTCCCAGCTTGTAACCGCAGATAGTAGCTTCTCCATCGTCCGGTGTAAGTATAGTAGATAGCATGTTTACCGTAGTAGATTTTCCCGCGCCGTTAACTCCGAGGAATCCTACGAAATCGCCCTGCTTTATCTCAAAGCTAAGGTTATCAACTGCATTAAAACTTCCGTATCTTTTTGTGAGGTTTTTAAGTTCAATCGAATTCATATGCTTTTCATATCCTTTCGTGTATTTATCTGATAAGTGGATGATATGGCAAAAAAGACATTTGAGAAATAGAAATGCAAGTAAGTTGTAATTTTGAGGGGGTAAGTTGCAAAAAATATAGTATAATCAGAAAAGACTTCGCATTAAGGGAGGGAATATGTTCAACGACATTCATATTGGTCCGGTGACACTTCATATGTATGGACTGATGATCGCGATCGGATTTATATCAGCGCTTTATATTGTACTTAAGAGAGGCAAAAATAAAGGTTTATCTGAAGACACAATATATGGAATTTTCTATTGTGCAATCATCGGAGGGCTTCTTGGCTGCAGGCTTTTATTCTATATAGTAGAGATTCCGGCTATCATTAAAAATCCGTCTATCTTATGGAACTTTAAGAACGGATACGTAGTATATGGCGGCATTATTGGAGGAATAGTTACTTCTTTTATCTACTTGAAAAAGTTTAGAAAAGAAAAGTTTCTGCCATATTTTGACGTAGTTATGCCAGCAGTTTCTATTGCACAGGGCTTTGGAAGGATCGGATGCTTTTGCGCAGGCTGCTGTTACGGTGCTCAGACTACAAGCAGGTTCCACATAGTATTTACTCATTCAAGCTTTGCACCTAACGGGGTACCACTTATCCCGACTCAGCTGATATCATCTGCAGGTGATTTTCTGATAGGTCTTATCCTCATCCTTTATTCAAGGAAGGAGAAAACTGCAGGAAGAACTTCAGCAATGTATCTTATTCTCTACGGAATAGGAAGATTTGGCATTGAGTTTTTAAGGGCAGACTATAGAGGAAGCCTTGGCATATTCTCTACTTCACAGATCATTTCAATGGTGATGGTCATAATCGGCATTGTACTTTTTACAATGGCGCCTAAACTGGTACAAGAAGAAACAGAAGAAACAAAAGAAGAAGTAAAAGAAGAAGTAAAAGAAGAACAATAAGTTTAAAGGACATCCTCATAATAGGATGTTCTTTTTTAGTGGATCAGTTTGATAAATTAAACTAAAAGTGATTTTCTGACGATAAAGAAATATATGTGAATTGTTGGAGAGTCACTATGCTATATGAAGGCAAGATAATTAAAAGAAGACCGCTAAAGAGAAGCATCTTTTTGGGATGCTCTATGTTTTTTGTGCTTCTTTGCCTGGTACTTAGCATTGTGACATATAGATCATATACAAGTTCCCTTTACAGATCCTATGAAGAAAGAATGTCAGATATCCTCAATTATGTTCAGAGTCACATTGATATTGAGGATCTTTCAGAATGCGTAGCTACAGGCGTTGAGTCTGAAAAATACGTTGAACTTGTTGATTTTATGGACGGTATCATGGAGGATTTCGACATACATTTTTTGTATATTGTATATCCTATCATGGACGAGAATCCTGCAATGCTGAATGTATTATCTGCTGATACCAAGTATGGCAGAATGTATGAGCCTGACGGGTATTATCTTTGCTCGATCTCCTATGATGACTATGCCCCTGAGGAGCTTAAGCTTTATTATGATGCCCTCCAGGAAAATGACGGAACGAACATCACATTTTTTAAGGACTTTAGTTCCTGGGGATATGATTATTCAGGAGTAAGAGCTCTCATTAATTCTAAAGGCGAGAAATATGCCCTTCTTTGTGTTGATATAGAAGTCTCAGAGCTTCTAAAGACTATCAGAAAATATACAACGATTAATATTGTTTTGATAATACTTCTGGCTATTCTCTTTATCATGGGTTTCCTCGTATGGCTTAACTATAATATTACTGAGCCTATAAGCAGGCTTGAAAAAAGCGTAGTAGAATTCGCCAACAATGCCCATGACCAAAAGGATCTGGACAAGCTCGTCTATTATGCTCCTGATATCCATACGCATAACGAGGTTGAATCCTTGTCTGATGCGGTAATAAGGATGTCAGATGACATGAGGGAATATGTTAAGCATGCTATTGATGCTGAAGTCAAGGTTGAAGACATGAAGAGTAAGGTTAGCCAGATGGATATGGTAGCCTACCAGGATGCACTTACGCATGTCAAGAATAAAGCGTTTTACGATAAGATCAAGGAAAGAGTTGATGATGAGATTAAGAAAGGCAAAGCAGAATTTGCTATTGTTATGCTGGATCTGAACAGGCTTAAGATAATCAATGATAATTATGGACATGAACACGGCAATGATTATATCTTTGGCGCGTGTCATGAAGTATGTGTTATTTACAGCCATTCTCCAGTATTTAGAATTGGCGGAGATGAGTTTGTAGTGCTCCTTGAAAAGGATGCCTTTAATGAGAAAGATGCATTGTTTGCAAAGCTCCGTGATACTTTTAATAAAGCATCACAAGATGAATCCAGAGAGCCATGGGAACGATATTCGGCAGCAGCAGGTATGGCTGTTTATGACAGTAAGACGGATAGCTGTATGGATGACGTATTTAAGAGGGCTGATGAACTTATGTATCATGACAAGCAGGAATCTAAGCTTGGCAGGAAATAAGCAGATGGATAGCCATAAGTATTATCAGAAATACTATATTTAAAAGGCTGAATACTACTATATATTTTCCCTTTTTACTTCCTTCGATCTGTCCGTAGAATTTGAATGAAATAAGGCTTGCCATTGAAGCAATAAGTGTTCCAAGGCCGCCGAGGTTGGTTCCGATAACTAAAAGCTTAATTTTGTCAGTCATTCCTGAAAGAAGTATGGCAGCAGGAACATTACTTATAAACTGACTGGAGACAATAGCTGTTATTACTTCACGCCCGTAGAGTATGCTTAAAAGAGCATCTTTAACAGGGCTTATTCTTTTTATATTCCCCACAAATATGAACAGGAAAGTAAATGTAAGAAGGAGAAAATAATCTGCATCCTTCAGTGTATTTTTGTCTATGACAAAAACGCCAAGTATAGTTGCGATAAGTACTGCCCAGTAAGGAAGCACGTGCACGACAACAAGAAGGCTGAGTACAAACAGGATAAGGTATCCTGTTATTATCTTTTTGGAAAAAGACTTTTTGGCTTCTCCATAACTGCTATCATCCGGCTTTGCTACAGTTTCATCAGATGATCCCTTTCCCTTTGGAAACATAACGATGCTGCAGATAACAAGTATGATAAGTGATGATAAGCTGTAAGGAAGCATCAGGCCTATAAAGCTTCCTATGCTCATTCCTGAAAGAGAATACAGGTACAGATTCTGCGGATTTCCTATAGGTGTCAGCATACTTCCGAGGTTTGCTGCAATCGTTTCAAGTACTATCAGCTTGATGGCAAAAGAGCTTTTCTTTTCCCCTTCAAGATCATCCATCATGCCTATGATCTCTATAGAAAAAGGCACGAAGCTTATAAGGGCAACGTCATTGGTTATGAACATACTAAAGAAAAAGCAAAGCAGGATAAGTACACCTGCAAGACCTCTTTTGGTTGTTGTGCGCTCAAGAAGTTTTTCTCCGATGTATTTAAATACATTTTCCTTACGAAGTCCTGCCATAACAAGCATTAGACAAAAGAGTATACTTAAGGTTCTAAAATCTATATAAGAAATATACTGGTCATCCGGGTGCACAAAAAAGGCACTTATTACTGCCAGAATCAGAGATATTATTGTAACAGGTTCTTTTTTTAGTAATTCTTTCATGATCAACCTCACAGGGAGCTGATCGAAAATCAACATCCCTTTTATTGAATCTTTCTGCTAAAAATATATAATAGTGATTGCAGGATTATCGGAGAAACACAGCAATCAGGTCGCTTATAGGTATAAAAAAATCATTGTGGCAGACCGAAAATAATAATACTACATTTAAGTTTGATGTTACAGAGGCAATCTTTGATCATTAAAAAAAGGGGTATTCTTATGAGCGTTATTTCATGTTCAGCGATCATTCTTGCAGGCGGAGTTGGTGCACGTATAAGTAGTACTGATATACCAAAGCAGTATATTGATATCTGTGGCAGGCCGCTTATCTCATATGTTTTAGATACGGTCATTTCTGACCCTGTGATCACAACCGTTGTTATCGTATGTGCGGATAGCTACAAAGACCTTGTAAGTGGCTGCTGCGGCGCTGCTATGCGCGATAGCGGAAGACATGGAGTTGAGATCAAATATGCTGCACCTGGTTTTAACAGGCAGATGTCTGTTTTGAACGGTCTTTTGAAACTGGAGAACTCAATAGGCGATGGTGATCTTGTAGCTGTAATTGATGCTGCAAGGCCTTGTATGACAAGGCAGATGCTTGATGCCTGTATAGAGGCGGCAGACGAAGCGGATGGAGCTATACCTGTTCTTAAGATGAGAGATACTGTTTATATGTCAGAGGATGGCAGACATCTGACTGATCTTCTTGAAAGATCAAAGGTACTTGCCGGTCAGGCTCCCGAAGTATTTAGATTTGGCAAATATCTTGCAGCCAACAAAAAGCTCACTCAGGCTCAGATGGATCATATTCACGGAAGCAGTGAACCTGCTATTATGGATGGCATGAAGATAGTTATGATCCCTGGGGATGAGAACAATTATAAAATTACTACAGATGCAGATCTTAGGCGGTTCAGGACTGATTGCGAGATGCGCCAGGAGATGTGATGTCATGACTTTTTGAGGTTATTATGGATTCATATTCAGATTTTGCGCTTGTATACGATACTTTTATGGATGAAACGCCCTACAGTGAATGGGCAGATTATATAAGCGAATTAATTAGTAAGTACGGTATTTCAAAACCGAAGAAATCCGGCCCGGTTTTAGAAAAAGAGGATTCTGATCAGGATTCTTCCAATAAAGATAATTCTAATGATGTTTCTGAAGAAGAGATGCTCTCTCAGGAACGTGATCTTATCGTTGAACTTGGCTGCGGCACAGGTTCTTTTGCCGAAGAGATGGCTTCAAGGGGCTATGACATCATGGGAATAGACAATTCCCAGCAGATGCTTCAGATAGCCATTAACAAAAAAGACAAGTCAGGCCACGATATCATGTATCTTGAACAGGACATGAGAGAGTTTGAGCTTTTCTGTACAGCAGGAACATTTCTAAGCGTCTGCGACAGCGTCAATTATTTGACGGAAGTCCAGGATGTTGTTAAAATGCTAAAGCTTGTAAATAATTACCTGTATCCGGACGGTATCATAATTTTTGATTTTAATACCCTTCACAAATACAGAGATGTCATCGGTGATACGACTATCGCAGAGGACAGAGAGGATTGTGCTTTTATATGGGATAACTGGTTCGACAGTGATACTTCTATTAATGAGTATGATCTTACTATCTTTGTCCATGAAGGTGATAACAGATACAGAAAATTCAACGAAACACACTTCCAAAGGGGCTATACGCTTGATGAGATGCTCTCTATAGTTAAAGAGTCCGGTATGGAATTTGTTAAGGCAATAGATGCTGATACCCATGAAGATCCGGATGAAGACAGCGAGAGGATCTATATTATTGCAAGGAAGAATTCTGAGAATAATACCAGGGTCATTGAAGAATGAATTGTGAGAATGACACTGGAATAATTGAAGGGTGACTTCTTAGAATAACACCAGAATTGAGGATTATAAATGAAAGTTAATGCAAGTTACAAAGATTATATGGTGCGTGCTACTGCTGCATCAGATCAGATAAGAGCTTTCGCAGTTACTTCAAGAGATCTTGTAGAGACTGCAAGAAAGCTTCACAACACAAGTCCTATAGCTACAGCAGCTCTTGGACGACTTATGTCAGGAACTCTTATGATGGGCTCCATGATGGAGAATGATAAGGATCTTATCACAGTTAAGATAGATGGCGACGGCCCTATGGGAGGACTTCTTGCTACAGCTGACAATAAGGGCCAGGTTAAGGGCTATGTTAATAACGGCCTTGTGATCCTTCCTCCAAACGAAGCAGGACACCTTAACGTAGGCGGCGCTATAGGAAAGGGATCATTTACCGTTATCCGCGATATGGGTATGAAGGATCCTTATGTTGGACAGGTTCCGATTTATACAGGTGAGATAGCAGAAGACTTTACCTACTATTTTGCCCAGTCACAGCAGACTCCTTCATCAGTCGGACTTGGCGTACTCATGAACAATGAAAATACAGTCAGAGAAGCAGGCGGATTTATAGTTCAGCTCATGCCTTTTGCTGATGAAGCTGTAATTTCTCATCTTGAAGAGAATCTTAGTAAGCTTAAGTCAGTTACAGATATCCTTAAAGAAGGTAAGACCCCTGAGCAGATGCTTGAGATAGTTCTTGAGGGCTTTGACATTAAATGGAACGGCACGATGCCTGTTGAGTGGCACTGCAACTGCTCCAAGGACCGTGTATCAAGAGGTCTCATCCTTCTTGGCAAAAAAGAACTTGAAGACATCATAAAAGATGGTAAGCCGATAGAGACTAAATGTCATTTTTGTGAGAAAAAATATAATTTCGATATAGAAGAACTTAAGAAGCTCTGTGAAGAAGCTAAATAAAATGCTTTACTTTTATATGAAAGGAATAGACATCATGGCAACTATTAATTTTACTAAAATGCAGGGTGCAGGTAACGATTATGTTTATATAGATGGGGCTAAGAATGTGATACCGGAGGCTATCAAGCCTGACGTTGTACGCAAACTTTCTGACCGCCATTTTGGTATCGGAGGCGACGGCGTAATTTTTATAAATCCCATAGAAGGCGCTGATTTTGAAATGGAGATGTACAACGCAGACGGTTCAAGAGCAGAGATGTGCGGTAATGGCATAAGATGCGTTGCCAAGTTTGTATATGATCATGGTATGACTGATAAGACTAAGGATCTTGCCATAAGCTCATTTGGAAGAAATAGATATCTTGATCTTACTGTTACTAATGGAAAAGTTTCTATGGTAAAGGTTAATATGGGAGCACCTATTCTTACACCATCCCAGATCCCGATGGATGAGAATAAGTTCCATGACAAAGACAAGATCGTAGATTATTGTATACCGATTGAAGACAGAAACTTCAGAATGACCTGTGTATCCATGGGCAATCCTCATGCAGTTGTCTTTGTTGGAGACAATGAGAACCTTAATTCTTTTCCTTTAGAAAAATATGGAAGAAAGTTCGAAAACCATCCTTACTTCCCACAGCGCACCAATACAGAGTTTGTACATGTAGATGACAGGAAGAATGTTCATATGCGTGTATGGGAAAGAGGTACAGGTGAAACCCTT
Source organism: Butyrivibrio fibrisolvens (assembly GCF_037113525.1). Classification (NCBI taxonomy): domain Bacteria; kingdom Bacillati; phylum Bacillota; class Clostridia; order Lachnospirales; family Lachnospiraceae; genus Butyrivibrio; species Butyrivibrio fibrisolvens. The sequence goes on along the minus strand of NZ_CP146963.1, from coordinate 3,843,790 downwards.
GCCTGCGGAACAGGATGCTGTGCAACAGCTGTAGCATGTATTCTCAACGGTCTTACAGATGATGAGATCACAGTTCATGTTCTCGGCGGAGATATCATCTGCAGATGGGACAAAGAGAGCAATAACGTCTATATGACAGGTCCTGCAGTAACTGTTTTTGAAGGAAATGTTGAGATTTAAGTAATAATTCTAAAACGCGATAAAACGTGGTTTAGAACGTGATTATCCGATTTGTACATTGTTAAATTTTTACAAAATTTTTATCAAAATTATGGAAACTTTAAAGTGTCAAAAACCCTTGATTAGAAACTCATTATCAGTTACATTATAGAAGACGCTTATAGAAGAGAACCAAGGATTGATCACCATCGAGTACGGGTTGGGGAACCGGTATTAAGCGGTGCAATCAGTTTCAGGACCAGGGAGGTATGAATGTTTATATAATTACTGCATTTAATTTATTGAATGCGGTATCTATATATAAGTTGCATGGCAGCATGTAATGAACGACGTTTAAAGACCTGAAATACTGACTTACATCACGGGCAATGGTGTTGATCTATAAGTTTGGAAGGAGCACTTGCGACAGGGAGTTGCAAGATGCTTCTTTTTTTGTCAAAATCTATTTAAGAGTTTGAAGTTATTTGAACTTGAACTATCGTATGTTTATCCCACATCTATAGAAACGAGGACGCTTGCATGCGTATTCTGTATTATGTATGGAATGAGTTTACAGGTGAAGATACGAGAGCGGTTATGCGTGAGCTTGGTCATGATGTAGAAGAATTACGCTACCCCTGGAATCGTATGGACGTGGACGATGGCTTTGACAATGTTCTTGAGAACTGTCTTAGGATGAAGAAGAATGGAAAGGCTGTTGACTGCGTATTTACCTGGAATTTTTTTCCTATAATATCAAGAGTATGTCATAGACTACATGTGCCCTATATATCATGGATCTTTGATTCGCCACATTTTCCTCTGGCATCGAAAGAAGTTAGTAATAAAGAAAATAGAATCTATCTTTTTGACAGGGGGCTTGTAGATCTGTATAAGAGCCTTGGGATTGAGACTGTTCACTATAGTCCGCTTGCAGTTAATGGAGTAAGACTTAAAGCTATTTCAGATTCGCTTATGGACTATCCTTGCTATGAACATGATGTAACTTTCTTGGGTAATCTTTACGATAATGAATATAACTTTTATGATTACACCAAAGAATATCTTCCTAAAGATCTCAGGATTTTTTTTGAAGATATAATGGAAAAACAGCGGCAAACTTTTGTAGAAGACTTTATTCTGGATGAGAACATTGTTTCAAGGGAAAAGATACAAGAGTTAAATGAGTATATGAAATTTAGCCTTTCTAAGGAATCTTATGATTTTGACGAGGATATACTTATAAGGGATATTCTTAAAAAGAAGGTAACGCAGGATGAAAGACGTTTTTTATTAGAAGAGCTTGGACAGAAGTTTAAACTTGACCTTTATACCAAAGCTGATGGGCCTACGCTGCGTTATGTCCGTGATCTTGGACAGGCTGATTATATGGTCCGTATGCCGCATGTATTTAATAGAAGTAAGATCAATCTAAACTTTATGATGAGGTCTATAAGGACAGGAATGTCGCTTAGGGTTCTTGATGTAATGGGCGTAGGCGGTTTTCTTCTTTCGACTTATAGAAGTGAACTTGAAGAGTACTTCACAGACGGACAGGAACTTGTTATAGTACGTGACAGGGATGAACTTGAATCTAAGATAGAATACTTTCTTGAACATGAGGATGAACGCAGAGAAATAGCCCGTCTTGGACAACAGAAGGTTCTGGAGAGCTTTGATTATAGGAAGTTATTACCGGGTATTCTGCAAATTACAGGATAGTTTCTGATTTTTGGTAATAATTTATGTATCTTTATACATTTTGTTGAAATGTTTGGACAATATTTATGGTTGCCTCTGTCACTTTAGTGTGATAGAATATCTTTCATGGACGTACAAATGTCCGCGTGGTGCGAACGTTTTTTCTTAAATACTCCATCAATATCCATTGTTTTTGCTGATGGTTGTGACATGAGGATGATCATGAAAGAACATTCAGGTTATTACATTGTTCAAAGACAGGCTATACCAGAAGTACTTATAAAGGTAGTTGAAGCCAAGAAGCTTCTCGAATCTGGCAGGGTACGCACAGTTAATGAGGCAGTTGCCCAGGTAGATATCAGCAGAAGCTCTTTTTACAAATATAAAGATGATATCTATGAATTCCACGATTCACTTTCCGGATCGACATTCACACTTACATTTCAGGTAGATGATGAGCCGGGACTGTTATCAGATGTCCTTGGTATCATTGCAAAGTCAGGCGCTAATATTCTTACTATTCATCAGTCTATACCGATTGACGGAGTTGCATCTTTGTCCATAAGTCTTCAGGTGATCGATGAAGGAGTGAGCGTAACAGATCTTTCATCAGCAATCGGTGAAAGGACTGGAGTTCATAAAGTTCAGATAAGTGGCCGTGGAAGCGGCGTCTCTTAAAGGGACATATATTTTTAGTATTAGATGTTTTTTTATGATAAATGTTCAGCATTCGTGAGCATCTTACATAATTTTTGAATAATTATACGTGCTTTGCACGTGGAGTAAAAGGGAGGCAATATGGCCAAGGCAGCAGTATTAGGTTATGGAACAGTTGGAAGCGGTGTAGTTGAAGTCCTTGATACCAACAGCGCAGAAGTTGAAAAGAGCGCCGGTGAGAAGATTGAAGTCAAGTATATCCTTGATCTTCGCGATTTCCCTGGTGATAAGCATGAAAAGCAGATTGTTCATGATATTGAAGTTATATTAAATGATCCTGAAATTGACGTAATATGCGAGACCATGGGCGGACTTGAGCCTGCTTTTACTTTTGAAAAGAGAGCTTTGGAAAAGGGAATCAGTGTCTGCACATCCAATAAAGAGCTTGTTGCAGTTCACGGACCTGAACTTGTAAAGATCGCTAAAGAACATAACTGTTCATATTTATTTGAAGCATCTGTTGGCGGCGGTATTCCTGTTCTTCGTACACTTAACACTTCCCTTAAGCACGAGAAGATAGATTCTATCACAGGTATCCTTAACGGTACTACTAATTATATACTTACTAAGATGGACAGAGAGAAGATCGGATTTGCTACTGTCTTAAAAGAAGCACAGGACAAGGGCTATGCTGAGCGTAAGCCTGAAGCTGATATTGAAGGTTATGATGCATGCCGTAAGACAGCAATACTTGCTTCACTTATGTCAGGCCAGTATGTGAAATACGAAGATATCGAGACAGAAGGTATCACCAAGATCACTCAGGAAGATTTTGCATATGCAAGAAGCCTTGGAATGTCAATTAAGCTTCTTGGCATGATCAAGAAGAACAACTCAGGATTTTTTACCATGGTATCACCATTCCTTATACCATCAGAGAATCCGCTTGCATTTGTAAATGATGTATTTAATGCTATAGTAGTTCATGGCAATATGCTTGGAAGCACTATGTATTACGGCAAGGGCGCTGGTAAAGAAGCTACTGCTTCAGCTGTTGTAGCGGACCTTATCGACCTTGTGATCCACAAAGGAAGTCACATGGATGTGAACCTTACAGATGCACCTGCACAGCTTTCTGATAATGGAAGCTACGTTCACAGATTTTTTGTAAGAGTAGATGAAAATAGTGAAGAGCAGGCCAGAGAGCTTTTTGGTTCTGAGATAGAGGTTGTAGAGAGCAAGGAAGTATTTGGCGAATTTGCTTTCGTTACAGATCTTATTTCAGAAAAAGATTTTAAGGCAAAGTATTCACAGCTCGAGAAACCTAAGGGATTCCTTAGAGAGCTTTAAGGAGAGGCATATAAAATGAAAAAGGTAGTAAAGTTCGGCGGAAGCTCACTTGCAAGCGCCGCACAGTTTGAGAAGGTTGGTAAGATCATAAGAAGTGATGAGGGCAGAAGATATGTAATTCCTTCAGCTCCCGGCAAAAGAAATTCAGGCGACAAGAAAGTTACAGATATGCTTTATGCTTGCTATGCACTTGCAGAAGCAGGCAAGAACTTTGAAGCACAGCTTGCTGATATAAAGGCTCGTTATGACGAGATCATCACAGGTCTTAAGCTTGATTTTTCACTCTCAGAAGATTTCAAGGAAATAGAGAAGCGGTTCAAAGATAAAGCCGGAAAAGAATACGCCGCATCAAGAGGTGAATTCCTTAACGGTAAGATCATGGCACAGTATCTGGGATATACCTTCGTTGATCCTGCAACAGTTGTTTGTTTTACTAAAAACGGCGACTTTGATGCAGAAAAGACTAACGAAAAGATGTCTGCAAAACTTGCTAAAACAGAAAAAGCAGTTATCCCCGGATTCTTTGGAGCAAAGCCTGATGGAAGTATCAAGACTTTCTCAAGAGGCGGATCTGATATCACAGGTTCTATCGTAGCTCGTGCAGTAAAGGCTGATGTATACGAGAACTGGACAGACGTAAGCGGCTTCATGATCGCAGATCCCCGCATTATCAATAAGCCACAGTCTATCGAGATCATTACATATACAGAACTTCGAGAGCTTGCTTACATGGGTGCATCAGTACTCCATGAAGATTCAATCTTCCCTGTACGTAAGGAAGGTATTCCGATCAATATCAGAAATACCAACAAGCCTGAAGATGAAGGAACATGGATCGTTGAATCTACAGCAAGAAAGTCCAAATATACCATCACAGGTATTGCCGGTAAAAAAGGTTTCTGCTGCGTGAACATATCCAAGGATATGATGAACTCAGAGATCGGTTTTGTAAGAAAAGTTCTTCAGGCATTTGAAGATCATGATATTTCTATCGAGCATGTTCCGTCAGGAATCGATACTATGACAGTATTTGTTCACGAAGATGATTTTATTAGCAAGGAACAGGCAGTTGTAAGTGAGATCCACAGACTTGCAAAGCCTGATATGCTTGAGATAGAATCTGACCTTGGCCTTATAGCAGTCGTTGGTAGAGGCATGAAGTCCACAAGAGGTACTGCAGGAAGAATCTTCTCCGCTCTTGCACATGCTAATGTTAACGTAAGAATGATCGATCAGGGCTCATCTGAGCTTAATATCATCATCGGTGTTGAAAACAGAGACTTCGAAAAAGCCATCAGCGCTATTTACGATATCTTTGTGGAAACACAATTATAAATGCACATAGAAGTACATCCCTGTACTTCTGAACATGTGCTAGTTACATCCTGTAACCCGCACATAGAAGTACATCCCTGTACTTCTGAACATGTGCTGGTTATGTCCTATAACCCCTCTCTTTTGTTAAGAACAATTTGATAGGTTGTTTCTTATATGCTTATTCCAAAAATGGCACCTTGCATTTGCAAGGTGCCATTTTTAGTAAAAAGCTTATTCTGTAGCTGTGTAGGTGTACATATATTCAAGGAACTTAAGTGCTTCCTGTGTATGACTTGAATTACCTATGATGCCGAATACAGGAACTGTTCCTGCAAAGGTCTGTGTTTCCTGCATGAAAGCTGTATCTGTAAGAACGATTCCTACAGGCATAGGATCTTCCATAGTAGAAGGATCAGGAAGTACGAAATTGTCTGCGGTAACTATTGAACTTGGAGATGATATTCCAAGCATGTAGCTTATCTCCTGATCAGAAACTGTAGCATCACTTGTGGCATCATCCAAATCATCAGCTGCGCTTTCTTCCAAAGATGCATCTGAAGAACTTTCATAAGAGCCGTCCATAATAGCATCGATTATTGCCTTGTCTACGTAATAGATATATCCTTCGTATTTGGAGAGCTCTTCTTCAGACATAAGGGTTCGCAGATCTGTCATGTAGTCGTTTCTTGCATACTGCTCAAATACTGACTGATCGGTAACTATAACATCAAGATCACCTGCAGCTGTGATCGCCATGATCCTTTCCTGGGTTGATACATCGTAGCTGTTGTACTCGCCTGTACTTAATGTTACGTTGGTATCTATCAGAACATCGTAACTTGTCGTATCAATTCCTGCATAGTTTGCAAAATCTTCTCCGATCACATCACTGTCCGGATGCAGCGTTGAGTTTATCATCATTGCATAGAATCCATATGGAAGATTTGATAACATATCTCTTATAAGAAAAAAAGTAAAAAGACCTACAAAAACTACTACGACTGTATGAATCTTGTAGTAATCCCAAAAGTAGGCCATCATTGCCTTAAAGCCCTTCTTTCTGACTTTCTTGTGCTGTTTTTTAATATCATCCCAAACTGCCATAAATAAACCTTCAATTTCCTTCAAATTTAGATAGGGCTTAAGAAGCCCTTAGGTCATAATAAATAAATTAAAGCTATTGGTCAATTAAAAAAATATGAAATTACCGGAGTAATATTATAAAAAAATGAATTTACGTATGTATCATTGAAAATATATGAAAAAATTGAAGGATAAGCCGGATATTTACAATTTTTATACAAAATTTATCAATGAGAGAATATATCGAGTTGAAAAAGCTTGCAAGTTTCGCTAAAGTAATATATCATTACTGTCAAATATTTTTTGAACAGATGGTAAAATTTTTAATATACTGCGATCGGAGATGTTACTATGAACGAACTTGATTATGTTGAATGTATGGTGAAGAGAAAGACAAAACCTCTTTTTGTATTTCTGAAGTATTTATGCATTTTTCTTGCTGTTATCTGCGCATTTGGCTTTATGCTTTTAGGATTTCAGATCATTGGTACTATCGTTACACTTGCATTTACCGTATTCTTTGGCTTTATGGCTTATCTTTGCAACCTTAACGCTAATATTGAATATGAGTACCAGTACTGCGACAGAGAAGTTACTGTTGATAAGATCCTTAACAAGAACAGTCGTAAGCGTGTAGGTAAGTTTGAAACAGAGCGTATGGAGGCTTTTGGTCCCATCAACTCTTATCATCTTGACGAATATAAGAACAAGAACTATCAGGTTCTCGATTTCTCTGATGGTGAAGTTCACCAGCCTGATACAAGATATGCTTTTTATTATGATGGACGTCAGAAGCTCATCATGAACCCCGATGAAAAGCTGGTTGCTGCTGTATATCAGGTAGCACCTCGTAAGACATTTAAAGACTGATTACTATTTTGATGCAGGCGCAGAGTATATTTGGCACCTGCATCGTTCTTAATATAGGTAACAATAAAAGTTAATATATATGAATTAGGAGAAAAAAATGGGCAAAATTATCGGTGAAGGAATTACTTTTGATGACGTATTACTCGTACCTCAGTACTCTCAGGTCATCCCAAATCAGGTTCAGCTTGGAACACAGCTTACTAAAAAAATCCATCTCAACATCCCTATGATGAGTGCTGGTATGGATACTGTTACAGAACATGATATGGCGATCGCTATGGCTCGTCAGGGTGGTATCGGTATCATCCACAAGAACATGTCAATCGAACAGCAGGCTGAAGAAGTTGATAAGGTTAAAAGATCTGAAAACGGTGTAATTACTGATCCGTTCTCACTTTCTCCGGAACATACACTTGCAGATGCAGATTCACTTATGGCTAAGTTCAAGATCTCAGGTGTTCCGATCACAGAAGGCAAGAAGCTTGTTGGTATCATCACAAACCGTGACCTTAAGTTCGAAACAGATTACAGCCGTAAGATCAAGGAAGTTATGACTTCTGAAAATCTTGTTACAGCTCCGGCTGGAACAACTCTTGAAGAAGCTAAGAAGATTCTTGGACAGTCCAAGAAAGAGAAGCTTCCTCTTGTTGATGAGAACTTCAACCTTGTAGGTCTTATCACTATCAAAGATATTGAGAAAGCAGTTAAGTATCCTCTTGCTGCAAAAGACAGTCAGGGAAGACTTGTATGCGGCGCCGGCGTTGGTATCACAGCTAACGTTCTTGACAGAGTTCAGGCTCTTGTTGACGCTAAAGTTGACGTTGTAGTTCTTGACTCAGCCCATGGTCATTCAGAAAACGTTCTTAACTGTCTTCGCATGATCAAGGAGAGATTCCCTGATCTTGATGTTATCGCAGGTAACGTTGCAACAGCTAAAGCTACAAGAGATCTTATTGAAGCAGGAGCTGATGCAGTTAAGGTTGGTATCGGACCCGGATCTATCTGTACAACACGAGTTGTAGCAGGTATCGGTGTTCCTCAGGTTACTGCAGTTATGGAATGCTATTCAGTAGCAAAAGAGTATGGAGTTCCGATCATCGCTGATGGTGGTATCAAGTTCTCAGGTGATATCACAAAAGCTATCGCAGCAGGTGGTAGCGTAGTAATGATGGGTTCAATGTTTGCAGGATGTGATGAAGCTCCAGGCGCAACAGAACTTTTCCAGGGTCGTAAATATAAGGTTTACAGAGGAATGGGTTCTATCGCAGCTATGGAGAACGGCTCTAAAGACCGTTACTTCCAGGAAGGCGCCAAGAAGCTTGTTCCTGAAGGTGTTGAAGGACGTGTTGCTTACAAGGGAATGCTTGAAGATACAGTATTCCAGCTTATCGGTGGTCTTCGTTCAGGTATGGGCTATTGCGGATGCAATACGATAAAAGAGCTTCAGGAGAATGCTCAGTTTGTTAAGATCACATCTGCAGCACTTCGTGAGAGCCATCCACATGATATTCATATCACCAAGGAAGCTCCTAACTATTCAGTAGATGATAATTGATCATTAAGAAAATAGGTAGAATTATTTTAAGATGCCATGGCAACTAATGCTGTGGCATCTTTTTTGTAACTTTTTTCCAGGTTTTCTTTAGATATCTTTATTTTGAGGGAAAATTCTAGTTTTGGTATATATTTACAATACCGATAACTATTTTCATATCATTTCAAACATGTTATCATTAATAAAAGTATGCACAGGTATAAAGTTAATTGACATATATGGCGAAATATACTAGTAGAAGAGGAGCGGGTAAACGCGAATCGGTATTATCTATATCGTTTCGTTCCAGAGTTCATTCAAACTCAGTTAAAGGAGTGTACGACTATGTCATTACTTTCAGGACTTGAGAAATTTGGTCTAGGTAACCTTAAGAGTGAGAAGATCTTCGACAAAGAAGAAACCAAGGTCGAGGAAGAACCAAAAGAAAAGCCCAAGACAGTATCTGTTGGTCAGGAGCTTCCTGAGGAAAAAACACTTGTTTTTGAAAAGAAATACGATTGTCCTGTTTGCGAGACAAGCTTTACTTCGCTTACAGTCAGAACCGGTAAGGTTCATGTTAAGGAGCAGGAAATAGATCTTCATCCTATCTATGATCTTATGGATGAGATCAAATATGATATAGTTGCATGCCCATCCTGCGGATATGCAGCCCTTGCCAGATACTTTGAATCTATAACCAAGAGGCAGAAGGATGCTGTCCGTGAAAAGATCTGCATGAACTATAAGCCTATTAAGAACAAATATGAAATTTATACTTATGATGATGCTCTTGAGCGTTATCAGCTTGCTCTTGCCAATGCTATCGTTAAGGACGCCAAAGCATCAGAGAAGGCATATCTGTGCCTTAGGTATGCATGGCTTATAAGACAGATGCTTAGAGATCCTGTAACGATGGCTCTTCCTCATTATAGTGAAGAGCGTCAAAAGGAAATGCAGGGAGAAGAAAAAGAGCTTTTAAAGAATGCTCTTGACGGCTTTGTAACTGCAAAGCAAAGTGAGTCATTCCCTATTGCAGGTATGAATACCATTACACTTGATTATCTTCTTGCAGCTCTTTATATGGAAAATGAAGAATATTCACAGTCTCTTAAACTTATCGGAGAGATTCTTGTGTCCAGATCCGCAAGTAATCATACTAAAGAAAAGGCACGTGACCTTAAGGATATGATCGAAGAAAAGCAGAAGGGATAAATAAAAAGTATTCAATAGTATAAGTTTTAATTAAATACAAATAATATAAAAGGCATCCGCTTTCGCGGATGCCTTTTTGGTCTCTGTGTTTAAGTTGTGAACCAGATTTCTATACTTAGAAAACTGGTTCCATGCAGGTAGGAGTATTATTTCTCATCATCGAAGAATTCTTCTGTTTCTGAATCGTCATCCTTTTCTTCTTTAGCGGCTTCACTGGAAGCACGATCAAGGTTGACATATCCGCGTTCATCTGATGAGCTGTCATCAATATCGGCATCATCAAAATCATCGAAATCATCAAAATCATCATCTTCGAGATCATCATCGAATTCACTGTTCTTCTTGTTGAGGTAATAGTAAATACCTGCAGCGGCTGCAGCTGTCGCAGCACAAAACATAACAAACTTACCGAAACCGTGTGATTTAGACATTGTAAGCCACCTTCCTGTGCCATCCGGCACATTAACTAATTTCTACACGTGATTTTATTTTAATACATTTTGAGCGAATCGAAAAGAGGAAATATCCTACCAAATTAACAGATTTGTGGCATAATGGTTATATAATTAATATTTTTGGGAGAGAGAAGGCATGGACGATAAGTTTTTTGACCTGAAAAAAGAGAAACAGGACAGAATACTAAATGGGGCACTTAAGATATTTGCTTTGAATGGTTATAAGAATGGGAGTACAGATGTAATAGTAAAGGAAGCAGGAATAAGCAAAGGACTTCTTTTCCACTATTTTGGTACTAAGCAGGAATTATACCGCTTTCTTCATGATTATAGTATTCGTTTTCTGCAGCTCGAAATAAGGAGTAATGTATCTGCAACGGAGACTGATTATTTTACGATCTGGCGCCAGATCCTTGCTTCCGAGGAATCTATCATGGAACAGTATCCATATATGATAGCCTTTTTGGAATCTGCAGAGACAGAAACAGATCCTGATACGTTTGATCCGGAAGAAGGCAGAAAGAAATGTCGTGATGTATATGCTGCTGCGACAGGGAATGCAGATCTTGTACATATTAATCCGGATGTAGATATTAAAGCCATAGAGGATATGCTTCATTTTACAAGGAACAATGTCCAGAGAAGACTAATGTTCAAAGAAATGATGGATGCCGGAATATATGTTCAGCAGGTATCTCATTATTTTGAGATGATGGCTAAACTTACATACATTTAATGCCGAAAAGTTAATAGTGAGACTATTATCCGAAAACCATCTGTGGTGAAAGGAGCGGCCATGAGTAAAATTGTCATAGCAGGTATAACTCAGTTTGAAACAGTCATTAAGGTGGACAAAATTCCATTTGATGTTGAAAAACAGCTGCATGATGCGCCGGTTCATGTTGGAGGTGGCGGAGATTCTATGAATGAAGCCTTTGCTCTTACTACACTTGGCGATACAGTTTATTTTATGTCTGTTGTCGGGCAGGATCAGAATGTAGAAGTATTTAATCCGCCTGATTTCAAAGTCCATATTAATACTGATTATATACTCCCTGTTATAAAAGCCACTCCTTCCGAGATCATATTCTTTGATGATGATCAGCATCAGCTTATTTTCCAGGATCTGAAAGATGTCAGAGAAGCTAAGTATGACATGTCCATGGTCAGACCGATCATGGCAGAAGCTGATTGTCTTCTTGTTTCTAATGCGAATTTCTGTAGACCATTTGTTCATTATGCTCTTTCTGCCGGCAAGAAGATTGCGCTTAATATGCGCGCTTATTCTAAGGAAAAAGAGAAGTATAATCTGGACTTTTTGCAAAACTCTGACATTATCTATTTAAGTGATGATAACGTAGAAGGCGATCCATATGAATTTATCGATGATTTTGCAAGACGTTTTGATCCTGAGATAATCATTCTTGGTCAGGGCAAGACCGGCCTTATTCTTTATGACAGGGATTGTCACATTAAGCTTCATTATAATTCAGTCAAGACAAACGAAGTTGTCAATTCACTTGGTGCAGGTAATGCACTCATTTCTGCTTTTATTCACTACTACCTTGAAACTAAAGACAGTGTTAATGCTATAAAGAACGGACTTTTATATGCATCCTATAAGACAGGATTTATGAGAACCTGTGAAGGCTTCCTTACTCCGGAACAGGTTGAGCAGTGGCGTGATCTTATATGGAAAACGCAGTCTATTACTGATATTTATGGCATTGATATCCCCGAAAACTGATATGGGGATAAAAAGATAATTGCAATTGCTTTTGTATGGTGATATATTATTTTAGAAAACGTTTTCCAAGAAGAATGTAAATTATTGATCAAGGGGGCATAAAATGTCTAAAGAGACTGTTAAAGTAAGAAGAAGCGGAGTGCTGCTTCCGGTTTCAAGTATTCCTTCACCATACGGTATTGGTACCTTTGGAAAAGAAGCTAAAAAGTTTATTGATTTTCTGAGCAAAGCCGGTCAGAGCTACTGGCAGATTCTTCCGCTTGGTCCTACAAGCTATGGAGATTCACCATACCAGTCTTTTTCTACATTTGCAGGAAATCCATATTTTATTGATATAGATACTCTTATAGAAAAAGGATTCCTGACCAAAGAAGACATCAAAGGGTTTGATTTTGGTAAAGATGCTTCTAAAGTTGATTATGAGAAGTTATATAAAGGACGCTTTAAGGTTCTTGAGAAGGCATATAGAAACAGCGGCCTTTCAGCAAAGAGTTCAAAGAACGCAGATCCTTCATATGTAAAGCAGTTCGCAGCATTCATTAAAAAGAATGCATGGTGGCTTGATGATTATGCTCTTTTCATGGCACTCAAAAATGTTCATGATGGTCAGAGCTTTAGCAAGTGGCCTGATAATGAGCGCTTAAGAGATAAGGCTACTTTAGAAAAGTGCATGGATAAATATGACGATGAGATAAATTTCTATCGTTTCCTTCAGTTTGAGTTTGCTATTCAGTGGGCAGATGTTAAGGAATATGCTCATGAATGCGATGTTGAGATAATAGGAGATATCCCGATCTACGTTGCATATGACAGTGCAGATACTTGGGCTAATCCGGAACTCTTCCAGTTTGATAAGGACAATGTTCCGCTTGGAGTTGCAGGATGTCCTCCGGATTCTTTCAGCGCAACAGGACAGCTTTGGGGTAATCCTCTTTACAACTGGCCTTACCACAAGAAGACAGGCTATGAGTGGTGGATGAAGAGAATCAGTCACTGCTTTGAGCTGTATGATGTAGTTAGAATCGACCACTTCAGAGGCTTTGATGAATACTATTCAATTCCTTACGGAGATCCTACAGCTGAGTTCGGACATTGGGAGAAGGGACCCGGATACGATCTTTTCAAGACTATGAAAGACAAATTCGGTGACAGTTTAAGAGTTATCGCAGAGGATCTTGGATTCCTTACACCATCAGTACTTAAGCTTGTTCAGAGAACAGGCTTCCCTGGAATGAAGGTACTTCAGTTTGCATTTGATTCTAGAGAGGAAAGTGATTACCTTCCTCACAACTATCCTCATAACTGTATCGTTTATACAGGAACTCATGATAATGAGACAACAAGAGGCTGGTTTGAAACATGCAATTCCAAGGACAGAGCTTTTGCCAAGAAGTATCTTGATATTCATACAAGAAAAGACATTGCATGGATATTCATAAGAAGTGCAATGGCATCAGTTGCTGATACATGTATCATTCCTATGCAGGATTATCTGAACCTTGATGACAGTGCAAGGATCAATATCCCTTCAACACTTGGCGGTAACTGGGAGTGGAGAATGGATGAAAAGGCATGCACAGGGGAACTTGCAAAGCGCATGTATGATATGACAAAGCTTTATGGAAGAATCTGATGACGTAAGGGTCAAAAGTCATTTCGATTCGAGCTTGCTCGAAATCGAATATGAATTTATGACCCTCAAAACATGAGCAAAGTAGCACGTAGTGCGGATTTGCGAATGTTTTAGGATTGTGAGAGTTTCGAAGAAACGGAACAATCCGTTAGTCATAAGGTGTCAAAAGGAACTTTTGACACCTACCTCATCTGATAACAGATCGTTTAAGGGTAAAAGATATATGCTGAATTTGCATATATTAAAAAAATAGAAGGTATGAGTTAATATAAGGTTCACAGGCATGATAAAAAGCAATATAATTTATCCTGTCTGTGAATTTTTTGTTTGTTTTCTACTTGACTGAAAAGATCTTGAGAGCGGTTTTTGAGAGTAGGAGTCTTTAATATTTAGAAGGTGAACTTATTATGGGTATGGAAATTGAAAAAAAGTATACAGTAAAAAACTTACCGGATGATCTTGGAAAATATGAGTATCATCTTATTGAACAGGGATATCTTAATGTACATCCTGCTATAAGGGTAAGGCAGGAAGATGATCATTATTATATGACCTATAAGGGGGCAGCCGGAGTAGTTGCCAAAGAAGAATACAATATGGAGCTTGATGAAGCTTCTTATAAGCATATGCTTAAGAAGGCGGATGGTAATATCATCACCAAAAAAAGATATCTTGTTCCTATTAATGAAGATGCCTTTACTAAAGAGTATCTTGAAATGCATGCTGATGATGCCAGGGCTCTTGAAGATGGAAAGATAAAGATAGAGCTTGACGTATTTGAAGGATTTTTTGAGGGTCTTATCATAGCAGAAGTTGAATTTCCGTCTCTTGAAGCTTCGGACAATTATCATCCTGCATCCTGGTTTGAAAAAGAGGTCACAGGGCAGAAAGAATACAGCAATGCTCAGCTTACAACACTTGATAAATTTGTTGTGGAAAAAACTTGACACATATGATATAATTCGTAAATGGCTGTGTTTATGTTTATTATGCACATATTTTTAAGGAGGATTTTTTCATAAAATGAGCGTACAGGTAGAAAAATTAGAGAAGAGCATGGCGAAGCTTACTATCGAAGTTCCTGCAGAAGAACTCGAGAAGGCTATTCAGAATGCTTATAATAAGGATAAAAACAAGATCCAGCTTCCTGGATTCCGTAAGGGTAAAGCTCCTCGTAAGATGATCGAGCGTATGTACGGCGTAGGTGTTTTCTATGAAGATGCTGCTAACGAGCTTATCAACAATGAGTATCCTAAGGCTGCTGATGAGTGCGGCGAGTCAATCGTATCTAACCCTAAGATCGAGGTAGTTCAGATCGAGTCTGGTAAGCCTTTCATCTTCACAGCAGAAGTTGCTCTTAAGCCACCGGTTGGCCTTGGAAAGTACAAGGGAATCAAGGTTTCTAAGCAGGATACAGAAGTTACAGACGCTGATATCGATGCAGAGATCAAGGCTGAGCTTAACAAGAACGCAAGAGTTGTTGATGTTACAGATCGCGCTGTAAAGATGGACGACCAGATTACACTTGATTTCGAAGGATTTGTTGATGACAAGGCTTTCGAAGGTGGTAAGGGAACAGATTATCCTCTTACAATAGGTTCAGGTTCATTCATTCCTGGTTTCGAAGATCAGCTCGTTGGCGCTGAGATCGGCAAGGAAGTTGAAGTTAACGTTACTTTCCCTGAAGAGTATCAGGAGAAGTCACTTGCAGGTAAGGCTGCTGTATTCAAATGCACAGTAAAGGGCATCAAAGAGAAACAGCTTCCTGAATTAAACGATGAGTTCGCATCAAACGTTTCTGAGTTCGAGACACTTGCTGAGTACAAGGAAAGTGTTAAGAAGAAACTTGAAGATAGAAAGAATGCTGAAGCTAAGGCTAAGAAGGAAGACGAGGCTGTAAAGGCTCTTATCGATGATTCAGAGATCGAGCTTCCTGAAGCTATGGTTGAGACTCAGCAGAGACAGATCGTTAACGATTTTGCTCAGAGAATGCAGTATCAGGGTCTCACAATGGAGCAGTATCTCCAGTACACAGGTACAACAGCTGAGAAGATGCTTGAGCAGGTAAGACCTCAGGCTGAAGAGAGAATCAAGAGCCGTCTTGTTCTTGAGGAAGTTGCTAAGGCTGAGAACATCGAAGTTTCTGATGACGAAGTTAATGCTGAGCTTCAGAAGATGGCTGATCAGTATCAGATGGAAGTTGAGAAGGTTAAGGAAATCCTTGGTGAGAGCCAGCTTAAGACTCTTCGTGAGGACCTTGCTGTTTCTAAGGCTGCAGAGTTCATCGTTGAGAACGCTAAAGAGTCTGCTGCAAGAAAGACAACAAAGAAAGCTGCTGAGAAGGCTGATGATGCTGATGATGCTGAAGCTGCTACAGAAGAAAAGCCAAAGAGAACAAGAAAAACAACAAAGAAGGCTGATGATGCTGAAGCTGCTACAGAAGAGAAGCCAAAGAGAACAAGAAAGACAACAAAGAAGACAGAAGAATAATTCTTTGATTTCTTTTGAGTTTTATAACGTAAAATATATTTAAACATAAGATTATCCTCCATAAGTAGACTTCTGTATTAAATAAATCTGCTTATGGAGGTGATTTTGTATCTGTGGTTTTATCTTTTGATGAGATCCCATCTGCACGAAAAGCAAGAAAAACGATCGATATTAAGGTAAAGTTGTAGTTACAAACTGTCGATATATTTATTGGCTTTATGCTACTTGCGTAAATCGAAAAAGCAGTAACTGTCTATGTTTTTTATCGTCAGTTATAGGTTTCGATTATTACGATTTTATAGTTATTTCATTGATTTACCCCCTGGGAAAGCGTAAACTTATATTGTAATGCTGTTTATTACAATGATTTATAACTATCCGACATTAAAAGATTGGAGGACAATTAAAAATGAGTTTAATTCCTTATGTCATTGAACAGACAAGCCGTGGAGAACGTTCATATGATATATATTCACGTTTGCTTGAAGATCGTATTATCTTCCTTGGTGAAGAAGTAAATGCTACATCTGCAAGCGTAATTGTAGCACAGCTCTTATTCCTTGAAGCAGAAGATCCTTCTAAGGATATTCATCTTTATATCAATAGCCCCGGTGGTGAGATCACATCCGGTATGGCTATTTATGACACAATGCAGTACATCAAGTGTGATGTATCTACTATCTGCATAGGTATGGCAGCAAGTATGGGTGCATTCCTTCTTGCAGGCGGTGCTAAGGGCAAGCGTCTTGCACTTCCTAACGCAGAGATCATGATCCACCAGCCACTTGGCGGAACTCAGGGTCAGGCTACAGAGATTGAGATCGCTGCTAAGCACATCTTAAAGACTCGTGAGAAGATGAACAGGATCATGGCAGAGAATACAGGCAGACCATTCGAAGAAGTTGCAGCTGCAACTGAGCGTGATAACTGGATGACTGCTGAAGAAGCACTTAAGTTTGGTCTTATCGATTCTGTTGTTACAGCAAGATCACAGTCTGGTGAAGATAAGGACAAGAAAGATAAAAAATAATTCTAACTTATAAGGAGTAAGAATGGCAGGTAAAATTTCCGGAGAAATCAGATGCTCTTTTTGCAATAAGACACAGGACCAGGTCAAGAAGCTTATAGCTGGACCTGCAGGTGTATATATTTGTGATGAGTGCGTTGAGATATGCTCAGATATAATTGAAGAGGAATTTGAAGAGGAACCTGAAGAGGCTATTGATCATAATATCAATCTCTTAAAGCCTGTTGAGATCAAAGAATTCCTTGATGAGTATGTTATCGGTCAGGAAGATGCCAAGAAGGTTCTTGCTGTATCCGTATACAACCACTATAAGAGGGTCACAAGCCCCAGAAATTCTGTTGATGATGTAGAACTTCAAAAGAGTAATATCTGCATGATCGGACCTACCGGTTCTGGTAAGACATATCTTGCACAGACACTTGCAAAGATCATAAATGTACCTTTTGCAATTGCTGATGCTACAACTCTTACTGAGGCTGGTTATGTCGGAGAAGATGTTGAGAATATTCTTCTCAAACTGATCCAGGCAGCTGATTATGATATTGAGCGTGCTCAGTACGGTATTATCTACATTGATGAGATAGACAAGATCAGTAAGAAGGGCGAGAATGTATCTATCACCAGAGATGTATCAGGTGAAGGCGTTCAGCAGGCACTTCTTAAGATCATAGAAGGTACAGTTGCAAGCGTTCCTCCTCAGGGCGGACGTAAGCATCCTCATCAGGAAGTAATTCAGATCGATACAAGCAACATCCTCTTTATTTGTGGTGGTGCTTTTGATGGACTTGAGAAGATCATTGAAGCCAGAATCGATCATAAGTCAATCGGATTCAATGCTGAGATCCTTGATAAGTCAGAACGTGAGATCGGTCAGGTGCTTGAGCATGTAACACCTCAGGATCTTGTAAAGTTCGGTCTTATTCCTGAGTTCGTAGGTCGTGTTCCGATCACAGTAACTCTTGAAGGACTTACAGAAGAGTCTCTGGTACGTATCCTCAAGGAGCCTAGAAACGCTCTGGTTAAGCAGTATCAGAAGCTTTTCGGACTTGATGATGTACAGCTTACATTTGAAGATGATGCCATCATGAAGATCGCATCTATGGCTCATGAAAGAGCTACCGGTGCCCGTGGTCTTCGTTCCATTATGGAAAAGGCTATGATGGATGTAATGTACAAGATTCCATCAGATGAAAATGTAGAAGAGTGCATTGTCACTAAGGCTGCAGTTGAAGGCGAAAGCCAGCCGCTTCTTGTTTATAAAGACCAGAAGAGACTTAAGACTGCAAAATAAAATGACTGATGATACAGGCAGGAGTAATAAGCTCCTGCCTGTTTTGAGGATAACCACACATTTATAGTAAGGACGGTTAAACATGGAATTTAAGATAAAAAATGCTGAACTTGAAATAGTCTGTGGTATTACAAGTAAGCTTCCAAATAATACTCAGCCTGAGTTTGCTTTTGCTGGTAAGAGTAATGTTGGTAAGTCATCTCTTATAAACGGACTTATGAACCGCAAGAATCTTGCACGTACAAGTTCAGAGCCTGGAAAGACACAGACTATCAACTTTTATCATGTAAACAGTGAATTTTATCTGGTCGATCTTCCGGGCTATGGTTACGCAAAGAGAGCCAAGGGCGAAGTTGAAAAGTGGGGCAAGATGATAGAGAACTATCTTCATACATCCCGCGTTCTTAAGAATGTATTTCTTTTGATAGATATAAGACATGAGCCTTCAGCCAATGATATCCAGATGTATGAATGGATCGTTCATCAGGGATTTGAGCCTATCATTATTGCTACCAAGGCGGATAAGCTCAATAAATCACAGCTTCCCAAGGCAATAAAGCTCATACGTCAGACACTTAACATGCCTGCAGATGAGCTTCTGATCCCATATTCAGCTGTTACCAAAAAGGGAAGAGAAGAGATATACGACATCATAAATGAAAGACTGTAGATTTAAATAATTAATCCGATAATATAATTATAGAAACAGACTATTTTTATGAATTTTATTGTTTTTGTGATTTGTTATCGGATTTTCCTTATTTTGTCCAGGGAGAAAGGAAACATTTATGAGATGTATCAGAACCCCTATTAAATCAACGGTCTATAAATATGAACTTGGAAAAGGCTATGAAGATGGTTTTGAGCCCTATTCAGAGGTGGTTACCAAGGGCTGGTTTGTGACGGACAATCTGGTAAAAGTAACAAGGGATAATGGTCTTATCGTATGCCCTTATATCAATCACAGAAGAGGCCGCACATTCGTTTGCGAGAATGACTATGTAATAGTAGATGATGACGGAACCAAGCATCTGTGCGGACATGATAAGATATTTGACAGATACGAGATGATCGAGGAATGACTTGGGCGTTAATTTATTTGCTATAGGTTTGTTATATAAATCGAAATAAGCTTGATTTAGTTGTTTTATTGAACTTTATATATTTTGATCAAAGATCGGAAGCATGAAAGTGTTTCCGATTTTTTTATATTTATTTTATTGACTATAGTTTTGATGGTGTTATAGTTGATATAGAACAAATAACACTTAAGAGTTATTATGGTATTTGTGTAAAAAGTTTTGTAAATATGTACACCGGAGCATGTTTTTATTAAATGCTCGAAGGGAGAAGTTATGAATATCCAGAAATTTACGCAAAAGTCTCTTGAAGCAGTAAATAACTGCGATAATGTTGCAAGTGAATATGGCAATCTTGAGATAGAGCAGGAGCACCTTTTGTATTCTCTTCTGACTATTGAAGACAGCCTTATAGCTAATCTTATAGAGAAGATGGGAATCGACCTTCAGACCTTTATAGGAAGAGTTGAGAGAGCTTTGCAGAAGCGCCCTAAGGTTCAGGGCGGAAAGCCTTATATTGGAGAATACCTTAATAAGGTTCTTATAAACAGTGAAAATGCTGCCAAGTCTATGGGAGATTCCTATGTTTCTGTTGAGCATCTGTTTTTAGCTATGCTCAAATCTCCCAATAAGGAAATCAAAGAGCTGTTCAAGGAATTTGGTATAACAAGGGAATCTTTTCTCAAAGCATTATCAGAAGTAAGAGGTAACAGAACAGTTGATTCAGATAATCCTGAAGCCACTTACGATACTCTTGCAAAGTATGGAGAAGAGCTTGTTGAAAAGGCAAGAAACCAGAAACTTGATCCTGTAATCGGAAGAGATTCTGAGATAAGAACTGTTATCCAGATCCTGTCACGTAAGACCAAGAATAATCCGGTGCTTATTGGTGAGCCTGGCGTTGGTAAGACTGCTGTTGTAGAAGCTCTTGCCAGACGTATAGCAAATGGTGATGTACCTAATTCGCTTCTTAACAAGAAGATCTTTTCCCTTGATATGGGAGCACTTGTTGCGGGAGCTAAGTACAGAGGCGAATTTGAAGAAAGGCTTAAGGCTGTCCTTGAAGATGTTGCCAAGTCTGACGGAGAGATCATTCTCTTTATCGATGAGCTTCATACGATCGTTGGCGCAGGTAAGACTGACGGCGCCCTTGATGCTGGCAATATGCTTAAGCCCATGCTTGCAAGAGGAGAACTTCACTGCATAGGTGCGACAACGCTTAATGAATATCGTCAGTATATAGAGAAGGATGCTGCTCTTGAAAGACGTTTCCAGCCGGTAATGGTTAATGAGCCGACAGTGGAGGATACAATTAGTATACTAAGAGGTATTAAGGAGCGTTACGAGGATTTCCACGGTGTTAAGATCATGGATAATGCTCTTGTCAGTGCGGCAATACTATCTAATCGGTATATATCAGACAGATTTCTTCCTGATAAGGCTATCGATCTTGTAGATGAAGCCTGCGCGCTTGTTAAGACAGAGAAGGATACCATGCCTGCTGAGATGGATGAGATGACACGTAAGGAGACTCAGCTTCAGATAGAGAAGACCGCTCTTGAAAAAGAGAATGATTCACTTTCCAAAGAGCGTCTTGAGAATATCAAAAAGGAGCTGGCAGAGCTTAATGACAAGTTGTCAATCTTGAAGTCAAAATGGGAAAACGACAGAAATCTTGCTGATCACCTTTCTAATCTTCGTGAAAAGATCAATAATGTAAAATCTGAAATGGAGATTGCAAAGAGAAACGGAGATTTTGCTAAAGCTGCAGAGCTTCAGTATGGACAGCTTCCGGCACTTGAGAGTGAACTTGAAGCGGCAGAACAGAAAGAACAGGAGAAGGATGATTCACTTGTAAGCAGCGGCGTTTCCGAAGATGAGATAGCCCGCATTGTATCAAAGTGGACAGGAATTCCTGTTTCAAAGCTTTCTGAAAGTGAGAGAAGTAAGACTCTTCATCTTGCTGATGAACTGCATAAGAGAGTAATAGGACAGGACGAAGCTGTTACCAAGGTTTCGGAAGCTATAATGAGATCGAAAGCTGGCATCAAGGATCCAACCAAGCCTATTGGTTCGTTTCTTTTCCTTGGACCTACTGGTGTAGGTAAGACAGAGCTTGCCAAGTCACTTGCGGCATCACTTTTTGATGATGAGAACAACATCGTAAGAATTGATATGAGTGAGTATATGGAGAAATACTCAGTATCAAGACTTATTGGAGCACCTCCCGGATATGTTGGATATGAAGAAGGCGGTCAGCTTACCGAGGCAGTTCGCAGAAAGCCTTTCTCTGTAGTTTTGTTTGATGAGATAGAAAAGGCTCATCCTGACGTATTTAATGTAATGCTTCAGATACTCGACGATGGCCGCGTTACAGATTCCCAGGGACGAACTGTAGACTTTAAGAATACTATTCTTATCATGACATCAAACCTTGGCGCACAGAGCCTTTTAGAGGGTATCAGAGATGATGGTACGATAGAAGAGAATGCGCAAAGTGAAGTTATGAACGAGCTTCGAATGCACTTTAGACCTGAGTTTCTTAACAGACTTGATGAGATCATCATGTTCAGACCACTTACTAAGGACAATATAAACGGTATAGTCGATCTTATCGTAGATGATCTTAATAAGAGACTTGAAGAAAGAGAGATAAGCATTAGACTATCAGATGCTGCCAAAAAGCTTATAGCAGATGAAGCCTATGATCCAAGCTATGGTGCAAGACCTCTTAAGAGATATATTCAAAAGTATGTTGAAACTATGTCAGCAAAGCTTATACTTGAAGATAAGGTAAGACCTAAGGACGTTATCACATTTGATGCTGAAGACGGTCATCTGACCGCAGAAGCAGGAAAGGTATAAGATAGTATGTCACTTGAAAATATCCCTAAAGATCCCGTTATGCTCATGTCCTTTATGAACATGAAACTTAGAGACAAGTATTCATCTTTGGAAGTTCTTGCAGATGATCTTGACATAAGTGAAAGTGAACTTAAAGAGCTTGTTGAAAGATTAAAAAGCGCAGGTTTTGATTACAACAGTTCAAGAAATCAGTTTATTTAATGATCTGAATAGTTTGTATTAAAGGTATTACGTACATTCCCCAAAAGAAGGAAGGAGTTATCTCCTTCCTTCAAAAAATTCATCAATATTATGTACAAGTTCTGGTGGCGGCATGGACTTGAGAAGATATTTCTCGGGTTTAAGTGCGGCCACTTTTAGTACTGATGTTTTATCGCTCTTGGCTGTAAGGAACATAACAGGAATGTTTTTGGTCATAGGGTCATTACGAAGCATTGCAAAAACCTGAGGGCCTGATACAACAGGCATCATGTAATCAAGAAGTATAAGATCTACCTGATTGGTTGCAAGGAAGGTAATGGCATTCATTCCGGAATTGGCAATGTAAACTTCGTATTTGATAGAAAGCCATTCTTTTATGGTTCTGAGCATTACACCGTCATCATCTACCACAAGGATCTTTTTCTTATCAGAATCAGGATCAAGAAGAGAGTGTTCTACAAGTTCGTTCATGGCACTTGCAAGCATCTTGACGTTTAGAGGACGTTCGAACTTTCGGGTTATCTTGGCTTCCGGGATTATTTCAAATGCAGCATTGAATTCATTGATATTGCCGATAAGGAATAGCTTAATATGCTCTGTATCTATAAGTTCGCGCAAGGCTTCCATAATGTCAGCAGGAACAGGCTCTTCAAGATACATGACGTATAGTGGAGAGCGGCCTGATGTTGCCTTGATCAAACTTGTCTCAGGATTGATGCCAATTACTTCATAACCTTCTGCTTCAAGCCCTTTAACAACTGCTTTAACCATGAACTTTTTGGAATCACCAATAAGAATCGCCTTCTTTTCCATGGAAGAGTATCCTTTCAGATAGGGCACATTAGTCTCAATATAAAAATACTATTGAAGATATAATTAATAATACCATATTTAGATAGTATATATTTGTTATTTTGCTATTTTTGCAAAATATTAAGAATTCCGTCTCTGTTAACTGAAGCAAGCATTGAACGAACTTTGTCCAGTAGCTCCTTAGAAGATTCAGGAATACTGTAGTTTTCATACAGTTCAGCGATAGCTGCATCAGCACTGTCAAAATCAAAAGCTTCAACTAGCTCTCTTATACCTGATTTGTATTCTTCAAGCTCACTTTCTGATATTTCAGGAAGAGCATCATCTGGGGCATTTTCTTCAAACATCATAGGTGCGAGCTTTTCCCTGTAGCCATGGAACAGAGCCAGAAGGAGAGGTGTTTTAGCCTCTATCTCTTCGACGTTTTTGTCATCTCCGCATTTTTCAAGATATTCTGCATCTTTTGATAGTTTGAGAGCGCCTATAAGTCTTGAAGAACTCTTAAGTGAGTGTACCTGAATAGTATAGTTTTCGTAGTCACCGTTTTTGGCATATTCTTCTATGAGCTTACCTTTTTCAGCTATCGACGAATAGAAATCCTTTAAGACTTTTTGGAGTATCTCAGGACTTCCGCAGTTCTGCAGTGCAACATCAATATTTATACCTGCAGAATCTCCAAGGCTCTTTAGATCCTTCTGAAGATATTTTTTGCCGCAGATTACGATGTGGTCTCCTTCATTGATCTCAGTTGTCTTGACAGGGTTCTTACGAATGTCGCTGATATCTGCTGCGTATTCAGGAGTGCCAAACATATGTACAGATTCTTTTGGCAGATAATCAATGAGCATCTTTTCTAGCTTGACGCTGTCTACAGGCTTGGAAAGATAATCTGAGAATCCTGCTTCAAGATATTCCTCTCTGGCTCCTGCTATGGCATTTGCTGTAAGGGCTATGCATGGAGCATTAAAGGACAGATTCTTGGGACCCATGTTCTTAAGTCTGTGAAGGGTTTCTATTCCGTCCATTTCAGGCATTCTGTGATCGATGAAAATGATGTCATATGCCGTCTGAGTTACCATTTCAAGACACTGGGCACCGGAAACAGCAGTATCAACTGTCAGCTGTGTATCTTTTAGAAGACCTACAACAACTGTAAGGTTCATGGCTGTATCATCAACAACCAGGATCTTTGCATCAGGAGCGTGGAATGAAGTGCGGTATTTCTTGTGGGACGACATGCTCTTTCTGAAGGACTGGGATATATCACCCACAGGCTCTTCCGAAATGACTCTCTGCTTTATGGCAAAAGAGAATTCGCTTCCTTTTCCATATTCGCTCTTTACATCCATATGAGAATCCATCATTTGAAGGAGGTTTTGAACGATGCTTATTCCAAGACCTGTACCTTCTACTGTACGATTCCTTACTTCGTCTATGCGTTCAAACGGAGTATAAAGACGGTCAAGATCATCTTCCTTCATGCCTATTCCGGTATCTTCAATTTTTACCTTTAGATAAATGTTGTCGCCGCCGGCTTCTTCATAATCTAAAGAGAAAGTGACACTACCTTTGTTGGTGTACTTGACCGCATTAGTAAGAATGTTAAGGATGCACTGCTTGATCCTGATATCATCACCGTAGAGAAGGTGAGGTATGTTGGGATTAACATGGATGATCAGATCAAGATGCTTTTCCTGAGCCCTGATGGATATCATATTGTAAAGATCAACGATAAGTGAGCCTATATCATATTCAATAGGGATGATCTCCATCTTACCTGCTTCGATCTTTGAAAAATCAAGGATATCATTTACCAGAGAAAGAAGAGTTCTGCCTGATGACTGTATACTAAGTGCATACAGGGTCAGATTTTCATCTTTATCGTATTCACGCAGGATCATTTCATCCATGCCAAGGATGACATTGATAGGAGTGCGAAGCTCATGAGACATGTTTGAAAGGAAGGAGTTTTTGGCAGCATTAGCCTGCGTTGCAACTCGCAGATCTTCCATAAGCTTTTGCTCTTTTCTCATGGACTGGACATAGTTGACCAGATAGTCTGTAGTCTTTTCAATACTGTGGTAGAGATCTTCAACCTCATTTCCGGTATCAATGTTAAGGTCATGGATAGCTTTGACCTTGTCTACAACATCAAGATCAAAAGAGCTGTGGATGACAGAATCCGAGTCGGAGCTTATGACCTCATTGTCATAGGAATCATCAACAAAGTCAGATGTAGCCTTAGTTAGTCGTACAATAGGCGCGGCAATTCTTTTTTGAGAAAAAAAGTTGGTGAAAATACCTGCAGGAATGGCTATATTCATGATGAACATGATAAGCCTTATGTTATAGGCGATTCCGTTTCTGTTATATACAAAGGTGTTGTAAGTGCTTGTGAGGAGAACTTTGGACAGATTGAAAGTTGCGCCTTCTGTATATACTACGGTTTCATTTTCTTCGTTAAGTTCATAAAGCCCATTGTCTGCGCTGAAATCAAGTACATCCAGAATGCCCGAAACTTCGCCCGATTTATCTGATGGGACGATTACATCGGAAGATATGGACGGAATCAGAAAGGCGGAAGCAAAGGCGGCACCTATACTGAAAATGATACAGTCTATGGCTATAAGCGTTGTAAGCCTTGTACTAAGTACTGATTTCTGGATAGTCTGATAATCTGTATTTGCATAGTAGACGCCATAAGGAATCTTGGATTTCAGGTTATCAGGAAGATATTTAAATATTTGATGAAGCAGGGCAAAAGAAAGAAGAGCTTCAGGCAGTGCCCCTATCATATAAAGAGCATAAGTCTCAGACATTGGACGGACAATCTCTATATTCCTTATCCTGCATACCAAAAACCACCATAAGGGTCCCAGGTTAAATGCAATAATAAGCGCACCAACAAGAGCAAAACGTCTTTTTAAAAACCATCTGTGAGATGACATATAGCCTATGGCAAAGACAGTTGCTGTAAAGATGAACATCATGTAAAGGTATCTTGCATCTGATAAAGATTTATAAATAAAAATAGTATAGACAAGGAGTATTCCCCAGAAATAACCATGAAAACCGGTCATGAGGATAAGTGGGATATCCTTGAAAGTGAATTCAAAGGATACATTGCCGATTCGCACCGGGATTCCTGAGTCAACAATACAGATGGAAATGATCGTAGCACAAATATAGCAAAGAAAACTGATAAATATCTTCAGAATTTTCTGCCTGGTGAAATTACCTGTTATGTCAAAAATCAGCAACCTTCTGTTCGACATATACACTCCAATAAAATTATTAAGGAATCAGATAATTTATCGGCATTTTTAGACATAAAAAATAGACTTGCGGTTAAAAAACCAAAAAGCGGCAAAAAATGTTAGGGTGTGGTATAATCGCTAGGTGAGATTTAGTCTTATGTGAACCTACGGGTTCAAAAAATTGTTTTGTAAATCGAGAAAGGATGTTCATAAAAATGGGCAGATATTTTGGTACAGATGGTTTCAGAGGAGAAGCTAATGTAGGACTTACAGCAGATCATGCATATACAGTAGGTCGTTTCCTTGGCTGGTATTATGGCGAGCTTAAGCGCCAGAAGGGAGATACATCAGCTCCAAGAGTTGTTATCGGCAAGGATACAAGACGTTCAAGCTATATGTTTGAGTATAGCCTTGTGGGAGGCCTTGTAGCATCTGGTGCAGATGCTTACCTTCTTCATGTAACAACTACTCCTTCAGTTGCCTATGTAACTAGAGTAGATGAGTTTGACTGCGGTGTTATGATCACTGCCAGCCACAATCCATTTTATGATAATGGTATAAAGCTTTTAAACGGTAATGGCGAGAAGATGGACGAGAAGACTATCGGACTTGTAGAAGATTACATCGATGGTAATCTTACTGCATTTGGTAAAAAGTGGGATTCAATTCCTTTTGCCACAAAGGATTCCATCGGATGTACAGTTGACTATGTATCAGGAAGAAATCGCTACGTAGGATACCTTATTTCTCTTGGACTTTATTCTTTCAAGGGAATGAAGGTTGGTCTTGACTGTGCTAACGGCGCATCCTGGAACATTGCTAAGAGCGTATTTGATGCTCTTGGTGCTACAACTTATGTTATCAATGATGAGCCTAACGGAACTAACATCAATAACAATGCAGGTTCTACACACATTGAAGGACTTCAGAAATTCGTTGTAGAAAAGGGTCTTGATATTGGTTTTGCTTATGACGGTGATGCAGACAGATGTCTTTGCGTTGACGAAAAAGGTAATGTTGTAAACGGAGACCACATTCTCTATGTTTACGGCAAATACATGAAGGATAAGGGCGAACTTGTTAACAACACAGTTGTTACAACTGTTATGTCTAACTTCGGACTTTACAAGGCGTTTGATGAAGCAGGTATAGATTACGCTAAGACTGCAGTTGGTGATAAGTATGTATATGAGTACATGACAGAGAACAACTGCGTAATAGGCGGTGAGCAGTCCGGACATATCATCTTCAGCAAGTATGCTACAACAGGTGATGGTATCATGACATCCATCAAGATGATGGAAGTTATGCTTGCAAGAAAGAAGAAGATGTCAGAGCTTTGCTCTCCTCTTACAATCTATCCTCAGGTACTTGAGAATATCCGTGTAACAGATAAGACTGCAGCTCAGAATGATCCTGACGTTGTAGCTAAGGTTAATGCTGTAGCAGATGAACTTGGCAACACAGGAAGAATCCTTGTTCGTGAGTCAGGTACAGAGCCTGTTGTCAGAGTTATGGTAGAAGCAGAAGATAAAGAGACTTGCAGAAATTATGTAGAATCTGTTATCCGCGTTATTAAGGAAAAAGGCTTCGCTGCAAAATAATATAAAGTACTATAAAGAAACATAAGGTTATATAAATATATAAAAGACTAATATTTGAAAGCTTTTTTCAGGTATTAGTCTCTTATTTGTAGATATGCATGGGGTTACCACATGGATTTGTTTGAATATGCAAGTAAGAAGGCTGCAGCCACTGAGTCACCTCTTGCAGCTCGTATGCGTCCAACAAGCCTTGATGAGGTTGTAGGGCAGCAACACATAATAGGACGTGACAAACTTTTATATCGTGCGATAAAGGCTGACAAGATAAGGTCCATCATCTTGTACGGACCACCCGGAACCGGTAAGACGACTCTTGCCAAAGTTATTGCTAATACAACAAAGGCTGAGTTTATGCAGATCAATGCTACCATAGCCGGCAAGAAGGATATGGAAGATGTTGTAAGCAAAGCCAAAGATAACCTTGGCATGTATCAAAAGAAGACTATTCTTTTTATAGATGAGATACACCGCTTTAATAAGGGGCAGCAGGATTACCTCCTTCCATTTGTAGAAGACGGGACTGTGATCCTTATTGGTGCTACTACAGAAAATCCATACTTTGAAGTTAATGGGGCTTTGCTGTCAAGGTCAGTCATATTTGAACTTAAGCCCTTGTCCAAAGAGGATGTGGCAGTTTTAATAAATCGTGCTGTATATGATAAAGAAAAGGGCATGGGCTCTTTTGATGCAGTGATAGATGATGATGCGGTAGAGTTTTTGTCTGATATGGCTGACGGCGATGCAAGACATGCTCTTAATGCTGTCGAGCTTGGCATTATGACAACTGAAAGAAGTGAAGATGGTAAGATTCACATCACACTTGACGTTGCAAGAGAATGTATCCAGAAAAAGGTCGCTCGTTACGATAAGGATGGCGATAATCACTATGATACGATTTCTGCTTTTATCAAGAGTGTCAGAGGTTCTGATCCTGATGCAGCGGTTTACTATCTTGCAAGGATGATAAGTGCAGGAGAAGATCCCAAGTTCATTGCAAGGCGTATGATGGTGCTTGCATCTGAAGATATAGGTAATGCAGATCCTCAGGCACTGCAGGTTGCAGTTGCAGCAAGCCTTGCTGTAGAAAGGCTTGGAATGCCTGAAGGAAGGATTACACTTTCGCAGGCAGCAAGCTATCTTGCAACAGCACCAAAGAGTAATGCTGCTATATGCGCCATTGACGATGCTATGAAGGAAGTTGAAGGAAGCGGAAATCTTCAGATACCTACCCACCTTCAGGATGCTCATTATAAGTCTGCATCAAAGCTTGGCCACGGCGTTGGATATCAGTATGCTCACAACTATCCAAACCATTATGTTAAGCAGCAGTATCTTCCGTACGAGCTTAATGGGAAGGAGTTCTATTCACCTTCAGGTAACGGGTATGAACTCAAGATAAGAGATCATATGAGGGCTCTTAAGGCAGCAGAAGAAAAGCGTCTTAAAGAAGAGCAGAGTAGCGAAGAATAGACTAAAACAGAACATAGTAAAGAATAATAACTAAAAGAAAAATAGCAAAGATCTAATATATCTTTAGGAGATTGATACACTTGGCATCTCAGTATTTAACACTTTATAAAATAATAGTTCTGTACATGCTTAAAAGGTCTGATGTAGAGCTTTCCAAGTCCCAGCTTTATGACTTTATACTTGGAAATGAATACACTACCTTTATGACCCTTCAGGAGGCTTTTGGAGAACTCAGTGAACAGAAGCTTATAAATGAACGTAAGGAGCGCAACAGGACCTTCTTAGAGCTTACAGAAGCAGGAGAAGAGGCTTTGCACTTCTTTATAGGTCAGATGAATCCTGAGATCCGCCTTCAGATAGATGCTTATCTTAAGGAAAATAAGATAAAGCTTCGCAATGAATCATCTCTTCTTGCTGATTATAACAAGCGTTCAGATGGTCAGTATGTGGCAAGACTTATTGCAAAGGAAATGGGAGAGGATCTTATAAATATCCAGATAACTGTCCCTACTGAAAGTATGGCAGATCAGGTCTGTGCCAAATGGCATGACAAGAGCACGGAAATATATTCATATATTGCAGATCAGCTTTTAAATGATTCGGATTCTAAAACGGATCAACCATGATTCAGATACTTTGTAAATTAGGTTTGACAAGGCATTTGGTAACTAGTATAATAACATTCGTGGCTTGCGAAAGATAAGGATTTATCCGCTTTTGCAGATATGCCAGGCTGTTGTAGCACAGTCGGTAGTGCGTCGCATTGGTAGTGCGGAGGTCACGGGTTCGATTCCCGTCAGCAGCTTTTTATATAGACTCTCAAAGTCAGATGTGTCATGACTTTGAGAGTTTTTTGTTTTACTTAAATATACTGATAAGATATGAGAATTTTTCTCTCGAGATGTGAGTACGAATGTTTTATATAAAAAGGGTCGGTACCGAAATTGGTACCGACCCTTAAATAGTCATAATGTGAAGTTTGATCTCGATTCAGAGATCTTATCAGCCGCCATTTTGCTGATCGTCTGAAGGCGGTGCTGCATCAGGCGGAGTCGTGTCTGCCGGCGGTTGTGCATTTGGATCAGGAGTTGCATTAGGATCCGGAACTGCATTTGAATCCGTTCCGGCTGCCGCAGCGGCATTCCGGTTGATTATTTCCTGATTCTGCTGAACCAGAATTTCCTGAGCATTAGGCTGGGCAAAGAAGCTTTCATTATGTGGACATAGTACATTAGGATCGACTACGCCGGCTTCTCCAGCTGAACCTGCTGAGTACTGCTTTAATATATCCGGCTCTTCAGGAACTACTGTTACAACCTGCTGTACCTTGAATGGACACAGATCAGTTGCGGCAAGTCCTGAATAATTACATATTGTCTGATATACATGTACGTTACAGCTCTCTGTAGGAACTGTTCCGACTTCGAAGTATTCAGTTCCAAGACTACCATCGCAAATGCCTGCTGTTGGAAGAAGTCCTGAATCCTTACATACAGTTGCTGTCGTGATTCCGCTAGGCACCTGGAAGGTGGCAGAAGGAAGATCCTCGTGAATCTGTGACATTACCTTACGCCAAAGAGTCTTTGCAAGGTGTGTCTCTTCTGATGTAGAAAGATCTTCGTTGTTGTCATAACCGGCCCAGCAAGTAGCTGTGTAATAGTTAGTAAATCCGCAGAGCCATACGTCATTTTCATCTGATGTAGTACCTGTCTTGGCAGCGATGGCTGTTCCACCGAAGTTAACAGCTGTACCTGTACCGGATGTTACAACGTCCTGCATGGCACTTGTAAGAAGGAATGCAGTTGTTTCTTTAAGAACCTGCTCACCTTCGATAGCAGTATTATCAATGATGACATTACCATCATGGTCTACTATTTTTGTAAAAAGCTTAGGTTTGATATAGTATCCGCCATTTGCGATAGTAGCATATGCTGAGTTGATCTCAATGTTCTTAACACCGTAAGTGATACCACCAAGACACAGTGTCTGCTGTATATCGGAGAATACCTTACCGTTACGCTCTTCACGTTCAACAAGGGTTGTGATATGGAACTTGTTTACAAGATAATCATAACCAAGCTGAGGAGTGATGAGTGTCATAAGCTTAACAGTTACAACGTTCATAGAATCGCGGATACCTGATCTTAATGTAGAAAGACCACGATAGCCGTTGTACCAGTTTCTTACAGGAGTTCCGTTAGTATAGTTGAACGGAGCGTCGTTGATGACTGTAGCAAGTGTATAACCGGCGCTGTCAAGAGCAGGAGCATAAGCGGATAGAACCTTAAATGCTGAACCTGGCTGTCTCTTAACGTCTGTTGCTCTGTTAAGAGTTCTGCTCGCTGTCTTGGTTCCTCGTCCGCCTTCCATAGCTACGATATATCCTGTAGCCTGGTCTTCGATCGTAAGAGATACCTGAGGCTGGGGAGTAAGAGTGTATTTTTCATCAATGATAGTATCAGTCTCAGTGACAACAGCAGCCTTATACTGTTCGATAGCTTCTTCTGCAGCTTCTGTAGAAGAGAAGGTCAGGTCAAAGGATCTGTTGGATTCTTTGAAGTAGGTCTCCATCATCTCGTCGCTGTAGTTTACATATTCACCGGATTCTGTCTTTATAGTAAGAGCATAATCCAGAAGATAGCTAGTATTTGCAGGGAAGTTTGATTCATCCTGGAAGACTTCATCACATATTCCCTGGATATGAGGATCCATTGTTGAATAGATCTTAAGACCACCACTGTAAAGAAGTGAATATGCCTGAGTTTCTGTATAGCCTGCTTCTACTAATGCGTTAAGTACTTCATCTGTAAGAGCATCAACGAAGTAGGAGTTAACTGTATTGTCTTCAGTTTCTGAATCTACTACCTGAATTCTGGAATATGGATCATCCGCCATGGCTTCGTCATACTGAGCCTGGGTTATGAACTCGAATTCAAGCATGTTGTCGAGAACTTTTTTACGTCTCTCAGCATTTTTATCAGGGTGAGTGATCGGGTTAAACTTACTCGGGTTCTGAGTGATACCTGCAATAACAGCACATTCAGATAATGTCAGCTCACTTACTGATTTATTGAAATAACGAAGAGAAGCTGCCTGTACACCAAGAGTGTTCTGACCAAGGTTAATGGTATTCATGTAGTTAAGAAGAATATCTTCCTTGGACATTGTCTTTTCGAGCTGGATCGCGAGGTACTGCTCCTGGATCTTACGCTTGAACTTTGCTACAAGTGTGTCCTCTTCTGTCCATCCTGTAAAGACATTGTTCTTGATGAGCTGCTGAGTGATGGTTGAAGCTCCTTCTGAGAAAGAGCCTGATGTTGCAGCAACATATCCTGCACGAATGATACCCTGAATATCAATTCCGTTATGATCATAAAAACGGGCATCCTCGATTGCAACGAATGCATTCTGAAGATCCTTTGGTACCATATCCAGTGTGACAGGAATACGGTTTGAGTCTGTAGATACGAGCTTGGCAATCTGATTACCTTCAGAATCATATACAAAAGTACTGAATCCGGAAGGAGTTACATCGATATTGCTTATATCAGGAGATGAATCAATAATACCCTGAAAGGCTCCGATTCCGGCGCTTATAAGCAGTATAACTACAGAAAGTACAGCCAAAAGGAACAGTTTGAATGACATGGTTGCAAACTTCTTGCCCCATCGACCAGTTCCGTTACGAAGCGCAGTTTCTTGCTTTCTGACGCCTTCTTTACTATAATTCATAACATTTGCCTCCAATTTATCAGTCTATTATAGCAAAAATGGGCGCTCGAATAAAGAAGGTAAGCTCAAAGTTAACAATTTATGATATGTTTTCGCAACTTTGAATCAGAAATCCGCATTTACTGCGGATTTCGTAAGAAAGTGAATCGGTAGGTAAATAGGCTAGGCACCGAAGGTGTTCTCAATTGGCCTATTTACATGACTTTTGGAACGAAGTGACAAAAAGTCATGTGTTTTCGTGACTCTGAATCATAAAAACACGATTATTACATTTTTTATAGGAAAAAATCATAAAGAGTACGTATAAAAAGATAATATTATTGTATTTTAACCTTGTTTTATCACTTCAGGTTCGTTTACTATATTTTTATGGAAAAAATTAACGAAAATGACAGATCATATAAAATCATAGTTGAAGGCGGAAACGACGAGATCGAAATTAAAAAATCCCGCTTTATAGGACAGGCTTTTCCGATTGAAAGTGCTCAGGAAGCAGAAGAAATCATTAAATCTGTGGAAAAGAAATATTGGGATGCCCGTCACAACTGCTATGCCTATATTCTTGGCTCAGGAAGTGAAGTACAGCGCTTTTCAGATAACGGTGAGCCTTCAGGAACTGCAGGAAAACCAATACTTGAAGTCCTTCAGGGAGCAGAGCTTACCAATACACTTATCATAGTTACAAGGTATTTTGGAGGTACACTTCTTGGAACAGGCGGACTTGTAAGAGCCTATACCCAGGCTTCCCAGGCAGCGATCGCAGCATCCAAGACAGCGGTAATGACATATGGGCAGAAGATAACCTTTAGCATCGGCTATGATATGGTAGACAAGATCCAGCACACCTTCGGCCAGATGGAAATACCACTTAATAATCCTGTATATGGCGCAGATGTTAGCTATGACATAATCGTAAGTGCAGGGGATGTGGAAAGTGTCAAGACCAAGATCACTGAGATCACAAGTGCAAGAGCAGTAATAGTAGAAGGAGAAAAGGGCTTTTTCCCTATATAAACACAAAATAGTGCAAATAATATAAGCCAGCGACATCAATCGTCGCTGGCTTTTCTGATTCTATGTATCGATTACAGGATGTAATTAAGTACATGTTCAGAATTGCGGAGTTTTGAAAAAACTCCTATGCAACTTCTATGTACCATTATTTTTTATTTTTAAATCCTGCTCTCTTACGCATTGTAGGATCAAGGATTCTCTTACGAACACGAAGTGTTTCTGGTGTTACTTCAAGAAGCTCGTCTGTATCGATGAACTCGATAGCTTCCTCAAGAGACATAACCTTAGGTGGAACAAGACGAAGAGCTTCATCAGATGATGATGTACGTGTGTTAGACAGATGCTTTGTCTTACATACGTTAACTTCGATATCTTCGCTCTTACCACTTGAACCGATTACCATACCTGAGTAAACCTTATCACCTGGCTTAACAAAGAGAGTACCACGCTCCTGTGCATTGAAAAGACCATAAGTAACAGCTTCACCTGTCTCGAAAGCGATAAGTGAACCCTGCTTACGATATGAAATCTCTCCCTTGAATGGTGCATATCCGGAGAACTCAGTATTCATGATACCGTTACCCTTTGTATCTGTCATGAAGTCGTTTCTGTAACCGATGAGACCACGTGAAGGAATGTTGAACTCAAGACGGCTGTATCCGCCGTTAGTTGTACCCATGTTTACAAGTTCACCTTTACGCTCTGAAAGTCTTGAGATTACAGTACCTGAGAATTCTTCAGGAACATCTACATAACATTTTTCCATAGGCTCGAGTTTCTTGCCATTTTCATCTGTCTTGTAGATAACTTCAGCCTTTGATACAGCGAACTCATAGCCTTCACGACGCATGTTCTCGATAAGAACTGAAAGGTGAAGCTCACCACGTCCCGAAACTTTAAGAGTATCTGTAGATTCTGTATCTTCAACTCTGAGTGATACGTCAGTATTAAGCTCTTTGTAGAGACGGTCTCTGATCTGACGTGATGTAACGAACTTACCTTCCTGACCAGCAAGAGGAGAGTCGTTAACGATGAAGTTCATGCTGATAGTAGGCTCTGAGATCTTCTGGAAAGGAATAGCAACAGGATTCTCAGGTGCGCAAAGTGTATCACCGATCTTCATATCACTGATA
This sequence comes from Butyrivibrio fibrisolvens, assembly GCF_037113525.1. Lineage (NCBI taxonomy): Bacteria > Bacillati > Bacillota > Clostridia > Lachnospirales > Lachnospiraceae > Butyrivibrio > Butyrivibrio fibrisolvens. Next base: position 3,808,096 of record NZ_CP146963.1, on the reverse strand, counting down.
CCGGAAATAGCTACGATAGAACCGATTCCAGCTTCTGTAACTTCTACTTTGTTAAGACCATCAAACTCATAGAGCTTGCTGACCTTAGTCTTTATAAGTCTGTCAGGCTCATGGTGGTTAACGATAACAACTTCATCATTAACTTTAACCTTACCGTTATCAACCTTACCTACACCGATACGACCTACATATTCGCTGTAGTCGATAGTTGAGATAAGAACCTGGGTATTAGCTTCAGGATCTCCTGTTGGTGCAGGAATATACTCAACAATTGTATCAAGAAGAGGCTTCATGTCTGTTCCCTGATCATCAAGTGACTTGGAAGCAACACCAGCCTTAGCAGATGCAAATACGAAAGGACAGTCAAGCTGCTCATCGTTAGCACCAAGATCCATAAGAAGCTCAAGTACTTCGTCGATTACATCGTTAGGACGAGCTTCAGGACGGTCGATCTTGTTGATACATACTACAACAGGAAGTCCGAGCTCCATTGCTTTACGAAGAACGAACTTAGTCTGAGGCATAGGACCTTCAAAAGCATCTACAACAAGTACTACGCCATTAACCATCTTAAGTACACGCTCAACCTCACCACCGAAATCAGCGTGGCCTGGTGTGTCGATGATGTTGATCTTAACGTTATTGTATGAAATAGCTGTATTCTTGGACATGATTGTGATACCACGCTCACGCTCGATATCATTTGAGTCCATGACTCTTTCTGCTACTTCCTGGTTGTCACGGAAAATTCCGCTCTGGTGAAGCAGGGCATCAACAAGTGTTGTTTTACCATGGTCAACGTGAGCGATAATGGCAACGTTTCTAATGTCATCTCTTGTCTGTATCATTCTGGTACTCCTTAAAAAACTACGGGTTCCGGATCTTTGCCGGAATCCTATTCATATAGTAACTTCTTAATCTGTTATTTCAAAACCAACACATTTTAGCACTATAAAACACGCGATGCAACAATGATATCAAAAAAACATTTATAAATCGATGTAAAATATACACCAACTATTAACATAAAACAAGAATTAATTAGTCAAAATTACGTATATTGTTATAGAGAAGCCTGATGATATTAAGAAGCAAGAGTGTGTTACAAATCAAAAATCCGCAACGAGTGCGGATTTTTTGAAGAAACAATATAAAAACTGATTATTATTAAAAAGATTGCGACTTACAACATAGATTTCAAAGTTAGGACTTGCTGTTAAGAAGTTCAATAACAGCGCTACCATTACGTTTTGCCTTAACAATATACTCAGGAATCGCTTCTTTCAGCTTCCCGGTAATTTCATCAGCATGTTCATTAAGCCATTCATAGCCTTCTATAAGCTGCTTACTTGACTTTAGGTCCTGAACTGGTAGCACATATTTTTCCTCAGTTCCAAAGAGATCTTTGGCAATTCCTCTTGCCTTAACCGAATAACCGATAACTAGAGTTGGTACACAGGATGAGTATGCGGCAATAGTTGCATGAGTTCTTGCTCCTATAAAGAGTCTGCATCTTGCTATATAGCCCTTAAGCTCAGGGGCATTATGATCTTTAATAAGAAGAACCCGGCCTGTGTCCTTGAACTTCTCATAAAGGCTTGTAAGAGGAATGTTGTCGTTACTTCTATCCCAGACAACGTGAGGTATAAGGGCAACAGTATTATCAGTAGTATCTAAAATGTGTCTGATAAGATCTTCATAACACTTAAGTGCAATGTCCTTATCTTCAGCGTACATTCCAATAAGAGGACTTAAGTTAAGTCCTATAGTCTTTCCTTCCTGCCATCCTTCCGGAAGAGGGAGAAACTTTGTATCAAGTGTAAAAGCAGGATCCGGAGCAAGTTCAAGCCTTTCTTTAGATACGCCTGCATCCAAAAGGGCATTATAAGTAATGCTTTCTCTTGCGAGGATCTTGTCATACAGCTTCATATCAGCTGCTACGTCACTTCTTTTTACAAGGTCAGGTTCAACGCTGCAGCCAAGAAGGATAGTTTTAGTGCCAAGCTTATGGAGCATGCTGTTAGTAAGCATGATCTCTTCCACCATGTAATCGTAGCAGTAGGTATCGCCTCCGATAGATACGCCTACCTTTGGAGGGTTCTTGTACATGGGTTTGAATCTGTATCTGAGAAAAGACTCTTTGTCTCCTGTTAACTTTCTGTAGACATAGTAAAGAGTATGATTTATGACATTTCTTGCCATATGCTTTTCTTCAACAAAATGGCATATGTCTTCAGGAACATATAGAAGGTCCTCGGCTCTGTCATTTGTCATTACGTCAGGTGTGATAGTAGGGTCCTGACTGTGAAGAAGTTCTGTAAGAGATCTTACGATTGCTTCGCAGCCATGGTTGCCACTTCCTGAATGCATGTATAAAGTAACTTTATTATTCATAAGTATATGTCGCTATTATCGACAATCCTTTCTTAATTTGGTTCAAGTCATAGAACATTATAGCATAGACAAGGTGTGGTTGTTATAAAGCATAAAAACTGATCGGTATAATGCTTGCGATATACTTGGTAAATCATGCGTTTTGGTTGACACCAAAAATTGCCGGTGCTATGATGTAGCTGTTCAGAGATAGAGGTTGCGTGTTTTATTAGTACATTCTTGGATGCTGCAGCGGTACTTGAAGAGAATGGAAAGGAAAATGCGCCGAAAGGTTCGGAAGCAGCTGCATTCCGGATTCTTGGGCATACATCTAACAGGTGTATGACTGTCATCAGTAATGATGGGGCGCTATCCGATAATCCCAATAATTTTGGAAGATTGTAGGGTGAGCGCACAAAGGGCGCTCACCCTTTTGTGTAGATTAGCCGGGCAAGTAGAGCGTGGACCTGGCAAGAGAATTATTTAAGGAGGCACTATGGCAGTATTTAAGGGAGCAGGAGTTGCTATTGCAACACCATTTAATCAGGATGGATCAGTTAATTATGATGAGTTTGCACGTCTTATCGAGTACCAGATCGCAAATGATACAGATGCGATCATCGTATGCGGTACTACCGGTGAAGCTGCAACAATGAGTGAAAAGGAACACATGGATGTTGTTAAGTTCTGTATAGACAAGGTTAACCATCGTATACCTGTCATTGCAGGTACAGGTTCTAATTGTACTCAGACAGCGGTTGAGCTTTCTAAGGAAGCAGAAGAGTATGGCGCTGACGCTGTTCTTTCAGTAACACCTTATTACAACAAGGCTACACAGGACGGACTCGTAGCACACTTTGGCGCAGTTGCTGATGCTATCAAGATCCCTGTTATCATGTACAACGTACCAAGCCGTACAGGTTGCAATATCCTTCCTGCAACAGCAGCAAAGCTTGTCAGAGAGAAGGATAATATCGTAGGAATCAAGGATGCAGCTGGTAATCTGTCTCAGACTGCAGAGATGATGCACCTTACAGATGGCGCTATAGACCTTTATTCCGGTAATGATGATCAGGTAGTTCCGATCATGTCACTTGGCGGAATCGGTGTTATCTCCGTTCTTTCTAACGTAGCTCCAAAGCAGACTCACAAGATGTGCGAACTTGCTCTTAAGGGTGATTTTGCCGGTGCTGCAGATATCCAGCTCAAAGCTATCCCGCTCATTAAGGCTCTTTTTGCAGAAGTTAATCCTATTCCTGTAAAAAAAGCTATCGAGTTCCTTGGCTTTGAAGCAGGTCCACTTCGCCTTCCTCTTACAGAAGTTAGCCCTGAGCATGCACAGCAGCTCAAGAAAGCTATGCAGGACTTTGGTCTTATCTGATAGATAATAGTGAAAGCATATAGCGAATGAATAGTAGCGAATATGTCTTTCACTATATTTTTACAATAATAACAAATGTTTAGTATTAGTGGAGGAATAATATAAATGGTAAAGGCAATAATGAACGGCTGCAATGGCCGCATGGGACACGTAATTGTAGATATTGCAGAAGCTGATAATGATATCAGTATCGTTGCAGGTGTAGATAAGTTTGGAGAGAACAATTATTCTTTCCCGACATTTAATAGTATTGCTGATGTAAATGTTGAAGCTGACGTAGTAATAGATTTTTCTAACGCATCAGGAGTCGATGAACTGTTAGATGTATGCGCAGACAAAAATCTTCCTGTAGTACTGTGCACAACAGGTCTTTCTGATGACCAGCTTGCACATGTTAACGTGGCATCTAAAAAGATCGCTATCCTTAAATCAGCTAACATGTCAGTTGGCGTTAATGTCCTTATGAAGGTCCTTAAAGAGGCAGCTAAGGCTCTTGCAGGATCAGGCTTTGACATGGAGATCGTAGAGAAGCACCATAATCAAAAACTTGATGCACCGAGCGGAACAGCTATGTCTCTTGCAGAAGTTATAAACGATGCAGCAGGCGGAGACTACGAGTTTGTATATGACCGTTCAGCAAGACGCGAGAAAAGACCTGAAAAGGAAATCGGAATAAGCGCAGTGAGAGGCGGCACAATAGTTGGTGACCACGACGTTATCTTTGCAGGAACTGACGAAGTTATAACATTCTCACACAGAGCATATTCAAGAGCTATTTTTGGTAAGGGAGCAGTAGAAGCTGCCAAGTTCCTTTCAGGAAAACCTGCAGGAATGTATGATATGTCAGATGCACTCGGCCTTAAATAAGCGGAGGTGTAATCTTGATATTCAGACCCTGTATTGATATTCATAATGGAAAAGTTAAACAGATAGTAGGCTCAAGCCTAAGGGACAGTCAGGATGAATCTACCGATAATTTTATTTCAGAGCTTGACGGAACCTACTATTCGGATTTATATTGTACTCTTGGCCTTAAAGGTGGCCATGTTATTATCCTGAATCCTGCAGGTAGTAAGTATTATGATGAGAGCCTCAGGCAGGCTAAGCTTGCCCTTTGTGCTCATCCCGGCATGCTTCAGATAGGTGGAGGGATAAACCCTGATAATGCCAAAGCTTTTCTGGATGCAGGAGCTTCACACGTAATAGTCACATCCTATGTATTTAAAGATGGCAGGATCGACAGAGATAAACTTGAAATACTGAAGAAAACAGTAGGAAAAGAGCATCTTGTTCTTGATCTTTCCTGTAAGAAAAAAGGTGATGACTATTATATAGTTACTGACAGATGGCAGAAGATGACAGATACGAAGCTTTCTATTGAAACGCTTGATGATCTTTCAGACTCTTGCGATGAGTTCCTGATCCATGCAGCAGACGTGGAGGGAAAGCAAGGCGGAATAGAAGAAAATGTCGCTACTTTACTGGGAAACTGGGCTAAGATACCTGTGACATATGCAGGTGGTGTCCACAGCATTTCGGATATTAAAAAGCTTAGGGAAATAGGAAGAGCGAAAGTAGATGTTACAGTTGGTTCTGCACTGGATATTTTTGGCGGATGCCTGAGTATAAAAGATGTGATAGATGCTTGTAAATAGCCAGGAAGGTATATAATACAAAACCGGAGCAGCCTCGCTGCCCCGGTTAATTGTTGGAGTAAAATAAATCTTTGCTTTATAGTTAAGGCGGACCTTACACAAAAGCTTACATCCGTACTATAGATGGGATGTCTTCGATATTATTTAAATATCAAAGCTTGTTTACGTTTACTGCCTGAGGTCCTTTTTCGCCCTGGATTACATCATACTCTACAGAAGCACCTTCGTCGAGAGACTTGAAGCCTTCCATGTTGAGTCCTGAATAGTGTACGAATACATCGTTACCAGCTTCATCAGAGATGAAACCATAGCCTTTCTGATTGTTGAACCACTTAACTGTACCTTTGTTCATTGTAATACCTCCACTGGATAATAAAAAAGTAATCACTACGCTGTCTGATGTTTGTATAAAGTCTATAGCCAACATACCTACTCAAACAACAAATCTAGGTTATCACAAATATCAACAAAAGTAAAGATGATTTTTTGCATCTTTTTAGAAAATTATAACAAAATAATAAAGTATTTAATGAATAAAGGTCTGTACTTTACTTCACAACTTTACTATGATAAAATGTTCAAGGAATAAAGCATATTAAAAACAAGTTAATCAAATTGGAGGATTATCAAAACATGAATAAGAAAATACATACAGATTCAGTGGACCATTTATTTGAAGCGGTTCTTTGTCTGCAGAATAAGGAAGAGTGCTACAGCTTTTTTGAGGATCTGTGCACAGTAAATGAGCTTTTATCTCTTTCGCAGAGATTTGAAGTTGCATCAATGCTTCGTGATAAGAAGACCTATCTTGAGATTGCTGAAAAGACCGGAGCTTCTACAGCGACTATCAGCCGTGTTAACAGATCACTTAACTATGGTGATGACGGATATGAAATGGTATTTGAAAGACTTCAGTAAGTTTTTCTGATTTCAAAACTTACCCTGGTCGGTATCAGATGGTAGCGATAGGGAAATATATATGTTCCAAATCAAAAAGAAGACCGCGAGGGTCTTCTTTTTGATTTTAGGAAATCAGTGACTTTTGTCACTTTATTCCAATAGTCATGCTCTATGTTGTTACATCATTCATTTGTTATCTGATTCAACTGTTGCAGCAGCTCTTTCCTTGGCCTGTGTTGCAGAGTTGATATCTGTAGTCATTGTACATCTGCCCTGGAAGATGGCGTTTTCATCGATTACGATGCTCTTTGTTGTAACGTCGCCAACAAGCTTACCGCTGTCGCTTACTTCAAGCTTTCCGGAATTGCAATCAATATTACCGGTGATCTCGCCTGCAAGGAATACATTCTGGGCTGTAACATCGCCGTTAACCTTACCGCTCTGACCGACAATGAGACTTCCCTCGATATGAACAGGACCATTTATTGTTCCGTCAATACGGGTAGTATCACGAGCACTGAAAGCTCCATCACAAGTTGCGCCTGCACCGATAAGAGTTACAACCTTTTGAGCTTCATCCTCATATGTACTGATTGGGGGTGTCTTTTGTTTGCTGCTGTTGAACATATCTATGTTCTCCCTTCACATTAATCTTGATAATAGATTTAGCCGTTAATCTCGAGCATATCTTCCGGATTAACAAATTCATCATTATATTTTATCTGATAGCCGAGAACTGCTCCTTTATCCCCAACAAGGAAAAGAGCTGAACCTCTGCTTACACTGTCGCCTTCTTCAACAAGTACAGTACCGGAAACACGATAGATACTCTTATAACCATTACCATGATCTATAGTGATACATTTTCCGTATTTGGAATCAGATGTGATAGTAAGGACTGTTCCTGCTCCTGAAGCAACTACATGTGAACTGCCGCTTGCATTAAACACAAGAATGTTATCGCCTTCTTTGGCGTTATCTTTGGAATCTGAAGAAGGATCATCAAGACGAGCTTCATAGGAAGCCTGGCTTGAAAGCGGGAATCCTTTTGGAAGAGCTGCTTCGATCTTGGCTGCTTCCTTGGCTTCTTCATCATCTACCATTATATTAAGGGCTTTACTAACCTGTTCGTAGTTAGCCTGAAGTTCTGAATTAGCAGACATAAGACTGGAATTCTGTGAAGAAAGTTCGCTTATCTGTGCATTCTGCTGGTCGATAACTGCCTGCATGCTTGTCTGCATAGCAGAATTCGAGGATTGTAGATTTTTAAAGCGTAGCGTAATATATGCGACATAGCATACGATTGCAACCAGTATTGCAAATAGAGAAAAAGCAAGCACCTGTGTAGCCACATGCCCCAAGTGAATCTGTTTACTTTTCCTGTCAGAATCACCAGAAATGATCATGAATGTATAGTGTCTTTTATGGCGGTGCTTACGCGGTTGTAGTTCTTTACCCATCAATCATTAACCTCCACCTTTAAGGACCTCAAGTACGTATTCTAGCACACGCCAGGTTTAATAGCAACAAAGCGTTAATATTTATGTAACAATGTCATAAAAACATAGATGATTTTTGGGCAGATTGTTAAGCTGTTGAATTTTTTATTTGAATAGAGTATTATTAGAAAAGCCTTAATGTGGGAGAGTATCTCCCCCTGGCAAAGATTATATAAGAAAGCAGGTTACAGATATGGCATTACTTAAAAAATGGAGAGACATGGCTTATTCAGAGACAGCCAACAAGGGTGATCTCCAGAGATTATGGACAGAATATTTCGGAAAAGAAAAAGATATTTATGCAGAGCTTCTTAAGAATCCTGATGAAGAAGTAAAGGGAACAGTTAAGGAACTTGCTGATAAATATGGCGTTGATATTATGACAATGACAGGCTTCCTTGATGGTATCGATGAAAGCCTTAAAGTTGCTAATGATATCGAGAACATGGAAGAGGATACAGTTGTAAGCCTTGGTTTCGACAAAGAGCTCCTTTACAAGAACATGGTAGCTGCTGAAGCTGACTGGCTCTATAACCTTCCTGAATGGAACGAGATCTTCGATGAAGATAAGCGCAAAGAGCTTTACAAAGAGCAGAAGAACTCACGTACAGTTCACAACGCTCCTAAGATCTATCCTAACGATCCATGTCCATGCGGAAGTGGTAAGAAGTACAAGAAGTGCCACGGCAAGAACGCTTAATAAGCTGATGACTATGCCTTTACAAATATCTGTAAAGGGCATATAATCATAAAAACCTAAATATAGATATATCATTTCTATATTTTTAAATCGTTGACGAGAAGAGTAAGCAGTGAAATTCCTCAGAGAATGACACCGGGTTTATCCTGTGCTGTGAGTGTCTGGAAGGAAGCTGACCGAAAACTAACTCTGAGAGGCCCCAATCCGGCACGGTGATTCCGTTATAATCCAATGAGATATCCTTTTGGAAGAAGTTTTTTTCCTAAGGATAAAGCAAGGTGGAACCGCGTTAATTACGCCCTTTGCATTACATTACTGTAGTGCAAGGGGCTTTTTTAGGTCCGTTTTTCGGATTCTAAACTAAGCAATAAGCCTTTTGCACCCATGAGCACAAAAAGTGCAGAAAAGGAGAATTAAAATGGAAAAAGAAGAATTCCTGCAAGTTTATCGTCATTCACTGGCACACATTCTTGCAAAAGCCGTAATCGAAATTTATGGCAAAGAAAACGTTCAGTATGCAATCGGACCACAGATCGATGATGGTGCATACTATGATTTCGTTATCGACAAGTCTATAAGCCCTGATGACTTTAAGACTATCGAAGACAAGATGCGCGAGATCATCAAGAGAAGAGAAGACTGGACAAGAAAAGAAGTATCCAAGGAAGAAGCTCTTGAAATGTTCAAGGATCAGAAGTTCAAGACAGAGCTTATTCAGGAACTTCCTGAAGATGAGACTATCACAGTTTACTATACAGGTGAAGATTATGTAGACCTTTGCCGCGGACCTCACGTTGCTAACTCTCAGGAACTTATGAACTGCTCATATCAGGTTAAGTCTGTATCAGCAGCTTACTGGAGAGGCGATGAGAAGCGCGATCACATGCAGAGAGTTTATATCTATGCATTCCCTGATAAGAACCAGCTCAAGGCTCACCTTGCAATGATCAAGGAAGCTATGGAGCGTGACCACAAGAAGATCGGTAAGGACCTTGACCTGTTCATGTTCAATGAGACAGCTCCTGGTATGGCTTACTGGCTTCCAAGAGGATGGAGAATGTATCAGGAACTCCTCAAGTTCTCAAGAGAGATCCAGGACAAGCACGGATACACAGAAATCTCCGCTCCTTTAATCAACAACAAAAAGCTCTGGCTTATTTCAGGCCACTGGGCTCACTATGTTAATAACATGTTCATGGTTCCTGGTATTACAGATGGAACTAAGGCAGAAGATACTATCTCAAGCGATGAGACAGCAGCTCGCTTCTCACTTGAAGCAGAAGATACAATGGCAGCTAAGCCTATGAACTGCCCTAACGCTATGATGGCTTATAAGAGAACTAACCACTCTTATAAAGAGCTTCCTATCCGTTACAGTGAGTATGATGTTCTTCACCGTAAAGAGAAGTCTGGACAGATGAACGGACTCTTCAGAGTTCAGGAATTCCGTCAGGATGATGATCATACATTCGTAACAGAAGAGCAGATCAAGTCTGAGATCAACGATGTTATGAACATCGCTGATGAGATCTATGGCACATTCGGTATTACATACCGCGCTGAGTTCTCAACAAGACCTGATGATTTCATGGGTGATATCGAAGTTTGGAACAAAGCTGAAGCAGCTCTTAAGGAAATCCTCGATGACAAGTATGGCGAAGGCGGATACGAGATCAACGAAGGTGATGGTGCTTTCTATGGTCCTAAGATCGACCTTCAGATCAAGGATGCACTTGGACGTGAGTGGCAGTGTGGTACAATGCAGCTCGACTTCCAGCTTCCTCACAACTTCGAGCTTACATACCAGGACAAAGATGGTCAGATGAAGCAGCCTGTAGTTGTTCACAGAGCAATCTATGGTTCACTTGAGCGTTTCATTGGTATCATCACAGAGCACTTCAAAGGTGCATATCCATTCTGGCTCTCACCTTATCAGGTAGGTATCGTTCCTATCAGAGAAGAGCACAATGAGTATGCTGAGAAGATCGCTAATGAGCTTACAGCTAACCATGTTCGTGTTGAGCTTGATACAAGCGACAGCAACATGAAAGAGAAGATCAAGAAGTTCAAGAACTACAAAGATCCATACATTCTTGTTATCGGTGACAAGGAAGCCGCAGAAGGAACAGTTTCAATCAATGTTCGCGGTTCCAATAAGCAGATCCAGAATGTTCCTTTCAAGAAGTTTGTTGAGATGTGCAACAAGATGAATCTTGAAAGATCACTTGAGCTCATCCAGTCTCTTGATGAAGAATAATATTTAAACCAAAGGCATGCAGGTTATCCTGTATGCCTTTTATTGTGCGCTTGGCAGGCACAAGGTATAATTAAAAAGTGATCTGACAATATTTCTAAGATATATGTGATTCAAACATTTATATTTTTCTGCGTGGCAATGATGGATTATAGGGGGAACTTTAATGAATACATTACTAGATGGGAAAAAGATTACTATTGGCACCTGTTACTATCCTGAACACTGGCCTGAAACCATGTGGCAAGATGATCTTGAAAGGATGAAGAGAACAGGAATTGAAGTTATCAGGGTTGGAGAATTCTCCTGGAATCTGACAGAGCCTGTTGAAGGAACCTATGTCTATGATTTCTGGGATGAGTTTCTTGATCTTTGCAGCCGCATAGAAATGAAAGTTATCTTCTGTACACCTACAGCTACGCCTCCAGCATGGCTTACTGAGAAGTACCCGGAAGTATTAAATGCAAAAAGAGACGGAAGTCTTATCTATCATGGCGAAAGATGTCATGTCAATCACAATAATATAGTTTTCAGACAAAAGACAGAGCTCATAACAGAGCATCTGGCTTCTCATTTTGGTTCACACCCCAGCATCATTGGATGGCAGATAGATAATGAGATCAATTGCGAGACAGATGAGTTTTATTCTGAAAGCGATGATCTTGCTTTCAGAAACTGGGTTCAGAATAAATATGAAAGTCTTGATGCACTTAACGCAGCATGGGGAACCAGATTCTGGAATCAGACCTATTCCTCTTTTGTCGAAGTACATATTCCAAGGCAGACTAATCATAACGTAGGAAATCCTCATCAGAATCTGGACTACAGAAGATTCGTATCAGACTCCGCCAGAAGCTATATAAAGCTTCAAAGTGATATAATCCGCAAGTACCTTAAGGAAGGTGATTTTATCACTACTAATGGAATGTTCAATCTGGACAACCATTCCATGAACAAAGAATCTCTTGATTTCTTTACATATGATTCTTATCCGGATTTTGCTTTTGATGAATATTATGAGACAAGAGGCGCAAGAGACCTTCTTGACCGTAACTGGAGCAAGAACTTATCAGAAGTAAGAAGCATCTCAGAACCATTTGGCATAATGGAACAGCAGTCAGGAGCAGGCGGCTGGACCACAAGAATGAGAATGCCTACTCCAAGGCCCGGACAGATAAGACTTTGGACTATGCAGTCTATAGCACATGGTGCTGAGTATGTTTCATATTTTAGATGGAGAACTGCTACAGTCGGAACAGAGATATACTGGCACGGAATACTTGACTATTCAAACCGTGATAATCGCAGGAAAAGAGAAGTTGAACAGGTTTGCAGTGAAGTTAAAAAGCTATCAAGGATCTGTGGCAGTAGATATGCAGCCAAAGTTGCAGTAATTAAGACCTGGGATAATGAGTGGGATGCCCAGTGCGACAACTGGCATAAGATGCTTGAAGATATCAGTCAAAAGGGCATATATGCAGCTGCAACAAGAAGTCATACTCCTCTTGACTACGTTTTCCTTGGACCTGAAACATCTGCTGAAGACCTTGGAAAGTATGACCTTCTGATCTTCCCTCATGCAGTTGTAGTAACGCAGATGGAAGCCATGATACTTGAAAGATATGTTAAAAATGGTGGAAGGCTTCTTCTTGGATGCAGGGCAGGTCTTAAAACTTCCGAAGGCCACATTACTATGGATGACCTTCCCGGAGTATTTAAGCAGATGGCAGGCTGCGTTGTTACTGAATTTACGCCTGAAGCTCCCGATGAAGAGAATATTTATGTTATAAAGCCCGGAGATAATGGGCAGAAATTCAGGATGCATGCACAGGGATTCTTTGATCAGTTTGAAGTGACATCTGAAACGGCGCAGGTTAAGGGAGTATATGACAGCACCTATATCAAAGATGAACCGGCGCTTGTTAAAAATGTTTATGGAGAAGGCAGAGTTTACTGCTTTGGAAGTACCTTCCCGGAAGATACGGCAGCTGGCCTTCTTAAGATGCTTGGTGTAAGTAATCCTTATGAACAGTATCTTGACCTTCCTGAAGAGTGCGAGCTGGCAGTAAGAACCGATGGAACTTATACCTGGCTGTTTGTACTTAATTATGACAAGTCAGAAGCTTCACTTGATATAAAAGAAGAGATGCTTGATGTATTAAATGGTGGTAGCGTACACGGAACATATAAGCTTCCGGCATACGGTGTCGCAGTGTTTGAAATTTAATTTTATTTCTAAGAATGAGCGAATCTAAGAAAAAATATCTAAAATAAGTAAATCAAAAAAGACAATGCGTTTAGATAGTTAAACGGCATTGTCTTTTTTAATATCACATAGGATTGTTATTATAATTAGTGTTTATATAGAATCAATCTTCTTAATAATATCAGATGCGAAAACATGTGCTCTTAAAAGGTCCTGCCTGTCAGGATGAGCCTTTGCCTTATCATAGGCATCGATTACGATCTGCAGCTGCTCGTCAGAACACTTACCTCGGCAGGCTTCATACTTTTGCCTGAATTCTACGGGCATACGTCCCTGGCAAAAATATGATCCAAGAACTTTGTTATCATTTGGAAGCCATGTAGTTGCGGCAAACTCAAGCTTTTTGTAGTAAGCATCAGTATTGCCAAGGCCGCAGGTTCCGAATATGGCAACGTTCTTGCCGTGAAGAGAAGAAAGAAGATCGATTATTTCCATAGAACATGTTCCGCAGTTAGCCCAGAAGCCGATAAAGTAATTCTCAGCTTCATGAAGACCTGCAAAAGAGCGGATATTAATGATCTCTTTTCTTGAATCAGGGATCGCATTATATATTTCTTCGGCAATCTTTTTGGTATTGCCTGTTTCGCTTGCATAAGCAACAAGATATTTTAGCATATGAAAACTTCCTTTTTATCAGATGCAGAAAAATGGAACAAAGCAGCCACCACCGCCGCAGCAGACATTGCAAAGGATCATAGTCATGCATAGCCTTGAACAGTCCACGCTTCCAGCAAAAGGATATCCGTAAGAAGAGCTTTGCTGCATATACCAGCTTCCGCCGGAACTTAAGATCTGAACAAGTTCCTGATAATTACGGTTGCCCGGCTCCATCTGTGCTGCCATCTGGGCATGCTGCAGAGCAGTTGCATTATTACCTACGCCATTGTTGGCAACAGCGCTGTAGTAATACCACATGGCTGATCTGTTCTTAATAGTATCAAGTACGTTAAGAGCTTCTCTAAAATGGCGGCCCTGTATATAATTGACCGCTGCACGAAGGTGGATGGAATCCTCGTCATCTTCACCTGCGCTTCTTTGATTATAAAAACCACCAAATCCAAAATCACCAAAGTCTCCGAAACCGCCAAAACCGCCGTAGCCGGAACCATATCTGCCTGAAGATCCTGACTGTGAATAGTCACCGGATCTCTCTCTCATTATCTGCTGATATGCCTGCTGGACAAGCTTGAACATTTCTTCAGCTTTATCTTTATGTGGGTTATTAACATTAGCATCGGGATGATATTTTCTGGACATATTCCTGTAGGCCTTTTTGACCTCATCATCACTTGCGTCTCTTGATATTCCCAATACCTTATACGGATCAGACATTATTATCGTAATCTCCTGACTGCGCTAACTTACACATTTTCTTCGTGCGTCTCGCTGTTTTTAGAAAGCTTTTTGGACCTTGTACCATGAATTATCTCATACTTGACCCAAACGCCGGAATACAGAATGTTACGAAGGATAGTAACATTTTCAACAATAGGAAGCATCTCAAAAGCCTTGCAGCATTCTGAAATCATCATTGTCAGAAGCTCGGAACAATAAGTATCGAACCCTTCCGGATTTTTCTGCCATATTTCTTTAAAGGGATTGTAAGTGCCCTTCTTCATATCTTTCTCTATATCATCGCAGGCGTCAAGTATATATATGAATTTTCCAAGGAAAAAACCTATCCGTCTAAGTGCAGACGCCCAGTCATCTTCCTGATAACAGAAAATCTCGGCAAATATCTCTCCGAAAAGACCTGAGATCTTATCAACGTTCTGTTCACCAGATTCTTCGCATTCGTTTATGCGGCGAAGACCGGATTTTATAAATGCTGCTTTTTCAGGATATTTCTTTTCTGCCTTATGAACAGCACCAAGGAGAAGCTTTGAGTATAAAAGTTTTGAGACTTTTTTTTCGTCATCCCAGTCGTCCCTGCATTTGTAATAGGCAAGAAGGACATTCATATCTGCTGCGTATTCCGTGAATTTATTGATCCTTGTTGACTGCTTGACTATAGGGTGAACTACGCAGTGTGTCTGATCGATCTTTTCCTCAGGTTCATAGAGACCTGATAGAAGCATGATCAGAAAAGTCAGATCATAAGTCAGGGTAGCCTGTCCGGAAAGGCCGTAATTTTTCTTAAGGATACGGCAAAATCCGCAGTAGTATGCATGATATATATCAAATTCCTTGAATTTTATTTCTGGTTTATTGATAGTAATGTAACCGAACATTATAGCCCTCTCAAGCTCTTTTTCTGAACTCAGTACCACATTTCGGACATCTTACCATTATGTTGCCCTTGCCACGAGGGATACGGATCTTCTGGCTGCAGGAAGGACATCTGTAGATATGGTAGTGTCTTGCCTGATCAAAATTGTATCTGAAGTTCTTGAAAAAACCTACAACGCGGTTTCTTATGCGGATGTACTGCTCATTTTCCTTATATCTTTGTGGAATATTTTTGGAAAGAAGCCGATAATAGCTGTAGATAATAAGTGCAATTATTATATAGCCTATAATACTGCTTCTTGCAATGATGTTTACAAACATCAGAATAAAAGTAAGACCAAGTAAAAACTTGGAAAGAGCATCGTATCCATATGTAATATATCTACCCTGCATATGAGTATACATAAAATTATTGAATTTAATTATATAATCCCTAAAACGCATTTAAGTTTAACACCTTTCTCTTATTTGCAGATGTACCCGTCTGGTACTATAATGACGTATGGGTCAAATGATAGCTTTTTATGTAAAAAAAGATCAAGCTGTCTTAGTACCAAAGAAAACGCAGATGTTTATTTCTGGTTTCTATAACAAATTCTATAATTCATATGTATAAAATACAATGATGCAAGAATAAATAAATATAAAAAAATAGTAAACACTGCTAAAAAAACAATTTATACAGGGAGCACTGATAATCAATGCAGATCGTAATCGTAGGCTGTGGTAATGTTGGACGTTCACTTATCGAACAGCTAAGCAAGGAAAATCACAACATCACAGTTATAGAAGAAGACAGTGACGTTATTCAGAACGTAGTTAACAACTACGATGTAATGGGAATAGTTGGTAACGGAGCCAGCTACTCTATCTTAAAGGACGCAGGAATTGAGTCTGCAGATCTGATGATAGCAGTGACTGATTCTGATGAGATCAACCTTCTTTGCTGTCTTATAGCCAGAAAAACAGGACATTGTCATACTATAGCAAGAGTACGTAATCCTGTTTATGCAAGAGAGATCGACTTCATAAAAGAAGAACTTGGTCTTTCAATGGTCATAAATCCTGAAGAAGCCTGTGCCAATGAAGCAGCTAAGCTTCTTAAATTCCCTTCAGCCAATAAAATAGATACTTTTGCCAAGGGAAGAGCAGAGCTTATCAGAATCACAGTTTCTGAGAATTCCAAGCTTTGTGACAAATCCATCAAAGACATTGCCCAGGAACTTAAACTTCCTGTACTTATTGGTATTGTCAGAAGAGGCGAAGAGGTATTTATCCCTAACGGATCTTTTATCGTAAGAGCCAAGGATGAAATATCCGTTATCGGTACACCAAGGAAGATGCTTGCATTCTTTAAAAAGAACAATCTTCCTACAGTCGGAGTCAAGTCCACTATTATCGTAGGTGGAGGACAGACCTGCTATTACCTTGCCCAGCAGCTCATAGCTTTTGGTATCAATGTAAAAATATTTGAATCAAACGCAGAACGATGCGATGAACTTGCATCTCTTTTGCCGGAAGCTCTTATAATACATGCTGATGGTACTGACAGACAGGAACTATTGGAAGAAGGACTTATCGGAGCCGAGTCTTTCGTTGTACTTACAGGTGTTGATGAAGAAAATATCATGCTTTCCTTATATACAGCAACTGTTTCTAAGGCTAAGCGTATTATCAGAGTTCACAGAGCAGGCTACAACGAGCTCATAGGAACACTTGATGTTGGTAGTGTACTTAACCCTCGTAGCATCACAGCTGATAAGATCGTTCAGTATGTCAGAGGAATGACTAATTCAATGGGATCTCAGCAGCTTGAGTCCCTTTACAAGATGGATGACGATAAGGTTGAAGCACTTGAGTTTATCATTCCTGCAGGCAGCCCTGTCATTGGAATCCCGCTTCATGAGCTTCCACTGAAGAAAGGTACACTTATTGCCTGCATTAATCATCATGGTGAGATAACACTTCCTACAGGTCAGAGCCAGATTCAGGAAGGTGATTCTGTAATCATTATTACAACCTGCACCGGATTTGATGAAATAGAAGATATTCTTGCTGAAAAATAAGAATCATTAAGCTGGAAATAGGAGGAGCGCCCTGCAAAAGGGCGCCTTAGACCATGAACTTTTCTATAATAAGATACATTTTATTTATGCTGGTCGAATTTATGGCAGCACTTCTTGCAGTACCAACTCTTGTCTGCCTTATATACGGCGAATGGAAGGATGCGATCATCTTTGCTTCTATTGCACTGATATGTCTTGCATCCGGTTTTTTCTTTGGTTATCTCAAAAAACCTGAAAATAGAACTTTTTATGCAAGAGAAGGTTTTGTTACAACAGCTCTTGCATGGATAATTCTTTCACTTATAGGTGCAGTTCCCTTTACTGTTACAGGAACTATCCCCAACTATCTGGATGCTGTATTTGAAACCGTATCCGGATTTACAACAACAGGAGCGACAATCCTTACAGAGATTGACGGTCTTACAGAGTTTCATAGAGGTGTTCAGTTCTGGAGATGCTTTACTCACTGGGTAGGCGGTATGGGAATCCTTGTATTCATGCTTGCGATACTTCCTATGGCTGGAGGTTATTCCATGCACCTTATGAAGGCAGAAAGCCCGGGCCCTTCAGTTGGTAAGTATGCTCCCAGGGTTAAAGATACAGCCAAGATCCTGTATAGCATTTATATAGCCATAACACTTACTGAAATGGTATGCCTTAAGATAACAGGCCTTTCTGTGTATGAGTCTATGACTCTTACATTTTCTACAGTTGGAACAGGAGGATTTGGCCTTCTTGGAACCAGTATTCTGGAATATTCTTATGCTACGCAGGTTGTGATAACCATATTTATGGCTCTTTGCGGTGTAAACTTCAGTGTTTACTATTTCCTTCTTACCAGGAAGTTCAAAGAGGCATGGCATATTGATGAGATGCGCTGGTACTTTATTATCATGTTTGCATCATCCATTCTTATAGCTTTAAACGTTGTTCAAAATGGTGTTATCGCTTCATTTGGAGAGGCATTTCATCATTCGATGTTTACAGTAGCTTCTATTATGACAACTACAGGTTTTGCTACTTTGGACTTTAATGTATGGCCGCAGTTTTCAAGGACGCTTATATTCCTTCTTACCTGTATTGGTGCTTGTGCGGGATCTACCGGTGGTGGATTTAAGTTTTCAAGAATTATTATCCTTATAAGAAATGCCAAGAACGAAGTAATCAAGACTCTTCATCCAAAGAGTGTTCAGAAAGTTTATATGGATGATCACGTTGTGGAAGATACAACAGTAAAAGGAACTAATGCTTATCTTGCTATCTATACCATTACATTCCTTACTTCATTTTTACTTGTTGCTTTCTTTGAATCATTTAATGTGATCGATTTTGAAGTGTTTGATTTTGAGACTAATATCACGGCAGTTGCGGCAACCCTCAATAACGTGGGTCCTGGTCTTAACATGGTAGGACCTACAGGCGGCTTCCATGACTTCTCATGGGCATCCAAGGTAGTGCTTATCTTCGACATGCTCGCAGGAAGACTTGAACTGATGCCGGTACTGATTCTCTTCTACAGGAAAACTTGGCATAAGTGAGTCGTTATAGTGGGGGGATTCCTGCGGTTGGCAGTTAATAAATGATTTGGTCGTCATGAAAAATATATAAAATTCAAGGCACACTAAATGGAGATTTATATTCTAGGGTCCGAAACTCGCTTCGCGGGGGCATGCGGACCCTGAGCAGAATATAAATCTCCATTTACTATGCTCTTGAATTGGGTTACAGGATGTAACCCCGACATGTTTAGAAATGCATGAATGCATTTCTATGTCGTTATATATTTTTCAAAGACGACCAAATCATTTATTAACTGCCAACCGCTGGAATCATCGCGTTATAGAAGCTTTCTTATGCCAAGTTTGAAAAGCAATAGGATGATTCTGTAAATTAACCGCGCGTGAGTATGAAATACCTTAGGAAGAATATCAGGATCAGGTGAGCGGGATAGAATATATAGAAAAAGTATTTAAAGTTTTTCTTGATGAAACCGCGCTGTCCGTTATATAAGTTCATCAGTATGAATGCTGGGAATGACCATTCTTCCATGCCTCCGGTTAAGGCTGTTGACATGGTGAAGGCCATGAAGAGGTAGGCGAGGAGGGTGGCTATGGGTCTTATGTTATGGAAATAGTATAGGATTGCTATAACGCAGATTCCGTAGTGTGAATAGTCGGTTTTCATGTAATAGGCTGCCAGTGCGGCTATTGCAAAGGGGAGTATGGAGGCAGCGTAGGCTAATACGATGTTGTGTTCTCTGAGCTTTTTAAGAATAGTATCAGCTGCCCACATTCCTAAAACGCCGAGTGCAAGGGTGAAGTACACGTTTTGGTACTCCCAGAGGTCTTTGTCGCTGTTTTGGTAGATTTCTATAAGGTTAAGAGTGTCATAGTTCTTTCGGGCGATAAGTGCTATGTCGAATGGGATTTCTGATATAAAGCCAAAGATAGAGAGGGTTATGGCGTATCTTTTTTTACTTCTTGTATGAAGGTAGCCTTCAACCAGAAGATAACAGAATATCGGGAATGCAAAGCGTCCGATGCCTCTTAGTATCAGATAAAAATGATCATAAATTTCTAAGGGAGATGCTTGTATATCAAAATCAAGAAGCCATCTTCCCATATCCCCGGAAACTATTGCGGGATATATAAATCCTGCAGCAAAGTGATCTATAAACATGATCACGATGGCGAATACTTTTAAAAATGAACCGGATAGGAAACCGAAATATTTTCTATTTGGAATTGTTGTAGTGTTGGTATTCATATTATTCTCCCCTTTAAAACAAAAATGGAATGTCACAAATATATGTTTTTGTAAACTTGAAATAGAAACATGTATTTACTGCATGTTTTGGGTATTTACGTTCAAAAAGTTACGATATATATTTTTGATTACAACATTTTCATTGTAAATTTGCTAAGATAGAATTGCAAGAAATGAGTCAAAACATCAGGTGGGAGTTAATCTAAGATTGACTTTACAAATTGGTGTCACCAAGATCGGAACATATACATGGGAGTTAATGTATGAGTCTTACAAGTGAGATTAGAAGACATTTTGGCAAAGACGATGAGAGCGGGATCAAGAAGCTCAAAGAAGATATACAAAAGATATACAAGGATATTGAAGAAGAAAATAAAAGAGAATGTGCATCTGACATAGATAAGATATGTGAAGATCTCAATGACCTTTACATGGACGAAGATAATGAAACAATGGTTATTGAAGCTATACAGTCTCTTAGTTTCTATCAGAAGTATCCATGGTTTCGCAAAGCTTTTATTAAGCTTCTGTCTTTCCTTGAAGAGGATTATTATCTTAGGACAGATGCGATGAGGCATGTACTTGATAGCGGCTGGGCTTCTAATGAAACTTATGCGCTTTCTGAAGATACTAAGGCAGATTCTTTTGTCCAGAAGCTCCTTCCTGATATAGTGGAAGATTATTATATTGGTATACCTGAAGACGAACTCACATCCGATCTTTTAGAGCTTAAAAGAGATGCCTGTATCAAGAGATTTTTCCTTGGAAGATATATTTATAGGAATCTTTCATGTCTTGATGATATCAAAGCCAGATATCAATACATTTACAGAACGTTGGACAAAGAGGTTGAGGCTGTCAAAGATAGGCCAGGAAGCTATGAAAGAGAGCTTGAAGAAGAAATCTTTAAGTGGTCCAAAAAGGTGGCGCAGGAACAGGAGGCTAAGACTTTTTCAACGAGTCAGCAGCTCCATGATAGCCTAATAGATACTTATTACAAAAATCTTTCTGCAGAATTCCCGGATGAAAGCGATGAGCTTAAAGAGGAATGTTTAAAGTGGAAAAAAATAAGGGGCAATGATACATGCCCCTGCGGTAGCGGTAAAAAGTTTAAGAAATGCCATGGTGCCTGATGCGAGGCAGGTTCCATTCAAAGTGGATGGCAAGAAGTCTTATGATAATAACGGTAGATGCGCCGATGACCGTAGCAACGCTCTGACCTGAAAAGTCCCATAAAAGGGCACAGACAAGGGCGCCTGCAATAGATGCGCAGGCATAAATGTGTTTGCAAAGTATATAGGGCTTGTCGCCTACAAGAAGGTCACGAAGTACGCCTCCACCTACACCTGTGATGGTTCCAAGGAATACGGTAAGGAAAAGTCTTGGTCCGTCACCTGCATTAAAGGCTACCTCAACGCCAAGTACGGAGAATGCAGCAAGACCTACAGTATCTGCCAGAAGTACGATCTTCTGAAATTTGGCGCCGGATATCTTTTCATATCCTGATGCTCTGAAATAGACATATGTAAATACTACGATCGCTGAAATGCAGGCGATGAGCACGTATGAAGGATCTGTAAAAGCATCAGGCGGAATCTTGCCAATGATGATGTCACGCATGATACCACCGCCCACAGCTGTTATAGCGCCCACAATAGTTACGCCAAGAAGGTCCATCTCCTTCTTGATCGCAGTCATAGCGCCGGATACAGCAAATGCTACAGTTCCTATGATGTTGAGAATTAAAAGAAGTTCTGCCATGTCAGTTTGTCTTTCCCTATAAATTTCTATAAATTTAACCCCATTTTTCTATCTAAGTTTATCATATTTTATGCGAGATTGAATGTTTGTAAGCTTGTATTTTGTGCTATTATTATTCAGGCAAGTAAAACGTTTCAGGAATGTAACTATGTTACATTCTAAACTCGCGCATTCAATTAAAACTCTATATTTATTTAATATGGGAGGGCCTTCCTTTGGATAATAAGATCACTGATTACAGCTGTAACGAATTTGCAGGTAAGCTTGCTGCCAAGGTTTCAGTGCCTGGAGGTGGAGGCGCTGCAGCACTTGTTGGAGCACTGTCTATGGCTCTTTGCTCTATGGCAGGCAACTTTACTACCGGTAAGAAAAAATATGCTCAGTACGAAGAAGAGCTTCAGGCTATATTAAAAGAGGCAGAAGATATAAGAACAAGACTTCTTGACCTTGTAGAAGAGGATGCAAAGATGTTCGAGCCTCTCTCAGTAGCTTACAGTATACCAAAAGAAGATCCGCAGAGAGTAGAAAAGCTTGAGAAGGCTACCCTTGATGCAATCGCCCCTCCTCTTGAAATGATGAGACAGATAAAAAGAGTAATAGAGCTTTTAGAGCGCATGAAGGAAATCGGCTCTGTCATCATGATATCCGACGTTGGATGCGGCGCAGCTCTTGCTGGTGCAGCCCTTAAGAGCGCGAGTCTCAACGTATTTATAAATACTAAATCTTTACAGGATAGGGATAAGGCAGATAGCTTTGAGCAGGAAGCTGACAGCATTTTAGATGAATATGTTGCTAGAGCTCAGAATGTATTTGACGATGTCAACGCAAAGCTTAGAAAGTAATATAAGATTGATTTATAAATAAAAGCAGAGTGGTTATTTTCTGATAAAACGGATAAAAACATATTTGACAACACCTCAGAAATGGAGAGTTTTATGGCAGAATTATTAAAAGGAAAGCCCGTTGCAGACTCACTTGATGAAGTTACATTAAAAAGGGCAGATGCACTAAAGGAAAAGGGTATAACCCCGACACTTGCAATTCTTAGAGTTGGTGAAAGGCAGGACGACCTGTCTTACGAACGCGGTGCAACAAAAAGATGTGAAAAAGACGGAGTAGCAGTTGTAAATAAAGTGCTTCCGGAAGATTGCTCTCAGGAAGATCTCATGGCTGCGATCAAAGAGCTTAATGAAGATGACAACGTTCATGGAATACTAATGTTCCGCCCACTTCCTAAAACTCTAGATGAGAAGGCAGCATGCAATGCGATTCTTCCATCCAAAGATGTTGACGGCATAACACCTGGCTCTATGGCTTATATCTACAGCGGTCTTGGAGAAGGCTTTGCACCCTGCACATCTCAGGCAGTTATGGAGATATTAAAGTATTACGAAATCGACCCTAAGGGTAAAAAAGCTACAGTAGTAGGAAGAAGCCTTGTTATCGGAAAGCCTGTATCGATGCTTCTTATGAATGCAAACGCCACAGTAACAATATGCCATTCAAGAACTGAAAATATGGCGAAAGTTACTAAAAATGCCGATATAGTAATTGCGGCACTTGGAAAAGCAGAAATGCTTAATGCTGAGTATTTTGAAAACGGCCAGACAGTCATCGACGTTGGAATTAACTACAGCGAAGAAAAACAAAAGCTTGTTGGTGATGTAAAGTCTGACGAAGTGGAAAGCGTTGTAGAAAAGCTTACACCTGTTCCTGGCGGCGTAGGATCAGTTACAACAGCAGTACTTGTAAGCCACGTAGTTGAGGCAGCAGAGAGACTACTAAAATAAATAGCAATTGCGTAAGTAATCAGGAATTATTGTTATGAATTACAGGTAATGGAATTGCTATAAGGAGAATTAGAAAGAACTATTTAGAAAAGAAGTACTTAGGAAAGAAAAAATTTTTAGAAGTAAAAATATTATTTGGAAGTATTTAGATAGAAACAAAAAAAGAAGTATTTTTGAAATTTTCAAAGGAAATAGGAGTAATAACAATGCGTAAAACAAAAATCATTTGTACAATCGGCCCTGCAAGTTCATCAGAAGAAGTTCTTACACAGATGTGTGAAGCCGGAATGAACGTTGCAAGACTTAACTTCAGCCATGGTGATCATGAGGAGCAGCTTGGCAAGATCAAGGTTATCAACAAGGTTCGAGACAAGATGGGTCTTCCAATCGCGATCATGCTTGATACTAAGGGACCTGAATACAGAATCGGTGTATTCAAGGATCACAAGGCAACTCTTGAAGAAGGCCAGGAATTTACCTTTACAGTTGACGATGTAATCGGTGATGAGAAGAAAGTATCTGTAAGCTATAAGGGATTTGCAGAAGACCTTAAGAAGGGTGATACAATCCTTGTTAACAACGGACTTGTAATCTGCGAAGTTACCAAGGTTAAAGGTAACGACGTAATCACAAAGGTTATAGCAGGCGGAACACTTTCTGATAAGAAGAGCATGAACTTCCCTGGCAAAGTTCTTAAGCAGGCTTACCTTTCTGATCAGGACAAGGCAGACCTTCTTTTTGGTATAGAGCATGACATCGATTATGTTGCAGCATCCTTCGTATCTACTCGTCAGGATGCTCAGGATCTTCGTGACTTCCTTGATAAGAACGGCGGAAGAGACATCGACATCATCGCTAAGATCGAGAACAGATCAGGCGTTGATAATATCGAAGAAATCTCAGAAGTTGTTGACGGCATCATGGTTGCAAGAGGTGACCTTGGTGTTGAGATTCCATTTATGGAAGTTCCTTCAGTTCAGAAAGAGATCGTTCAGAAGTGCCGACTCCTTGGAAAAAGAGTTATCATCGCAACAGAAATGCTTGAGTCTATGATAACCAACGTACGTCCTACAAGAGCTGAGATCTCTGACGTTGCAAACGCAGTATATGACGGAGCTTCTGCTATCATGCTCTCAGGAGAGTCAGCTGCAGGTAAGTACCCTGTAGAAGCTGTTAAGACAATGTCAGAAGTTGCAGAATATACAGAGCAGCACATCAACTACACCAAGAGATTCAAGAACATGGACTTCAGCATTAGAAATAACCTCGATGCTATCAGCCATTCAACATGTTCTATGGCAATCGACGTTGATGCAAAGTGTATCGTAGTAAGCTCCATCAGCGGCCTTACAGCCCGCATGGTAAGCCGTTTCAGATGTCCTGTTGAGATCATCGGTATGACAACATCTGTTAAGGCATTCAGAAAGCTTGCACTTTCATGGGGCGTATATCCTCTGCTTTGCGATGAATTTGAATCACTTGATGTTCTCTTCTTCCACGCTATGCAGCAGGCTACCAAGATCCTCGACCTCAAGATGGGAGACAACGTAGTTCTTACAGGCGGTAAGATCGGTGGAACTTCAGGTCATACAAACATGATCAAGGTTGAGACTATTCATAAGATTTATTCATAATCTATAAATAGGGCTTTGGTCAAAAAAGAGTAAAGCTTGATTTAATAGTTGCATCATATATGCTTTGGTGTTAGCATTATGATAAATAAAAAGAAAGAGCGCATTGCGCATAGGTGAAGGAATGTTTATTAGATAATTTAGCTTGAGTGAACACTATCAGAAATGATCTTGCTGCTTATGGCAGCTGTTTTGTGTACGCTTAATCTGGATTATCATGCATTTCTACTTATGGCAGTTTGTTTATAGTAGGTTTATTTGTGTGAGTCTATTTTGTGTATGCAAAATAGACTCATTTTTTGTGATGAGGCAAATATTATTATTGCTTACAATAAAAACTCGTATTTGGGCGGTTGATGCCAAAGCGTAAGAGATCATTTCTTTGACCGGAGGTAAGTAAATGTTACAGATAAAGAATCTCACTATTACACACAAAAAAGACCTGCGAATAATATTAGAAGATTTCAATATGGTATTAAATGATGGCGATAAAGCCGTGATCATAGGCGAAGAAGGTAATGGCAAATCTACCCTTATGAAATGGATCTATGATCCTGATATGGCGGAAGAGTATGCAGAATGTCAGGGCGAAAGAGTTCTTGGGGCAGAAATGTTAGGATACCTTCCACAGGAACTACCTAAAGAAGATAAGACTAAAACTTTGTATGAATACTTTTCAGCTGCAAAGCTTTTCTTTGACAAGACACCAAAAGAACTTGCGGCTATGGCAAGTGAATTTCAGATTCCGGGCGACTTTTTTTACAGTGACCAGATAATGGAAAGCCTGTCGGGCGGCGAGAAAGTTAAGGCGCAGCTTATGAGGCTTCTTATGGATAACCCTACAGTGCTACTACTTGATGAGCCTTCAAATGATATTGATATCAGCACTTTGGAACTTCTAGAAAAGCTTATAAATAACTGGAAGCACATAGTTCTCTATATCTCTCACGATGAGACTCTCATTGAGAATACTGCCAACATGATCATCCATATCGAGCAGATCATGAGGAAGACTAAGAGCAGATATACTATCGTGAAAGATAATTACAAAAACTATATCAAAAGAAGAGCAGAAAGTTTTGAAAGGCAGGAGCAGCAGGCAATCAACGACAGAAATGAGAAAAAGCGCCGCGATGAAAAATATGCCAGGGTTTATAACAGCGTAGAGCATGCTCTTTCCAATGTATCAAGGCAGGCTCCCGGCGTTGGTAAGAACCTTAAGGATAAGATGCATACTGTAAAAGCTATGGGTAAGCGCTTTGAAAAAGAAGATGAGAACATGACCAAGATGCCTGAACAGGAAGAAGCGATCTTTTTTAAACTGGGAAATGAAAGCGCCAAAATGCCGGCAGGTAAAACTGTTATCGAGTATGAACTTGATGAACTGAAAACTCCTGATGGAAACAAAGTACTAGCAAAGGATATTTTCTTAAGAGTAAGAGGACCTGAAAAGATCTGCATTGTCGGAACTAACGGAGTAGGAAAGACGACTCTTTTAAAGAAAATGGCGGATGAACTTCTTGGAAGAAGTGATATAAAGGCCCAATACATGCCACAGAACTACGAAGAACTACTTGACCTTGATGCAACTCCGGTTGAGTTTTTGGATGATACTGGTGATAAAGCTATACGTACTCGTATTAGGACTTATCTGGGGTCATTGAAATACACAGCTGATGAGATGGATCATCCGATCAGAGAATTATCCGGCGGACAGAAGGCTAAGGTTTTACTTCTTAAGATGAGTTTATCAGATGCGAATGTTCTTATACTAGATGAACCTACGCGTAACTTTTCACCGCTTTCAGGACCTGTTATCAGGAAGATGATAGCATCTTTTCCAGGAGCAGTTATAAGTATATCTCATGATAGAAAATATATAGAAGAAGTATGTACAAAGACTTATACATTAACCAAAGAAGGTCTTGAATAATTTTGAGTGATTTAAAAAGAAATTAAGAAAGTATATGCAAATTAGTTCCTTAGAAAATTGTGAGTACCTATTGAAGCATATTCATAGACAACAAGGAGAGGAGATTTTGTATGAATTATTTTGTTGAAGGGTTACAGGGAAGCGGAAAGAGCACCCTTGTTGATAAATTATCAAAACTTAAAACAGATTGTTGTACCGTCAAAGAGGGAGACTACTCCCAAATAGAGCTTGCATGGTGCGCATATATGGATGAGCAGACATATCAGGATAAACTTAATACCTATCCTGATATGAAGGACATAATAGAAGCTAATACCTATAAAGAGAATGATAAAAGAATCGTCTGCTATACCAAGATAAGAACTGATAATAGAGATTTTTACAAAGATTTAGAGCAGTATGAGATATACAATGGAAGAGTTTCTTATGAAGACTTTAAACAGATTGTTTTTACAAGGCTTAAGGCATGGAACCAGGACAACATGATCTATGAATGTTCACTTTTTCAAAACATTGTTGAAGATATGATCCTATATAGATGCGCATCAGATGATGAGATCATAGATTTTTACAAGTCTATAAGAGAAACTCTTTCAGATAAGGATTATCATGTTTTCTACCTGAAAGCTGATGATATTGTAGGTAATCTAAATGTGATCCGTAAAGAACGGTCTGATGATAAGGGGAACGAGATATGGTTTCCTTTAATGATCGATTATTTTGATAATTCCCCTTATGCAAAAGAAAAAGGGCTCAAAGGTGAAGATGCTCTGATAGGGCACTTTATTCATAGACAAGAGCTGGAACTTAAAATCTGCAAGGAAATTTTTCCTGATAAATGTACTGTGATCAGTTCTAAGAATTATAGCGACGATGAGCTATCTGAGTAATCAGTTATTATCTTCTAAACGGCGCGGAATACTAATTTTGATTATTATATGGGCCTAAGCTTGATAAAACCTGACCCTTTCAAAATGTCTTGCTCATAAATGAAAAAGGTGATAAAATGTAACGCGTTTTTGTGCCAAGTTTTAATTTTGAATATAATGAAGATGTGGGGGAAGAAAAATTCTCCTTTGTCCAGATTTGTATAGACATTTTTTGAAGGGATCAGATTTAATGGCTGGAAAAAATAAAATGGGAATAATCAGCAAGGTTATAAAAGTTATCATTTGTATTATTGCAGTTCTTGCACTGATCGTAGTAGTTGGATTTGGTATTCTGACTATTTTTGAATATAGACCGGATGATACAGAAAGTATCGAGCTTACAGGAGAATCTTCCAAGAACCTTTCCACAGGAGATACTTTTACAGTACTTACCTGGAATACAGGATACGGAGCTTTGGGAGATAACGCAGATTTCTTCATGGACGGCGGTTCTATGGTTTATACTGCTGATGAAAAAAGAGTTAAAGAAAACCTTGAAGCTATTGATTCTGAAATTGAGACTGTAAACCCTGATATCGTATTCTTACAGGAAGTCGATACAGTTGCAGACAGATCCTATAAAATAAATGAAGTTTCATTTTTTTCAGAAAGAAATCAGGGCAAAATAAGCTCTTATGCCCTTAATATGGATGCAATCTTCATTCCATATCCAATTCCTCCAATCGGAAGGACCAAAGTTGGAATTCAGACTCTGTCATCATTTGAGATAGCATCAGCTACAAGACTTTCACTTCCTGTACCATTTAAATGGCCGGTAAGCACATGTAATTTCAAGAAGTGTCTTAATGTGTCCAGAGTTCCTGTGCAGGGATCTGACAAGGAACTTGTTCTTATCAATCTCCATCTTGAAGCTTATGATAGCGGAGAAGGCAAGATTGCACAGACCAACATGCTTCGCGAAGTGCTTCAGGCTGAGCTTGATGCAGGTAACTACGTAATAGCAGGCGGAGACTTCAATCAGGTATTCTCCAATACTGATGCAAGCGCTTATCCTACATATGAAGGTGCATGGCAGCCTGGAAGTATAGATGTAGCTGAATTTGGTGATGGAGTTACTTTTATTACAGATAGCAGCGTTCCAACATGCCGTTCACTTGATAAGATCTACAATGGAGCAGACAAGGATACTTTCCAGTACTATGTTATTGATGGATTTATAGTATCTTCTAATATTGTGATCGATTCCTGCGAAACTCAGGACCTTGGATTTGTAAATTCAGACCATAATCCTGTTCTTCTTACAGTAACTTTAAAATAATTACAGACCTCGAATATATAAGGGTTGAGAATAGTGTAAAAATGCCGAAATAATAGACGTAATTATGTCACCGGATATCTCTATCAGAGTTTGCTATAAGAGGTAAGCCTATGATCCAGCATCGTTACGTTCTTGATGACAGACTTAGCATGTCGGAGATGATAGATAAGATCAAAAATTCTCCGGAATATGTTAATGGTAAAAAAGGTCTTTTGCAGCTTATTGAGCCTAGTAATGACTCAGATTTGATCCAAAAAGACCTTGATACGCTATGCGAAAATCTTCCCGGCCTGTCAGTGTTTGGAATGACCAATCATGGAGCTCTGAGCCGTGAAAATCATTCTGTTGAAGTTGTTGTATGCTGCGTTATATTTTTTGACAAAGCATATTTTAGTATTGATGTATTCGACTGTTCTGCAGGACTATCTACGTATGATGCAGGCGAAAAGTACGTTAAGCTTCTTAAAGACAAAAAAGATCTTAAAGGCATCCTGATGATGTCTTCTGCTTTTGATCTGTGCCCTGAAACATTTATTGACAGGGTTGCAGGTTATGACAAAGATATAGTCATGTTTGGAGCCCTCGCAGGAACCCACAAAATGGGCGATGACAGGTCTAAGATATATGTCGGGCAAAAGATATATAACAGGGGAATCCTGGCTGTAGCTTTTTGCGGCGAGGACCTGAACCTGGACTATTATTATAATCTTGGATTCAAATCTCTTGGTAAAGAACTTGTTGTGACAAAGTCAGATGATAAAGGCATTGTTTATGAGATAAACAATAAACCTGCGTTTTCTGTATATCAGGAACATCTTGGAATTGGCATGAACGAGTACTTTTTTGAAAATACCAGTTCTTTTCCTTTCTTCCTAAAAGACAATGGAATACCTCTTGCAAGAGTAGCTCTTGAATACCGTGATGATGGAGCTTTGTGCTTTGCAACTCAGATTCCGCAGGGAAGTTCTGTAAGTTTGAGTTATTCAACTACAGATATGCTTCTTTCTGAGTCGGGACAAAATGCTGTAAAGCTTTCAGAATTTTACCCACAGGCTATTCTTGTCTATGCCTGCATGAGCAGAAGAATGCTTATGGGCGATGCCATGGCAGATCTTGAGTTTGATTTTTATGAGCACGTTCTTTCATCATCTACATGGGCAAGTGGCTATGGAGAAATACTTCATGCGGATGGTATGAGAGGATTTTTAAACGCATCCTGCGTAGTTGTTGGAATGAGAGAAGGACCTGTCCCTGAAGAAAAAGATCGTCCTGTATATCATTTTGACAGTAAATATATGTGCAGCGATGTGAAGAATTCAGAAGATGGATTCCTGCCACTATCGACCCGTCTTGTAAATTTCCTTGAATCTACGACTTTAGATTTAAGAGAAGCTAATGAACAGCTATTTAAGGTGGCCAGTCTTGATGAGCTTACACAGATCTATAACAGAAGAGCACTTAATTACTTTATGAACAAGTTCCTGGAAAACAGAAGCAGATACCAGAATATTGCTGTTATGATGGTTGATGTTGACCATTTTAAGCGGGTAAATGATACCTATGGTCATGATGCAGGAGATATGGTCTTAAGAGATGGTGTAGGACAGGTTAAGTATCTCTTCAATCAGGCAGATGTTATCGGAAGATGGGGTGGCGAAGAATTTGTAGGAATAAAACCAAATTTGTCATTTGAAGAAGCCAAAGAATTCTGTGAAGCGATGCGTGAGGGTGTGGCACAGATGGAATTCGGAGAAGTTGGGCATATTACAATTAGCATAGGCCTTACCATGGTCAAAGATAAAGACAGTGTAGATAGCGTCTTTAAGAGAATTGATGAAGCACTTTATGAAGCAAAAGAAACCGGAAGAAATAAAGTAGTTGTAAGGTGATAAGGCAGGATAAAAGACAATAAAGTTGAAAAAAGATAATGAGATAGAATCAGAGATAATAAACTAGTGTGCTGGCTCATTCATATTTGATTAAATATGAACGAGTCAGTACACTAGCCACTTATAAGTTAAAAAAGCCAATCGACGAAAAATTGTCGATTGGCTTTTTATAGTGGTGCGTCTGGCGGCACATTTTTATTCCAGATTAAGCTTATGTTTGGTGATCAAAACGCTTGCAAAGTACATGGCAGCTGAGATCAGCAGGCATGTAACAGTTCCTATGACTGCAGCCATGACCAATGCAGAATCTGTATTATATTCATCTAAATGGTACATTTCAATGGTATCTTGCAGATCATTACTATTAACAACCTTAAAAATTGTTGATATTATAGCTGATATGATCTTGATTCCAAAATAGCTTACAATAGCGCCGATAATTCTATGCTTCTGCCACAACTGACCAAGACTTATAGCAAAAAATACTGTCGTAAGAAAATAAATAATACGAGATATTCCCCAGAGTACATTGGTTACAATAACTTCAATTGGCGTCTCATAGAGACCTTCAATCATATTATCTACCATATGCGTAAAAAGATTACCCGAAGCAGATTCGCCTATGGAATAAAATCCCATTACTACAAAAACAATACTAAGAATGATACATAATATATTGATAATTTCAAAAATATAAGCAACCAACATTCTTGAAAAAAGAATTTCACTGGTAGTAGCAGGAAGTGTAAATGTCAGATACCCCTGCGAACTGTAAAGGCTGCGATAATAATGAACCACAATAAAAACAAGGCATATTGTTCCAAGGCATGGAAGTATCAGTGTATATAAGCCGAGCCCCATAGTTGTAAAAAAACCTGAAGCATCTGAACTACTGAACGCTGAGGTGCTTACGGAAAGTCCAATAAAAGCTCCGATAATCAGTATTGCTACATCAAGTAATAAAAATAGTTTCCAAGTATCTATAAATTCATGTTTAATTAATTTCCCCAACATCTGAATACCTCCCTGAACAGTTCATCAATAGTCTTACCATGCTGTTGTCTGAGCGCATTTACTGAAGAATGGAGTACGATATGTCCATTCTGCAAGAAGATGGCTTCATCAAGTACATTTTCTACATCAGAGATAAGATGTGTCGAGATCAGGATAGTAGCCTGATGATCATAGTTTGAGATAATGGTATGCAGGATATAATCTCTTGCTGCAGGATCAACACCTGCGATCGGCTCATCCAGAATATACAACTTGGCATGTCTGCTCATTACAAGGATCAGCTGAACCTTTTCCTTATTACCCTTGGACAAGGTCTTGATCTTGACATCCGGATTTAAATTAAGTCTTGCAAGCATATCGTAGGCACGTGCCGGATCAAAGTCCTGATAGAAATCCATGAAAAGTTCGATGTTCTGTTTGATAGTTCTGCTTTCATCAAGATAAGTCTTGTCAGGCAGATAGGATATAACACTTTTGGTTTCTACGCCTATTTTGTTTCCATCCACGAGAACCGTACCGCTTGAAGGTCTAAGCAGTCCGCAAAGAATTTTGATCATAGTGGTCTTGCCGCTACCATTTGGACCAAGAAGTCCAACGATGTGCCCGCTCTCAACTTCGAGATTGACGTTATCCAAAGCGGTAACACTGCCATAGGATTTAGATAATCCATTAAGCTGAATTAGTTTATTCATATGAAAATTCCCCCTTTTTTCATTAGACAAGATTTTATCATTAGAGGACTTAGGTTGTAAACATTATAAAATAGCCTGTTAAAGTGCCTTATTGATAATTTTATTACGGATTAAAATTCAAAAAGAAATGCTGTGATATAAAAAATCCCACACCACATGAAAGTGATGTGAGATTCTTTTGCCATAATTAAACATTTATAATGTGCTGATCTGCCAGCTTATTCAGCATCTGCGAACTGAGACTCATGCTTCTTGAAGAAGTCAACTCTTGGAAGAAGCTCTTTGAGCTCGTGATTATCAAGATCACCAACATAAGATGAGATAGGATCAAGAATCTTATCCCAGTTCCAAAGAGACTTGTCGATGTTCATGTACTCTCTAAACATCTCGCATCCGTCTGGAGCGATAGGGTGAACTAAGATAGCGATGATCTTGCATGCATAGAAGCAGTCTGCTACGATCTGTTTTCTAAGCTCAGGGTCACCAGTGTTATCAGCTTTCTTAACGTTGTTAACCCAGTGCTTGTTGATCTCTCTGATATAGTCATCAAGAGTATATGAGATACGATGGAAGTCATGATTGTACATATGACGCTCGTACTCAGCAATAGTCTTTTTGGACAGCTCTACGATAGAAGGTGTGATCTCGTTTGAAGGGATCTTGCCTTCGTAGTTGTTCTGTACAGCATAGAAGCAGGATCTGATAAGTCTGTTAAATACGTTGGTAAGAAGGTTTCCTTCTTTTAATACCATATCGATACCTTCCTGCTCTTCCTTAGGCATGTAAACCTGAGGCTTGAAGCTTACGCTCTTGGAAGAAAGGCCAAGGCTCATGAAGTGCATACGAAGCTGCTCTGGTGTGTAGTATGCAAGGAGTTCATCAGCCATCGGAGGCTTGATATCTGAGCTTGAACTTGCCTTCTTGTCCATGAAAAGAACGTGTCTGTTAGGAATGATATGAGGAAGATTGATAGCAGCCATATCAGGATGCTCTTCCTTCTTGTATTTAAGTCCTGTGAAGATACCCATTTCTGCAATAGCATAGAAATAGATATTGTCTTCGCCGATGAACTGGTAAACCATAGCGTCATCGCTATCCCACCATTTCTTCCATTCATCTTCAGGAAGGCCCTTGCTCTCAAGATAAGTTCTTGTGAATGAGATAGGAGCCCAGAGTGATTCAGGCCATACCCAGAAAGTAAGGTCTTTCTGATCTTCCTTATCAGGAACCTTTACGCCCCAGTCAACATTACCGGAAAGTCTGAATGGAACCAGAGTCTTACCTGATGTATAGTGAACACCTTTTTCCTCAAGAATCTTTTTAGCCTCATCGCGGGCATCAAGGTTTTCGAAGATAAACTGAACGAAGGACTTCTTTTCCTCATCGATCTTTTCAAACTTAGGGAAAAGACTCTCAAGTGCAGCCTGATCTTTCATGTTCTTACGAGGAATGATAACGCTTGGCTTACCAAGGAATTCGCCGATAGTATCAAGTGAGTAGCGGCGTGTATTTGAGCCTTTTCTAAGAGCATCATTACGCTCTTTCATAAGATCGATAAGATCTTCAAGGCAGAAGTACCAGTTTGTAACTGCCTTAAGTGAAGGCTTCTGACCTGAAAGTGCACTTACAGGATTGATAAGCTCTGATGGCATGTACTGATGACCAAGAGAACACTCATCAGCATAAGCCTTGTCTGAGCAGCAACCAGGAATAGGGCACTTACCAAGAACCTGACGGCCGTTAAGGAAAACCTGCTTCTCTTCATCATAGAACTGAAGAGTAGAGAGCTTTTCGATATATCCGTTTTCGTAGAGCTTGTTGAAGATCTCAGCAGATACCTTTGTGTGCATCTTGCCTGCTTCACCAAGAGCAGAAGCACCGAAAAGGTTAGGGCTTATCTTATAATCAGCAAGAGTCTTTTTCTGCTTCTCGTGATTACCTTTAACGTATTCTTCTATAGTTCCTTCGTAACCGTCTTCCTTTAACTTTCTGTAAGCTTCCATGATAGGAGAGCCGTAGCAGTCAGTACCTGATACGAAGATAACGTTCTCTTCACCGATTCTGTCTCTTAAAAAGCGTGCAAAGATATCAGCGTGGATAAACATACCGCCCACGTGACCGAAGTGAAGAGTCTTGTTGCCGTAAGGCATACCGCCGGTTATGACCGCGCGCTTTGGCCAGACAGGCTTATCATCTCTCATAAGTCTTTTGTTCATCTAATAATTCCTCCATGATAAAAAAGGTAGTTCGGGAACAAAATAAAAAAGCCCCTGCAACTACCGTTTAGTAGTTACAGGGACGAATGATCGTGTTGCCACCCTTGTTCCTTAAACCGTCACCGGCTTAAGCTTATTAAGTACGCATCAACTAAATGACTTAATACTCTTGTTCTGTAACGGGAACTCCCGTCATAGCATCACCTAAAAAAGGATCCGTATGCGGCTCCGAGGCCTGGTTCATCCGGTCTGTGTCACTTCCTTTCAGCAGCGAATATTACGTGAATACTCTACGGAAGCTCTCTGTGGACATCAAAAGGGATTACTCTTCTCTTCATAGCCTTTTTGAATAATAAAGTTTGATAATGGACCTGAAGATTATATATTGACAGGTCATTATCAGGCATCAAAAGTCATTTTGAAACCTACTCTTTATAATGACTCAATCAAAAAGAGATGTCAACTAAAAAAATAAATCAAGGGTGTTGACATAATGAGTGTTATGGGTGTATATATAACACATAAACAGTTGCAACGACATAAGTTGGTGTAGCGAGCTCCACCAATTATAACTATTAGTCACTCGCGACATGAGGTTAACAATGAAGATATCGCAGAATTCTAAAGTTCCGATCTATCAGCAGATAGCAGACAGCTTTCGAACAGATATTCTTGAAGGAAGGCTAGGGCAGGGAGAGTACCTCCCGTCTATAAGAGGCCTTGCCAAGGAACTCAAGATAAGTGTCATCACTACCATGAAAGCATATGAAGAGCTTGAGAGCGAAGGGATGGTAACCGCAGTCCAGGGTAAAGGTTATTATATAAACCCTCAGGACGGCGAGATGCTTAGAGAGCAGCATATGCGTAAGGTTGAGGATGCACTTATGGAAGCTATCAAGTGTGCTAAGATAGCAGGAATGACAGATGACGAACTGACAGACACACTTAAGACACTACTAAGGTTTGAGGAGGAATGACATGGAAACACAGGCAGTAATCTCTTGTAAAAATATAGAGAAGAAATATAAGAATTTTAAACTTAAGGTTGATAAGGTTGACTTCCCTAAAGGATTTGCAACAGCACTTATTGGCGAGAATGGAGCAGGTAAGACAACTCTCCTTGAACTAATAGCAGGTCTCAGATTAGACCACGAAGGAGAGATAAGATATTTCGGAAAGTATTCAGAAAAAGACAGAGAAGAAGACCCGGTAGTAAAGAATAGCATCGGATATACAGGGACAGGTAATTACTTTATGCCGGGATGGAATCTTAAACAGACT
The DNA here is from genome assembly GCF_037113525.1 of Butyrivibrio fibrisolvens. NCBI lineage: Bacteria > Bacillati > Bacillota > Clostridia > Lachnospirales > Lachnospiraceae > Butyrivibrio > Butyrivibrio fibrisolvens. The sequence continues at coordinate 3,771,592 of NZ_CP146963.1, read as the reverse complement.
AAAGAAGTTCAGGAACTTTTATTTGATGGCTTTGATGGTGATAAATATGACGAGATTTTGAAAGAACTGGCTTTTTCTGCTGATAATAAGACTGATGCCAATAAAAAGGTAAACTCATTATCAGATGGTAATAAGACCAAGCTTATGCTGGCAGGAGTTCTTTCGAGAAACACAGAACTTCTTTTGATGGATGAACCGGCATCTGCGCTTGATCCTCTTATGAGAGAAAAACTCTGTGAGATCATAAGAGAGTATCTTGCTGAAGCAGAAGGAGAAAAGTCAGTCATCTTTTCCACACATAATATAGCGGATATGGAAAATGTCACTGACTATGCAGTTATTGTAGAAAATGGTGAGATAGCTGAACAGGGCTTTGTAGAAAATCTTAAGGAAAAATATACATACGTCAAAGGCGATAAAAAAGACGAAGAACTTGGTAAGAAATATATGTATGACATGACTACCAATAATTACGGCTTTGAAGGACTTTGCCTTTCAGACGACCTGGATAAATTGGCGGGCGCTGATATTATTACTGAGACTCCTACACTTACGCAGCTTTCTGTTGGCATTATGCGTGCTAACACAAGACTTAAACTTGCATAAGTAAAGTGACAGGAGATTAGGCATGAAAGATATATTAAAAGTATACAGGATATTTTGTAATAGTATATACAGTATTGTTGTGTTAGTTCTTTTTCCGGTTTTGGCTATTGGAATTCATACAATGCTTACAGGCAGGCTTGCCGAATGGAGTCTATTTATTATTGCTTTTTATATGATGGTCCTTGGTGTGTTCGGAGATTTCTTTTGCTATAACGGGATAAATTCTAAAGATTTTCAGTTTGGACTTTTTAGAAATACCCTTAATGGAAGAAATAATATTAAACTTGCCATTGTTACAGATCAGGTAAGAAGATTTTTGCAGATATGTTTTGTTCTTCTGATATGCGGCGCTATAACACTTATCAGTAAGTCGGCCCTAAATAAAAGTGAAATAGTATTACTAATACTTATACTCATAGCATTTGTTTATGGCGCTAATTCGATCATTATATCTATTCTTAGGTTCATTACAGAATATACGATATATATGGGAACGGCATTTATACTTGTTGCATTATTTGGCGCAGCTGTCAGTGTGCTTATCTTATACAGATATGAGTATATGACGATTAATCTGTGGACGTGGCTGATAGTATTTATAGTTTTGGATGTAATAGGCAGCTTTTTGGCAGTGAAAATGCCCTTAAGGAATTTTGATAGAAGCTTTAAAGAACGTGAGGTTTGAAAATGTTAAAAGATTTTATTACTGCAGTTAAGTTATTAAAATACAATCCCAAAGTTAAAAGTCATGCAGTGTTTTCGGGGATTTTCTTTGTAATCGGACTGTTTTTTGAATTAACAGGTAAAGGCGATTCGATTTTGGGAGTTCTCTATTTACTGTTCCCTGCTACAACATTCTGGCAGTCTCATTACACATCCTGCATGTGTGGCCTAGTTCAATCATCACAGGCCAAGAAGAAAATGCAGACGTATTATCCGTTTTTGCTATGTATACCATATCTATTATTAGTATATGTAATCGTATTTGTATATCATTTTTATCTTGCCAAAAATGGAATGGAGGGCTTTACATATTCTGTAAATTATGGAATTCAGAGTAAGTATCTCTTCTTTGCAGGAGCAATGCTTGGTATTTTACTTATATATTCTGTAGTCAGTTATAAATTATTTGTTGGATCTACTATTGTACTTGGGATAGTTGAAATTTCAATTATTTTTCTTGGACTAAGCGAATCTCAGAAGCTGATATCTTTCTTTGGCAGACATTTTGCTCAGTCAGTGGCTTTTAGCATCATATTTGTTGTGATTGGATGTGCCGGAGCTGTTATTATGGCGAATCTCTTATACAAAAAAGATATTGATGAGATCGCAGTAAACGGAATTGCCAGAAGTCTTAATAAATAATGATAAGTGATAAAAAAAGAGATGATCGATAAGATCATCTCTTTTTTAGAGCGATAGACGGGTCGCTGCTCGTCCGGTGGACGAGCGCTTAGCGACGACCGGAGCGAAGCGGAGATACGAATCCTGCACCGCGGGTGAGCGGCTCCTCTGCCGCTCACTAAAACGAAAAGCACATCCTTTACGGATGTGCTTTTCGTTTTACTAAAGCGATAGACGGGGCTCGAACCCGCGGTCTCGACCTTGGCAAGGTCGCGCGTTACCAACTACGCCACTATCGCATTTATTCAGTTTCGCTTCGGTGCTCACCTCAGCGACATGTATGATATTACCTCAATTGAATTCTGTTGTCAACGACTATTTTCAAAAAATCCAAAAATAATTTCATATCAGGCACAGAAATAAGTATATAGGGAGCATAGAATCTTAAAATAATGCACTCGTCCAACCTTTTTTTACCATGAGAGATCTTAGGTCAAAATCTTCATCGAATCTGAAATAGTTACAACTTACATCGAATGCCCCGAAGATCATCTTTCTTTTGGCCATGGCATTTATCTGCTTTATAACAACTTCTCTGTCCCTATGCACTCCTTTACAATAATCCCAGGTTGAGTATTCGGGGTGGTTGACCATTAATGGACCATATTCCTGTATATAATCTATGGCTTGGCATGTTTTAGCATACTTGACAAAGAAAAGCATGGAAAATGCCATTTCAAAACATCCAAATTCTGGAACTGTGAATAGCATGGCAAATCCCATCATAAGAAATATGATCCCAAATATCAAAGTGCCTGTGTTTAAGAAGATCACAAGGGATGCTTTAAGATTTTTTCTGCTTTGTTTCATTGTATTCATTATACGGACTCCCTTGTGATATTTTTGACCTCTGATCTTTTAATACCTCTTTGGTAGTTACAGCAAGGGCATGTCACATAATATTTGGTATGAAGAGGTATAACAGGGAGGAAGAAAAGGGTGAAGTATAAACTTTTCTTTTTGACCTGATGCTTTGAAGTATGCAGGCAGTTCATGCAGTACTCAGCATTATATGTATGTGCTATTACCTTTGTTTTGTCACTTAATCCATATAAAAACAGCATGGTACTCTCCGAATAATTTTTTTACGATCATCATGATATAATAAAAGTAGGTATAACATTTTTTTATAATAACGGCAAGAAATTATTAAACTATCACAAACTCAGACCAAAGGAGGGACCCTTTATGAAACTGACATTTATAGGTGCTGATCACGAAGTTACAGGAAGTTGTCATTGTCTGCAGGCTTGTGGTAAGACGATTCTTGTTGATTATGGTATGGAGCAGGGACGCAATATATTTGAGAATGCACCGCTTCCTGTTGCACCTGCTCTTATTGATTATGTATTTCTTACACATGCTCATGTTGATCACAGCGGACTTATTCCTTCACTTTATGCCAATGGTTTCAGGGGCAAGATCTATGCTACAGACGCTACGGCAGATCTGTGCGATATAATGCTTAGAGACTGTGCTCATATCCAGATGCAGGAATCTGAATGGAAGAAGAGGAAGGCTAAGCGTAACAGCAGGCTTGAAGGAGCAGAACCTCTTTATACTATGGAAGATGCTGAGGGTGCGATCAGGCAGTTTGTGGCATGTGAGTATGATGAGATAATTGATATCTGTGATGGGATCAAGATCAGATTTACAGATATCGGCCACCTTCTTGGAAGCTCCAGTATAGAAGTATGGCTTTCGGAAAAAGGGCAGGATCGCAAGATCGTTTTTTCCGGAGATATAGGTAATATCTGCCAGCCTCTTATCAAGGATCCTAAATATACAGAAGAAGCGGACTATGTTGTTATGGAGTCTACTTATGGCGACAGACTTCATACGACGGAGAGACCTGATTATGTCAGGGACCTTACGGAGGTTTTAAACAGAACATTTGAAAGGGGCGGTAATGTTGTCATCCCTTCTTTTGCAATAGGAAGAACCCAGGAAATGCTGTATTTCTTAAGGCAGATCAAAGAAGAGCATCTTGTAACCGCAGTTCCTGATTTTGATGTATATGTAGACAGTCCTATGGCGGTAAGCGCTACTCAGCTTTTTGCTGACCATGAATATGCATGCTATGACGAGGAAGCCCTTGAATTTGTGAGAAAAGGCATAAATCCAATATCTTTCCGCGGACTTAAACTTTCAATAACCCAGGAAGAATCTGTAGCCATCAACTTTGATGATAAGCCCAAAGTAATCCTGGCAGCGTCCGGTATGTGTGATGCAGGCCGTATCAAGCATCATCTTAAGCACAATTTGTGGCGTCCCGAAAGTACCATTCTTTTTGTTGGTTATCAGTCAATTGGAACCCTTGGAAGAGCTATATTTGACGGTGCTGAGAGGGTCAAGATCTTTGGCGAAGAGATCGATGTTAATGCCGAGATCACTAAGATAGAAGGACTTTCCGGTCATGCGGACAGAGACGGACTTGTGGCATGGCTTAACGGATTTACTAAGAAAAGACCTAAAAAAGTTTTCATAGTGCATGGTGAAGATACTGTAACAGTTTCATTTGCAAGTTATCTAAGAAACGAATTTGGATATGATACCTATGCTCCGTATAGCGGAACCATATTTGATCTAATTTCGGGACAGTTTGATAAAGAAGGCGTTCCTGTTCCTGCTATGAAGAAGACAGGTGAAGCTGTATCTGATGTATATGCAAGACTTAAGGCAGCAGGTGCAAGACTTATCGCAGTTATTGGCAAAGTCAGCGGCATAAGCAACAAAGATAAAGCAAAGTTTGCGGATCAGATCAATGCACTTTGTGATAAGTATGACAGATGAAAATAATCTGTTATAATGTTTATGTTTCTTATTAAGATTAAAACTGACTTGTTAAAGGCAATATTTGCTTATTATATTTCCAAATTATAGATTATAATAATTATCAATACGCGCCTTACTGGGTAGTGTATTAGATTCTATGGGGGATTCTTTATGTCTAAAGCTGATGAATACTTTATTGAGATGTGCAATGATATTCTGACTAATGGTACTACTACAGAAGGTCAGGCCGTTCGTCCACATTGGCCGGATGGAGCATCTGCATATACGATCAAGATCTTCGGTCAGGCACATACTTATGATCTTTCTAAAGAATTTCCACTTATGACTCTCCGTAAGACAGGTATCAAGACAGCTACAGATGAAGTACTTTGGATATATCAGAAGAAATCTTCAAATATCAAAAATTTAAAAGGTTCGATCTGGGATGAGTGGGCTGATGACAATGGCTCTATAGGCAAAGCTTATGGCTGGCAGATCGCAGAGAAGAATTCATATAAAGGCGTTACAGAAGAAGGAATCGATAAGGCTTTTCCTACATGGAAAAAAGAAATCGAAGGAAATAAGGTAATGTATTCATATGTTCCTGGACCTGGTATCCCTTCTATGGAAGAGCGTCTTGTACCAGGAACTGATGCATACGAAAGACTTGGCGAGCCTGACATAGTTTTTGACAGAGAATCAAAGATAGCAGTTATGGATCAGATGAACAAGGTTATCTATGACCTTAAGATCAATCCATTCTCTCGCCGTATCATGACTACCACATGGAATGTATCAGAACTTTCTGATATGCATCTTGAACCATGTGCATACAGCATGACTTATAACGTGACTCAGGACAAGGCAGATGGAAGACTTGTTCTTAACGCTGTTCTAAATCAGCGTTCTCAGGATATGCTTGCAGCAAACAACTGGAATATTGTCCAGTATTCTTCACTTGTGCATATGCTAGCACAGGTATGTGATATGAAAGTTGGCAAACTTCTTCATGTAATCGCAGACTGCCATATCTATGACAGGCATATTCCATATATCAAAGAACTTATAGGAAGGACGCCTCTTCCGGCACCAACTTTCCACCTTAATCCGGATATCAAGGATTTTTATGACTTTACAAGGAATGACGTGAGTGTAGAAAATTATGAGGTAGCAGGAGACCAGTTTAAAGATATACCGATTGCCATTTAAGATTTTGCTGGTCTTAAACAGTGTAAATGAAAGAATTTCTGAAAACGAAGTATTTAATAACCAGGATTATAGCGTCAATCCTGATTCTTTTAACCGCGGGAGTCTTTATCTATGCATCTTTAGACCCGGTGGATTCTTTTCGTTTGCATTATAAGTACTCGGATTTTTTCTCGGAGAGATGGCAGAATGATCCGGATGGCCAGGTAATAAGTGATGAATATATCGAGATCGGACCCGGAGAATCGGTTCGGTTATATCATAAGTTACCGTATTCTATCCCGCCTGAAGAAGCTATAGCAATATATGATCCCGAAATGTATATTGCCATATATGCTAATGGCACCTTCCTTGGAGAATTTGCCAAAGGTACGGATGATGTTCTGGGCAAAGAGATTGGAAATACCTGGTTCATGATAAATATTCCAAAGTTTGCATCGGGTAAGTTCCTGACTCTTGAAATGACAAATCCTACATCAAGAAGCATTCGTTTCTACTTCAATTACGCAATATTTGGACAGCGCAATGACCTTAATAATGAGATTTTCATTAAGAATATGAGTGCTATTCTTAATGGAATTATTTTCATTGTTGTTGGTATAATTCTGGTTATTTTTTCGTTCTATTTATTTAAATTTAAGATAGAGTCCATGGAGCTTCCTGCAGCTTATATGTCAGCTGTATCTATATTTTCAGGAATCTGGCTTTTGATGGAATCAAATCTTCCTCAGTTTATAAGCAGTTCGGTATCTGCCAGATATTCAATGGCAGTATTTCTTTTCATGATCATTCCTATCTTTCTGTTACTGTTTTTCCTTGAATATATAAATTGCGGGAAAAAAGTCACACTGTTTCTTTTGTGTACTTATCTTTTTGTAATGTCAGTTTCAGTATTTTTGTATGTGACAGGGATATCGCATATTTCTGTAAGCTTTGTGGGGTTTCTTATCTATTTGTATGCCATGATCCTGACACTTCTGGTACTTCAGATAAGAGAGCTTATCCTGACAAAAGACATGTATATCTTTGCATCGATAATCGGAACTCTTTTCTTTATTATTGTCTCCGGTTATAGTGTCATTCGTTATCGCATGGTTTATATAGAAGGCAATTCAAAATACTTCAGGCTTGGATACAGCGTTTTCCTTATGACTATAACCCTCACCGTGCTGTTTAAATCTTTCCATGAGATAAGAGGTGAGATGACACTCAGAAGGCTTAAAGAACTGGCATATGTCGATACCGTAACAGGCGGTAATTCACTTGCTTATCTTAACGAGAAGTTTACAGAGATAGATAAGGAAAAACGTGGCGAGTACTGGCTTTTGTACATGAACCTTGTCGGTTTTAAGGCAGTAAATGAGATCATCGGCTGGGAAAATGGAAATGTATTGTTAAAAGAACTGTATCAGCAGAACCAGACCACTCTTGTGGATGGTGAAGCTCAGGCAGCACTTGGCCAATCGAGTTTTGCAATGCTGATAAAGAGCGACAAAAAGGCAAATGAAGTTAGACGTAAGTGCTCACAGCTTAGAGAAGGCCTTGAAAAGGTACTTAGAGATAATTTTAAGTCATTATCTGTAAGAGTTGAGTTTTCAGCATGCCCTATAAGTGCAGGAGATGAGAACTTTAAGGCAATCCTTGATCTTGCCAGAATAGCTTATAGAAACTCAGCAGCTTCCTATGACATTGCATCTGACTGCTGGATGTATACTGAAACGTGTAAAGACAAGCTCCGTGTCGAGAAGACTATGGAGAACAGGCTTGAAAAGGCTCTTACAAATAAAGAAATGGAGCTCTTCCTCCAGCCCAAAGTTGATCCTCATACAGGCAAAGTTACAGGAGCAGAGTCTCTTGTCAGATGGCGCAGAAATGATGGAACTATTTTAAGACCTGTATACTTTATTCCTGTTTTTGAAAGAAACCGTATGATAGCAAGGGTTGATCTCTTTATGTTCAGAGAGACCTGCCTTTTTATAAAGAAATGGATCGATGAAGGGAATGAACCCTTCAGGATATCAGTAAATATCTCTAAATACAGTATCCTGAATCCGGAGAACTTTGAAAGCTATGAGAAGATTATAAGAGAGATCCAGCCTCCGATTCAGTGGATTGAGTTTGAAATAACCGAGTCCATGGCTTACAATAACGAAGATGACATTGCCGAGATCATCGACAGAATCCATGATCTTGGTGCTACAGTATCCATGGATGATTTTGGAAGTTCATACTCCAACCTTGTTGCGATCCAAAGGCTCCAGTTCGATACAGTCAAGATCGACAGAGGCATCTTTACCCATGGCTTCCCTGATAATGAAAAGAGTTTTCAGATGGTCAGCGCTCTTATGCGCATGTTTACAACAATCGGTATATTCGTTGTAGCAGAAGGCATAGAGTCTGAAAATCAGGTACAGGTACTTAAAAAGCTTGGATGTCATTCCATACAAGGATACTATTATTCCAAGCCGCTTGATGTTGAGAGCTTTAAAGAGTATTTTATCAGCACTAACGGCGTAGAGGATATTGGCAAAAGAGCCTGAAGATATAAAGAAAAGAGGACAGCATTTATATGAAAGCAATAGTTGCAGTAGATAATAACTGGGCAATAGGATACGGCGGTAATCTTCTTATCAGCATTCCGGCTGATCACAAGATGTTCCGTAATGAGACCAAGAATAAGGTTGTAATACTTGGAAGAAAGACTCTTGCAACATTCCCAAACAGCCTTCCGCTTGACCAAAGGACCAATATCATCTTATCTGCAAATCCGGATTATACGGTTAAGAGTACTTCTACAGGAACTGCTATCATGGCAAGGAGCATTGAAGAGGTACTGAAGATAGCTTCAGAGTATGATACCAACGATGTATATGTTATCGGTGGCACAAGCGTTTATACTCAGCTTCTTCCATATGTGGATACATGTATTGTTACCAAGGTTGACAGGGAGTTCACAGCTGATGCATACTTCCCTAATCTTGAAAAAGATCCTGAGTGGGAACTTGCAGAAGAAAGCGACGAACAGTACTACTTCGATAACTGCTACACATTCCAGAGGTGGATCCGCAAGTAAGAGTCGAATAAACGCGTAGGTTTTGATGGGGTAGGCTGTGCCTTCAAGACTGTTACAAATATAATCATAAGCCTCATGTGAAAATAACCCGGATTTTTCTAAGTGTCTTTTCCGCTTCCGTGAACACGCAGTACTTACGCTCCAAAGACACTAAGAAAAATCCGGGTTATTTTCAAAATCGGCCTATGATTATATTTATAACAGTCTTGAATCCTAAGTTGTCGTACAACCATCAAAAAGCTAAACGTTTATTTTAAACGGTTGAAAAAGTTGTAGATATAAGCATTTCTTGATTTATAAATAGTCAAGGAATGCTTTATTTTTTTATAAGAAAGTAAACACAATTTGAGCATAAATAAAACACAATTTCATCACAATTCAAATCTAAACTAAAGCCATAAAAGCACAAGAGCTAAAGGCAAGCTTGATGCAAGAGTTCTATAGAGCAATATGAAACAGGTTTAAAAAGTTAGATTATCAATCATACAGAGCTTTAAAAGCTCGGAAAGAGGTAGAGAGATGAATGGTGATGAAATCCTCAGAAATGTTAATAATGATGCAGTTCAGAACAGTGGTGATGGATTGAATGTGCAGGATGTAAGTTATATTGCGAATGAGAATGTAAAAGATGTAGCTAATGAAAAGATAAATGCTGTAACTGATGAAGCAGTTAATTGTGATAAAAATGAAAATGATGCGAATACTATAAAGTCTGATATCAAGAAAGAAAACAGAAAAGCCAGAAGAGCAGCTAAAAAAGAAGCGAGAAAGAAAGCAAAAGCGCAGAGAAAAGGTAAGATGACTGGAAAGATTGCAGGAGCACTTGCGCTTGCAGCGGTGTTTGGAGTTTGTACGGGAGCAGGTATTTATGGAGCTTCGAATTTTACAACTCTTTCACTTAATGATGGGTCAAATACTTCTTATAGCATAGCTGCAACTAACACAGATACTGATTCGTCGGATTCTGAGATCAAGGTTACGACTACAAGTAATACTCAGGTCGTTACGACAGATGTTACCAGTGTTGTGGCTTCTGTAATGCCTTCGATCGTATCTATAAATATAAAGGCTACAACTACAACAACAGATTTCTTCGGGCAGTCTTATCAGCAGGAGTCTGAAGGAGCAGGATCTGGAATAATTATCGCTAAGAGTGATACGGAGCTTATCATTGTTACTAATAATCATGTAATAGCAGATGCGAATTCCATGGAAGTTTCATTTGTAGATGGTAGCAGTGCTACGGCGTATCTTAAGGGAACAGAATCTTCTGTTGATATAGCTGTGATTGCTGTAGAGCTTGAGGATCTTTCTGAAGATACGCTTAGTTCTATAAGCATTGCTACACTTGGTGATTCTAATTCACTTACAGTTGGCGAGAGTGCTATAGCTATTGGTAATGCTCTTGGCTATGGTCAGTCAGTTACAACGGGTGTTATCAGTGCACTTGGTAGAGAGATAGAGACAGAAGATGGCGAGACCAATACTTTCATACAGACAGATGCAGCAATTAACCCTGGTAACTCTGGTGGAGCACTTTTAAATAGTGCAGGTGAAGTAATTGGAGTTACATCAAGTAAGATTGGTGCTACAACAGTAGAAGGAATGGGATTTGCGATTCCAATTTCTGATGTAATAGATCTTATCAATGATCTTATGAATGAAGATACTAAGATTACAGTTGCGGAAGCGCAGAAAGGTGCTTTGGGCGTATCTGTAATGACTCCTACAGGAATAGACGGAGCCTATGTTGCAGCAGTAAGCGAAGGAAGTGCAGCAGATAAGGCTGGAATTGAAGCAGGAGATCTTATAACATCTTTTGATGGAAATGACATAACATCTGCAGCTGACCTTACAAGTATTATGTCTTACTATGCAGAAGGAGACACAGTTACTGTAACTGTTCTTAGAAGAGTTAACGGTCAGTATCAGTATGTAGATATTGAAGTAACGCTTGATAATGCATCTGAGCTGTCAGGCTCATCATCAAGTGGTGATGATAACAACCAGGGTTATAGCTTTGGAATGCCTGGTCAGTCTGGTTCAGAATCGGAACATGAATCACAGCCGCAACAGGGATTTGATTCTCAGGGTAATGAATCACAGTCTGAGCAAGAGTATGATTCACCGCAGGGAAATTATGGCGGCGGTTCAGGATTTTCATTTGGCGGATAATAAAACCAAGGCAAAGCTAAAAAGTCCAATAATATAAATTTGCTTAAAATCGCTATCCCTCCACAATGCGATTTTAAAATATAATTCCACAAAACGTGCGAATCCATACGCACCCCCTACACAAAAAGAAGGCCTTCTTAACGAAGACCTTCTTATACTTTGAAGAATGAAGAATTTCTGAACGTTTGTTTTTATTTAAAGATCACAAATGACTGTGGTCCTATAACAATGTTATCGCCTGATTCTGAAATAAGAGCTTTTCCTATCTTGTAGATGGCATCTGTAGCCTTTGCTCCATTAAGAGGAGCAGTAACTTCTTTTTCGGAAGGGTTAACTGCGATGATGAGATTTCCTCTCTTATATACAAAAGGGAATTTCTCTTTTTCTGCATAGATGACTTCGAAGCTTCCGTCTGCTTTGAGGTCATCTTCTTTATGTCTTAAAGCTATGATATCTCTTACTGTGTGGATGAGAGATTCAGGATCTTTTTCTGCACTTTCAACTGTTGGAGCATCATCTGCTTTATCTACAGGAAGGTAGAGCTTATCGCTTTCTGCTTCTGAGAAACCGAGGTTCTTGCCGGTTGTCCACTGCATAGGTGTTCTTGAACCTGTGCGCTGGAAGCCGCCTTCTTTGGTGGGCTGGCCTTTTATGTATTTCATTCCAATCTCGTCGCCGTAGTAGAGGAATGGAACTCCGGGCATAGTGAAGAAGAAGGAATAAGCAAGTTTAAGTTCTCTGATTGAAAGAGAAGCTGTTTCTCTAGGAGTGTCATGGTTACAGGTAAAGAAGCTTATATAACCATTACCTTTTGTATTATTATATTTGGGAAGGTAATCATCAAGGAAACGCATGATGTCGCCGCCTGCTCCGCATTTAAAGAAGCTGTGGTCACCGCCGTCTGTCTCGTAGTCACGTACAAGTGTGTTGTAACCGTTGTAATGATGGTCGAGATAGAAGTCCATGTCGAAGTGAGCAAGGTTAAGAGCGGATGTGGGATTGCACCACTCAGATACCATGGCAGCTTCAGGATAGTCTTTAGCCAGCATTTCATTAATATCAGCCCAGATTGCGCTTGTAGCTGACTTTACTTCATCATCTTCTTTGACCAGAGAATCTGCCATATCTACGCGGAAGCCGTCGCATCCGTGATCAAGCCAGAATCTCATGATATCTTTGAGAGCCTGCCTTGTAGCAAGGCAAGCAGGAGCATCAGGAGCCATCTGCCAGTCCTCGGTTCTGTTAAGGAAGCCGTAGTTAAGAGCTGGCTGGCACTTGAAGAAGTTGAGCATGTATACGCCGTCTCTGTCGCTGTCACCGGCAATATAAGGATGATTGCCGATTCCCTGCCATACAGACTTGGTCCATACATAACGGTCTGAATACTCGTTTCTTTCAGGCTTTGCACTTTCTTTGAACCACTCGTGTTCTTCTGATGTGTGTCCGGGAACAAGGTCAAGAAGTACGCGGATGCCCTTTTCGTGAGCTATCTTAAAAAGGTTATAAAGGTCTTCGTTAGTTCCGTATCTTGGAGCAACCTTCTTATAATCTCTTACATCATAACCTGCATCCTTAAATGGAGAGTCGTAGCAGGGATTGATCCACAGAGCATTACATCCAAGGCTCTTGATATAATCAAGCTTTTGGATGATTCCGTTTATATCACCGATTCCGTCAGCATTAGTATCATAGAATGACTGAGGATAAATTTCATAGAAAACTGCGTCATTAAGCCACTTAGGCATAGTCACCTCTTTCTGCGCAGGCGCGCTAAATAAAAGAATTAATATAAAAACCCAATATAGTTAACCGCTTAAGCTTGTTTCATTTTAACATGTCTTTTGTGCTTGTAAATTACCTTACGCAAGTTTCGTGGGAAGTTTCGCAAAAAAAGATTTGATATGTGAAAAAAGATCTTTGATGGCTTAAAAATGTTATGATTTTTTTATGTTGTTTGACGATTATAAATGGTATGTACCATTCTGAAAATGTCGTTTAACGATCAAAAAATTATGCTTAGTCCCGAAAATGTCATACGTCGGATAAATAGTGCGGTTCGTCAGATGCTCTAACAGGCTGATGAGTTAACGAGTATAATATTAAACAACTGGCATTTTAGTTAAAACAGGAATACCAGATATGGAACTTGAAAAATTTATTGAAATCAATTGTGGGAAAGGTTAAACGGTTGAAAATGTCTAAAAAGAATACAAATTATAATATGATCAAGCGATTGATCATATTGGACAGTGTCTTTGCATATCTGATAGCAGTGTTGTTATGTCTTATATTTAGTCAAAATGCGGCATGGCTATTCGAGAATATTTTTGATAATAATGTGTATGTGCCACTGGCATTCATATTGGTATATGAATTTGTGGTGTTTGTTCTAACACTGATCTATACTGTAAAGATTTTAAAAGGCAATGATTATTATTCGGAAAGTGAAGCTATTGATCTTGCCAAACTACAGATGATAATGAGACTTGTACAGATTCCTGCGTATGCGGTTATCTTCTTCGTGGGAGTGATCGGAACGATGCTCATTTTTATGATCCTTTTATCGATGGCCTTATACATTCTGGATGTAATAAGCATTGCTGTAACCGGATTATCATCTGTTCCGGTGTATTATATCCTCGAAGATGCAGGTCTTATATCTAAAAAGAGACGTATTATCTATACTATATGCGGATTTTTGTTTGGTATGGATGTTATAGTGGCTTGTCTTTGTTACATTCAAAGTAAATCTGCAGCGTAATGCTTTTTGAGTAAATGATCCAGTATCTGAATGAATATGTAATCAATAAGTTCTTGAATCAAGATAATTGTATGGAGAGCGATGATTTAGACTGATGAGGATTCATGATAATTATTGAAACTCGTATTTGCTGTGTGTTATGAATATTCAAATATGATATACTTGTTAACAGGAAGAATTGCATAAAATTTTTTGGGCGATTCACGTATCAAAACAAAAGTTTCGTAAAGGTATACTATGGATATTAAATATAATAGAAAATCAAAAGAAAATCTGCCTGTAGTGGCAATATGTTATGACTTTGATAAGACTCTGTCTCCTGATGATATGCAGGCTCAGGGATACATCCAGTCAGTTGGATATGATGTGGCTCAGTTCTGGAAGGATACCAATGATCTTGCAGAGCAAAATGATATGGATGTGAACCTTGCATACATGTTTAAGATGGTACAGGAAGCAGAAGGCAAGCTGATCTTCAATAAAGATAAGCTTGCAGAGTATGGCTCTAAAGTTAAGGTATTTCCCGGAGTTGAGACCTGGTTTGAAAGGATCAGAGAATACGGCAGACAAAAGGGTGTAATAGTTGAGCATTACATCATTTCATCAGGCCTTAAGGAGATGATCGAGGGAACAGCTATGGCTGATTCCTTTACAAGAATATATGCTAATTCTTTTTTCTATAATGAAAAAGGAATAGCACAGTGGCCTGCTTTTGTTGTTAATTATACAAACAAGACCCAGTTCCTTTTCAGGATCGAAAAGGGCGTTCTTGATATCAACGATCCGGGAGTTAATGAGTTCTATAAACCTGAAGACCTTCGTGTTCCTTTCAGAAATATGGTTTATATCGGAGACAGCGATACAGATATTCCATGTATGAGACTTGTTAATTCTCTTGGCGGACACTCTATTGGTGTCTATGATCCCGGAACAGGAGATAAGACCAAGGTTTACAAGATGATCCGTGATAACAGGATCAAGTTCTTCGCTGCTGCAGATTATAATGAGGGCACGGAGATAGATGAGCTGGTTAAAGCCATCATAGACAGAACAGCAGTAAATGAAAAGCTTGAAGCTGAGCACATAAAGTCCGTTGAGGAGACCAGAGCTAACTCGTAGGGAGGTGCAGTTATGCTTAGAAGTTTGGCTATAGCAATTTCCATGTATTCAAGAATTCCAATGCCGCAGTTCGAATGGAAAGAGAAGGATATGAGGTATGCTATATGCTTCTTTCCTGTTGTAGGTCTTATCATAGGTATAATTGAATATCTGTTATGGATCCTTGGAAGGAGCGTTTATGCTTCTAGTATGCTCAAAGCCTGTATCTTTATTGCTATTCCGCTTATGGTTACAGGTGGCATACATGCAGACGGTTTCATAGACACAGCAGATGCCTTCTGCTCTTTTCAGAACAAGGAAAAAAAGCTTGAGATAATGAAAGACCCTCATGTTGGAGCTTTCGGGATTCTCAGATTTGTAATACTTCTTCTTATATATTTGGGATTTTCACATCAGGCATTTGAGGTTTGCGTAAGAAGGCAGTTTTATTGCATTTTTGCAGCTTTCATCCTTGCCAGAAGCTTAAGCGGCCTTGCTGCAGTTACTTTAAAGAGTGCTAAGGCAGAGGGAACTCTTCAGTCTTTTATCAAGGATTCCAACAGAAATATGGCAGCAGGGATACTTGCCTGTCAGGCTATAGTTATATTTATCTTTATGTTTATAGCAAACTGGAAGACGGCTCTTGGCTTTTTGATCTGTTCAGTTCTTGTGTATATCTATTATATACACAGGACTTCAAAGCAGCTTGGAGGCATTACAGGAGATACAGAAGGGTGGTATCTGTGTATTCAGGAGACTGCATATATGGTAACTGCTGTAATAGTCTGGCATCTGTCTATTCTCTTTTTATAAAAGACATTAAGCTCATATTTTGAGCTTGGAATTTCATCCAATAAAATCGACATTTCATCATTTTTTATGTTTGTTTTAAGCATGATAGAGGTATAATAGTTCATAGAGTTTTTACGAAAAATTGAAGCATTGTAATGCTTTCAAGAATAAAAGGAGATTAAAGTATGAAAAAGAAAGATATTCAAAACCAGCAGCAGGTTCAGGCTGCACCACCTAAGAAGGGGATCAGATTATCAACTATTGTTGAAGTATTTATGTTCATCACAGGAATACTTCTTACAGCAATGTTCTTCCTTCCGGTTTATAAAGATACTGTAAAGTATAATTCAGACTACTTTAAGCTTGATAACCTGCTTAATGTTTTCCCTGATAATGCAGCTTCATATCTCGGCCTTGCAGGAAGATTCCTTGATGACCGTAATGTGGCAGTTACAGTAATGATCTTTGCATTTATGTTAGTAATGCCTATTCTTCTTGCAGTACTGACATTCCCTAAACTTAGAAAGATTTCTGCACTTTCAATCATTCCTATCATCATCCTTGTTGCAGGACAGTTCTTCTTCGGTTTTGGATTTACAGTAGAGCAGAAGGCTCTTGAGCTTGCTCCATTTGGATATTTCTACAGCGTACTTGTATTCCAGCTTCCTATGATGTATCTCATCTTCATCATTCAGTCTATCATTGAGAAGGGCAGAATGAAGAGAGAAGCTAAGAATGCTCCTGCTATGGATCCTTCATATCAGCAGTTTGCACCTCAGGGTGGATTTGGTCAGCAGCCTATGGAAGGTCCTCAGTTTGGTGGACCACAGGGCGGATTTGGCCAGCAGCCTCCTATGAATGATCAGCAGTTCGCACCACAGGGCGGATTTGGCCAGCAGCCTCCTATGAATGATCAGCAGTTCGCACCTCAGGGTGGTTTCGGACAGCCTATGGAAGGCCCTCAGTTTGGTGGACCACAGGGCGGATTTGGTCAGCCGGCTCCTATGAGCGATCAGCAGTTTGCACCACAGAATGATTTCCAGCAGGCACCTTCTTTTAACGAGCAGCCTCAGAACAGCTTTGTAACAGAAGCTCCTGAACCAGCTCCTGCTCCAGAACCAGTTCCGGTACCAGCTCCTGAACCAGTTTTTGCAGAGCCTGCTTTTAGTGCGGCAGCTGAACCTGTTGTAGAAGCTCCTGTAAATTTTGAAGAAGCTAAGGAATCTGTAACAGAAGATTTATCTGAAAAGGCTCCTGAAGTAGCTGAAACTGTAGATAATACAGTAGGCACAATTGATGCTTCTATAGAAGCTCCTCAGGCAGAGGAACCTGTAAAGATGCAGCCTGCATTCTGCCAGCAGTGCGGAGCTAAACTTGAGCAGGGCGCACTTTTCTGCATGCAGTGCGGATCACCTGTTAAGTAATTAGTAGTTAAATAATTAGATATCATGAAGCGCCATCAGAGTAAATCTGGTGGCGCTTTTTTACTAAAAGAAATGAATAGAATTATAATACTTATCAGTAGAAAAGCGGTTGCTTGTTTTTGTATTAAAAAATATTTTATTTTACTTTGAATGATAGCAATGTTTAGAAAATTCAGAGCAATATTTAGATATATAGCACTCTTGCTTTTTAGCTAAAATTAGGTAAAATTAAGTTAATATTTTACCTGAGGGAAGGATTTTTTATGAACATAAGATTTGATGAAGAAAACAGACTGTTTGTTATAGATACTGAAAATACAAGCTATGTTATAGGTGTTTTGGGAGAAGAGGGCTTTCTTGGGCACCTCTATTATGGGGATAAGATAGAGTTTGAGGATGCTTCATATCTTTATAAACTTCCTCAGAACCTGAACGTTCCTGAGCCTTTAATGCGCGACAGGAGCTCTTTTTTGGACTGTTATCCATTTGAATATACGTCCAATAATGTTGGTGACTACAGAAAGAGTGGAATAGAGATAACTGATGATAATGGCCACACAAGTCTCCAGCTGTGTTATGAATCTCATGAGATCTATAAAGGCAAGAAGAAACTTGAAGGTCTTCCTGCAACCTTTGGAGAAGATACAGGTACAATGTCTTTAGATATCGTGTTAAAAGATAGCGTTGTAGGGCTTAAAGCTATATTGACCTACAGTATCTTCGAGGGACTTGATACAGTAATAAGATCGGTTAGGCTTATAAATGAATCTGATAAAAATATTTTTATTGATAAAGTAATGTCTATGACAATGGACATGGATCAGGAAGACTATAAGCTTCTTACACTGCACGGATCATGGGCTCGTGAGAGAATGATGGACTTTAGGGATATAGGATATGGAGATACATCCATAGAATCATTCAGAGGTGAGTCTTCACACCAGTTCCAGCCATTTATGGCACTTGTTCAAAATGGTGATTCACAGGATACAGGAAAGGTATATGGTTTTTCTTTTGTTTACTCAGGTAATTTTGAGGCAGGGGTATGCAAGAGCCAGTTTAATAGCATAAGAATGTACATGGGTATCGGATCTAAGAACTTTAGATGGAAGCTTAAGAAAGGGGAATCTTTCCAGGCGCCGGAAGTAGTTCTAACATACTCATCAGAAGGCCTTGGCAAAATGACAAGAACTCTTCATGACCTTTACAGAAGCCATCTTATCAGAAGTAAGTACAAGGATATGGAGCGTCCTATACTTATTAACAACTGGGAAGCGACTTATTTTGATTTTGACTCGGATAAACTTCTTGCTATCGCAAAAGAAGCTAAAAATAGCGGCATAGAGATGCTGGTCATGGATGATGGCTGGTTTGGACAAAGAAATGATGATAACTCAAGCCTTGGCGACTGGTTTGTAAATGAAGATAAGCTTAAGGGTGGACTTAAAAAGCTCGTTGATGATGTTAATGCTATCGGAATGAAGTTTGGTATCTGGATGGAGCCTGAGATGGTATCTCCTGTATCAAAGCTTTATGAAGAGCATCCTGACTGGGCAATTCAGGTACCCGGGAGAGAACCTTGCAGAAGCCGTAATCAGTATGTTCTTGACCTTACAAGAAAAGAAGTCAGAGACTATATATACGGCAGGATCAAAGATATCCTTACAAGTGCCAACATTGAATATGTTAAGTGGGATATGAACAGGCAGCTCTGCGACCTTGGTTCACTTGGTCTTGCTGCCGATACTCAGGGAGAACTTAGTCACAGATACATGCTTGCAGTATATGAACTTCAGGAAAGACTTGTAACAGACTTCCCTGACCTTTTATTGGAGAACTGTTCAGGCGGCGGAGCAAGATTTGATGCGGGAATGCTGTATTACAGCCCTCAGATCTGGTGTTCAGATGATACAGATGCTATAGAGAGACTTAAGATTCAGGAAGGCACAAGCCTTATTTTTCCTCTTAGCACAATGGGAGCACATGTTTCTGACTGCCCTAACCATACAGTTGGAAGAACTACACCTTTTAAGACAAGAGGAGATGTGGCTCTTGCAGGAACTTTTGGTTACGAGCTTGATATTACAAAGATTCCTTCAAGTGACAGAGAAGATATTCCTCGTCAGGTTGCTGTATACCATAAATATAATCACCTTGTAAGAGGCGGAGATTATTATAGGCTTTCATCCTATCAGAGAAATCATGAGATGGATGCATATATGGTTGTAAGTAAGGATAAAAAAGAAGCTCTTATTACCTACGTGAAGGTTGTAGCTTCTCCAAATCCAGCAAGAAAGATACTCAAGGTTCCGTATCTTAGTAAAGATGCAATCTATCAGATAGAAGGAAGTGATATTAAAGTTAAGGGTTCGACCCTTGAAAGAGTCGGAATCGTGTTACCTTCTCTTAATGGAGATTATCAGTCAGAGCTTATTCATTTGGTGGCAATAGACTAAAAATGTTATATCTTATAAGGATCAGAGAATAATTGGCTAAGGGAGACCGTTATGGCTAAGAAAACTACAATGTCAGATATCGCAAAGGAACTTGGGATAAGCACAGTTACAGTATCCAAGGCTTTGTCAGGACAAAAAGGTGTAAGTGAAGAGCTTCGCCAGAAGGTAATGGATATTGCAAGAGACAGAGGTTACCAGAAATCTTTTGCAAGTCAGCCGAAAGAGAGCTATAAGATAGGCGTTCTTATAGGCAGCAGATATGTTGGGAACATAGATTCATTCTATGGTCATATGTATCAGATCTTTTCTGCAAAAGCCGCTAAAACAGGATCATTTACAATGCTTGAGATCTTAAGTGATGAAGATGAAAAGAATCTTGTTTTTCCTAAGATCATAGGCGATGGAACAGTAGATGCCATAGTTATCATGGGAGCACTTAGCGAAGAGTACTTAAATATGCTTGATGAAAAGCTCAAGACTCCGACCTTCTACATGGATTTTACTGATAGAAAGCACCAGAAGGATTCTGTAATATCCGGAAGTTACTATGGTTCATACATCCTGACCAACTATCTTTTTGATAAAGGTCATACTGACATAGGATATGTCGGAACTGTTCTGTCTACATCATCTATTACTGACAGATATCTTGGCTATGTCAGAGCTATGATGGAGCATGGCAAAGAGATCAACAAGAACTGGATACTGGACGACCGAGGCATTGACAATGACAAAGTCGATTTTGAAAAAAATACAGTATTTCCCAAAGGCAAGCTCCCGACTGCCTTTGTATGTAACTGCGATCTGTCAGCTAATATGTTCATTCAGTACCTTAAGATAAAAGGCTACAGGGTTCCTGAGGATATTTCACTTGTAGGATATGATGATTTCCTCTTTGCAGATGGGGCATCTGTGGGAATCACAACCTATAAGGTTGATATGGATGAAATGGTCAAAAGAACTATCAAGAGGATCAATCACGTCTTAAGAGGCGAGAAATATCGTGGAGGTCTTAGTATTGTTGAGGGATCTTTGGTAGAACGAGATAGTGTTAAGGATCTGACTAAGAGTAAAAAAGTCTGAACTTGAAAAACTATCAAAAGTAATGTGTATGACTTCTTAAATGTAAATTACAGAAACGCGCATTTACTGCGTGTTTCGTGATTCGATGAATCGGTTGGCAATAGAGCCTTCGACGAAGTCGAACTCAATTGGCTCTATTGCTGCATTTTTGAATCTATGATTCAAAAATGTATATTAAATGAGGTAATAGAAAACAAGCGTTAGTTTGGTAAAGTAAATCATAATGAAGTAAAAATTAGCTAACAAAAATTTAGGTATGGATTAAATTAGCTAAAAAACTAAAAGTTTAACAAAAACTCGAAAAGCTTTATAAATCAACATATTAAGTAAACTAGAGCAACTTGCAAGAGGAGAAAACTCCCAAAAACAAGTTGCTCTTTTTGTTTATTAAGTAGAAGTTAGTTAAAATATAAGCTAAAATATTGATTAATAAAAATAAAAGTATAAAATATTAATTAGCTAAAAACTATATAAATATTTAAGGAGGATATTATGAATAAAAAGAAATTATTGGCACTTCTGACAGTATCAGCAATGACAGCATCTCTTATTGGATGTTCTGGGGCAGCTGATGGAACGACAGATGCCGGAAGCGGAACACCTGGTGGCAACACAGAAAATGCTTCCGATACAACAGATACAACCGGCACTACTGATGCAGGTGATACAACAGGGGGAGAAACCGGAGAACTTTCTTATACTTCTTTAAACCTTGATGATCACAAGGATCTGACAGCTTCTATCAAGTTCCTTCATCACAAGACAGACCGTGAAGCAGACGGAACAATGGCTAATATGATCGCTGAGTTTAATAAGGAATTCCCGAATATCACCGTTACAACTGAAGCGGTTACAGATTATGCAGAAGATGCTCTTCTTCGTCTTTCTACAGGTGACTGGGGCGATGTTATGTTCGTTCCAGAAGTAGACAAGACAGATTATGCTACATACTTTATGCCACTTGATACACTTGATAATCTTTCCCAAGAACTTAACTTCGTTGATGCTAAAGAGTTTGACGGACTTTGCTATGGTATTCCTTACATGGCTAACGCACAGGGACTTCTTTACAACAAGAAGGTATTCGAGGATGCAGGAATCACAGAGCTTCCTACAACTCCTGAAGAATTCGTAGCTGACCTTCAGCTTATCAAAGATAAGACAGATGCTATTCCTCTTTATACAAACTATGCAGCAGGATGGACAATGGGTGCATGGGATGCTTATGTAGGAATCGTTTCTAACGGTGACAATACATACATGAACCAGAAGCTCGTTCACACTGCTGAGCCATTCACAGATCCAGGTGATGGAACAGGCGCTTACAACGTATACAAGATCCTTTATGATGCATGCGCAGGCGGACTTATCGAAGATGACTACACAACAACAGACTGGGAAGGCTGCAAAGGCATGATGAACAGAGGAGAGATCGGAACCATGGTTCTTGGCTCATGGGCATTTGCTCAGATGCAGGAAGCAGGCGATACACCTGAAAACGTTGGATATATGCCATTCCCTATCACTGTTGGCGGTAAGCAGTATGTATGCGCAGGTGGTGATTACAACTATTGTATCAACGTTAACTCATCTGATGAGAACAAGCTTGCTTCACTTGTATTCGTTAAGTGGATGGTTGAGAAGTCAAACTGGTGCTACAACGAAGGTGGTTACACAGTAGTTAAGGGTGGTCAGAATCCTGATATGTACGCTGCATTTGATGGCTGCGAAGTTCTTTCAGATCAGCCTTCACTCGCTGGCGAAGAGACATTCCTTAATGACATGAACGCAGAATCAGAGCTTTCAATCAATGCAGGTGGCAACGACAAGGTACAGCGCATAGTTGAAGCTGGCGCTACAGGTTCAGAGAGCTTTGATGATATCATGGCAGACTGGAACCAGAAGTGGCAGGATGCACAGGAAGAACTTGGAATAGAGGTTCTTTACTAATACGACTTTCTTCATGGCCGGGGGGAAGTATTCTCCCCGGTCATATTTATGAATACAGGTTAAGAAATATGGCTTTTGTAATTATATTAGCTATATAAATAGTATTTTTATAAAAATAACTAACATGACAGCAATTAAATGAAGTTTACAACTTAGATGGAGCTTATATGTGACATGTCACATATAAGCTCGGCATGAAGGGAATCTTATGAAACATAAAAGAACATTTAAAGAATGGATAAAAAGCAGAGATGGGCAGCAGGTTCTTGTTATGATCGCCTTTATGATAGTTCCACTTCTTCTTTTATTCGTGTTCACCTATTTACCGTTTGGTAAGATGTTCGGCTTTTCTTTTTACAATATGAAATACGTCGGAGCCCGCAAATATGTCGGCTTCAAGAATTATCTCAAAGTATTCCAGAGAGATGACTGCTTTGGTGCTTTGAAACTAAGTCTTTACTATATGCTCGGATCTGTAGTACAGCTTGTACTTGCACTTTATCTTGCAACTGTTCTTAGTTTTAAAGTTAAAGGCGGAGCTATTTTCAAAGGATTTATGTTTTTTCCTTATCTGATCAATGGTATAGCAATTGGATTTATTTTTAAGTTTTTCTATACACGAGGCTTTGTTTTTGACACCGTACTTCAATGGTGTGGTTTTCAACTTGATAACCTTCCGTACTGGCTCAGAGATCAGAGTATCAACAACTTTTCACTGGTGGGAACTTCAGTGTGGAGATACTTTGGTCAGAACATGGTCTTATTCATTGGTGCGATCATGTCTGTTGATTCAGAGCTTTATGAAGCAGCAATGCTTGATGGAGCTAACAGATTTCAGCAGTTCAAATACATCATTATGCCAAGCATAAAGACGATCATCACACTTAACGTTATCCTGTCGATCACAGGTTCACTTAGTGCATTTGAACCTCCTTACGTTATTACAGATGGTGCAAACGGAACTGGTACTTACTTTGTAGTAATGCATGAAATAGCACACACCCAGCAGAAGGTTGGACTTGCTTCTGCCATGGCCATCATACTTCTTCTTATCATCTTTATGGTAACGATACTGCAGAAGCTCTTCTTTAAATATGTATTCAGAAACGCTGAGGATGAAGATCCAAGAGCTGCCAGAAAAAGAGAGCGAGCACTTGCAAGAAGCATGAAAAAGCATGAAAGAAATATAAAGCTTGGAGGAAAATAAGTTTGAGCATATCAAAAATATTACGAGCAGTTCTTACGACTGCCAAATATATATCACTGATATTCTTTTCATTCTGCGCTGTGCTTCCGGTTGTATCATGCTTTATCACAGCTTTCAAGACTGATGCAGAGTATCAGACTACCAATGTAATGACAATGCCGCAGAGCTGGCTTAATTTTGACAATTTCGTTCAGGCATTTACAAAAGCAGGAATGGCAAGAGCTTTCATGAACTCTACTATAATCCTTATCTGCGTACTTTTCTTTTCAGTAATGATAGGAACTCAGCTTGCGTATGTACTTAACAGATTCAAGTTCTTTGGAAATACCATTATAAGAGCACTGTTTTTGTTCGCATCACAGCTTCCCGGCGTTGCAATGCAGATCGCGGTTTATGAGATCATGTACAATCTTGGCTTTATCAACTCACTTGTTGGTTACATCATCATGATGTGCGGAACGGATATCATCTCAATCTATATTTATATCCAGTTCTTTGAAAACATCGATTATTCGCTTGATGAGTCAGCTATTATCGACGGAGCTAATTACTTTACTATTTTTTACAAAGTTCTTTTCCCGCTTCTTAAGCCGGCTATCGTGACCAGTTGTATCTTAAAGGGCGTTAGCACTTACAACGAGTATTACTGCGCAAACCTGTATCTTCAGGACAAGAAAAAATATGCGACAGTAGCAACATCACTGTACACCTTTGTAGGACCGCTTGGTAGTAAGTATAACCTTATCTGCGCAGGTGTTATCATTTCACTCTTGCCGGCACTTATTGTTTTTGTACTGTGTCAGAAGCAGATCTATTCAGGTCTTACAGCAGGTGCTGTTAAGGGTTAAAAACTTATGTGAATTGGCTGAATGAATTTAAAAAAATCTGAGGATAAAAGGATGGTTGAGAAAGTTAGACAGCATCTTATTAAAGAGCTTATCCCTTTTTGGAAAGGGCTACGAGACGATGAATACGGCGGATATTATGGGCTTTTAAGCTATGACCTTGATCTTGATAAAAAAGCTGAAAAGGGATGTATCTTAAACAGCAGGATATTGTGGTTTTTCTCAAGTGCATATACTTTGTTAAAAGAGAAGTCGCTCCTTGATGAAGCCCGTCATGCTTATGAGTTTATGACAAAGTACTGTATAGACAAGACTTATGGCGGGATCTACTGGTCCATGACTTATGACGGCAGGGTGCTTGATTCTACAAAACATACTTATAATCAGGCCTTTGCCATATATGCATTGTCCGCATACTATGAAGCATCAGGTGACAAGGAAGCACTTGACCTTGCCGAAAATTTATTTTCCATAATAGAGAATAAAAGTAAGGATGATATTGGGTACAAAGAAGCATCAAATGAGAAGTTTGAAGAAGCTAAAAATGATAAACTATCTGAGAATGGGGTAATAGCATCCAGAACCATGAATACGCTTTTGCACGTCCTTGAAGCTTATACGGAGCTTTACAGGGTTTGTGGCGATATGCAGGTTCGAAAAGCGCTTGAAAATATTCTTACCCTTTTTGCAGATAAGGTATACAACAAGGAGCTTCACAGGCAGGAAGTCTTTTTTGATAATGATTACAAGTCACTTATCGATCTTCACAGCTACGGACATGACATCGAAACTTCATGGCTTGTTGACAGGGCGGTGGAAGTAATCGATGAAGATGGAAGCTTGAGTAAAAAGATCACACCCATTACCCAGGATCTTTGCATGAAGGTGTTTGAAACAGCTTTCGACGGCAGATCTCTTGCATACGAATGTGAGAGAGGCGTTGTCAATGAAACAAGAGTCTGGTGGGTTCAGGCAGAAACAGTTGTGGGATTTATAAATGCTTATGAAAAGTCTGACTGCAAGGATGTGAAATATCTTGATGCTGCAAGAAATGTGCTGGACTTTATATTTGAATACCTTGTTGATAAAAGAAATGGCTCGGAATGGTTCTCGGAAGTTAATAAAGATGGAACTCCTGTTCACGGACACCCGATCGTTGAGCCGTGGAAATGTCCTTATCATAATGGCAGGATGTGTATTGAGATCATAAAAAGGCAAGTTTACCTGGATCAGTGATTCAAGTGATACATATAATCTTGGATCAAAGGTTCAAGAAATCATATTTAAGGAGACACAATGATACACGAAAAATACTTTGAACTGGTCAAAGAGCAGGAAGAGCTTATAAAAAGACCTAATAAAAAGAGCTCTTTTTACAACGGAATCTATGACAGATATGAGTATCCTGTTCTTACAAGAGAGCATGCACCTATATTCTGGAAATACGACATTAACAAGGAGACCAATCCATATTTTATGGAAAGACTCGGTGTTAATGCAGTCATGAACTCAGGTGCGATCTATTTAAATGGTAAATATTACCTTGTAGCAAGAGTTGAAGGCGCTGACAGAAAGTCCTTCTTTGCAGTAGCAGAAAGTGATAAGGGAACAGAAGGTTTCAGATTCTGGGATTATCCTGTTGTGCTTCCTGATACAGTTGCAGGCGAAACTAACGTATATGACATGAGACTTACTCAACACGAGGATGGCTACATCTATGGTGTATTCTGCTCTGAGTCTAAGGATACCAAGAACTCAGACCTCTCTGCAGCAGTAGCAGAAGCAGGTATCGTAAGAACCAAAGACCTTAAGACCTGGGAGAGACTTCCTAACCTTGTAACAAAGCGTTCTCCTCAGCAGAGGAACGTAGTCCTTCATCCTGAATTCGTAGATGGCAAGTATGCTTTCTATACAAGGCCTATGGATGACTTCATTGAGACTGGATCAGGAAGTGGTATCGGTTTTGGCCTTTGCGATGATATCGAGCATGCTGTTATCGATGAAGAGAAGATGACTTCAATCAGAAGATATCATCAGATAACAGAAGCCAAGAACGGTGCAGGTGCTGTTCCGATCAAGACAGACAGAGGCTGGATCCATATCGCTCACGGCGTTAGAAATACAGCTGCAGGTCTTCGCTATGTAATCTACGCATTTGCAACAGATCTAAATGATCCTTCAAAGGTTATCGCAGAGCCTTCAGGACTTCTTATAGGACCAAGAGAAGGCGAGAGAGTTGGAGATGTAAGCAACGTTGTATTTACTAACGGTGCTATCGTTAATGAAAATAATGAAGTGTTCATCTACTACGCTTCATCAGATACAAGACTTCACGTAGCAACTACAACTATTGATAAGCTTATTGACTATGTATTTAATACACCTGTTGATCCGCTTAGAAGCCCTGACTGCGTAAAGCAGAGATGCGAGCTTATAGCTAAGAACCTTGAGCTTTTGAAAAAGGATTAATATAAGAACAATCAGTATAAAAGCAACTAATAATAGCTGAACAATAATGAATTAAGTTAAAGAATAATAGTTGAGTTATTATATGTTTTAAAAATAATAAGCATAGTCGAGTTCAGATAGAGATATTAAACAATATCAATTAAAAATTTAAAATAAGTACAATAAGTAAATATATAAACATGTACATAAAAAGGAGTTATTAAAAATGTCAAAGTATAAAATGATCAGCGAACCATTAAAGAACATCCCATGGCAGGAAGGCCCGGAGAAATTCGAAGAAGCACCTGTTTGGAGATATAAGGAAAACCCAATCATTAACAGAAATCCTATCCCTGGCGTAGCCAGAATCTTCAATAGTGCAGTAATGCCTTACGAAGGAAAGTTCATCGGCGTATTCAGAGGAGAGCAGACTAACGGTATTCCTTACATCTACCTTGGACACAGTGAAGATGCTATTCACTGGGATTTCGAGACCAATAAGATCCCGTTTGTAGACAAGGATGGTAATCCATTTATGCCTAGATATGCTTATGATCCAAGACTTGTAAAGGTTGAGGATACATACTATATCATCTGGTGCCAGGATTTCTACGGAGCATCAATCGGAATGGCTAAGACTAAGGACTTTAAGACATTCGAAAGACTTGAAAATCCATTCATTCCTTTTAACAGAAATGCAGTTCTTTTCCCAAGAAAGATTAATGGTAAGTTTATGCTGCTCTCAAGACCTTCTGACAGCGGACATACACCATTTGGTGATATCTTCCTGTCTGAGAGTCCTGACATGGAATACTGGGGACACCACAGACACGTTATGGAGCGTTCTCCTGAGTGGTGGGAGTCAGTTAAGATCGGCGGCGGCGCTGCTCCTATCGAGACTTCAGAAGGATGGCTTATGTTCTATCACGGCGTAAGCAGCACATGCAATGGATTCGTATATTCAATCGGTGCTGCAATCCTTGATATCGACAACCCTTCAAAGGTTAAGTATCGCTGCGAGACATTCATCTTAACTCCTGAAGAGTGGTACGAGGAGAGAGGCTTTGTTCCGAACGTATGCTTCCCTTGTGCAACACTTCACGACAGTGAAACAGGCAGGATCGCAATCTACTACGGCGCTGCAGACAGCTATGTAGCACTTGCATTCACAAGACTTGACGACATCATTGATTATGTCAAGGAGCACTCTGTAGTAAGAGAGTCTGACACAGAGCTTGGAATCAGATAAAAGATATCCAGAGATATTATTGACTTTTGTATATAGACATAATAAAAATGAATTATGAGGGCGGCTGGGAATCCCGTATTCTCAGCGCCTTTTTATGAAAATGGAGACGAGATTATCATGATAGATTTTGATAAAGCAAAGGCTATAGCAAATCATGGTGATACAACAAGGCTTTTTAAACTTTTTAGTAAATTAGAAGAAGGAAAGCCGGTAACTTTATGCTTTCTTGGAGGTTCAATCACTCAGGGAAGTCTTTCATCAAAGCCCACTACCTGCTATGCCTACAAGGTATATGAGTGGTTTAAAGAGACCTTTAAGAACGATGATATTACCTATGTAAATGCAGGCATTGGCGGAACTACATCTGCTTTTGGCGCTGCAAGGTGTGACAGGGATGTGCTGTCTCATAACCCTGACTTTGTATTTGTAGAGTTTTCGGTTAATGACGAGTGCGATGACTATTTTTATGAGAGCTATGAAGGCCTTATTAGAAAACTTCTTTATAGTAGAAACCTTCCTGCAGTTGCAGCTTTATTCAATTTCTTTTATCAGGATGGCAAGACCAGCGAGAGAATCCATTCCAAGGTCGCAAGATACTATGGCATTCCGGCTGCATCAATGCATGGGGCTATCTATGAAGATATTTTATCAGGGAAGATCGAAGATATAAGCACTCTTTCACCTGACGGGCTTCACCCTAATGATACGGGGCATGACCTTCTTAGCAGAGTTGTAGCGAATCTTTTAGGATCTATATATGAGGAGTATAAAAAGGATAAGGAAACCTCAAGTATTGGCTCAACTATACCAAACGAGATCAAGGCACCTTTAACTGTAAACTCATTTGAAGGCGCTACTCGCCTTGATAACAGGAATTTCACGCCTGATCTTCAGGGATTTAGCGTAGATACTGCGCCTCAGAAGGACGTGACTGACTGCTTTAAAAATGGGTGGCTTGGCGCCAGACTACATGATAAGATAGTCTTTGAATTTGACCAGGAAAATGAATGTACAGGAATTGCTGTTCAGTATGATAAGACCATGAAGCGCCCAGCGCCTGTGGTATCAGTAATGGTGGATGACAATTCTTCCGAAAAGATATTAATAGACGCAGCATTCGATGAAACCTGGGGAGATCTTTTGGATATCAGACAGATCTTTTTACATGAGAAAAAAGGCCCTCACAGGCTTGAAATAGAAGTTATTGATGACAAGGATGGAAAGGCAGTACCTTTTAATCTGGTGTCGGTTATAATAACAAGATAATTAAAAAGAAACGGAAGTATTATTATGTTCAAAAATGATTTTGTGTGGGGAGTTGCGACCAGCTCTTATCAGATTGAAGGAAGAGATCAGGAAGACGGCGCAGGCCTCAATATATGGGATGATTTCTGCAAGAAGGGTACTATTGCGGACGGCTCTAATGCAGATGTTGCCTGCGATATGATCCACAGATATAAAGAAGACTTCGCTATCATGAAGATGATGGGAGTTAAAGCTTACAGATTCTCAGTAAGCTGGAGCAGACTCATTCCTGACGGAATCGGAGAAGTTAACAAAAAGGCAGTAGAACTTTACAGAGATATGCTCATCTGCATGAAAGAAAACGGCATCAAGCCTTTCATAACTCTTTTCCACTGGGAGTATCCGCTTGCACTTGAGGAAAAGGGCGGATGGGTTAATTCTGAAAGCCCTAAGTGGTTTGAAAGATATGCTCAGGTAGTAGGTGAAAGCTTTGCTGACCTTTGCGACGATTTCATTACATTTAATGAACCCCAGTGTACTATTGGACTTGGCTATTTGAGAGGCTATCATGCGCCTGGCAAGAAGCTTCCTGTTAAAGATACCTTATTTGCAGCTCACAATCTTTTGAAGGCTCACGGTCTTGCGGTTAAGGCACTGCGAAAGCTTGCACCAAATGCTAGAGTTGGTTATGCGCCAACTTGCGGCGTAGCTCTTCCTGCTACTAATAAGCCTGAAGATATCGAAGCTGCTAAGAAAAGATATTTCGGATTTGATGAAGATAAGGGCAACTGGGCATGGAATGTTACATGGTTCCTCGATCCTGTTATCTTTGGAAGATATCCTGAAGAAGGCATTGAGCTTTTTAAAGATGACCTATTCGAGATTACAGATGAAGATATGGAGCTTATAAATCAGCCTATTGACTTCATCGGCCAGAACATATATAACGGCTATCCTGTAAGCGCAGGAGCAAATGGCGAGATAGTTTATGCGGATAGAGACAGAGGCTACAACCAGACTGCAATGACATGGCCTGTTACTCCTGATGCTCTGTACTGGGGACCTAAGTTCCTCTATGAGAGATATAAAAAAGACATTCTTATTACAGAAAATGGTATGGCTGATTGCGATATACCTGCACCTGACGGAGGCATTCACGATGGATCCAGGATTGCATTCCTTGATAAGTATATAAGTAACCTTCAGAAGGCAGCAGATGAAGGCGCATCTATTATGGGATATTTTCATTGGTCATACTGCGATAACTTTGAGTGGGCTGATGGTTATACCAAGAGATTCGGTCTTGTATATGTAGACTATACAACTCAGAAGAGAACCATCAAGGACTCTGGCTTCTGGTTTAAGAAAGTCATGGAGACCAATGGCGCGAACCTTTCTATAAATAACAGCTGTAAAGAGCCTCTTTTCTTAGAACCACACTTTACTCACAATATCTGGGGCGGAACTAAGCTCAGAGACGTGTTCGGTTACGACGTAGAAGGCGATGACATCGGCGAGTGCTGGGGCATATCAGCTCTTCCTTCTGGCCAGGCAGTGGTAAAAAATGGACCGTTCAAGGGAATGGGACTGGGCGATCTATACAAGGATCATACAGAGCTTTTTGGCACAAAACATGACAGATTCCCGCTTCTTACTAAGATAATTGATGCAAAATCTGACCTTAGCATTCAGGTTCACCCTGATGATGAGTATGCAGCAGAGCATGAAAACGGCTCTCTTGGTAAAACAGAGTGCTGGTACGTGCTTGACTGCGACGAAGATGCAAGCCTTGTTGTAGGACATAACGCAGCTACAAGACAGGAACTTTCCGACATGATGGATCAGGGCAAGTGGAATGAGCTTATTAGAGAAGTTAAGATCTCTAAAGGTGATTTCATCCAGATAGATCCAGGCACAGTTCATGCTATAAAGGGCGGCGTTGTAGTGCTTGAAACTCAGCAGAATAGCGATATTACTTATAGACTTTATGATTATGACAGACTCTGGAATGGGGCAAAGCGTGAACTTCATGTAGACAAGTGTAAGGATGTTGTAACTGTTCCAGCGGTTGACGCATCTGCAGCTATAGTTCATGATACGGATGAGGCAGAAGGTGTAAGACTGCTTAATAGATGTAAGTATTATGAGGTATCAAGAGTAAATGTATCATCAGAAGTGACAGTAGATGCTACAGATAAGTACCTTCTCCTTTCAGTAATCGAAGGCTATGGTCTTATTGGAAGCCATCCGCTTAAGAAGGGTGATCACTTTATCCTTCCTGTTGGCTATGGCGTAGCTAAGTTATCAGGGGAGATGAAGCTTATAATGTCTAGTGAAGCCTGATGTTGAAAAAAAAATATAGTCACTAAAAATATAAAATCCTGCTTGGCAATAACTGCCAGGCAGGATTTTCTGCTTTTTATTCTTCTTCAATTCCGTGTTTTTTTAGAAGCTCACGAAGATGAGTGACTTCTTTGGTGAGATTTTCGATACATTCCTTCTGATACTTTTCATGAGCAATGTTATCTTCTCTAACTCTACATTGTTCTCTGATAGCAAAATCAGAGTTAGAAAGATATATAGATTCAGCTGTGGAATTCATGGATGGATTATCTTTAGTTATCATCTTGATTTCCTCCCAGGTAGTTGCTTTAAAAAGCTTGGCCCAAGTGTCAACTTTTTGTTTCCTATCATCAGGTCTAGCCATGTCTGTGTGATTTAATTCTATCACAAAGAGATTTGTTGGGAGAGGTGTATTCTGAATGTTATTCATCCAATAAAAGCGCTTGTGGCAACATTATTCGTCCAAAAAACGCAAGATAAAGTTGGATATTCGTCCGAAAAATGTTATAATCTTTATAGGATGAATCTTTACGGAGGTATTTGGAATGATGGAAAGATTGGTTCTTGAGCAGTTTAAAGCTTGGAAAAATAAAGATAAGAGCAAGAGAAAACCATTGCTTGTTACTGGAGTTCGTCAATGTGGCAAGACTTATTTGATCAAAAGTTTTGGTGAGACCGAATTTGATGAGATGGCTTATTTTAATTTTGATGGTAATGCTGGACTTAAATCAGTATTTGACTATGATTTTAATACGAAAAGAATAATTGATGAACTTGGAAGCATCATATTAGGAAAAACTATAGAGCCAGGAAAAACGCTGGTAGTTTTTGATGAGATACAGGATTGTTCAAGAGCAATTCAATCTCTAAAATACTTTTGTGAAGAAATGCCTGAACTTCATATAATTGCAGCCGGTTCACTTCTTGGTGTTGCTTTGAAAGATGAAGGAATATCTTTCCCTGTAGGTAAAGTAGATAGAATCGATATGTATCCAATGAGCTTTGAAGAGTTTGTGATGGCTGATGGCGGCGGTAAGTATATTGATGGGCTTAAGAAAATGTCGCTTGAAAGAGAAATTCCTGAACTATATACGATTCCGCTTGAGAAGTATCTGAAGAATTATTATATTGTAGGCGGAATGCCGGAAGCAGTTAAAACTTGGACTGAAACTCATGATTATAAAGAGGTTGAAGTAATCCAGGATAATATCTTAAGGGATTACGCTGATGATTTTTCAAAGCATACTAAGCCTGATACAGCTATCAAGATCAAACTGATTTGGGATTCGATTCCTTCACAGATAGCTAGAGAAAATAATAAGTTCATATTTTCACATGTGAAGCAAGGTGCCAGATCAAAAGATCTGGAAGATGCACTGGAATGGTTAGTGAATGCAGGGATTGCAAGTAAGCTTTGTATGGTACCGACTCCTGAGATCCCTTTATCAGGAGAGGCTGATTATACTTATTTCAAAGTATATATGTCTGATGTGGGACTACTTAGGAGAAAATCGAATCTGAACTATAGAACAATTCTTGAAGGGGATGAGGCTTTCATTCATTATAAGGGTGCAATAGCTGAGAACTATGTTTATACTCAGCTTAAATTCATGGGCATTGAAAGTTATTTTTGGAGAACTAAGTCCGATGCAGAACTTGATTTTATTACGGATTATGAAGGTGTTCTTGTACCTGTTGAAACTAAATCAGCGGATAATACAAAGGCAAAGAGTTTGCATCAGTTCTGTGGTAGGTACAATCCTAAAATAGCGATAAAGTCTTCTTTGAAAAATGTTGGTGACAATATGGATGGTGCGACTCATGTATGGTCAGTACCATTATATACGTTGTTTAGATTTAAAGAGTATGTATATAAGGAGATGGGGTGGAAATAAAATAGTTTATGCTTTTCTTTGACATCAACGCAATAATAGTGACTTCTTGTTGGTGTTGAAGTATAAATCTTATATTATTTTGCAGTATAGGAGAAATTAAAGGTATGGAATTATTAATAAAAGATGGTTACATGGAAGGATTTGAATTTGATAATAGAGCAATAGCACCTTATATCGAAAGTATAAATCGATGGATAATTAAGAAAAAACGTGATTACATTTCGAATCAACCTATGGCTGTCCGGGCAGGAGAAGATATTGATTTATTTATATCAAAGGAATTACGGTATAAAATATCACGCATATTGACTAATAATAATATCAATAAGAAAATAATTGAAGAAATTCTGAATGAACCATATTCTGATTAATGATTATAGGGGCTGCCGCAATGTGACAGCCCTGTATAATTATAGAAGCTAGTAGCTAAGAGATATACGCATGTAATATACATAGTGTCTGTGTCAGTGTACAGGAATGTATTGTTGATGAAAGTTAACTATTAATTGAGTAAGGATTCATTAATGCGAACAGAACTATACGATTTCTCTAGCGTTTTAAATGATTTTGGAATCTTATTATTGGAGAGTATTGAATTACGGTCAATGGGAGCAAATTTTCAGATCATTAACATTATAATTCTATTCGGATTCAATTATGATGAGTTCTAATACATTAATAATACCTTGGATTGTAAATACTCTTCCCCAAAAATCGTATTTAGTTTTTTATCCATGTATGCTGTTTGTTAGGACTATTCGGACAAGTGCTTTGATTAGGCTTTGGCTTATGCTGATCGCCGCTAGCTGTAGTAATTGTTCTTCCACACTTTTTGCAAATCCACTGTTGTGACATAATAAATAACTCCTTTCTTCATGGCTATTATTCTGTGAAAATAAAAATGTTAAAAAGTAATCATTGATTATCTTCTCATATTTTTCTTATCTAATGAGTCTATTGATAGTATTAGTATTTCTCTAAAATAATAAACTTATCAAACAAAGCATATTCTTCAAAAGAATCATTAGGAATCGCTCCTAAGAATAGAAGTTTAAGATTATTCTTATGTCATAACTATTATACTACATCAAAAATATTCTTCATATATTGGAGGCTTCTGGCATGATGGTGGGTAATATACCAGTCCTCTAATGTACTTTTACAATTGAAAAACCACCTGTGTTCCTGTAGAGTATTAGCGACCAAACCAAAACTCAAAGGAGTACCCACAGATGGTTTCTGCTAATACACTATGCAAAAAATTACTCAATGTCAAGCATGCTGTTGTAGAAGATGCATACTTTTATGATGACAATTATGGTGTAAACCACATACGCATACAGGTTCGTACTGATAAGTGGCATGAAGATTATTGTCCCTATTGCCATAAGAAATGTTCCCGTTATGATCAACATTCAAGTCAGCCCAGGACATGGCGTGGACTGGATTGGGGTGCCGTTCTTGTTGAAATTGAAGCAAGGACTCATCGTGTTGCCTGTCCTATACATGGGGTAGTAACAGCTTATACTCCATGGGCATATCCTGGTAGCGGTTTTACTCGTGACTTTGATTTAACAGTTGGCTGGCTAGCTGTTTACCTGCCACGAAGTGTTGTGTCTGAATATATGCGCGTCGACTGGGAAACTGTAGGCCGCTGTATAAACAGGACACTTAATGATATAGAGCCAGAGCGTTCAAAAAGGCTAAACAACCTTGTAAATATAGGTATTGATGAAACAAGTTATAAGAAAGGACACAAGTATATAACAGTCATCGTCAACCATGATACAAACACCGTAGTCTGGGCTGCTCAGGGGCACGGAAAGGGCGTGTTAACGCAGTTCTATAAACAGCTCACGCCAGAACAGCTCTCTTCTATAAAAATCGTAACCGGTGATGGTGCTAAATGGATCACCGAGTGTGTTAATGAGTTCACTCCCGACTGTGAGCGCTGCGTAGATCCATTCCATGTAGTCCAGTGGGCAATGGAGGCGCTCGATGAAGTAAGGCGTGATGTATGGCGTGAAGCATATGCTGAGTTCACGCAACTATCCAAGGAACATCCCAGAAAGAAAGGACGTCCGAAGGAAGATGATCCAACGTCTGCTATGCTAAATGCAGCCAGGGCCAAAGCAGATGCAATAAAGAATTCTACATATGCACTTGGCAAAGCTCCTGAACACCTTACCGAAAACCAACAGACAAGAATAACTATGATTGCAGAAAACAACAATCGTCTTTACAGAGCATATCGAATGAAGGAAATGCTTCGTCTCATCTTAAAATTAAAGGATGTCGATGAAGCAGATAAAGCATTAAATCGATGGCTCTGGTGGGCAAGCCATAGCAGGATTAAGGCTTTCAAGGAACTGTATCTTAAAATCAAGCGTCATCGTGAACACATTTTAAATGCAATTCGCTTCGGTATGAGCAATGCAAGAATCGAAGCAACAAACAATAAAATAAAACTGATTATTCGCAAGGCATATGGCTTCCGTAATATCCAAAATATGCTGGATATGGTTTATCTGGTATGCTCGGATTTGAGGATTCCACTTCCCAACCGAAAAGCGCGAAGTGCATAATCAGTATATTTACTGGGGTTATGTGGAGTTTTACCCACCATCACCCCTAAAGAGCCATATATTGTTATTTATTCCGATAAATAATACGAGGTAATTAGTTTTAAGCTGATAGAGATATCATCTGGTGTTGATTCTATACTTTTTATCTTTGTGCAAAGGAGAAGATGCGATGTTTTGTTTGAAATGTGGAACTGAGATACCCGATGATTCAACTTTTTGCTATAAATGTGGTGCAGAAATACCTAAAGAAATAATTAAAGATAGTGTGAATATCAGTCAAGAGAAGGAGTTAAGTCAAGAAGATAAAAACATACAATATTTAGAAAAATTGATTACGAAAAAGGAATGGACTGATATAAAAAATACCAAAGGAGATCTGGCTGCTTTTTCGTTTGGGAAAAAAGAATCTATATTGATCAGTTTAATAAGCCGGTAATTGAAATATTCAAAAAACTTGCAGCTGAAGCAGAGCAAAAACAAAAGTTTTTTGAAAAAATGTATAATGAGCAGATAAAATCTACTAAAGATATGTATCAAAAGGCTATACCATATCTTCAGAAGGATGTTGAAAGTGGTATTTTATTTGCTATAAAGATATTAAATGGCTTTGGTATTAATGATATAGATAAAGATTTATTATTGAGTTTTGTTGAGACAAAATATGATAATAATGAAGAATTTGTTTATGGAGATAGGATAACATACCTAATAGACGATGTTATAGAAACAATGGAATACCTATCTAGACAAGCTGAAAGAAATCAAAGGTTTAGAGAGGAAGGACGAAAATATAAAGGAAATTGGAGTGGTGGAGGCTTCGGTCTTAAGGGAGCATTGAAAGGCGCAGCAATGGCTGGGGCCCTTAATCTTACAGAAGGTTTTATTAATAACTTAGTACATGACGCTGCAACGTATGGCGATGATAAAAAAATAAAAGAGAAATTCAATAATTTATACAACCAAAAGCATAGAGCATTTTATAATGCATACGAAGAATATTACTTAACAGATATTTTTTCTAAACTGGTTATGATTTTATCTGATAAGGGGATTGTAAAATGGAGACCATATCAGGAAGAAGAAAACGAAAATGCGATCAGCGCACTTCAGAATAACCCATATAATACACTTAACTATTATCGACTTTATAATGAACTACAGAATAGCGATGAAAAGAAAAAGGTTAAGGAAATTGCAAAATTATTTGGCATACAATATTTTTATCTTCAATCCATTTGTAAATCAGATAATGAATCAATAGAGGAAATACTAAAGACAGACTTGCCTAATGAAACCAAGCTTGAACAAATAAGCAAAATAGGAGAATATAATCCCGATTCCAAAGCTTCTGAATATATAAATATTCTATCTAAAGAAATAAATAATGCAATTAGAATTGAACATGACGATTTAGTGAATTCGATTTTTAATGCAACTGATTGGTATGATATTGAGATTTTAGATCGCTACGAAGAAAAGTTAAATAAATTAAAGCTGGATATAAAAAAGGACAAAGAGGTAATTAAAAGATCTCAAATATGTAAAGAAGTCATAAGCAAGGTAAAGTCAAGTCTAATTGATAATATATTTCTTGCCTTATATGGAACTATCTTTTTGGATATAAAGAAAAAAGGTGTTCACCTTTATTCTTTAGGGGAATTAGTTGATATAAATACAGATCAATCAAATCCTTTGATTAATCGTAATGACTATAACTTAGACGGATCTGAATTTCCTATTTTTTATTTAAAATTGTCATCAAATGGCTATATTATAGTCACAACACAAGCCTTTTATATTAAGGATCATTCAAAAGAAGATCGATTCCTTATAAATGACATAAAAGATATAGGATGTAGTTATTCGGTATTTTCTGATTGTACATTTGACGTAAGATTAAAAAATAACAGGTACTACTTCGAAATAATAGATTGTGAGGCATGTCTATCTCTACAGGATTCAATTCATGAGCTGAATCGAATTATTAATGGAACATCAACATCAAGGTGTTCGGAATACGAGTTATTATCGATGCTTTCGGTTGATAGAATAGAGAAAAGAAGGTTATTTTGGTATAGAAGCGTTAGATGAAATAGATAGGATTAAAGATTATTTTATAAAAAACGACTTCCTCAAAGATGGAAATTTCACGCAGAAATGTAGTTCATTAAAAAATATATCTGAACATTGGATGGTTAATTCGTTTAATACTATTATTGAAAAACTGTCTTTGAATGTATATCAAAATAATGAGCATTCATTTTCAAGCTTTGAAACAGCTAAGTATTATTATGAACAGTATAAAAAATTAGAAAGTAACAATAGCGATTATCCCTGGCAGGCTGGGAAAGTATATGATATTGCACAAAATCTAATTAATTATTCAAATTATATTCCCGCACTGATTGAAATCGCTAATGTACTTAAAGATTCATATGGTGAAGGAATCGATGATGACAAAACAAAACTGCTAATAAAGCTGAAAAAGCTATGTGACAAATTGTCAACATCCGCAGGAAAATTTGAATATCGTTATTTAAAAACAATTGGTGTTCATAATCATTTAAGTAAGGAGAAGTATAATATTAATAATCTTTCTAGTTTTATTGATTGCAGTAATGAGCACCTGTTGGATGAGTTAATGAATCAAGGCAAGGTAGATATCATTATAACAGATCAGGCTGTATATGCTAGAAACAATTTTAACGAGTTGATTCGCATCCCGATTGAAACTATACAAAAAATATCTTTTAAAGAAGGAACTTTTTTTGGTAATAAAATTATTATATCTACGAACAATCCGCTGAATCAAGATTTTACGGTTAACACTTCTGGAAATCATAAAAATTATTTTGAAAGGCATGGAAAAGACTTTTTAAGTGATCAGAAAACAGAAGAAGAGATATCTGAAATACAAAAAACATTACTTAAAATTCTACAAGAATAAGAACTCTATAATGAAAGCAAGGTATAGTCAGAAGATAGTACTAGTGTAATGTATACATAATATGATAATGTTAAAGAGCAAGATGCTAGTATTGATGCCAAAAGTAATTAAACAAATAATAGTACGATGTTTGTTATTAAATTTCTCAAAACATCTTGCACTTTTTTATCTAATCGTGTATATTTTAGGTGCTGTACAACTGGCGGAATAAAATGGCGCAAAAGCCATGGGGAGTACGGCCTTAGTTTGAATTATGTCGACCGCCTGGGCAACCTGTATTTGGGATGCTCAGGCGGTTTTTCTATATTGTAATTCCGTTGTGATGCATTCAGTTAACCTAAGAAGAGTGATGATATTCACTCACATGGCTTGTACTGCGAGCTATGCAGGCTGTGCTTCTAACTTTTTCACTCGCATAGAGAGGACTATCATGACAGATTTACAGAAGGAACTTTCAGGCAATTCTTATCCGGGACGTGGTATTGTTATTGGCACAAGTGCTGATGGCAAGTATGCTGTATGCGCATATTTCATCATGGGCAGAAGTGTTAACAGCCGTAACCGCGTATTCGTAACAGACGGAACAGGAATCCGCACACAGGCATTTGATCCTTCCAAGATGGAAGATCCAAGCCTTATCATCTATGCACCTGTAAGAACATACGGTTTTTACACAATCGTAACTAACGGTGATCAGACAGATACTATCTATGATGGCCTTTCAACAGGCAAGACTTTTGAAGAGTCACTCAGAAGCCGTGAGTTTGAGCCTGATGCTCCAAACTACACACCTCGTATCTCAGGCCTTATGCATGTGATCACAGGTAAGTATGACTATGCTCTTTCTATTCTTAAGAGCGATCACGGCGATCCATCCAATTGCCAGAGATTCACATATTCTTATGAAAATCCAAAGGCCGGCGAAGGCTATTTTATCCACACATATATGGGTGATGGCAACCCGCTTCCAAGCTATGAGGGA
The DNA here is from genome assembly GCF_037113525.1 of Butyrivibrio fibrisolvens. NCBI lineage: Bacteria > Bacillati > Bacillota > Clostridia > Lachnospirales > Lachnospiraceae > Butyrivibrio > Butyrivibrio fibrisolvens. Next base: position 3,731,043 of record NZ_CP146963.1, on the reverse strand, counting down.
GAGCCTACACTTGTAAACATCGAGGGCGATATCGACACATTCACAGAGAATGTATGGAATGCTCTTAATGAAGATAACAAGGTATCTCTTTTCACAAGATTCATCAACATCGCAACAGGCGAGTATGAGACAAGGATCGTTAACAAGAATAAAGACTGATTGTAGTAAAAATATATTTTTAGAATGCATATCATTTATGTAACGTAAGGGTCAAAAGAAGCTTTTAAAACTATGTTTTTCCTAATGTTATATTTGAATAAGTAACATTGAATGATAATGCGTATGAGAGAATGGGAGAATTAATATGAACGAATTACAGTTAAAATACGGTTGTAACCCTAATCAGAAGCCTTCCAGAGTATACATGGAGGATGGAAGTGATCTTCCTATCGAAGTTCTTAACGGCAAGCCCGGATATATCAACCTCCTTGATGCATTTAACGGCTGGCAGCTTGTATCTGAGCTAAAGAAGGCTACAGGACTTCCTGCAGCAACATCCTTCAAGCACGTATCACCTGCAGGAGCAGCAGTAGGACTTCCTCTTACAGATATCGAGAAGAAGATTTACTGGGTAGAGGATATGGGCGAGCTTACACCTATAGCTTCTGCTTATGCAAGAGCAAGAGGCGCAGACAGAATGTCTTCATTTGGTGATTTCATCTCTCTTTCAGATAAGTGCGACCTTGCAACAGCAAAACTTATCAAGAGAGAAGTATCTGACGGTGTCATCGCTCCTGACTACGATGATGACGCTCTTGAAATTCTTAAAGCTAAGAAGAACGGTAACTACGCAGTTATCAAGATAGATCCAAACTATGTACCTGCACAGCTTGAGAAGAAGCAGGTATTTGGAGTAACATTCGAGCAGGGACACAACTTCATTGAGATTGGCGATGACATGCTTTCTAACATCGTTACTGATAACAAGGAGCTTCCTGAGCAGGCTAGGATCGACCTTATCATCTCTCTTATCACACTTAAATATACACAGTCTAACTCTGTATGCTATGTTAAGGGCGGACAGGCTATCGGTATCGGTGCTGGTCAGCAGTCACGTATCCACTGCACAAGACTTGCAGGTAATAAGGCTGATAACTGGTTCCTTCGTCAGTGTCCAAAGGTTCTTGAGCTTCCTTTCCTTGATTCTATCAGAAGAGCAGATAGAGACAATGCTATAGATCTTTACATCGGTGAGGACTATATGGACGTACTTGCAGAAGGCAAGTGGCAGAACATCTTCAAGACTAAGCCTGAAGTTTTTACTGCTGAGGAAAAGAGAGAATGGCTTTCCAAGAACACAGATGTAGCTCTTGGCTCAGACGCTTTCTTCCCATTTGGTGACAACATCGAGCGTGCCTTTAGAAGCGGTGTTAAGTATGTAGCTCAGCCAGGCGGATCTGTACGTGATGACAACGTTATCGAAGCTGCTAACAGCCACGATATGGTTATGGCATTTACAGGAATGAGATTCTTCCATCACTAATTGGAAGTTTTGAAAAAAGAAATATAGATTTTTGGAAAAGGATCGGTATGTATTTCCGGTCCTTTTTTGTATAAAATGGAAGATGGTCTAATTAACAACGTAGAAGAATATGGAGAAGACGAGGAATTACCATTTGACTGAAGAACAAAATAGAAATCTTGAAACTGAATATATTGAAAAGCAACTTAAATTACAAAAGCAGATTGATTTTGCTAATGCGGTACACCCGGAATCTGTCAAGACTGTAGCTGGTGTTGACCTTGCATATTGGAAAGAAGATGACGGAGAGCACGCAGTATGCTGCATAGTTGTTATAGATTTTTTAACCAAAGAGATTATTGAGAAAAAGTATGTTTCAGAAAAGGTAAAAGTACCATATATCCCTGGATGCCTGGCATTCAGAGAAATTCCACTTTTTCTGAAGGCATATGAAAAAGTGGAGACAGATGTAGATGTTCTTTTCTTTGATGGTAATGGATATTTACATCCAAGACATATGGGACTTGCGACCCATGCAGGAATAGTAATAGGGAAGTCTACAATTGGTATAGCTAAAAGTTATTTTAAAATTGGTGACATAGATTTCACAATGCCGGAGCTAGAGCAAAACTCGTTTACTGATATCATTATATCCGGAGAAGTATATGGTAGAGTGCTTAGGACTCATAAGGCAGTTAAGCCTATTTTTGTATCAATTGGAAATAAGATAGATCTTGATACAGCAACACAGATGGCATCCGCACTCGTCACAAAAGATAGCCATATCCCTATTCCTACAAGGCTTGCAGATATTATGACTCACGAAGTAAGAAAGGCAGAAAAGAACTCTGTATGATCATTTGTGTTTGGGGTTTTAGTTAATCACGAAAGATTACCGACACATGAGTAATTTTATTATCAGGATCGGGATATTCTTTCTCGAAATGCATACCTATTGATTCTGCGGTCCTATAGGAACCGACATTTGTATATTTGCAATATGAATAGAGTGCTGGGTAATCCGTGTTAGTGAATGCCCAGTCTCTGACAGCAGATGCAGCCTCCTTGGCATAGCCCTTGCGCTGCTTATCTGCACGTATGTGATAACCAATCTCAGGGAGCATTTCGCCATCAATATTCTGAAGTGTTAATCCGCAGTCGCCGATCATCTCTCCGGTATCTTTTAAACATACAGCCCACAGGCCAAAACCATTATCGCGGTAGCGATTCATGTTTCTTTCGATCCAACTTATAACTCTTTTCTCGTCAAAAATATATGGATAATGCTGCATGATGTTTGTGTCAGTAAGGACCTTGTATAAAGCATCAAAGTCATCCATGTTCATTTCGCGAAGATACAGTCTGTCTGTTTCTAATATGATCTTTTGTTCCATTTATATCTTTATCCTTCCAATATAACTTACAAGGGTTTTACCGCTTTTTGGAGTAATAGATGAAATTCTACATCACGGTGAAAAGAACGTCTTGAAATTCCGGTTATGGTTAAAGCATCCGATGTAGATGCCTGTAATAATTCCAATCCCATGGCAACACCTATTCCTCTCATGACTCCAAGTATGATAGTATCCTGGCCTTGTTATAAAGTTTATAAAGCCACTTTAGAATCTATATAATAGCTGATATTATTATAATCAGCAATAAATATTGTTTAGATAAAATATCATTTGGATATAATTTTAAATAATAAATATATTTATAACAAGAAGCCCAAAGGCACAAAGGAGGAACAACTATGCCATTCATTTCAACTAAAACTAACGTAACAATATCTAAAGAAAAAGAAACTCAGCTCAAGGAACGCCTTGGTCAGGCAATATCGATCATCCCTGGAAAGAGCGAGAGTTGGCTTATGCTGGCGATTGAGGGAGATATTCCTATGTATTTCAGAGGTGATGGATCTGAACCTACAGCATTCATTGAGGTTAAGATATACGGAAGCGCATCATCTGATGTTTATGACAAGATGACTCAGGAACTTACAGGGATATATGGAGACGTTCTTGGCGTAGCTCCAGACCACATGTATATCAGATACTTCGGATCAGATGATTGGGGATGGAATGGTAATAATTTCTGATTCGCAAAAATGGAAAATATTTAAATTTGCGAAATGAAAATTATGAGTCAGTCACACTTAATTGGCTTTAAAGGCTCATAAAATAGGAGATTTCAAGATATGGTTAAACAGATAGTTAAGGATCCTTTTTTCTTACAAAAGAAATCCGAAAAAGCTACAGAAGCGGACAAGCAGGTAATAGAGGATCTTCTTGATACATTAAGAGCCAATCAGGACAGATGCGTTGGTATGGCGGCGAACATGATCGGCGCCTGTAAAACGATTATAGTGGTAGCTATGGGGCCATTCCATGTTGCTATGGTCAATCCCGTAATCACTAAGAAAAGCGGAGCGTATCAGACACAGGAGAGTTGCCTGTCACTGGAAGGTGTAAGACCATGCACCAGATATAAAGAGATCGAGGTGGATTATCTTGATAAGGACTTTAAGCCGCAGCACGGAAAATATAAAGATTTTACTGCACAGATAATCCAGCATGAGATCGATCATTTTTCGGGAATTCTTATTTGATTTACGTAAAGGACAAAAGTTACATCAAATAGAAGATGCTCGAGATTGAATAATATTATACGCTGCACATATATACTAAATGAAATGAGATAATAAAAATGGAATACATAGACATCTTTACAAGGGACGGACAATACACAGGAGTAACAAGACCCAAGCATGATCCTAAAAAGCGCGGGGAATATTACAGACATGTACTCGTGATCATGAAGACAACAGACAGCCCTGCGCCGGGAGAAGGCGAGGGGCTGTATATTGTTCAGCAAAGATCTCTCAAAGCCAGATTCTATCCCGGTATGTGGGATATGACAGGAGGCGCCGTGATGGCAGGAGAGCTACAAGAGGCAGCAGCCATCAGAGAAGTCAAAGAGGAACTTGATATAACGGTCTCACCTGAAGAGCTGAAACTTGGTTTTGAGAGAATCGTTGATTGGGATGATGGCACAGGACTTCTTTTGTCTGTATTTATGTGCAGAGTAGATGTTCCTGAGAACGGCTTTAAGTTTGATCCCCATGAAGTCAACGATGTGAAAGTTATGCCTTTCCATGAATTTCTCTATCATGTGTCGGATCACAACGACGAGGACTTCTGTAATGGCCTTAAAGAGATCGAGAAAAAGCTATGACTATGCTGAGCGGATCATTCCGACCATGCTCATAGGGTCAAGAACCACATCGAGTTTTTCAGGATCCATGAGCTTTTGTTCAAGTACGATTTCTCTTATGGTCTTTTCTTCGTGGAGGGCTTGTTTGGCTATACTTGCAGATTTTTGATATCCAAGTATAGGACTTAGAGCTGTAGCAATACCTACACTTCCTTCTTCAAGCTCTTCACAATGATCTGAGTTTGCAGTTATTCCTTTTATACAATTATCTATTAGGGTTGTTACAGCATGAGTCAGAACTGTAATGGACTCGAAAAGCTGGTAGAAAACTACAGGTTCAAAAGCGTTAAGCTCAAGCTGTCCTGCTTCTGCCGCCATGGCAATCGTTGTATCATGACCTATTACAAGAAAAGCCGCCTGAGTCACTACTTCGGGAATAACAGGATTAACTTTTCCCGGCATTATGGATGATCCATTCTGCTTGGCTGGAAGATTTATTTCATGAAGACCACATCGCGGGCCTGATGAAAGAAGCCTTAAGTCATTGCACATTTTGGAAAGGCTTACAGCACAGGCCTTTAGTGCGCCTGATATTTCTACAAAACTGTCAAGGTTCTCTGTGGCATCAAAAAGATCTGCGGCTTTGGTAAGATGATGACCGAATTCTTTGCTGAGAATCTTGGCTATATTTCTCTCGTAATAATCTGATGCATTTATGCCGGATCCTATTGCAGTAGCACCTATATTTATTGTATGCATCTCAAGACAGGAATTTTCCAATCTGCTACAGCACCTGTCTATCATAGATGCATAGCCACCAAAACTTTCTCCCAGAGTCATGGGGACGGCATCTTGAAGCTGTGTTCTTCCCATCTTGATAACATATCTAAACTGTAATGCCTTTTCATACAGAGTGCTTTCAAGTCTTCTAAGCTCATCAGTTAAAGGCTGCATAAGCCTGATCACAGTCATTTTACCTGCTGTTGGGATAACATCATTGGTTGACTGCGCCATATTTACATGATCATTTGGATGGATCTTATCATAATAGCCAAGCTTTCCACCAAGAAGCTCATTAGCCCTGTTGGCGATCACTTCGTTCATATTCATATTTGCGCTGGTTCCTGCGCCGCCCTGAACTGCATCTACGATAAAATCATCTTTAAAATATCCTTTTATTACTTCTTCAGCTGCGCTGCATATTGCCTTGGCTTTGTCATAGTCTAAAAGTCCGGCTTTATAATTAGTTATTGCCGCAGCTTTTTTAATAAGTGCCAGATTATTCAAAAATTCGGAATTCATCATATTGCCTGTTATTGCAAAGTTTTGTTTGGCTCTAAGAGCCTGTACTCCATAATATGCCTTTTCAGGTACTTCGAGTGATCCGATTGAATCTGATTCGATTCTCTTTTTCATAATAATCTCCTTTTGAAAAAAAGCGCTCTAACAGGACTTAGTGTCTTGTTAAAGCGCCGTTGCTTTGTTGACCATATTTAACCTCATGTCGCGAGTGAAACGAGCGACTAATGGTTCAAATTGATGGAGCTCGCGCCATCAATTTGGTTTTGAAAGTGGAACACTTTCAAACTTTATACCTTTGAGAGTTTATTGTAAATCCTTAAGTCGTTTTGATGATTTTAGAACGAATAATAGGTCTTCAACTTAATTAAATAAACTTTTTAGACAGAATAGTTTAAAAAATTAGTTTGCAAGGATAAAACAAAAAGTGCTAACATCATTTTATGCAAAGGAGCAGAAGCATTTTGTTTTCTGCTCCTTCTTTTTTTATTAGGAATATATCATGAGGAGGATTTTATTATGTATGATATAAAACTTGATAAGACAGATCTGAAGATTCTTCAGATGATAGAAAATGATGCAAGGGTATCTTTAAAAGAGCTTGCCAGTGCCAATTATATGTCTTCTCCCGGAGTAGCGGCACGTATGCGGAGATTGGAAGAACTGGGACTGATCAAAGGTTATCATACAGAAGTTGATTATTCACTTCTTGGTTACAATATCAAGGCTTTTATCAACCTTGAAGTAAACCCCAAAGATAAAGTTTCATTCTACCCGTATATAAAGGAAATACCAAACGTGGTCGAATGTAGCTGTGTCACAGGTGATTATTCAATGCTGCTTAAGGTCCTTTTTAGAAAACCAGAAGAACTGGATCATTTGATCAATGAGCTTCAGCAGTTTGGAAGAACTAAAACGCTTATAGCATTTTCAACTCCTGTGGAACACCGTCCATTACCCTTGGAAAAAATAGGAAAGAGTAATATTTAACTATAAAGATAATGACTTATAGTGCTTAGGTATTAGATGAGCTTTTACTTAGCATATCATTGATAGCTTTTACAAATTGAATAGCGGTGGGACTTAGAGTCTGATTTTTGGACCAAACAAGGGATGTGCCTGAACTTATAGATGGGTTTATGAGTCTTTTGACAATAAGATTTTCACCACCTACAAGCAGGGAAGTGAGTTTAGCTGCGCTGTAAGGAATGATCGATATGCCCATATCACACAGGCACCAGTTAAGTGATGTCATAACACTTTCATGAGAACAGATAATATTAGCATCAAATCCGCAATCAATGCAGGCGTTCTTTATAGGTGTTTCGTAAAATCTCTGAACAATTAGAGATTTATCTTTGAGATCATTAAAATCAAAATCATCATTAGCTGAAGCAAAGTATTTAGGAAGCGCTACAGCGCAGAGACTGTCTTCAGAATCAGAAACAAGACAGTCGATGCTTATATAGTTATATTTACTTTTATCAAAATTGTTCTTAATGATACACAGTTCTGCTGTGCGTTGATCCAGAAGTCTTAAAAGCCCCGAAGTATTACTTTCATACATTTGAAGGTTGAGCTTGGGGTTTTCTTTTACAAAGTCTTTTATAAAATTAGGGAAAAAGAGAATAGCAAGAGATGCGATACATCCTATATGCAGAGTTCCGCTGATACCATTTTTCATATCATCAAATATCTGAATAGTCTGATCAAAATCATGGGAGATAAGACTGGCCTGCTGATATAAGACTCTGCCTTCGTTTGTAAGTTCCAGGCTCTTGTTTTTGCGCTCAAAAAGCTTTACTCCAAGTTCACTTTCAAGAAGCATGAGCTGTTTACTAAGAGGCGGCTGTGACATATGGAGCTTCTTGGCTGCCGCAGTAATACCACCTTCATCCGTTATAGTCAGAAAATATTTTAGTTGTCTGATATCCATACAGATTTCCATCCCTTACAATTCTATATTTGTATCCGTGTGACTTTAAATCTGAATCTTCTATTAATATATTTTTGAGATCGGCGCCTCGAAATGTATATTTATACCAACTTGGCCGGGCTTTAAAAAAAAAATCACACACCCTGAATATAAAAAAATCCCCGATAACGAATTATTTTTATGTAATAAATTGAAAACGATAGTAGCATTTAATCAGCTGTTGGTCAATATGTTTTAAAATTATTTTGAATTTTTAAATTATTGTGCGGTATGACTAATACTCTTTGTCCCATATCCAAAAGATATGAATAGATATTCAAAAGATATTAGATTTTATCTGATAAATCCTGTACTATTCAAATCAATAAATAACCAAAGACAAAACAGGAAGGGGTGAAAGTATGAAAGTAGCGGTGTGTCAGGGAGATGCTGTTGGTGGTTATCCTAATAAAGAAGACCTTATCGAATACTGGAAACAGCAGTTAGGTGCGATTCCTGAAGTTAGTGATATAGATTTCTATGAAATGTTTGATGAATCCTGGGCTGGTAAATACGATGCGGTAATTGGCGCATGGATAAGAGACGGATATTTCGGAGAAGAATTCTTTAGTAAACATCAGAAACTCAAATATATAGCAACGCTTGGACATGGTTTTGGTAAGATCGATGAACTGGCAGCCAGAAGACATAATGTAACATTTACCAATACTGTATATGGTGATATGACGATCGCACAGTTCGGTTTTGGGCTTCTGATGAATATATGCCACCATATAGAAGATGAAGCAAGGTTCTATAAACAGATGATTGATGAAAATCATGGATTTACAGGAAGAAAAAAAGTTTGTACAAGACAGATCGAACTTTATGAAAAGACTATCGGGATAATAGGACTTGGAAATATAGGCTTGTGGATGGCTAAGATGGCACAGGGATTCGGAATGCATGTCATAGCTTATAGCAGGCACAAGAAAGTTGGACCTGAATATAAAGATATCGAACAGGTTTCATTTGATGAAGTACTATCAAGAAGCGATGTGATATCGATTCATTGTCCGCTTACAGACCAGACACGAGGACTTGTTGACAGAGAAGCTTTTTCCAAAATGAAAGATGGAGTCATCATCATAAATACTGCAAGAGGAGCGATCATAGATGAGGAAGCTTTAGTAGATGCCTTAAAGTCGGGCAAGGTGTATGCGGCAGGACTTGACGTTGTAGATGGAGAACCTGTACACGAGAAAAAACCTATATTCGATTGTGACAATGCAACGATAACGGCCCATATAGCCTGGGCACCTGAAGAGGCAAGATTCAGAACAATACGGATAGCAACGGAAAATTTAAGAAATTATATAGCGGGGGTACCTACCAGTGTTATTGCATAATTTTATAAAGACTTGTGACAAAGACGTCTGAATTTCTATGAAAAATAGAAACAGGCGTCTTTTTTAATAACATAAGTGGGAAGGAGGAGATTATGAAGAGGCTTGAGATCATTATAAAACCTGAAAAATTTGAAATTCTCCAGGAAATACTGGATGAATGTATGGCACATGGAGCTATGGTTTCAAATATTCAGGGTTATGGAAATCAGAAGGGTCATAAAAGTCTTTATAGAGGAGCAGAGCTTGAAATAGAGCTTCTTCCAAAGATAAAGGTGGAAACGGTGGTTGAAGATGAGCTTGTAGAACCGATAATCGCCCAGGTGTTAAAGGAGGTCAAAACCGGAAACTGCGGGGATGGAAAAATATTTGTCTACAATGTCGAAGATGCGGTTCGAATCAGAACAGGCGAGCATGGTAGCAAGGCACTTTGATAGGAGGGGATATATATGGATGCGAAACTTTTGATGAATATAATATGGACCATGCTTGGAGCTTTTCTGGTTTTCTTTATGCAGGCAGGCTTTGCAATGGTTGAAACAGGATTTACGAGGGCTAAGAACTCGGGAAATATCTTAATGAAAAATATGATGGATCTGGTAATAGGATCTATATTCTTTTTCCTGATAGGCTTTGCACTTATGTTTGGCAGTGATAATGCAGTGATCGGAACTAAGGGACTTTTTAATATCAATGCACTCGCTGATGAAAACGGAATGTTTAATGAACTTCCGATCGGTGTATTTATCTTTTTCCACACAGTATTTTGTGCAACGTCAGCAACAATCGTAAGTGGTGCTATGGCTGAGAGAACTAAATTTATTTCATATCTGCTTTATTCAGGAGCAATCAGCATGTTTATCTATCCTGTGACAGGTCACTGGATCTGGGGCGGCGGATTCTTATCCCAGCTTGGATATCACGATTTTGCAGGATCATGTGCAGTACATATGGTTGGAGGTGTGTGCGCGATAATCGGTGCATCGATCCTTGGACCAAGGAGAGGAAAGTATAGAAAGGATGGCAAGATCAAAGCTATTCCTGGACATAATCTTCCACTTGGCGTTTTAGGAGTATTCATTCTCTGGTTTGCATGGTTTGGATTTAACTGTGGATCAACAACAGCAGCGACAACTAATCTTGGCGATATAGCAATGACAACAAACCTTGCAGCATGTGCTTCAACTCTTGTTACCCTGATCGTTACCTGGGTAAGGTACGGCAAGCCTGATATCTCCATGACATGTAACGGAGCGCTTGCAGGACTTGTAGCGATCACAGCAGGAGCCGATGTTGTATCTGATTATGAAGCTCTCATCATTGGAGCAGTCGCAGGAATCCTTGTTGTCTTTGCAATAGAATTCATCGACAGGATCTTAAAAGTTGATGATCCGGTTGGTGCAGTAGGAGTACATGGAGTATGCGGAGCATTCGGAGCAGTAATGACAGGAGTATTTGGTGAAGGATGCAGCTTTATAGTTCAGCTTCTTGGAACATTTGCAGTTATCGCATATGTAGCAGTAGCCGCATTCATAGTATTTACTATCATCAATAAGATCGTAGGTCTCAGGGTCTCAGAGGATGAAGAAATTGACGGACTCGATGTTATGGAACATGGCTGCTCTGCTTATTCAAACTTTAATTTCCACAATGACAAATGATGACTGGATTAAAGTTTGGGAATGTGAGGTTGAATATGAAAAAACTTACAGTGGTCGTAAAGCATAGCAGAAGAAATGAAGTTCTGGAAATCTTTGAATCCTGTGCAGCATATGGAATCATGATCGAAGACATATCAGGATACGGAAACCAAAGAGGATCATCTACCAGATATAGAGGTATCATACAGCCGGTAACATGCCTTTCCAAAGTAAAGATAGAAACAGTAGGGGATGATGAAACTATAGAGACTATCATTAAGCTTCTGGAAGAAAGGCTAAGGACCGGGAAGATAGGAGATGGCAAGCTCTTTGTAGAAGAATTAAATGATGTTGTCAGAATAAGAACAGGAGAACGTGGCATAAAGGCATTATAGAAATCTAGTAACAAAAATCAGGGCAAAGAGGAGATGGTGTAGGAGTATGAGTGAGATAAAAAATACATCAGCAATGGAAAGAGCACAAAAGGCAAGAAGAAATACCGAGCGAATGGGCTCAGCTCCCATATTTCCACTGCTTTTGTCGATGGCAATACCCGGGCTTCTTGGAACCCTTACAACATATCTGTATAAAACAGCTGATCAGATATTTGTCGGTAATTTTGTAGGAAGAAATGCACTTGGCGGAATCTCGGTACTATCTCCATTTAACAATGTGGTCATAGCCTTAACCCTTTTTCTTACAGTAGGTGGAGCGTCAATGCTTTCTCTTGCAATGGGCAGACAGGATTATGAAAAGGCAAATAAGTTATTTACCAATATCATTATTCAGGCGGTGCTTATGGCAACGGTGGTGTGCCTTTTCTTTACCGTTTTTTCCGAATCCTTTGTAGGCCTTTGCGGAGCCAAAAAAGGAAGTGAAGTTTTTGACTACGCGGTCATCTATCTTAGGATAACTGCTCTGGGACAGATCTTTAATATGCTTAATGTCGGGCTTGCAGCCATTATAAGATCTGAAGGTAATACAAGATATTCAATGGTTGCAAATATGATAGGCGCCGTACTTAATATTTTTCTAAATACTATTTTGATAGTTGTATGTGGTTTTGGTATATACGGAGCTGCGATAGCAACAGTAGGAAGTCAGTTTGTAGGAGCTGTTTTTTCGGCAGCATATTTTATATCAGGCAAAAGTAATCTTAAATGGGCCGGTTTTAAAGTGGTTGATATAGGACAGATGATCACGGTAGCCAAGATGGGTATTGCACCTTCTATATTCCAGATGCTCAGCTTTATAACCAATATCATGATCAATAAATCACTTCAGTATTACGGTGATATCGATCCTTACTACAGCCTCCTTGGAGGAGGAGAGCTTTGTATATCGGCATTATCGGTGGTTAACACAGTAGAAGCTTTTATTACATCAGCTGCCTCAGGAATAAACCAGGCAGGAGCACCGGTCATCAGTTTTAACTATGGAAGGAAAAAATTCAAAAGAGTAAGAAGAGCATCTCTTACATCTCAGGGTATGGCATTCTTCTTTGCAGCGATCATATGGACACTCATGATGCTGGCTCCTGAATTTGTAATAAATCTTTTTAGCAAAAATGATGTTCAGCTTATTGAATACGGCGTGATGGCCATGAGAACCTGCAAGATGTTTGCACTCTTTGGCGGATTCCAGATGCTGGTAAGCATGTACTTTTCTTCTATAGGTAAACCGGAGATCGCAACTTTTGTATCCCTTTCAAGACATGGAATCTTCTTTATTCCGGCTCTCCTGATTCTTCCCAAATTGTTCGGACTTATGGGAGTGCTTCTGGCAACACCTGTATCTGATGCCTGCTCACTTGTTATTGTCACAGCAATGTACATAGGCGAGATGAAGAGGCTTGGAAGACTTCATGAAGGCGAGGATTTTGATGACAGAAGCTGGATAGCCAAAACTTTTAGAAGGCGTGCAAAAGCGGCATGAAAAGGAGGTTGGGGAGAATGCTCAAATATATTTTAAAGAGATTGTTGGTTGGTGTTGTAACGCTTTTTGCACTTGTCACATTGACCTTTGTCCTGGTTCACAGGATGCCGGGAAGCCCATTTGAGGCAGAGAACCTTTCACAGTCGCAGATAGAGCAGATGGAAGAAGCATATGGGCTTAATGAACCGGAATGGAAACAATATGTTATTTACCTTGAAAATCTGATGCATGGGGAACTTGGTGTTTCATACAAAAAGAACATCTCGGTTAATACTCTTATATCAAGAGGGGCACCATATACAGTCAGGGTTGGTCTTATAGCTTTCGGAATCTCAGCTGTGATCGGTATTTCAATTGGTATATGGATGTCGGTTACAAAGAGTCAGATCGTAAAAAATATACTTTTAGCATATGCCACCATGGGAGTAAGTGTTCCGGCATTTGTAATCGCATTATATCTAATGCTTTTATTCGGTGTTTATCTGGGACTCCTTCCTGTAGTAGGACTGACATCACCACTTCATTATATTCTTCCTGTTGCAGCTCAGGCATTCGGACCTGTTGCAACGATCGCAAGACTTACCAAGAGTACATATATGGAAGCAACGCAGCAGGACTACGTTATCATGGCAAGAGCCAAAGGGTTAAGTAACTTTCAGATCATGTTTAAACATGTACTTAGAAATGCACTGATTCCTGTAATTACATATTTTGGACCTGCTATAGCATTTACTCTTACAGGAAGCTTTGTAATCGAACAGGTTTATTCAATTCCTGGTATAGGAAGAGAATTCACAAATGCAATAACCAACAGAGACTATACAGTAATTCTTGGTTTTAGCGTTTTTATCGGAGCACTTATCATAGTTGCAAATCTTGTGGTTGATATTCTTTGTTCAATAGTTGACCCAAGGATCAAGCTTACAGATTAAGGGGGTGATCATATGGATACAAGGATCATCGAAGACTGGTTTTCGCCACTGCCTGAGGAAGAGAAAAACAGTGAATTTATAGCACTGGAAAGTAAGACCTTTATCCAGGAAGCCTGGGAGAGATTCAGGCAAAATAAGATGGCACTGGCAGGACTTTTAATACTTATCTTTATGGCTGTTATGGCAATCATGGGGCCTTTCTTATCACCTTATGAATATGATGCACAGGATACGTCCAATGCATATGCAGTCTTTTCTTCCCAGCATCTACTTGGTACTGATAAGTTTGGAAGAGACATCTTCGTAAGACTGTGTTATGGAGCCAGGATAAGCCTTAGCATAGGTTTTGGAGCAGCTATCATCAACAGTTTCATAGGTGTAGTCATTGGCGGTATCTGCGGATACTTTGGAGGCAAACTCGATACGCTGATCATGAGAATAGTGGATATCATCTATGCGATGCCTTCAATGATATATGTAATCCTTATCATGATGCTAAATGGCGCAAATGTAGAAAGTATTCTCATAGGTGTCTGTATCCCGGGATGGATAGGAATGGCCAGACAGGTAAGAGGTCAGGTCATAGCACTTAAGGAACAGGAATTCGCACTTGCAGCCATGGTACTTGGAGCAACAGATAAAAGAATCTTATTCAGGCACCTTATCATAAATGCCATAGGACCAATCATAGTCCAGATGACACTACTTGTTCCAAGTGCGATCTTTACAGAAGCATTTCTGAGTTTTATAGGAATCGGTATTTCAGCTCCAATGGCAAGCTGGGGGTCGATGGCCCAGGACGCAAGACAGGTAATGACGCTTCATCCTATGCAGATGCTTCTTCCAACTATTTGTATCTGCCTTACGATTTTTTCCCTGAACTTCTTTGGTGAAGGAATAGGAGATGCACTTAATCCAAAGAAAAAATAATTTAGTGAAAGGAAGGCCATGGCTATGAGTGAAAAATTATTGGAGATAAGCCATTTGACAACTGAATTTCTAACTCCAAATGGAATAGTACAGGCGGTAAGAGATGTATCCTACAATGTTGCCCCCGGAGAAGTTCTGGGAATCGTAGGTGAGTCCGGATCAGGAAAAAGCCAGGGAATGTATACACTCATGGGACTTCTTGCAAGTAACGGCAGAGTTGTAAACGGTACGATCAAGTTTAATGGCAAAGACATCTCCCCAAGGTATGAGAGTAAGAAAGCCAGGAAAGAATATGAAAAGCTCATGAGAACCGTAAGAGGAAATGAGATAGGTATGATCTTTCAGGATCCCATGACTTTCCTGAATCCGATACTTAAGGTCGGAACCCAGCTTACAGAAGGAATCAGGATACATACAAAATGCAGCAAAAAAGAGGCAAGAAAACAGGCAATAGAACTTTTGAGACAGGTAGGAATACCAAGCCCTGAAAAAAGACTTAACCAGTATCCTTTTGAATTCTCAGGAGGTATGAGACAGAGGATCATCATAGCAATAGCGCTTGCCTGTAACCCAAAACTTATCATTGCAGATGAGCCTACAACAGCTCTTGATGTTACGGTTCAGGCACAGATCCTTGAACTGTTGCAAAAGCTTACCAAGGAGAGAGGTTCAAGTGTAATAATCATTACTCATGATCTGGGAGTTGTAGCAACCATGTGCGACAGGATCGCAATAATGTATGCAGGCCAGATCGTTGAAGAGGGCACAGTGGATGAAATCTTCTATCATGCAAAGCATCCATATACAAAAGGCCTTCTAAACAGTATCAATAATTCAGAAAAAGATGATGATGAGCCGCTGGTACCTATCCCGGGAACTCCTCCTGATCTGACTTCGCTGACTGGAGGCTGTGCATTTATGAACAGGTGTCCTAATGCCATGAAGGTCTGCGCAGTTCAGGAAGGTCCGGTAACAAGATATAACGGAACCCATTTTTGCAGGTGCTGGCTTGAAAATATGGATGAATCTCTTATCAAGGTTAAGCCAATGAAGACTGTGGACGTAGAACCTGTAAGAAAGATCGTCTAAGGAGGTTTGTCATGGAAGAGAATGTATTAGAAGTAAAAAGACTTACAAAGTTTTTTGAAGTAAACAGGGGAATAAAACCTCAGGTGGTTCAGGCTGTTAACGACATATCATTTGAAGTAAAAAAAGGAGAAACCTTCGGTCTTGTAGGCGAATCGGGATGTGGCAAGAGCAGTCTTGGTCGAACCATATTAAGGATATATGAACCAACTAACGGAGAGATACTTTTTGACGGAAAAGATATTACAAAATTATCCAGAAAGCAGATGCTCCCATACAGGCAGAAGCTCCAGATGATATTTCAGGATCCATATGCATCACTTAATCCTAGATTTACAGTTGGTGAGATCATAGGAGAGCCTATGGAGATCCATAATATTGGCACACCGAAAACCAGACAGAAGAAGGTTCAGGAACTTCTGGAAATCGTAGGGCTTAAGCCTGATCATATCAGAAGATATCCACATGAATTCTCCGGTGGACAGAGGCAGAGAATAGGAATTGCAAGAACACTTGCTCTTGATCCTGAATTTATAGTATGTGATGAACCTATATCAGCTCTTGACGTATCGATTCAGGCACAGGTCATTAACCTTTTGGAAGATATTCAGAAGGCGACCGGAATAAGTTATCTTTTTATAGCTCATGACCTTGGAATGGTTAAACATATAAGTCACAGGATTGGCGTTATGTATTTGGGACACATGGTGGAAGTAGGGACATCCAATGATGTGTATAAAAAACCACTTCATCCTTATTCCAAAGCACTTCTAAGTGCAGAACCCATACCAGATCCTAATACAGCCAGAAGGAAAAAGAGAATCCTTTTAGAAGGAGAGATTCCAAGTCCTATCAACCCTCCAAAGGGATGTCCGTTTAATACAAGATGTCCATATGCGGTGGCAGAATGTTTCCATCAAATGCCGGCGAATTTTAAGGTTGATAACAGACAGGTCTCATGTTTCTTATATGCACCTAAATATCTGAGAATGAGAGAAAACTTAAGTATTGAAAATCTTGCTTAAAGTAGAAAGGGAGTGTGATTATGAGAAAAGTATTTAAGAAAGTTGTGGCTACAGGCCTGGCATTAAGTATGCTACTAGGGATGAGCGCCTGCGGTGATAAGAATAAGGCAGGCGATACGGCTTCGGCAGCAGGCAACTACAAGTCAATAACTACTACAATGTCTATGGAGTCAGGTACTCTTGATAGTGCCGGTATCACTTCATATTGGTGGTGGAGTTATACTTCTCTTGCAACAGCACCGCTTGTAGAGCTTGCTGCAGATGGAAGTTACAAGAATATCCTGGCAGATTCCTATGAAGTTAATGATGATATGACAGTATATACTTTCCATATCAAGGAAGATGCAAACTGGAATAATGGAGATGCAGTAACAGCTGCAGACTTTTTGAACACGATCACAAGGGCTCTTGATCCTGATTGTGGTAATGGATACTCAACAATGCTCTTATGTATTAAAGGAGCAGAAGCCATCTATAAGGAAGGCGCTGATATATCAACGCTTGGAGTTGAGTGCCCCGACGATAAGACGATCATCTTCAATCTTACAGAGCCTACGGCATATTTTATGGATCTTCTGACACTTCCGGTATTTATCCCGACCCATAGAGAACTTCAGACAGAAACAAATGGCCCCTGGTCAATGGGCGAAGATATGGATGCACTGGTAAGCTGCGGACCATTCTATATGGCTGAATATGTTCCAAATCAGTATTGCGTATATAAGAAAAATGATAGCTATGTTTTAAAAGATGAGATCCATCTTGATGAAGTAAAGACAATGGCTATGGAAGATACACAGGCAATAATCAGTGCATATAAGACAGGTGAACTTGATATAGCAACAGCAGATTATACAGTTCTTGAAGAATATGATGGTAGCGATGAGCTCGTAAAATATGTTGCAACAACAAGTAACTATGAACTCTTTGATATAACAAAGCCACCATTTGATGATGTAAGAGTAAGAGAAGCATTTTCGATCTCAATTGACAGGGATGCTGTAGCAACAGCCTGCGGTACGAATTATATCGGCACATCATTTTTTGTAGGAACAGGTGTTATATCCAAGGCTTCAGGTAAGACCTGGTCAGAAGAAGCTGGAGGAGAGCTTTTGACCTATGATGTAGAAAGAGCAAAAGAACTTCTTGCAGAAGCCGGTTATCCAAATGGAGAAGGCTTCCCTACAGTAACTTATAAGTATCCAAGTACTCAGATAGAATCCGATATAGCTCAGGCCCTTCAGGCTCAGTGGAAAGAAAATCTCGGAATCGAAGTACAGCTTGAAGCTCAGGAAACACAGGTAAATATTTCAGACAGACGTGCAGGAGATTTTGATATCTGCAGAATGCAGTGGACAGCAGACTTTATTGATCCATATACATATCTTTCAATGTACAGAACAACAGATTCCTACAATGATAACGGTACAAACTGCAGTGAATACGATGCTCTTATGGAAGAGTCCAATAAAGAATCTGATCCTGTAAAGAGGTATGAACTCTTACACGAAGCAGAAAAGATACTTGTAGCAGATTATTTCTGGGCAATTCCTGTAGTAAACAGGGAGACAATAGTACTAATGAATCCTAAGCTTACAAACAGGATCGTCGATCCATCAAGAGGAAATATAAGAACCAAGTATCTTGATATTGAGTAATGAATTGAAACCAACCATACACAGACTGTTACCTGGTCAAAGGGGACCAAACCTTTCAGGTAGCAGTCTTTTATTTTTAAGGAGGATGCGGATATGTCAGTTAAAGATTTAATGAGAGAGCCACTTAAAGGATTTCAGATCTATACAGCAGGAGGCATGATGGTAAAGCCGGGCCCCGGCATCATAAAACTTAATGCTAATGAAAATCAGATGGGATCAAGCCCCAAGGCACTTGAAGCCATGGAAAAGGAACTTAGTAAGTGTAATCTGTATCCAATGGAGTCTATTACGAATCTTAAGCAGAAGATAGCAGAGCATGTAGGAATGCCGGTGAGCTGTATCACAGCCTTTAATGGATCAGGAGCCGGAATTCAGGCAGTTGCAGAAGCTTTCCTTAATCCTGATGATGAACTTCTTATCTGTTCACCAACATATATGCAGTACTACAGACTTCCTGCCCAGTTTGGTGCAAAGCTTGTAGAGGTTTTTGGCAAAGATGGTGTGAGTACAGATCTTGATGCACTTTCGGCTGCAATTACTGATAAAACAAAGCTTATATATATCTGTAATCCTAACAATCCTACAGGTACGCTTCTGTGTCCGGACAAGCTTTCAACCTTTATTGATGATCTTCCTGATCACGTTGTATGTGTTATAGATGAAGCTTATATAGACTGGGTGGCAGATGACTCTTATCCCAGCATGGTCTCAAAGGTTCTGTGCGGCAAAAATGTTATCGTACTTCGAACATTCTCTAAGATATACGGACTTGCAGGTATCAGATGCGGATACGCTGTAGCAAGTGAAGAGATCATAACTTGTCTTAGTGCAATATCAGGTATCTTTGGAACTAACAGGGTTGCGGCAGCAGGCGCAGCAGCTGCGCTGGAAGATAAAGAGTTCTATAAGGCAGCACAGGACAACAATACAGAGCAAAGAGCTTATCTTTCAAAAGAACTTGAAAAGCTTGGTTGTACGGTAGTGCCGAGTTCTACAAGCTTTATCTATTTTGCACCGCACTGTGATACTAAGGAATGCATGAGTTATCTTGAATCTAAAGGGGTTTATATAAGATACTTTTCCGAAGAATATATTCGTGTTAGTATAGGTCTTCCTATGCAGAATCAGAAGTTCCTTGACACTATCGGAGAATTTATTGAAAAGAGCTGTGTAAAAGAGAAGGCAGTATAAAAGAAAGAAGTATAAAAGAAAGGAAGTATAACGAGAAGTAGAATAGTGCTAGCTGAATAAAGTAGAATAAAGAAAAGTAGAATAATGAGAAGAACAAAGAAAACAGTATAACAGTAAATGAAAAAAAGAGGGTCGATCACATAATAGATCGGCCTTCTTTGTGAATATAGAGCTTCTTCGATTATACTGTAATAATTTTATATTTGACTTTCGCTATACGTCATCAGATCCTCTGCCGCAGACATCTGGAAATACGGCGTGCCATCAGCTCTGAAGTGTACTCGCCTTATACCATCACATCTAAGAGTACTATCTATAGTAGTCTCTCCATGATAAGCTATCATCAGTTCGCCGTCTTCGTTAGTAAAGAATGAGTTGTGACCAGGGCCGAAAACTCCTTTTACAGAATAGAAGTTAAGGACTGGTGTAATGCTCTTGGTCCAGGAGGAGATATCTAACAGATCGGCATCGTCATCAGCTGTCAGAAGACCAACTGCATAGGTATAAGAGTTGGCTGCACCGCCTGAATATGTAACATAGAGCTTTCCTTCATGGATAAAGCCATAAGGGCCTTCGTTGTTGATAGTTCCTGATACATTCTCCCAACCAAGAAGAGGTCTTGTAAGGAGCACAGGTTCACTTGTAAGGATCCATGGCTTATCTTCATCAATGGATGCGATATAAAGCATGGAACCAGTATCATTCGGATGTCCGATGAACTGCCTGTATGACCAGATAAGATATGAACCTTTGCTTGTTTTAACATGGGTCATATCAAGGGTTATGGCGCCTTGTCCTATTGGCGTTCCATCCATCTTGCGCACCTTTACAGGATCTTCCCAGCTGTCAGCTTCTATGATACTTGCGCCTTTCTTTTTCTTCATCATATGACACTGAGGACCCCACTCATGGCCGCTAACAGCAAAAAGAATATATAATTCGTCTCCGATCACATGGAATTCGGGTGCCCAGAAGGTCTGCTCGAAGCCTCTTTCAGGATCAAATGGAAGGATGAGATGCTCGGTGACACCTTCTGCAAAGAGACCATGTACATCATCAGCTTCTCGCACATAGATACCTATATCATGACGATTGTCGCTGGTTGATATGAAATACCATTTTCCTTCCCATGGGAAAATAACGGGATCGCCGTATCCCTTTGCAAGAGGGAAGTCAAACTTCTGCTGGTGTATACGTCCATCCGGACCAAACTTTTTCTCTCTTGAAGATCCGTCGCTGTATGAAATTAGTATACCTGACTTGTCGTCCTTGCAGGTTACACCGGTGCATACTATTGGATTCCAGTATTGCTCGGCTTTCTTTGCTATTTCGGGATCTACTTCAAGGGCGTCTGCATATATTTGATTTTTAGACAGGAACTCTTTTTTTATAGAATCTGATGATTCATATTCTTTGGGGAGATATTTGGAGATTTCATCATCAGAAATAAGGTTTTCCTCTTCAAAGTGAATCAGATCTTTGGTTTTCCAAAGAACTTTTTGGTTTAAAGCATCCTTATCAACCTCGCCGTTTTCAAGGACTCTTTCTGCAGCAATACCGATCCATCCGTCTTCCATATTGAATATAAGCGGATTCTGAACACCCTTTGGGATGATGGTATTATCCTTGCTTATAGCACCTTTTGCAAAAAGAATTCCGTAGTTTCTGTTTAAAGGTGCAGCGCTTCCGTCATCAGAAATAACTTCGAAATGTACACTTCTTGCAAGCCCTTCCGGGTAATTGTTTTCATTAACTTCTCTTGTAAATACTTTGATTTTCATATTTTTAACCTTTTATGTCGTGGTTTTCTGTTACATCCCAATACTACCGAAATACAGGACCGCAGACTTACTATTTGTTGAGGAATTTTAGTCATTTTTTGCTATCTCTGATTATTAAGTCAGCTGATGAATATTCTCAAAATTTATAGAATTGTGCTCAGTTTTGGTGATTGAATTGTGCACTATTCTTTTTTGATATATAATTATCAGAAAATTGGCGCACTGCGCTTTTTTACCAGGATACGGGGGGACTGTTTATGAAATTGCTATTGAGGCTGAGTAAAGAGGCAGTAAGATACAGATTATTATATGTGATCGCAATCTTTTCAACCCTGATGCTTACTGTTATCAATCTTGCAGCGCCCAAGGCTCTGTCAGAGATGACAGGAATTGTAAGTAACGGCGTTGATGAAAACGGGATGAAGAGAATTTGGATTCTTACGGCCGTTCTTATTGGACTTTATCTTGGAAGGATCCTTTTCAGATTCCTTAGTAATTATCTTGCTCACAAAGCGGCATGGTACCTTGTGGGAGATCTCAGAACCCGTACTTATGATAAGCTTGAACGCATGCACATCGGATATTTCCATGATAAGCAGACTGGAGATCTGATGAGCCGTATAGTTAATGATACAAGGGATTTTGAACTTTTATATGCTCATATGATTCCGGAGACTATCACTAACATTGTGACTTTCATTGGCGTTCTCATAATGCTTCTTACTATCAATGTGAAGCTTGCTCTTATTACATGTGCACCGATCCCTCTTATTTTTATATCCGGAATTATTTTTTCCAAAAAAGTTAGACCCTTCTTCAGGGCATCGCAGAAGAAAATGGGCGAACTTAACGGTAAGCTTCAGGATAACTTGTCTGGTCTTCAGGAGATACAGTCTTTTGGCAGAGAAGAATACGAGACGCAGCAGGTTGATGAGAAGAACTTCGAGCACGTAAAAGCTATGCTTAAGGCGCTTAAGATCAGTGCTATATTTCATCCTTGCGTTGAATTTATATCTTCTATAGGTACGATACTTGTTGTCGCTTTTGGCGGCTACCTTGCATGGAAAGAAAGTCTTAGAGTCGAGGATGTGGTTGCATTCCTTCTGTATCTTGGACTATTCTATGCTCCTATCACAGGGCTTGCCAACCTTCTTGAGAATATGCAACAGTCTATGGCAGGCGCTGAGCGAGTTATCACGATCCTTGATGCGCCTTGCGAGATCAAGGACAAGGAAGGGGCTCTTGCGTTAAAAGATGTAAAGGGTGAGATCAGGTTTGAGAATGTGAGCTTTTCGTATGAGACTGGTGGTAAGATCCTTGATGATATCTCTTTTGAATGCGAGCCTGGTAAGATGCTGGCTCTTGTAGGTCCTACCGGAGTTGGTAAGACTACTATGACCAAGCTTATATCAAGATTTTATGAACCTACCAATGGGCACATATATATTGATGGTAATGATATTAATGATATTACTATAGAGAGTCTCAGGCAGAATATCTCGCCTGTTCTTCAGGACACATTCCTTTTTAATGGAACTATTGCTGAGAATATCGGCTATGCAGTTCCTGATGCAGACATGGATGAGATCATAGAAGCGGCTAAGGCTGCCAATATTCATAAGGACATCATGAATATGCCTGATGGCTATGATACGCTGGTCGGCGAAAGAGGTCTTAGGCTTTCTGGCGGACAGAAGCAAAGGGTAGCTATTTCAAGAGCTATACTTCGAAAGTCCCCTATAATAGTACTTGATGAAGCTACAGCATCTGTCGATGTTGAGACGGAGAAACAGATTCAGGAAGCGATTAACAACATTACAGGTAAGCGTACGATCGTTGCAATTGCGCACAGGCTGTCAACTATTCGCAACGCAGATCTTATTCTTGTCATTGAAAACTGTCATATAGCAGAAAGAGGAACTCACGAAGAACTTGTGGCACTTGGCGGAATTTATTCTCGGATGAACAAGATACAGGGATGAACTATTAATAAAGCTGGAGTGGGCTATGTCTACAATTGATATAGATGGGATCTTCGCCCCAGGCGAAGTTGTTTACAACAATTTTCATATATCATCAACTAAAACTATGGAAGAACAGTGGGATAATCTTCATGAAGACCTGATTCAGGTGGAATATGAGGGCGGTCTGATACTGGACATTGGCTGGTACCCTGAATGTGATCCTACAGGAAGGTTTATAATCAACCTAATAAAGGACTATAATTGGGAGAATCCGCTTAAAAGGATTGAAGCAAAAAATATAGGCGAGATGTATAGAGCTATAAATGCAATAATAGTTGAATTTATTCAAAAGAAAAATTATTAAAAAATTCTGAAAGAAACTGCGTTACAGCAGAAAAATGCTGTAATACAGTTCCTTTTTTGTTATAGTAAATGTAAGTTTTTTGAGACAACAGGAGCGTTACTGAACAATGGTAATTAAACAACTTAATTATGATGAATACAAAGGAAAGCAGTATAAAGCTGAGATTCGTTCAGATAAATACCTTTCCATCGAACCAGAAGGCGAAGGCTTCTCCATTGAATGGAAAAAAGCAGACAACGAGATAGTTGAGCCCCTTACAGATGACATGTTGTCTGAATGGCTGGATAATCCTATAGCCTATGGCGCTTTTGAAGGAGATACACTCATTGGTTTTGTAGAAGGTTTCTTCGAAGATTGGAACAACAGATACAGAATCTCAAATATATGCGTATTCGCTACAGACCTTCGCAGTAAAGGTGTTGGCACAGCTCTTCTTGAGAAGATCATGGAAGATGCTGTAAAAAGCGGTGCAAGAATGGCGGTTCTGGAGACACAGAGCTACAATTCAAAAGCAATTTCTTTTTACAAGAAAAATGGATTTGAGCTTATAGGCTTTGACAGATATGCATACTCAAACGATGGACCAAAAGAGCATAACATGAGAATTGAGATGGGTAAGAAGCTGTGATGACAGGCATAAAAGGTAAAAAATCTATGTACCTATACAGGACTGGAACGATGATGGGGCGCATGGACCGGAGAGATATATAGAAGCTCATATATGGACAGATGAAACAATTAACAAATGGCTGGAGAGGACTTAAGACGATGATTGTATTAGTAATTGATATTCAAAAAGGCATTACAGATGACAGGCTCTATAACTATGAGACTTTTCTCGAAAGTACGAAACGTGTCATTGATACTGCCCGTAAAAATAACGTAGAAGTTATCTATGTTCAGCATGATGACGGCCCAGGAACAGGCTTTTCTGTAGGCGATGTGGATTTTGAGATTGCCGATCAGGTTGCTCCTAAAGAAGGAGAGAAGATATATACTAAAGAAATTAATAGCTGCTTTGGTAATAAAGAGCTTGCAGGATATCTTGATGAGCAAGCTGACAAAACGCTGATGATCGTAGGTCTTCAGACGAATTTCTGCATTGATGCCTCAGTGAAATCTGCTTTTGAAAGAGGATATAAAGTCATAATACCGGAAGGTACGAACTCGACTTTTGATAACGACTATATGGACGGTGAGACAACCTACAAGTATTACAACGACATGATGTGGCCAAAGAGATTTGCAGATTGCGTTTCTTTGGACGAAGCACTTGGAATGATGGAGAGATAAACATGAATGAAGCATATTTTGCAGGCGGATGTTTTTGGTGCGTAACACCAATTTATAAGATGTACGGAGTGGATGAGGTTATCTGCGGTTATGCAGGAGGAGACGAAGTTAATCCTACCTATGAGCAGGTAAAGCATCAGGAAACAGGTCATAGAGAGACGATCAAACTCGTCTACAATCCTGAGAAAGTCTCATATGAAAGACTTTTAGATATTTACTTTGCTAACGTTGATCCTTTTGATGCAGAGGGCCAGTTCATCGACAAGGGATTTTCATATACCCTTGCGATCTTCTATAAAACTGAAGAAGAAAAAGAGATTGCTCAAAAGAAGATAGCCGAAATTGAAAAAAGCTCCGGTAAAGAGGCACAGGTAGCTCTTTTACCATATAAGAATTTCTATGAGGCGGAAGAATATCATCAGGATTATTACCTGAAAAATCCTGAGGCTTTTGAGAAGGAACTTATTGAATCAGGTAGAAAAAAGCAGTAGTAGCGAGCAAGGTTTTGGGAGGATACCAGGTATGTGTTTTGTATGTGACAGAGTTAGAGAGACTAGAGAAGGCAAGAACCCAACATTGGTAAAAGAGCTTGAGGAGATGAAAGCTAAGCTTCTTGTGGAGCTTAATAAAGTTTTTAGATAGAAAATATCGAATTAGTATCTATTGGAATTACACTGATATTTCTTGTATTATTCGGTAAGAAATTTGAGGTGAATAAGATGGATGAGAGACTTAAGAAACAGCTGGATTTTGCATTAGAAGTTGATAAGGAAAAGAATATTTTTAGACAGACCCATCTTTCAGGCCATGGCAGAAACGAGAACGACGCAGAGCATGCCTGGCATATGGCGCTGATGGCGTATCTTTTAAAAGAGTATTCTAATGAGCCTGTGGACATCGCCAAAGTCATGCTTATGTGCCTGATACATGATGTGGTAGAAATCGATGCCGGAGATACTTATGCTTATGATGCAGACGGTCTTAAGACTCAGAAAGAGCGTGAAGATAGGGCAAAAGAAAGAATCTTCTCACTTCTACCGGAAGACCAGAAAGCAGATTTGATAGCTCTTTTTGATGAGTTTGAAGCATATGAGACGCCGGAGTCAAAATATGCCCATGCCATGGATAATCTTCAGCCACTGATCCTTAACAACAGTAACGGGGGCTCAGACTGGAAAGAACATGGCGTTACTTCCAGTCAGGTCTATGGTCGACAGAGTAAGACCAAACTCGGCTCTGAGAAACTGTATCAGGAAGTTGTCGATAAGATTATTAAGGAGCAAATAAAAAAGGGAAATATCAAGGAATGATGGGAATTACAGGATGTACTTCAAGGTACGGAAGAAAGTAAGGGGCGATATGAATCTGAATTCTTTTGCTAAATTGATATCGGAAAAGCGAAAAGCTTTAGGGTTATCGATGACCGATGTTTCTGAAAAGACAGGTATTAATATCGAAGTTTTGGAAAAGTATGAAAAAGGTATACAAAAGCCTACTGCAGGTGATATTAAAAGTCTTGGAAAGATTCTAGATATCCCACCTGTTATACTTATGCATGGCCATGGAATCATGCATTCTAGTGGCTTTGACGAGGATGGACATAGAACATCAAAATGGACTGAGTTTTAATATGACTATACTTTTATAATAATTGGAGATTTAGACGTGGTTATAAATTTTTTGAATTAAAGCTATTGAAATTCAGGCTTAAGTGACAATTATAAATCGGTATAGGGTGGAATGGATATGATTATACGACTAATGACAATTGACGACTACGAAAAGGTGTATCATTTGTGGCTTTCTTGTGAAGGAATGGGGCTAAATAACCTTGATGATTCCAAAGAAGGGATTGCTAAATATCTTGATAGAAATCCGAATACTTGCTTTGTCGCCGAAATGTCAGATGAGATTATCGGTGTAATTATTGCAGGGCATGATGGAAGACGTGGGTTTATTTATCACACTGCGGTTAATTCTGATTATAGGAATCAAGGAATTGCGACTAAACTTGTAGATGCAGCTATGGATGCACTTAAGGCAAATGGAATAAATAAAGTTGCGTTAGTCGTTTTTGATAGAAATGTCACGGGAAATGCGTTTTGGGCTAAAGCTGGGTTTACTGTTAGAGATGATTTAGTATACAGAAACAAGGCTAATGTGGAAATGATAAGGATAGACACATAACTTCAGCTTTGTTGAGTTTGGAAATTGTACGGACATCAAACGTCATTCTGTGTAATAGAGAATAAGTGTACTAAGGTTGGGAATGTATTGTGAAGATATATTTTGCGAGACATGGACAAACAGATTGGAATACATTAAGAAAAGTTCAGGGGACTACTGATATTCCATTGAATGAGAATGGAATAGCGCAGGCACATCTGCTTTGTAAGAACCTTGAAGAAAATGAAATATCTTTTGAAAAGATATACACCAGCTATCAGGCTAGAGCAGTTAAAACTGCGCAAATAGTAGATGAACACTTTCATACAGGATATGAGATAGTAAAAGGCTTGGAAGAAATGAACCTGGGATTGTTTGAAGGACATACCTGGGATGAGATTCTTTCTTTATATTCTGAGGAACATAAACAGTGGCTTTCAAATAAAAGGTACAACCGCAGCCCTGGCGGCGAATCATACCAAATGGTAATGGAGAGATTATTCAAGGCACTTGATTATATACTTGAGCAGCATGATCCATCTTCAGATAAGAACCTGTTGATAATATCGCACGGAGCTGTCATCATGACGCTTCTTGCGATGAAAAGAAATATACCATTTGAACAGTCGCATACGATAGAGGTTTATAACGCATCGCCTATAGAATTCAGTATCGAGGAATTGAATGAGATAAGAAAACGGCTTTAATAAAGCTGCAGACAGAGGATTTAGGATAACAAATATGAAATACACAGAATTAACAGAAAAAGAACTTGATGAAAACATTGGCAGCTATGAGCTGAAAAGAAAGGACAAGTAATATGGCTTATCCGCGGACACTTAGTGACTACATACGTCTGCATGCAAATGACGCAGCAGATATGGAAGTAGATATTTGTCAATATAGTGAAAGAGATGATGTTTGGGGCTGCTTTTATCATGGCAAGTTAGTTAAAGATAAAATACCGGAATGGGCGCTCAGGTATGTAGTTAAAGAGGTCTATGAGTCTAAAGAAAATCATTCTTGTACTATTTATCTTAAAGCCCTGGAATAATAGTGGAATGGTTGTATTCCAGTAAAATGTGCTAATCGAGGTGGCGAATAAGCTGATTTTTTGCCTTGAGGATATACAATGTATATACAAAGGAGGTATTGCTTATGCAAGCTCAAGTAAAAACATGGGGCAATAGTCAGGAAATTAGAATACCGAAAGAAGTACTTCAAGAAGCTGCATTTTCAGTTGATGATATCCTTGATGTAAAGGTATCTAACGGTATGATTATGCTTGTCAAAACATTTAGACATAAATCATTAGAAGAGCGTGCTGCTGAATATGGTGGGCAGCTCCATTTGGATGGCGAATTTGACTGGGGTGAACCGGTAGGAAGAGAGATTTGGTAATGAAGGAAGAGTTACATCAGGGGGATATACTTAAGATTGAGCATATCAAGAAGCCGGTTCTTGTTGTAAGTAAGGATTTTTCAATCAGTCATATGAGATAATTGGTTGTCCTATTTTCGAAAAAGGAGAAGCAGGGCCACTTCACATATATATCAAGACAGATGATGTTGAAGGATATGTGCATCGTGAAAAAATGGCACTTCTTGATATGAATATTAGAGGATATTTAAAGATAGATAGGATACATTATCCTGACATAATAAATATAACAGATGCTATTCAAGGAATCTTTGACTACGTTTAAGAACAAAACAAAAAGGAATGCATTTGGGGCAGCATATGATTCGAATTACGGATTGTACGCTGCTTTTTCTATGTATATAATTATCCATAGACTTGAGATTATTAGACTAGACACACCTTGTCAGGTGCTATAATACGGCATTTCTCGCTTTACATCTTTATATGTTACTGATTTATTGGAAAAGATAGTCAAACATAAGAAGCGTTTTGCAATAATTGCACCTGCTCTTGGCATTAAAGTGCAATTATTGCATCATAAATATGAATCGAATTTGAACACAGTCTTTGTAAAAATTCGATTATCGATATGATTTCCTTTTAGGAGAGGATATTACAGCTTAATAGTCGATCATGGTCTCTTTGGGACGGGGAGTGGTAAATTATATTCAAAGTCACCTGCCCATTGTTAAGCGTATTTGTGGGGATGGCATTATGGTTAAATTCACATGGTTCAAAGATTCTGTTCCTAAACAGTTACCAGTAAAACAAGTCTATGGAATAGCATTTTCAGCTGACAATCGAGTCGTCTTGAGGATTGAGGATGGGAAATACAAATTGACTGGAGGTAAGCCTGAAAATACAGAATCCTTTGAAGAGACATTGAAACGGGAATATATTGAAGAATTAAATATTGAACTGGAAGATATCCATTACCTCGGGTATTTATTGGTGGAGGAAAACTCAGATAAGTATGCTCAGGTAAGAATGATAGCGAAGATAAAAGATATTTATGATAGCCATGTTGATCCGGCTACAGGAAAAATATATGGGAGAGAGCTGGTAGCAGTTAATGGGATTAAAGATCATCTAAACTATTCTGATCATGCAGGTAATGAGATGATTGATGATGCTATACAACTTGCCAAGGACAAAGATCTCTTGAGATATTGAAGATGCGGCAGAATGCATGATAAATGGCATCCCTTATGCAGGATTCGGATAATACTGAAATTTTGGCATATTATTCACATAAATGTACCTGTTATTCATAATTTATTGATGAACCCACGGCTTGAAGGTATAAAGGATACATGGAGGCAGAAAATTGAAGCTCTTTGTACGGGAAAATCAAAATCTGACAGAAACGGAAGTGGAAATAAGGTGTAAGGAGAGGACAGACGAAGTAGAGAATCTCGTATGCGCCATTAATTCCGCAACAAGTGTCGTCATAGGAGAAAAAGAGAATGGAGATAAAGCCCGGGTTTATCTTACCAAAATTCTCTATTTCGAGGCTGTTGACAGAAACGTTTATGCTTATACAGATTCTGATATCTATAGGGTCAGAAAAACCATGTACGACATAGAAGACATGGTTGCAAACGACCATTTTGTCCGTATTTCAAAATCAGTGATCGTTAATATCAGAGCTGTCAGAAGAATATCTCCTGATAGCGCGAGACGATTAAAACTCCTGCTTTCAAGTGGCGAATGGGTTATTGTTTCCCGAAACTACGTGGAAGATTTCAAGCAGAGTATTGGAATGAAAGGAAACAGCTGATTATGAAAAATGAGAAAATGGGATATGTGAGAGAAAAGAACCTTATAGATAGAACCAGGATTAAGATAGCCGTTCAAAAAAGTCTTTCAAGAGCTGCCATATTTTTTTCCATAACAGCATTGTTCGTTGGGATTGTTTTTGCTTTTGAAGGAGCTTATTTTGAACCTGTTGCACTAATAAAGCTCTGGGTCACTTTCTTTGTACTGGGAATTATAATGTTTTTTAGGATTCTTGCGGATTCAAGCAAATGGGCAATGGGAAAACCTTTTATCGTGAAAAATCTCATTTTTATGCCATTATTTCTGGCGGTGTCTTTGATATTTGCAATGGATGTTTCAAGACATAATGAGCAGATATTGCCAGCCTTCCCTAATCTTCTGATATTTGCTCTGATTTTTCTTTTGGTTTTTTCTATTACACAGATAATAAGTTATTATGTGATAAAAGCAAGGACAGACCGTATGAACGATGCTCTTTTGGAATTTCGAAAGGAGCAGAAGTGGGATGAAGAAGAATAGTATAGCCGTGTTAAGAGTTTCTTTGGGACTTGTAGTGTGGTTTTTGATCACAATGGCGTTTTCAAGAATTTTGGTACATAAGCTTCCTGAGGGAATACCGGATATTGTAATACTGATTTTGAGCAGTATGATCGTTCCTTATACTTTGGGACTTGCCGGATTCCTGGCGGTTACAGGTAGGATGGAAAAGGTAATGCCTAAGGCTGAAATCCCTGTAACTAGCGCGTTACTACTAAAAAGCCTGATAATTCAGCTTGGACTGTCTATACCGGTTATTACGGTCATTAACATCATTATCAGAATGCTTGGCGGAAACGTTGGCAGCAGTATGTCTGCAGATCTCTTTGGAAAGAACTGGTTGTTCTATGCAGCTTTGCTTTTGGTGTTCAATCCGATTTTCGAGGAACTTCTTTTTAGAAAAATGATTCTTGAAAGGCTTCTGATACTTGGCTCAAAAGAAGTAATCATTATCTCAGCAATCTTTTTTGCAATTCCACATGCTATATCCCAAGGTATTCCTCAGATGTTTGGAACTTTCATTGTCGCTCTGGTTTGGGGATATATTAGGATAAAGACCGGGAAGCTTTGGCCATGCATGATTCTTCATGGCCTGTTTAACCTATTCTGCGGATACATTATTACAGTTTTATCCGGCAATCCGGAAGGTGCAGTAGCAGTGATGTTTATCTTTATGATATTTCTTCCTGTACTTTCGGTGTTTTTGCTGGTTAGGAGTAGAAATTTTGGACGTGAGAAACAAAGCGTGGCATAGGCACGCTTCCTAGGGAGATGTGATACTATTTTAGAAAAATGGTATCACGACCACTTTTCTAAAATAGAGTGAATATAAAATGGTGAAAAAATGACATTGCCCAGCTTGGAGTGAATTATATATCACTAGGGAGACTTTATGGGACTAATAAGTGCTAATAATGGAGATTACGCTTTTGAAACAGTAGATGAAGCAATAGATATAGTAAAATCCAAATTATCAGATAAGAATGATATTTGGATCAGCCTTGATGATAAGTATCCCTGCTTGGTTGTCTGGATATTCGGAGAGTATGCTGCTTTGAATTTTTATCAAGATGAAGCAGGGGAAATGTGGTTGTCTTATAACGCTGACAACCATGAAGAAGTAAGCTTTATGGCTGGTGGAGAAGAGTGGAGTCCCGAAGCGACAGCTATTGTAAGCGCTGATGATGCATATGCCTGCATTCGCACATTTCTTGAAACAGGCAGCAGACCGGATTGTATAAAATGGCAGGAATTATAAGGAGGCTGACAACCATGCTAACAACTATATTTTTTTGAGGAACAAAACTAAATGCATATATCAGAACTGACATTTGATAATTTGACAGATGAAATAATAGACCGAGTGTTGTTTGAAGGTATTGAAGATACAGGAGAAAATGCAGATTGTATCATAGTTCTTGGCAGTATAAAGGCATCGCTATATAGAGTGCCTATTGCAGTGAAAGCTTATAACGATATGCGTGCTTCAAAGATTCTTTTATCTGGAGGAATCGTTAATGGTGCAGATAAAGGACATGCTGATGATATGCGTGATAAAGCTATAGCATTAGGTGTGAAAGCTGAAGATATTATTATAGAGAATAAATCCCAAAATACAGTTGAAAACATGTTATGTTCCATGCTGGAACTTCAGAGAGCTTTTTGGTTAAACAGGATAGAGAAGGTTCTGCTTGTGACTACTACTTACCACATGCGAAGGAGCCTAGCAATTGCTAAGTATCTCTTTCCTGACCATATAAGGGTTATCCCATGTCCTGCTGATGACAATAACACAAGACGTGGAAATTGGATGGAAAGTGAAGAAGGCAGGAAAAGAGCAACAAGCGAGGTTATTAAGATCATTAATTGCGTCAATAATGGTCTGTTTCCAGATTTTGAGATTTGATTGTGAAAATATCATAACAAAAGTGATAGTGAGTTATATTACAATTATTAAGGAGCAACGATGACACTCGAAGAATTAAAAACAAAACTACAGAAAAAAGCAATAATCTTTCAAACAGGGGGAACGAGACCAACATCCGAGCTTGGTGAGAGCTGGATAGGTGCGATTAAATGGAAAAGAGAAAGTGATGAGATTCCAAAGGATGTTGATGGTACGACAATGCTGCCACTGGCGTCTGTTTTTACAGAAAATCTTGAGTGGGTTCCAGCTCAGATTGAGGGGATTAAGCTTTGTAATATCTTTATTTCACCTAATATTATGGAACATCTTGATAATATGGATGGCTATTTCAAAGTGCAGATGTACGATTCTCTTGAAGACCTTAAACAGTGTGATCTTGTGATGGACAAGATAAAAGCATTTCCACTAGTTCCACAGCTTGTGGAAGATGACTGCCCGCAGTGGGATGGCGGCATGGATCCAGACCTTGAGGATGCTGTAAGTGAGCTTGAAAGAAGCGAGGGAATCGACTACTACGATGATATCCACATAAATGATTATTCAATGCACAAAGTTGGTGGATATCCGGCGTACATTCAGCCTGGAGACTGGGATAAAGAGTATGATTTTGTATTCCAAATTTCATCAGACCCAAAGGCTGGGCTCAACGTAGTTGATAATGGAAGCTTCTATTTCTTTTACAACAAGGCCAAAGATGATTGGATTTTGCAGTGTGATTTCTTTTAAGTTGAATATAAAATAGTGAAGAATCATACGATATGCTTCGGAGGAAAAGAGAAGTCGCTATAAAATACGAGAATATGTTCAAAGAGGAAAATAACGAAGAATGGCTTCAGCTTTTGGTAAGTCAGACTGATTATGCAAATGTTTCTTTTGAAGTTTTTTCTCAAAAGATGGCCAGATATATTTTTGTTATTAATTAGTATTGAGGATTAAAATGACACCTAGTGAAATGAACAAGGCTTTAACCAGTCTATTAATAGATAATATGAATTCATCTGGTTTTAAGAAAAAGAGAACCGGTGTTTTTTGGCGTAAAGTAAACAATTGCGAGCAGTATTTCTCTTTTTCATATACCAGGGATCGCGGACTTCCGGGAACTAATTATTCTATGTATCCCACACTTTCTTTTAGATATCAGAAGGTAGATGAATTACATTGTCTATTTATGGGAAAAGAATATGATGATCGCGAAAGACGCTTTGGAACAGGGAGTAAAGGACTGTATACGCTTGTTCCTAGAAGCGATTCATTTCGTTACAAATATAGTTCGAAAAATCCAATGAATGACCACGCTGAGCTTATATATAAAGATTTTGCTGATTATGCGCTTCCTTTTTTTGATAAATATGATTCTCTGGATAAAGTAGAAGCATACTTTGATAAAAATAGGAGATACAATCGCGAGGGCTTTGACGTCATAAGGCATAACGCTTATGGGTGTTGCATAGCAGCTGTCTTGTGCGCAAATGGTAAATTAGAAAAATGCAGACAACTCTTGGAAGAAGACGGCATAGTAACCGATGAACAGAAAGCAAGAATTATAGAATATATCGAATTACAGAAATGATTTTCAGAAAATGCTCGATATTGAAAGCATTAAGCAAAATTCAATTTAGGGAGATTACAGGGGAGAATATATCAAATGCTTGAAAAAATGGATGATTTCTTCACAGCTCGCGTTAATGGATATGACGAGCATATGAAGAACAATATTGAAGGGGCAGATTTATTTTATAAGTATACTGCATCGCTTTTGCCCAAAGAGAAAAATGCTAATGTCCTGGATTTAGGATGTGGCACAGGCCTTGAATTAGAAGAATTCTTTTCTATAAATCCATCTGCTAAAGTTACAGGAATTGATCTGACTAAGGCTATGCTTGATTCACTTAAGGCAAAATTTCAGGATAAAGATATAACTACGATTTGTGGATCTTATTTCGAAATTCCTTTCGGTGAAGAAATATTCGATGCAGCTGTTTCTGTAGAATCGCTACATCATTTTACCAAAGAAGAAAAAATACCACTGTACATAAAGCTTAGAAAATCGCTTAAGTCTGGCGGATACTTTTTGCTTACTGATTACTTTGCTGATCAGGATGAGCAAGAAGCATTTTTAAGACAAGAACTTCTACGAATAAGGCAGGAGCAGAATTTATCTGATGATGTATTCTATCATTACGATACGCCATTAACCGTTGAACATGAAAAGGAAGCTCTTCTTGCTGCCGGATTCACACAGGTTGAAGAACTTAATAGCTGGGAAGCGACTCATACCTTAAGAGCAATGAAGTGAAATAACGGACTTAGAAATTCGATGTTAATCTTAAGCAAGTCTATGTGAAAGTGCTTTAAATAAGTAAACGTTTTCGATATAATTCAGAAAAATAGAAATAAAAAGACCGCCTGAGCATCCTAATAACAGGTTGCCCAGGCGGTCGACATAATTCAAAACTAAGACTGTACTCCCCATGGCTTAGTGCCACTTTATTCCGCCAGTTGTACAGCACCTCAAATATACACGATTGGATAAAAAAGTGCAAGGTGTTTTTACAAATTTAACATGGAAGTTTTAGTTTAGTTTTGGAATCATTTTTTGTTAATGACTAAAACTTCCCAGATGAAAAAGAGAATCAAATTCTAATGTAGGATGTTTTGTAGTTTAAAAAATTTATAGAAAACTCTGGCTAATTACATATGTCATATTTCAAGCTGCCATATCTCCATTATTATTGCTGTTACTATTTTCTTTCTTCATTTTGATAATTCCAAGCAAAAGAATTATCGCTGAACATATAGTAATTGCAATAACAAATAATTCATGTTGTGTAAATGGGGGAGTATATGTATATCTAAATAAGCCTGAAGTATCATTAGATATCGTAAATATACCATAAAAAAGTCCAATTGCTCCTAAGATAATTTCGATTAGTGATGACAAACTTTTGTTACTCATATAGTTTTCCTCCATAATTTTACAAGAATTGTAAATATTGATCAAACAAGCTTATATGCTCAATCAATTTACGAAAAAAATAATGTTTACAGTTTCTATATACGCGAATTTTGAGCAGTAATGTAGCAAATAACTATACTTATATCAAAAATCAAAAACATCAAAATCGCATTATAATTACAAAATCACAAATCACATTCGATTTCATATGATGCATTGACTGTATATGCTGCTATATTCTTTGCTCGATAAATACTTTTGGCTTATACGGGTAGGCCCGACACCGACTTACGTTCATGGGGAGAATTATTAGTTAATGATTAATCTTGTGATATTTGGTAATTGAAGAAACGATTGCCCAGATACTGATAATTATCGCAGCAAATGGAAGAATCATATAATAGAAATAATCTTCATCAGACCAATAACTCCCGAACCATTCATAATATTTCATGTATCTTGAAAGTGTCACAAGTCCGTAAATAAGTAATACTATGCCGCCAACCAGTCTCCAGATGATTTTGTTAAAATCTTTATCATTTACTTTGGGTTTGGTGTTCTGGTTATTCTGACCATACTGGCTATACATAGGTGCCTGAGTAGAATAACTATTAGAGTCTGTGAACTGGCTTTGACTATATGCCGGTTGCTGAGTTTGTGTTACGTTCCCATAATGAACCTGTTGCTGAGTAGTATTATCTACTGGCAACTTGTACCCGCATTTGGGACAAAAAGCTGAATCTTCTGGCAGATTACTGCCACATTTTGGACAAAACATATCATCTCCTCCTAATCATTTTAAAAGAGCGGCAGGAAATCCCGCCACTCTTTTTATTTACTTTTACTGAATACCAACCTTAGCCCATGCATCTGAAGGAACAAGTGCAATGTAGGTCTTTCCTGGATTAACTACAAGCTCAGCACCATCTAATGTGTAGAACTTTGTAGCTCCTTCGAAAGTTGTCTTAACCCATGTTACAGGGATTACCATACCACCTGTGAGGTAATATCCAACATTAGTTCCGATGCAGTTATATACAAGGTATCCGTTCTGATCAAGAAGTGTGAAGTCACAATCCTGAAGGAATACATTTGTAAATGAAACCTGCTGCTTGTCATCACCGTCTACTACAGGGCTTCCGAACTCATAGTAGTCATAAGAGTTTGTTGCAGCGTTGTATACGAACTGTGTTGAATTGTGTGGAAATGGTACAGATACGTTTGTAGCAGGAGCTACACCTGCATCATCAGCAAGAGAGTTAGCACCAAATGTAAAGTGCTGACTTGTAGCCTGTGTATACTCTGCAGGATAACCAGCCTTAGCCATTCTTGTAGCAGCTTCACCAGCTACGCAGTATTCTGTGAATTCTCTGGCCTTACCATTAGGGATTCTTGAGAATCCGCCTGAAAGGTGGTTAAGACCTGTAGCATCAAAGTAAGGATAGATGTAGAATGGACCACCATCATGAATAAGTACAGCATTGTATTCTGCTGCAAGCATGATATTAGTTGGTCTTGTAGAACGGATATTTCCGATTCTTGAAACAGTGTTGTAATCCTTGTACACAGCCATAAGACGTGTTACACGGTTGTTGTGAGTTGAGTTGATCATCTCATATACAACATCAGCCTCAGATAAACCATAGTGAGGGTTAGCTCTCTTATCGTTATCGATCATTACAGCGATAGGACGCTGATTTTCAGGAGCTGTTGTTGGCATTCCTGTGAGTTCGTTAATGCCAGCCTGAGCGCTTGCAGATGTGCCGTTTATAGCAAGTGAACCGATTGCAAGAACAGCAGTAAGTGCAGAAACAGATACAGCCTGTAATAGTTTTTTCTTTGAAATCATCATAGACCTCCTCATATTTAGATAAATTAATTATACCTAAAAGTGTGATATAGTAAAAGTACATTATTATAATATCGGGGGCTGTATGCTTAGATTTTCTTTGGGATCGTCCGGGTCCGGTAAAAGCCACAAATTATATGAAGAGATAATAAGACGAAGCAGGGAAGATAGTTCCAGGAACTATCTTATTATTGTGCCTGACCAGTTCACCATGCAGACGCAGATGGACATCGTTAAGATGCATCCTGATCAGGGCATTATGAACATAGATGTCCTTTCATTTGGACGTCTGTCCCACAGAATCTTTGAAGAGACAGGAAAGCGTCATGAAGCTGTTCTTGATGACGTCGGTAAGTCTCTTATCTTAAGGCATGTAGCTGATCTTAATAAAGACGACCTTCCCGTGATCGGTTCATTTATGCACAGGGCAGGCTATATAGATGAAGTTAAGTCAACCATCTCAGAGCTTATGCAGTATGATGTAGGACCTGATGAACTTAAGACTTTGATAGATAACTGCGAGAGCAGAAGGTCGCTTAAAGGTAAACTTTCTGATCTGAGACTTCTATATCAAAAGTTTAAAGAATATACAGAAGATAAATATGTAACACCTGAAGAGACTCTGTCATTTTTATGTAAGAGGCTTTCAAAGTCAGAGCTTGTAAAGGATAGCGTTATCGTGTTTGACGGCTTTACAGGTTTTACTCCTATTCAGTACAGGGTTATCGAGGAACTTTTACTTATAGCAAGTGAAGTAATTGTAACCCTCGAAATGGACGATGAGACTGATCCCTATACTAATAATATAAATGAGCAGGAGCTCTTTTTCCTAAGTAAAAAGACTATTAAAAGCCTTCTTAAATGTGAGTGGAGAAGCTGTCAGAAGCTTGATCCCATGAACACTCCTGATTATGACAGGTGGAAGGAGTACAGGGACGAGCACAACAGCGACATTATTATAAAGGGCGAAAATGTAAGGCTTTCCGGCAATGCTCCCATGGCATTTCTTGAACAGCACCTGTTCAGGTATAAGCCTGATACCTACAGGAGCGATCAGTTCCCGGCATCTGACAGCATAGTCATCGCAGGGTGTGCTGACCCTTCTGAAGAGGTGCGCCAGGCGCTTATCTTTATCAGTCGCAGGATCAAAGCAGATAGGGACCTTTTCTACAGGGATTTTGCCATTGTCTGCGGTGATCTTTCTACCTATGGAGAGAGGATCAAAAGAGAAAGCAATACTTTTGGTATACCTGTTTATATCGATGAAACGAAGGGACTTAAGTTAAATCCCTTCATAGAATATATTAGAAGCGCCCTTGATATCGTAAGGACTGACTATAGCTACGAGACAGTCTTTCACTTCATGCGAAGCGGCATGATGGATTTTGATGATGATGATATCGACCTTTTGGAGAACTACGTAAGGTCTCTTGGAATTCGCGGGCATAAAGCCTGGGAAGATAATTTTGTGCGTCATCCAAGGTTCCGCAAGAAGACTAGCGATGAAGAGATAGTTCTTTTCCTTGAGAAGATGAATCTTATGAGAAAAGAGCTTGTGAACATGATAAGTCCTATCATGGAAAGCCACAAGAAGTCAGTTTTGGAGCTTTCTAAGGGCCTTTATGAGTTTATAAAAAGAGGCGATGCCTATTCAAAGCTTGAAAGGTATGCAAGGTACTTTGAACAGCAGGGGGACAACGTTAAGGCAGATGAGTACAGCCAGATCTATGGCAAGATCATGGATCTTTTAGATCAGGTGGCGTCTCTTCTAGGCGATGAGAAGGTTCCGATCAAGGAATATATGGAGATATTGGATGCGGGATTTAGCGAGATCGAAGTTGGTACGATCCCGCAGAACGTAGATACAGTAAGGGTTGGTGATATCGAAAGAAGCCGTCTTTCTGATATAAAGTATCTTCTGTTTCTTGGTGTTAATGATACGAATATCCCTAAGCATGCGTCTGAAGGTGGCATCTTGTCTGATATTGACAGGCAGTTTTTGAGTTCGAGGGCTCCTGATGTTGAGCTTGCACCATCTCCCCGCCAGCAGATGTATATTCAAAGGCTGTATCTGTATATGAACCTGACTAAGCCGTCCAGGCTTTTGTACATGTCTTATTCGGGGATTTCTGCAGATGGCAAGAGCATGAATCCTGCTTACCTTATAGGTAAGATCAAAGCTCTTTTCCCAGATCTTAAGGAAAGAAGGCCTGCTGAAGATCCTATAGACAAGCAGATCATGTCCCTTGAAGATGCTAAAACCTATGTATCTGAAAAGGCAAGGGACTATGCGGATGGCAATCTTACAGATGATGATGAAAAGAAGTTCCTGACTTTATATGAACTTTTGAAAAAAGAAAATCCGAAAGCGGCAGAAAGGATCAAGGAGGCGGCTTTCCTCAGGTATCAGTATACGCCTCTACCTGCTATGCTGGCGGCTGCCTTATATGGCAACTTTTTGGAGAATTCTGTCAGCAGGCTAGAGACCTTTGCAGAGTGCTGCTATGCGCATTTTGTTAAGTACGGACTCAGGCTTGATGAAAGAAGTGAATACGACTTTGAAAGATCTGACCTTGGTAATGTATTTCATAGTGCGCTGGAGCGCTTTTCAGTCAAGCTTGAGGAAAAGGGCATAGAGTGGACAGAGT
Source organism: Butyrivibrio fibrisolvens (assembly GCF_037113525.1). Taxonomy (NCBI): domain Bacteria; kingdom Bacillati; phylum Bacillota; class Clostridia; order Lachnospirales; family Lachnospiraceae; genus Butyrivibrio; species Butyrivibrio fibrisolvens. The sequence goes on along the minus strand of NZ_CP146963.1, from coordinate 3,690,665 downwards.
TTACAGATGAGCAGGGCCGAGAGCTTCTGTCTGAAGCTATAGATGAAGTAACCAAGGAGTATGGTGAAAATATACTGTATTCATCAGCAAGAAACAAGAATGCGGTTGACAGAATCTACCGCATCATCTGGCGTACGGTCAAGACTCTTCGCTATCAGCTTGGAAAGGGTGAATTTAAACCAGACAAGTTCGAGCTTGATTTTAAAGAGGCCGGCAATCTTGATGAGATCAATATCGCTCTGACTCCTTCTGAGGAAACAAGGATCAAGCAGAAGATGAAGCTTCAGGGCAGGATCGACCGCATGGACCTGGCATATGATGATGAGAACGTGTATATCAAGATCATAGATTTTAAGTCTGGAAATAAAACTTTTAACATAGCATCAGTTTATTATGGCCTTCAGCTTCAGCTTGTAGTCTACATGAACTTTGCCATGGCTATGGAAAAAAAGCTTAATCCGGATAAGGAAGTCGTTCCTGGAGCAGTCTTGTATTACCATATCAATGACCCTATTGTGGAAGCGGAAGGAACTGGTAATGATCCTGAACTTATAAATAAAAAGATCATTAAAGAGCTTGTCAGTAACGGAATTATCAACGCTGATGAAAAGGTTATCGGTCTTCTTGACAGAGATATGGCTGCGGGTGCGACAGAATCTGACGTAATAAATGTAAGACGTAAGAAGGACGGCGGCTTTTACGCAAACTCTCAGATCATGGAGCAGGATTCCTATAAGATGGTCTCATCATATGTTAGACATAAGATCCGCGAGTATGGCAGAAGGATTCTTGATGGCGATATTGAGATCAATCCTTATGTTCAGGGCCCTAGAAGTGCATGTACTTATTGCCACTTCAGACCTATCTGCGGCTTTGATATGTCAACACCGGGCTTCCAGACAAGAGAACTTGATAAGCTTAATAAAGATGATGCTCTGGCTTTGATAAAAGAGGAATGTAAGAAGGCTGACAAGCAATAAAGTTATCAGAAGAAATATTAGATAAATTATTAGATTAGTATAAGGAATCCAATTAAAATGGCAGAAGTAAAATTCACCAAAGAGCAGCAATCTGTTATAGATGCAAGAAACTGCAACATCCTTGTTTCTGCAGCAGCAGGATCAGGTAAGACTGCAGTTCTTGTAGAAAGAATAATTCAGCTTATTTCTTCATCTCAAGATGGTAAAGAACCAATAGATATAGATCATCTTCTGGTCGTAACCTTTACCCGTGCGGCAGCAGCACAGATGAAGGATAAGATAACTGCAGCAATAGCCAAAAGGCTCCTTCAAAACCCTGAAGATGCCCATCTTCAGAAGCAGGAGACTCTTATTCATAATGCCCAGATTACTACTATAGACTCTTTCTGTCAGTATATCATTCGTAACAATTTTAATGATATTGGTTTAGACCCTTCTTATAGAGTTGCAGATGAAGGTGAGATGAAGCTTCTGGAAGAGAGCGTTATGGCAGACTTCCTTGAAGCCAAATATGCTGAAGCTGATGAAGAGTTTTTGTACACATCAGAGTATTTTTCAAATGGATCAAATGATAAGATGCTTGAAGAGCAGATCCTTAGTCTTTATAAATTCTCTAAAAGTATGCCATGGCCTGAAGACTGGCTTAAAGACAGGGCCAGAGATTATGACATAGATGAAGACAGCTTTGATGACAAAGAGTGGCTTAAAGAGTATGTAGAATCAGTCAGGATAGATCTTAAAGAACTTGCTACAAGCATGCGAAGAGCGCTTGATATTTGCAATCAGCCAGATGGCCCCTACATGTACGGGGATCTTATTGAAGCTGAAAAAAATATGATCATAAATGCTGGCAAAGCAGAAGATTATGAGTCTTTAAGGAATGCAGTGAACCTTATCTCTTTTGACAGACTTCCTGGTAAAAAAGATGAGACCGTATCAGCTGACAAAAGAGAAATGGCAAAGTCCATAAGAGACGATGTTAAGAAAAATATCACTAACCTTAAGACTAAATATTTTGCTCAGGATAAAGAGTCCATCATAGTTACAAGTATGCTTGCAGCAAGGGCTCTTAGGTGCCTTTCTGAGCTTGCTATTGAATTTACAAAAGAGCTTGATAACAAGAAGAAAGAAAAGAACGTCATTGATTTCAGCGATATGGAGCACTTCGCCCTTAATATCCTTGTAGATCATGACCCTGAGACAAGGAAGGATGCGCCGACAGATGTTGCTGCCCAGTATAGAGAATACTATAAAGAGATCCTTATCGATGAGTATCAGGATAGTAACAGCGTTCAGGAGCTGATCCTGTCTTCGATCGCAGGTAATACAGAAGGAACCTATGACAGGTTCATGGTTGGTGATGTCAAGCAGAGTATCTATAAGTTCCGTCTTGCAAAGCCTGAAATATTCATGGAAAAGCTTGAAAGCTATGATAAGACTAAGGATGCACTTTTAAGAAGAATAGATCTTCACAGGAATTTCAGAAGTAGAAGAAGAGTCCTTGATTTTGTTAACTATATTTTCAGACGTATCATGGGATCTGATCTTGGTAAGGTTGCTTACGACCTTGATGCAATGCTTGTTACGGGAGCAGACTATCCTGATGAGCCTGAGGGCGAAGATTCTTTTGTCCCCGAGCTTATCCTTATTAACAGCGACGAAGATTCATCTAAAAAGGATAGCAGCTATAGTGACCAAAGTGAGATTGATACGGGCGATGATGGAGAAATCATCAACCCGGATATATGGGGGATGGAAGATACCATAAAGCCTGGCCAGAAGCTGAATCCAAAACAAAAAGAAGCTATGGTCATCGCTTCAAGGATCAAAGAACTTGTAAGAAGCGGCCATGTATCTGATGGTAACGGCGGTTTTAGAAGCATTCACTATAGCGATATAGTAATACTCCTTAGAACAACCCTTTCATGGGACGATACCTTTAGAAAGATTCTTGAATCAGAAGGTATACCTGCCTATGTTGAGTCAAGAACGGGATATTTTGCTGCAATAGAAGTGGCAACCCTCCTTAACTATCTAAGGATCATAGATAACCCCCTTCAGGACATTCCTCTTGCATCCGTTATGCACTCAGCTTTCGGGCGCTTTACAGATGAGGATATGGCAAGGATCAAAGCCTTCGCCTGTGGCATAATGAGGGAAAAGGAAGAGGAGATACCAGTAACTTTCTATGAGCACCTTTTGTATCTGGAAAAAATAATAGCAAATAGTACAAGTTTAGAAGATAGTAAAGACACTGCATTTCCAGTTACCGATACTATCATTGAACTTGCAAAAAGAGTGCAGAAGTTCCTTGAGGAGCTTCGAAGCCTTAGAAAGAAAGCTGTGTACATGCCTGTTCATGAGCTTCTTGAATACATAATAGACAACACAGGCTATAGAAACTACGTAGCAGCAATGCCTGCAGGCACAAGAAGACGTGCCAATATAGACATGCTCCTTGAAAGAGCATCTTCTTTTGAAAACACAAGTTTCAAGGGCCTTTTTAACTTCATTCGTTATATCGAAGAACTTGAAAAATACGAAGTAGATTTTGGTGAAGCTAATGTAATAGATGAAAATGCAGATGTTGTGCGCATTATGAGTATCCATAAGAGTAAAGGACTTGAGTTTCCTGTAGTATTCGTTGCAGGAACAAACAAGAAATTCAACCAAAGGGATACTAATGCAGATGTCCTTTTAGATGAAGATCTTGGAATAGGCTTAAAAGTGGTCGATCTGGACCTTAGAGTTAAGGCCAATACTCCAAGACGCATAATGCTGTCTGACAGAATGAAAAGAGAAAGCCTTGGCGAAGAGCTAAGAGTCTTGTACGTTGCCTTTACAAGAGCAAAAGAAAAGCTCATAATTACTGGCAGCGATGATTCCTTCGCTAATTTTATCAAAAACGAACAGTACCTTGCTTTTAATAAAGGTCCCAGCGAGCAGAAACAGCTCCTTCCCCTTTCATCAAGGAAGGCTACTAACTACCTCACTCTTATACTGAGCGCCATGATGGGACATCCCGCTATGAAGGAAGCTGCTCAAATCCTTGATGTAGATGTAAGCCTTATTGGATACGATAACATAGAAGTAATGGATTCTGAGAGCTGTAAATATGAGCCTGATAAAGCGGCTATGATCGTGCCTCCTGCCAAGATAAGCGTAGTTGATGCATCAACCATCACATCCCTATCGTTAAAAGATCAGGTAGACAGTGCTATTAGAAAAGATAAGCTGGAAGGCGGAATTAAGACATCTGATTTAGACGAAGACCTTATGAAGAGCCTTTCTGATAACTTTGAATACGAATATTCTCATAAGGAATATGCTGATCTTTATACCAAGACCACAGTATCTGAGCTTAAAAAAGCTTCTTTTACCGAGGAAAAAGAGCCTGATACCAGACTTATAAAAACAGAAGATGAGGAAATAGTACCTAGATTCATCTCAGATAAGGAAGAAAAACTCTCCGGCGCAGGAAGAGGAACAGCCTACCACCGCGTCATGGAACTACTTGATAACGGAATATTCTCAAAAGATATTATTAATGTAAAAGATATACTAGATTTTCTTGAGAAAAAAGAAGTCGAAGGAAGAATGGACCAGGATAGCGTTAAGAGTATATTTGCTAAAGACATCATCCATTTCTTTGAAACAGACCTTGGAAGAAGATATAAAGAAGCAGCTCGTAGTGGTAACCTCCAAAGAGAACGCCAGTTCATGATGGGAATCCCTGCTAAAGAACTGTCCGAAAACCTCCCAGATGGAGAGATAATGCTCATACAGGGCGTAATAGATGCATGGTTTGTAGAAGACGACCAAATAGTTCTTGTAGACTACAAAACTGACCACGTTAAGGAAGCTTCAGACCTTACCAAGCGCTATAAAGTTCAGATCGACTATTACACAAGAGCCCTTGAACGCATGACCCACATGAAAGTCAAAGAACGCTACCTATATTCATTTGCTTTAGGTGAGAGCGTAAGCATATAGCCCCAACATATGCAATACATAGAACCGAAATCTGGCAAGAGTATGCCAAATGCATAGAATATATAACTGGAAGGAATAAATTATTTAGTTGCAAAAGACGAAAGGTCGTCCACAGCCCCTACGGCTGAGGGCGACCTCGTTCAGTTTACAACAAATTATTTATGATGCCAGTTTGTTTAATACGATTCTCTTTGAATCGGATTCGTTGGCTGCAACTCTGATCGAGTTAAGACTCTTTCTTACAGTTGGGATCAGAAGCACTGCAAATGTGATAGCTGCCTCTGTGATGATATAAAGACCATTATATCCAAATGAGTAAACCCACACATTCTGCCCTTCCGGCGCATACATTCCAAAGAAGATAACACCTGAAAGAACTGCAAAAGTCATACGGCCGGCTATACCTATTAAATATCCTGTATACAATCCGTATTTCTTGGTGCTTGTAAGACCAGAAAGTCCCAGAGCCATGAAAGCAAATACATAATCAAAAAGAAGCTGCGGAACGCTTACGATATAAGGATCTACGATCATCTGAAGAAGACCATATGCAAGACCTGCCATAAGACCACTTCTAAGACCATAGACATAGCCCACGAAGCAAACAAAGAACATGGATAAAAGAGTTACGGATCCGCCCTGTGGCAACTTGATGATCTTCACATTTGAAAGTACAAATGCGACTGCTATGCACATAGCTGATACAACAAGCTGACGAGTGCTGAATTTTTGCTCATTCTTGGTGTTTTTGAAAAAGCATGCGACAATTACTGCGGCAAGCAGTAAAACTGCAAATAAAGTGTAGCCGGCAGTAGTTAGCGAATAAGTGGTTTCGCCTTCATAAGTTACGGCATTAAAGAATAGTGACATTGAATATCCCTCCTTGCAGCATTAGCTGTAAAAATATTAGATTTTTGAATATGCACAAGGGAAACATTCTGCAGACATGCAGAAATATTAGAAAAAACGCTTCCTTACGCCGGTATTACCCGGTTCAAGTAATAAGGGTCGAGATCCATACGCATCTAAATACTTAAGAACCTCTTCTCAGCAAAGCTCCCCTAGCAGATATTCAATTCTTTAACTGCATTTAATCTAGCACAGAGCCAGGTTTAATGCAAGAACGTTTTTTTCTAAAAATAATTGCTTGTAACCCTATTAGTGAAAGTCAAAAATTAAAGAAAAACCGTATATTTTGGAAGAAGTGCACAAAGAACCATCAAACAATTTATGCATTTTAAATGAAATGGCTATTGCTAGGAACTGTCATTATATCGTACATTTAATTATACGTGTTGACTATTGTTCATTTATGGCTTCTTTTATTGCTTCAAGAAGTCATAACCAAAATAACAAACTCCAGGAGAAAAACGAATGCTGAAGTATGTATTATTTGATCTTGATGGCACATTAACCGATTCCGGTCTTGGCATTACCAAGGCTGCGCAGTATGCGCTTAAAGACCAGGGAATAGATGAACCCGACATTTCTAAACTTGGGTTCTTTGTAGGTCCTCCGCTTAATAAGACCTTTATGGAACATTACGGAATGGATGAGAAGCATATGCTCAGAGCAGTAGATAAGTTCCGTGAATACTACAACCCTATTGGAGTATACGAAAATAAGCCTTATGAGGGTGTTGAAGATATGCTTAAAGCTTGCCACAATGCAGGACTTAAGCTTGCTATTGCTTCGAGCAAACCTCAGGTAATGGTATACAAAGTTCTTAACCACTTTGGCCTTACATCATATTTTGATGTGATCATTGGAAGTGAGCTTGATGGACGTCGTACTGATAAGAACGAAGTCGTTGAAGAAGCTCTTAGAAGACTTATGGCCAATGCCGATGAAACAGCCATGGTCGGTGACAGATGCTACGATATGGTCGGAGCATGCAATCATGACCTCATGGCTATTGGCGTAACATACGGCTATGGTACATATCTCGAGCTTAAGAATGCAGGAGCAGAGAAAATTGTTGATACAGTACAAGATCTTAAGAATTGTCTGCTTGCTTCCTGCGGTGCACTTCAGAAGTGCTGCTGATATATTCAGCATATTTATTTACATCTTTTTTCTTTAATTTAGCAATTATCTTAGTGCCTTCCGGAAGGTATTCAGTGTTTATGACTTCAGATCCTTCATTGATGGCAGCCAGAATGCTGCCCTTTGAATACGGGATCAGAAGTTCACATTCCTGACTTCCTTCCAGAAGGACTTTGTCTATAAGGGACAAAAGTTCTTCTGTTCCGATATCCTTGGCAGCAGCCATATATATTCTGTGATCACGAACATAGGGAAGCTGAACCATTGTGGTTCCTAATTCATCTGCTATATCCGACTTATTGAATACATATATTTTTGGTATTTCACCTGCTCCGATCTCAGCAAGAGTCTTATCAGTAACTTCCATATGTCTCGCATGATCAGGATCAGAAAAATCTATGACTTCCAGAAGAAGATCAGCATACTTGATCTCTTCAAGTGTTGATCTGAAGGCCTTAACAAGTGTTGTTGGAAGGTCATCTATAAATCCTACAGTATCTGACAAAAGAAAAGATCTGTGACCTGCAGGAGAGATCTTTCTTATAGTGGTATCAAGGGTAGCAAAGAGCATATCTTGCTCAAGAACCTTCTTTTCATCAGTATTGCCATCAGCAAAGTCGTTAATAAGATGGTTCATGATAGTGGATTTGCCGGCATTGGTATATCCGACAAGTGCAACCTTTGGAACAGAAGATGAAAGACGTCTGCTTCTCTGAGTAGACCTTTCCTTGTTAACTGCTTCAAGTTCTCTTCTAAGCTCAGCCAGGCGATGCTCTATGTGTCTTCTGTCAAGCTCGAGCTGCTTCTCACCGGCACCTTTACTTGATTTTGAACCGCTGGCGCCGCCCTGTCTTGTAAGACCTGTTCTCATATGGGAAAGCCTTGGAAGAAGGTACTGAAGTCTTGCAGATTCTACCTGAAGTCTTGCCTCCCTTGTACGTGCTCTGTCAGCAAATATCTGAAGGATAAGGGCAGTTCTGTCGATAACTTCCCTGTCCAGGATCTTCTCAAGGTTTCTGATCTGCATGGGTGAAAGCGTCTGATTGAAGATGACAGCGTCTGCATCATCGTATTCGATACGGGTCTTTATCTCCTCAACCTTACCGCTACCAACAAAAGTGGCCTGCGTAGGTGCCTCAGCATTCTGAGTCACAACAGCGCAGACCTTCATTCCTGCCGCTTCAGATAGACCTCTGAGTTCCTGCATGGAACTTGCAAAGAGGTCTTCGTCGCGATCTGTATTAAGTCCAACCAGTACTACAGTTGGCTTTTTTTCTACTTGTTTAATGTCTATCATTATAAAAGCTGAATTCCGTTCTCTGCGCATTCTTTCTCGGTTTCGAGTGGCCAGAGAGAACTCTGGACTTCACCTATATGAGCCTTGCGCAGGAAGAACATACATATACGTGACTGTCCGATACCACCACCGATAGTATAAGGCAGTTCCTTATTAAGAATAGCCTTCTGGAAAGGAAGCTCTGCACGCTCTGTGCAACCTGCCTTTTCAAGCTGTGTCTTGAGAGAGTTCTCATCTACACGGATACCCATTGATGAAAGCTCAAGTGCGATATCAAGTACAGGATAGTATACAAGAATATCTGCGTTAAGTTCCCAGTCATCATAGTCAGGAGCACGTCCGTCGTGAGGCTCGCCTGATGCAAGCTTATCACCGATCTTCATGATACATACAGCACCTTTTGCCTTAGTGATGTAGTATTCACGTTCCTTTGGAGAATATTCAGGGAACATATCTTCAAGCTCCTGTGTTGTGATAAAGAAGATATCGTGAGGAAGGATCTCTTCGATATAGTCATACTGAATAGAAAGGAACTTTTCTGTTTTTCTAAGGATCTTATAAACCTGACGTACTGTTTCTTTAAGGTAGTCAAGGTTACGGTCTTCCTTGCGGATAACCTTCTCCCAATCCCACTGGTCTACAAAGATAGAATGAATATTATCTGTCTCTTCATCACGACGGATAGCATTCATATCTGTATAAAGACCTTCTTCAACGTCAAATCCGTATTTTTTAAGAGCAAAGCGCTTCCATTTTGCAAGAGACTGAACAATTTCTCCTGTGTGATCATTGTCATTAAGTATGTCGAATGCAACAGGGCGCTCAACACCATTAAGATTATCATTAAGTCCTGATGTTGGATCTACAAATAAAGGAGCTGAAACACGCTGAAGATTCAGGCGAGCTGACAGCATGCTCTGGAAAAAGTCTTTAACTGTTTTGATTGCAACCTGTGTATCATGGAGACTTAACTCTGAATGATACTCTTTGGGAAATTTAAGCTTTGCCATAGTGGTATATACCTTTCGATTTTTGCATAAAAAAACTACTTTCTTATTAAAACTCTTTTTTTTATTCATTTCAAGTAAAGTTTGAAATAAAAAACTGATTAATAATGTAAAAATGCATCATAGGAAACAAAATAATCGAAATATAGTGAATGGTCTGTCATGTCTGCGCAAAAAAGTTGCGCAATCACATGCAGGAGGCTTTTATGGATTTCCATACCAAAAATCACAAAAAAGAATCATAAATAATCGTAATAATGTTAATAATACATATATGCATGATTAAAATTGAGCATTTTCAAGCGACTATGAGCTATATTGAGCATAAAGTTTGTGCAATTTTTAGCCCTGTAAAGCCTTTACAATTAGCATACATGCTATATAATAAACAGGAATTGGACGAGGAATAGTATTTTACAGTTCGGTTTTTAGTTTGAAAGGAAGTTAGAATTATGGTTACAGAAAGAATACAGCATGTTATAAAATTATCACCTTCAGAAGTTAAAGATTTCGTAAGAGCAGCAGAGAAGTGCGATTTTGATGTTGATATTTCTTACGGACACGTAGTAGTTGATGCTAAGTCTATCCTTGGAATACTTGGACTTGACCTTACAAGAAAACTTACAGTTAGCTTCTTTGGTAAGAATGAAGCATTCGAATCATACCTTGCTTCATTTGCTGTATAAGATGATTGAAAAGCTTCACTTTTCAATCATTAGATATCAAAACAATTTATTGTTTTGATATCCGAAAAGCGCATATATATAAAGGCTCTTCGTGGTATAATCCATGAAGGGTCTTTTTTTGACCCTATAAAGAAAGACAGGAAGATAAGAGGACAGTAATGCAGATCAATATTTCTGTTAGAGGCCTTGTGGAGTTTATCTTAAGGCAGGGTGATATAGACAATCGTATACATACATCAGCTGAAAATGCCATGCTTGAAGGGGGAAGGATCCATCGTAAGATTCAGAAGATGCAGGGTCCTTCTTACCATGCAGAAGTTCCTCTTTCTTATAATATCCATACATCCAAATATGATCTTATTATCGAAGGACGTGCTGACGGAATAGAAGAAGGCGATCCGGTAGTGATCGACGAAATTAAAGGAACATACAGAAATCTTGATCATATGGAAGAACCTGTTCCTGTTCACCTGGCTCAGGCCAAGGTCTATGCAGCTATATACCTTATCCAGAACAGTCTCGAGCAGATAGGTGTCAGGATGACCTACTGCAGTCTTGAAAATGAGGCGATCAAGTATTTTAACTTCACATATACTGCATCTGAGATTGTCAGCTGGTTTGAGGAAGTCGTAGACAAGTACAAGGTCTTTGCGGATTTTGAAGCAGAGTGGTCATCTATACGAACAAGCTCTATAAAAAGCTGCAATTTCCCGTTCCCTTACAGAAAGGGTCAAAAGGAGCTGGCATCGGGCGTCTACAGGACTATCGTCCATGGCAAAAAACTTTTCCTTGAAGCTCCAACAGGAACCGGAAAGACCATTACAACGTTGTTTCCGTCTATAGCAGCCATAGGCCAGGGGAAGGCTGAAAAACTTTTTTACATGACTGCCAAAACTCTTACTGCAGCGGCTGCATCAGATACCTTCCAGCTTCTTAGAAGTTCGCAAAAGCTCCGCTTTAAAACCGCTGTAATAACTGCAAAGGATAAGATATGCCTTTGTGCAGAAAAAGAATGCAATCCTGAGAAGTGTCCTTATGCAAAGGGGCACTATGACAGGATCAACGAAGCCATGCTTGATATGATGGCTAATGAAGATAATTACACACGTGATACTATCCAGTACTATGCAAGGAAGCATATGGTGTGTCCTTTTGAGCTGTCACTTGATATAAGTCTTTTTGCAGACGGAATCATATGCGATTACAACTATGTGTTTGATCCGTTTGTATATCTTAAGCGCTATTTTGCTGATAACAAAAAAGGAAGCTATATCTTTTTGATAGACGAAGCGCATAACCTTGTGGACAGGGGAAGGAGCATGTATAGTGCAGACTTAAAGCTGTCTCCCCTTCAAAATCTCAAGGATATGCTTGACTCTGTATATGTTCCGTTTAAGGGCCATATGACTGCCTTATATAATCAGCTTATATCCATGTCTGATTCTGACAGGCCTCAGATGCTTGATACGATAGAGCCTCTTATTGTAATGGCAGACAGGCTTTCTACGTCCATATCTTCATATCTGGATGATGTATCAGATGGTCCGTATCACGATGAGATAGTGGATTATTATTTTGAACTTACAAGATTTCTGACTATATATGATAAACTCGATGATCACTACAGGATATATCAGGAATGGGACGAGATCGAAGGCTTCAGGATAAGGCTTTTATGCGTAAATCCATCGGAAAACCTTGGCGCATGCATGTCACAGGCAGTATCCACCATTCTTTTTTCTGCGACATTTCTTCCGATCCAGTATTACAAGGAACTTCTCGGTGGCACGGATGAAGACTTCGAGATGTATTCAAACTCAAGCTTTGACCCGTCCAAAAGATGCCTTGTTATAGCGGGTGATGTGACCAGCCGCTACGCAAGAAGAGGCCCTGAGCAGTATGACAGAATTGCGGACTATATACACAGGATCGTGTCAGGGAAAAGAGGTAACTACATGGTCTTTTTCCCTTCGCATGCCTTCCTGGAAGAGGTTTATGAGGTGTATCTTTCCAGATATGCCGAGCTTGACCGTGCCCAGGTCCTTGCACAGGGAAGCAATATGTCTGAAGAAGAGCGTGAGATGTTCCTGGATATGTTCTCTGAGGGCAATAATGTAAATCTTGGCGAACTTATCAATATGGATGTTGATATCGAAGATGACAGGGTCGTGATCGGTTTCTGCGTTATAGGCGGGATCTTTTCTGAGAGTATAGATCTGCGAAAAGACTCTCTTATCGGTTCGATCATAATCGGATGCGGTATACCTCTTGTTTGCAATGAGCGCGAAGTGCTAAGACATTATTTTGATGAAAACGGAAAAGACGGGTACGACTTTGCATATAAATATCCAGGTATGAACAAAGTACTCCAGGCAGCCGGTCGTGTCATAAGAACAGAAGAAGATACAGGAGTAGTGGCGCTTATGGATGACAGATTCCTTCAAAGCGGCTACAGATCACTATTTCCAAGAGAATGGAAAGGTATTGAAACTGTTACGACCGACACAGTCAATTCAAAGATTGAGGAGTTTTGGTCTAAAATAAGCCATTATCAGGACTTTTAAAGATCATTAGTATTATAAATCATAAAAATCAGCAAATAGGTTGACATAAAGTTTTTTTGACAAGATATATGTTAACCGTACAATTGTATGAAATTGTTCTAATTTTTGCAAAAAAAGCATCTAAGAAGGCACAAAAGTAGTTAAATGATCCTGAAACTGACACCTGTGTCTATGTGGATAACTCCGTGGAAATTGGGGATATTTAAAAAAACGAGTTTCAGAAACCGCATAAAACCGCCATGTTGGTATACTTATGAAATACCGTTAAACGCGTAATGGATTTTGGAACAAGAACTGGTGCGGTCAATGGAATTATGTAAACCAAAAAGCGCATGACACATGTGTCATTTTTATGATAAAACGTGAATTCCTTTTTGGACGGATTTTTTGAGTGATCAATAAAACTTGACAAGTCTTATTCAAGTGATAATATAAAAATAATTTTATAAAGGTGTGAAGCTTATGCGACATACCATGGCGATAAGGAAGAGGAGTAAGGTTACAGACACTCAACAGAGAGCATTTGATAGGGTGGAAAAATGCGTGCTGTCGTATCCCGAAGGTAGCTTCTGTACATTGTACATAGAAATACATCCGTGTATTTCTGAACATGTACTATATACATCCTGTATACAGTACATAGAAATACATCCCTGTATTTCTGGACATGTACTATATACATCCTGTATACAGTACATAGAAATACGTCACTGTATTTCTAAATATGCACTATGTACTAGCCGGACTGCTCAGAAAGTATTTTATATACAAAGGTGGTCCCGGATGCACTCCGTTACAGGCTAAATGAGCATGGATCTTTTTTCACAGATCTATGGAATCAAGGTGGTACCGCGTTTATGACGCCCTTGGCCGACAATGTCCGGCCGAGGGCTTTTTTATTTCCATAAAGAAAGCCAGGCGGTGGACAAAACCTCACAATGTCATAAGAAAGGAAGAAACCATGAAAAAAGAACTGGCAAAGAATTATGATCCTCAGGGAATTGAGAATCGTCTTTACAGCAAATGGGAAGAAAAGAAGTATTTCCATGCGGAAGTTGATGAAACTAAAAAACCATTCACTATTGTTATCCCACCTCCAAATATCACAGGACAGCTCCACATGGGACATGCCCTTGATAATACAATGCAGGATATCCTTATCAGATATAAGAGAATGGAAGGATACAATGCACTCTGGCAGCCTGGAACAGACCATGCTTCCATCGCTACAGAGGTTAAGGTTATAAATGAGCTCAAGAAGCAGGGCATTACCAAGGCTGATCTTGGACGTGACGGCTTCCTTGAGAAGTGCTGGGACTGGAGAAAAGAGTACGGCGGACGTATCGTAAAACAGCTTAAAAAGCTCGGTTCTTCATGTGACTGGGACAGAGAGCGCTTTACAATGGATGAAGGCTGCAACAAGGCAGTTACGGAAGTATTTGTAAAGATGCATGAAAAAGGATACATCTACAAGGGTAAGAGAATGGTTAACTGGTGCCCTGTATGTAAGACTTCTATTTCTGATGCGGAAGTTGAATACAAGGAACAGGCAAGCCACTTCTGGCACATTAAGTATCCTCTTATAGAAGATGACGGAAGCGTTTCTACAACCAAGTTCCTTGAGTTCGCTACAACACGTCCTGAGACTATGCTTGGTGATACAGCTGTAGCTGTAAACCCTGAAGATCCAAGATACAAGGATTATATTGGCAAGAACGTAATGCTTCCTATTATCAACCGTCCTATTCCTGTTGTTGGCGATGAGCACGCTGACATGGAATTCGGTACAGGTGTAGTTAAGATCACTCCTGGTCATGACCCTAACGACTTTGAAGTTGGTAAGCGTCATAACCTTGAGGTTATCAACGTACTTAACGACGATGCTACTATCAATGAAAAGGGTGGCAAGTTCCAGGGTATGGATCGTTATGAGGCAAGAAAGCTCATCGTTGAAGAGCTTGACAGTATGGGACTTCTTGTTTCTATAGAAGATATGACTCACAACGTAGGAACTCACGACAGATGTGGTGAGACAGTTGAGCCTATGGTTAAAGACCAATGGTTCGTTAAGATGGACGAGCTCATTAAGCCTGCAGTTAAGGCTATTGAGGATGGCGAGATCCAGCTTATTCCTAAGTCAATGGAAAAGACATACTTCAACTGGACCAACAACATCAAAGACTGGTGTATTTCACGTCAGCTCTGGTGGGGACACAGAATCCCTGCATGGTACTGCGATGAGTGCGGCGAGATCGTTGTTGCCAAGGAAGCACCAACAGTATGTCCGAAGTGCGGATGCCAGCATCTTACACATGATCCTGACACACTTGATACATGGTTCTCATCAGCTCTTTGGCCATTTGAGACACTTGGCTGGCCAGAGATCACAGAGGATCTTAAGTACTTCTATCCTACAGATGTACTTGTAACAGGATATGACATCATCTTCTTCTGGGTTATCAGAATGATATTCTCAGGATTTGAGCAGATGGGTGAGAAGCCATTCAAGACAGTTCTTTTCCATGGTCTTGTAAGAGATTCACAGGGCCGTAAGATGAGTAAATCTCTTGGTAATGGTATCGATCCTCTTGAGATCATCGATCAGTACGGTGCTGATGCCCTTCGTCTTACACTTATTACAGGTAATGCACCTGGTAACGATATGCGTTTCTACATCGAGCGTGTGGAGAACAGCAGAAACTTCGCTAATAAGGTATGGAATGCTTCACGTTTCATCATGATGAACATGGGCGAAGATGAAGAGAGCGCTATCAATAAGCCTGCACCTGCTGGACTTGAGCCAGTTGATCACTGGATTCTTTCTAAGCTCAACAATACCATCAAAGAGATCACTGAGAACATGGACAAGTTCGAGATGGGTATTGCAGTTCAGAAGGTTTACGACTTCATCTGGGAAGAGTTCTGTGACTGGTACATCGAGATGGTTAAGCCAAGACTCTATAACTCAGACAATAAGGTATCAAGAGATGCTGCAATGTGGACACTTCAGACAGTTCTTATTGACAGCTTGAAACTCCTTCATCCTTTCATGCCATTCATTACAGAAGAGATCTTCTGCACTATGCAGGATGAGGAAGAGTCTATCATGATCTCTTCATGGCCTGTATACAAGGATGAGTGGAACTTTGCTGATGATGAAAAGAGCATTGAGACTATCAAAGAAGCTGTTCGTGGTATCCGTAACGTAAGAACTCAGATGAACGTTGCTCCTAGCCGTAAAGCTAAGGTATTCGTAGTATCTGATAATGACGAAATGCTTGATATTTTCAGAACAGGTAAGCTCTTCTTCGAGTCACTTGCATATGCTAACGAATCAGTATGTCAGAAGGATAAAGAAGGAATTGCTGATGATGCAGTTTCTGTAGTTCTTCCTGGATGCAATATCTACATTCCATTTGCAGAACTTGTAGATATCAAGGCTGAGATCGAGCGTCTTAACAAGGAAAAGGGCAAGCTTGAAGGCGAGCTTAAGAGATCAAAGGCTATGCTTTCTAACGAGAAGTTCCTTTCCAAGGCTCCTGAAGCTAAGATTAATGAGGAAAAAGAAAAACAGGCTAAATACCAGCAGCAGTATGATCAGATAGTTGAAAGACTTGAGCAGCTTAATAAATAAATAATATCCTGAATCTTCTATGAAGAAGTAAGGTACAATATATATCCGCAGGTACAACATATATACCTGCGGATATATTAGTATAACGATAGTAGGTTTTATCGCCATATACTTTATAAAAAAGAGATTGATCCTTGATATTAACGGTAGAGACAGATCATTATGACAGATAACAATTTAGATGAGAATATTATTTGTATAAAAAAATTACATAAAGAAAATAAGCTTAACCTTGACGTGTGCGATGAATTTCTCAATATGCTCCCATCGTTAACAACTAAGCACTCTGTTAGCGATAATGCCTCTTTCCTTGAAATTATGGGAAGACCTGACAGGAATATGAAGATAATTCATGTTGCAGGTACCAACGGTAAAGGCTCTGTTTGTAATTATCTTTCATCAATACTTGTTCAGACAGGCTTTCATGTCGGAATGTTCACATCTCCCCATCTTGTGAAGGTAACGGAAAGATTTAAGATTAATGGAAATGATATATCGGATGATGTTTTTATAGCATCATTTCTGAATATACTTGATGAGATTGAAAAATATCAAAAGACAGAAGAAGGCAGAGGTGATTTCTTTCCTTCATATTTCGAATATCTGTTCTTTATGGCTATGGATATATATAAAGATAGCGCTATAGACTATCTTGTACTTGAAACAGGGCTTGGAGGCCTTCTTGATGTTACTAACGTAATAGAAAAGCCTCTTGCGTGTGTGATCACGGAGATAGGCTTTGATCACATGCAGTATCTTGGCGATTCTTACGAGGAAATTGCAGCACATAAGGCCGGGATCATCAAAGAAAAAGTTCCTGTAATATTTTTTGACAAAAGAAAAGAGACCACAAAAGTGATCACAGATACTGCTCAAAAAAAGCAGGCAAAGATACGCTGTATAACTGAAGCAAACATCAGTAATGTGAAGCTTTTGGAAGATGACGGGGGCAATAAGTACGTTGATTTTTGCTTTGATTCTGAGTATTATAATTATGTTGGACTATGTCTGCGCACAGCTGCTACATATCAGACTCAGAACGCTGCGCTGGCCATAAGCTGCATCGAAGAGATCAGTGATCTTGGGGATATCCGGATATCTTTTGACAATATTAAAACAGGGTTAAATAAAGCCCTTTGGCCTTGCAGAATGGAAGAGATAAGACCGGGATTTATAGTCGATGGAGCACACAACACTGATGGAATGGAAGCTTTTTTGAAAAGCGCCGGAGAGATTGAAAATAAAGGTAATAAAATCCTTTTGTTTGGCGCTGTTTCTGATAAACAGTATTTTGAGATGGCTTCCATGATCGAAAACAGTAAGATATTTGATAAGATCGCAGTTGCATGCCTCAGGACGGGAAGGTCACTTGACATGGAAAGTCTTAAGGATGCATTTTCATCTTTTGACAATGTATCATTTTATGACAGCGTTGATGATGCGGTCGCTTATATTTATTCGATACGACAAAACAATGATTTGATCTTTGCGGCCGGTTCCTTATATCTAGCCGGCCAGCTCAAAGAAAAGAGTGAATAATAAACTATGATAAATTTCGAAGAAGAAATAAAAAAATTTCGCCCCAGTCTGGAAATCGTAGATGCTGAGGAACTGATCCATAATCAGGATCTTGATGATATGGCGGATATCCTTGTTAAACTTATGAAAGAAGCTGAAAATGCTCCTAAAAAATCAAAAGGTGGACGAGGCACGATATGATTTGCTACAGATGCGGAAGTACGCTGACTGAGAGCGAGTTCTGTCCGGAATGTGGTGAGAATGTAGCCTTGTACAAAAAGGTTATCAGCCTTTCCAATGTTTATTATAATGATGGCCTTCAAAAGGCTACCGTCAGGAACCTTTCCGGTGCGATCAATTCTCTTCAGCACAGTATAAAACTCAATAAGAACAACATAGAGGCAAGAAACCTTCTGGGACTTGTATATTATGAGATCGGTGAAGTGGTTCCGGCTCTGTGTGAATGGGTTATAAGTAAGAACCTTCAGACGACAGATAATAGTGCAGATGATTACATGGAGGAGCTTCGTAATAATCCGACTCACCTCGATGTTGTGAACCAGTCAGTCAGAAAATACAATGTGGCACTAAGATACTGCGAAGAAGGCAGTCTTGATCTTGCAGTAATACAGCTCAAAAAGATACTTCAGTCCAATCCTAATTTCCTTGCAGCTCATCAGCTTCTTGGACTTTTGTATCTGAATAATGGCTCATATTCTAAAGCGAAAAAAGAGCTTACAAGAGCTCTTCGCATAGATAACGGAAGTACAAAGACACGTTTTTATCTTCAGGAAGCAGAAAAGATGCTTTCTCCTGATGATGACGATGATAAGACTGTAAAAGAAAGAACTGAAGCCGGCGATGTTATTGAGTACAGAAGCGGTAATGATACTATTATCCAGCCTGTACACAGCATGCAGCCTAAGGGTACAGTCTCATTGATCAGCGTACTTATAGGACTTGCCCTTGGTCTTCTGGCCGGAGTATTCCTTATCCTTCCTGCCAAGATACAGGAGATCAATGATGAAGCAAGTGCCAGGATCGCAGCTATCAGTGAGGAAGGCGATCTGAAATCATCACAGCTGCAGGAAAATCAGGGCACAGTTGATGACCTTAACAAGCAGATAGAAGATCTTCAGGCTACCATAGATTCATATTCAGAAAAAGACGTCACAGTTGAAGCAATGAATGAACTTATGGCGGCAGTTGATATATACGTAAAGACGCCAAATGATATAAAAAGTATAGCTGAGCATATGGATCTTGTAGACATGGATAAGCTGGGAAGCACAGCTTCTGAAGACTTCAAGACTTTATATGCTTCCATGATAGAGCTTGTAGGTCCTTCGCTTGGAGATTATTACTATAAGCTTGGATATAAAGCATATACTTCACAGGAGTATGATACAGCTATTGAGTGTCTTTCAAAATCCTTTGGTTATGATAATACCAATGAACCGGCTCTGTACTTCCTTGGCAATGCATATTATGAAAACGGAGATTACGATAAAGCCAAAAAGGCTTACAATGATGTAAAATCCTTATTCCCTGATACCAAGTATGCAAGTAATGCAGAGACCAAGATCGCAGAGATCAATAATCTGGATGAATAGAGAAGTGTTATGGAACGAGTAATGGAATTCAAGATGGAGCGCCCGGGTCTTTTAAAAGAAGGGGACAATATTACAGTAACAGAGGGCGTTCTTCCAAGTAATTATTATTATACGATAGACCCTGCTCTTGCCATGAGTGGCAACTATCCTTTTAATCAGAGGATGCTTGCAAGAGAAGGAAAAGTTACCAAGGTAGAAGAGAATTCAAGAGGCTTCTACGTTACAGCAGTATTTGAAGAACAGGATAATAAATCCGTTTTTTAAAGCAATATTAATAGTATCATTAAGGAGGAAGTTATTATGAAAAAAGTATCTACAGACAAAGCTCCGGCTGCTATCGGACCATATTCACAGGGTATTATCGCCGGTGATTTCCTTTATGCTTCAGGTCAGATCCCGATCAATCCTGCAACAGGTGAGATCGAAGGCGAAGATATCAAAGCTCAGACAGATCTCGTATGCCGTAACATCGGTGAGATCTTAAAGGCTGCAGGAACTGATTATGAACATGTAGTTAAGACAAGCTGTTTCCTTTCTGATATGGGAGACTTTGCTGATTTTAACGGCGTATATGAGAAGTATTTTACTGGAAAACCTGCAAGAAGCTGCGTTGCTGTTAAACAGCTTCCTAAGAATGTACTTTGTGAAGTTGAGATCATTGCGTACCTTAAATAACCTTTTTGGTGATTGTCAATAATACTCGGGGGAAATGCTCAGGATGAGGGGACAAAAGAAAATTCTGCTTGTTATAGGCCTGGTAGCGATGATGGGACTTAGTGGATGTTCATCATCGGAAACAGATAATCTTCTTGAATCCGGAATAAAATATATTCAGGATCATGATTATGCGAGCGCCAAAGATACGCTTGAAAAAGCTCTGGAAAAAGGTGCTGATGAACATGACTGCTACAGAGCACTTGGAATATGCAGTTTAGAGCTTGGCGACTATGATAAGGCAATTGAATATTTTAAGACGTCTCTTTCTTCAGGTAATGGCATTATTCATGATGTTGATTTTGATACCAACTTCTATCTTGCCAAGGCCTATTATCTGAACGGTGATTATGCAGATGCTGTAAATGTATATAATGCTATTCTTAATCTTCGTAGTAATGATAAGAATGCTATATATATGCGCGGAGTCTGCTACCTTGAGCAGGGCAATCATGATAAGGCAATGGAAGACTTCAGCCAGGTCATGAAGCTTGATTCCAAGGGCTATGACAGGATAATCGAGATATACCAGCTTCTTGCTGCAAAGGGATATGGAGAAGAGGGCCTTGAGATCCTTGAAGGTGTATGGGATCCAAGCCATATGACCAATTATGAACTTGGCCAGATTTCTTTTTATCTTGGTAATAATGCGCAGGCTCAGAACTACCTTGAGCTTGCACGTAATGAAAAGAGCGAAGCTGATAAATCACCGATCATCCTTCTTCTGGGACAGACAGGTGAAAAACAGGGCGATTTCAACTACGCTATAAGCGTATACAGATCATATCTTGAAGAAACAGGTGAGCATGCTGAGATCTATAACAGACTGGGCCTTTGCGAAATGCAGATGGCCGAAGCATACAATGATGTCAGCTACTACAATATGGCCATTAGTGATTTTGAAGCAGGTCTTGCCCTTGATGATCCTAATGAGAATAAGGCACTTCTTCGAAATGAGATCACAGCATATGAGTATACGGGT
Source organism: Butyrivibrio fibrisolvens (assembly GCF_037113525.1). Taxonomy (NCBI): domain Bacteria; kingdom Bacillati; phylum Bacillota; class Clostridia; order Lachnospirales; family Lachnospiraceae; genus Butyrivibrio; species Butyrivibrio fibrisolvens. The sequence continues at coordinate 3,669,631 of NZ_CP146963.1, read as the reverse complement.
GATTTTGAATCTGCAAATACTCTTATGAACAAGTATCTTTCTCTTTATCCTGATGATGAAGAGGCTAAGAGAGAAGCGATATTTATATCTACAAGGATCGGATGATCTGATAAGTAAAAAAGCCAATGCTTTCAATATAAGAAGCATTGGCTTTGATTTTTTCTTAGTTGTTGAAATGATTTAGACTGGTTCGAATGATCTACCTTTTAGTGCTGGAACTCATCCGGTATTCCATCATGATTAAGATCGACACCGTGCATGTCATCAAAGTGATGAGGACCATCATGATAACTAAGATTCTGAGTTGTAACAGTTCTGCGGCGAAGTCTGCAGGCTTCTGACTGTGAAAGAAGGAAATCTTTGATCTGGCTTCCGTGTTTGATGTTCTTAAGTACGATCTGATCTCCTGAAGCATCTGATGCAACAAAGCAGGTGATGGTTGAAAGTCCAAATATTCTCTGTAAGAGAGTACGCTTAATGCTTACATCAGCAATCTTGTACAGATAGCAGTCATCTTCGTTGAGATTAAGAAGACCCTTGATCACAACAAGGTCATTTTCGTAGATCTGATAATGAGTGAAAGGCCACGGAATACCAAAAAAACGCAGACGTGTTGTCTCCTTGAATACAAGATTTCCTTTCGATGTAAGAGATGAGCTTGATTCAATAATTGGCTCTGGCATAGTATTCCTCCTATGTTTTTTGAATGTATTTAACTTATAATAAGCGAAAAAATTGCAAAAGTAAAGCGAACACAAATTGGGTTACTTGTGGGAACGGTGACGGAATGTTGTAACATAAATAGGGCAAAATGTAGAAATTAAACGAAATTATCCAAAATAATGGCATTTTTTTATGTAATGGCATAAAATATAAATGCGATACTATATTTAATAGCGTGTTCCAAAAATATCTAGTTTTTGTACGGCTGGGGAGTAAATATAACGCCGTATAGGGAGGAAATATGGCCAGGACCGGACTTAATGACACAATAAGCAGGATATTTGATACCTTTGTTGTTGTATCTAAGAGCCGATATGCTGTTGTGTATGATATCTTCAACCACTATGCAAGGTGGTCTACCAACGCTGTAGAATTCTTTGGACTCTCAGGAGAATATATAGAGAATGCTGATGATGACTGGCATAAGCGCATTCATCCGGATGACCGTAAGAACTATGAACAGCGTATCACAGCAATGATAGCAGGTATTAATCAGGAAGCCCCCATGGAATATCGTGCCATGGACAAGAATGGTGAATACGTTGCCTGCTCCAGTAAAGGAACAATAATCAAGGATTATTCAGGAAGACCTGCCTATCTTGCATTCTTCATCACCAATCACGGAATAGTTTCAAACAGAGATCCGATCACTGATACAGACAATCAGTATCAGCTCTTTAATGAGCTTCGTCAAAGACGTGATCGTAAACAGAAATCTGTTGTTCTCATAATCGATACCATAAGATTTGATGATATTAACCGTACATACGGTTATTCTTTTGGTAATCAGCTGTTAAGAGCACAGGCAGAACTGTTTTCCAATCTTGTAAAAAATGATGGAAAGATATACAGAGGAGATGGAACCAGCCTTGTTGCAGTAACAGGTTCTCTTTCTCTTGATGAAGTAAGACGGCTGTATTCAAGAATGCGTGAGCAGCTTAAGACGGCTTTCTATGTTGCAGGTACAAGAGTTCCTGTAAGCATCGCAGGTGGTATTGTAGTTGTTGAGAACTTTGCTCTTGATGAGCATACCATATATACAAGTGCTAAATATGCTCTTGATGTATCCAAGGATATCAATCATGGCGGACTTGTTGTATACCATAACGAACATCAGGAACAGAACGCAAGACGTATCGAGCTTCTTGATGCGATCCGTGCAGATATCATGAACAGATGCGAAGGCTTCTATCTCGTTTATCAGCCTATCGTATCTTCAAAAGATAATCACATGATAGGTGCAGAGGTTCTTATACGTTGGAAGAGTGAGAAGTATGGCGAAGTAATGCCTGATACCTTCATTCCTCTTTTGGAAAATGATAGCGTATTCTTCGAACTTGGTAACTGGATCCTTGAACAGGCATTTAATGAAACAAGAGGAATCGTAGCAGTATTCCCTGATTTCATGCTCAACATAAACCTTACATTCATGCAGCTTGAAAGAAGTGAGTTCAGAACATCTCTCATGGAACTCTTAAGACGTACAAGATTCCCTGTAAAGAATCTTACGCTTGAACTTACAAAACGCTGTCGTGACATGAGTAGAGAGCACCTTAAGAGTCAGGTAGACTTTATGAAGTCACTCGGAAGCCAGATAGCTCTTGATGTAGAAGATTTCAGTTCACTTGATCTTCTTAGACTCCTTCCAATCGACCTTATCAAGGTTGACAGAAGATTTTTAAGAGACATAGACAAGAATCTTGTTAACCAGTACATAGTAGAAGCAATGTCAGGCTTCGCCCACAACATGAACGTACATGTTGCCCTTACAGGTATCGAGAACGCAGAGATGCTAGGTTTCGTAAGAGACAAGTTCCCCGCAGATTCCTTCCAGGGATATTACTACTCAAAGCCTGTTAAGATCGAGGACCTCAAGAAGCTTCCGTTATATCATGCAAATTGATAAAAAAATTAGAACTTCCTTATTCATAAAATATGGGTAAGGAAGTTTTATTATTTATATAAAATCAATAACTTGAATATACAGGATAAGGGCAGTTAATAAAAGATTTTGGGGGCTTTGAAAATTATATTAAATTCAAGAGCTTAATAGATGGAGTTTTATATTCCTGCTTAGGGTTTGACTGTTTGAGCGTAGCGAGTTTCAAACCCTAGGAATATAAATCTCCATCTATTATGCCTTGAATTTTATATAATTTTCATGCCCCCAAAATCTTTTATTAACTGCCCTTATCCTGTATGGGCGATATATCAGCCCTGTCCGTTCCAGCAGTATGTGCAGAGCTTGCATGGCTCGATTCCAAGTCCTTCGATCATATCATCAAGTCTGTGATAGTGAAGTGTTGTGAAGTTGAGCTGCTTTCTGATCTCTTCAAGCATTGCTGCATACTGTTCTGAATCAGGATCAGTATATTTATCAAGAGCTTCTCTTGAAGGATTAGCGCATCCTTCGAGCTGCTCGATAACTCGTCTTGTGATGAGCTCTCTGTCAGAATTGGATCTTGAGAAACTGATGTAAGGACATCCGAATACAAGCGGAGGACATGCAGGACGGATATGTACCTCTTTTGCCCCCTTGTCGTACAGGTATTCTGTAGTCTCGCGAAGCTGAGTTCCTCTTACGATAGAGTCATCGATAAGGAGAAGCTTCTTATCTTTAATAAGATCCTGGATCGGAATAAGCTTCATCTTGGCGATGAGATTACGCCTTGACTGGATAGTAGGCATAAAGGATCTCGGCCATGTAGGTGTATATTTTACAAAAGGACGTCCGTAAGGAACACCGGATCTGTTAGAGTAGCCAATAGCATGAGCTACACCTGAATCCGGAACACCTGCGATGAGATCAGGATGAACGTTTTCACGCTTCATATCTCTTTCTGCAAGCTTGAAACCACAGTTATATCTTGCCTGCTCAACATTAAGACCTTCATAAGATGCTGCAGGGAAACCGTAGTAGATCCAAAGGAATGTACAGATCTTCATTTCTTTTTGAGGTGCTACAAGAGTTTCTACACCATCAGCTGTCATGAAGACAACTTCGCCTGGTCCGAGTTCTTTATATGGCTCATATCCAAGGTTAAGATATGAAAAGCTTTCAAAGCATGCGCAGTAAGCGTCTTCTTTGTGACCGATCTGTACGGGAGTACGGCCGAACTTATCGCGGGCTGCGTAGATTCCGTCTTTGGTCATAAGAAGGAGAGTGATAGAACCCTTGATCATATCCTGAGCATAACGGATACCGTCTACGATCGTATCCTGCTGGTTGATAAGAGAAGCTACAAGCTCTGTAGGATTTACATCTCCGCCGCTCATTTCAAGGAAGTGGGAGCGGTTATTTTCAAATAACTTGTCTGTAAGCTCGTCTACGTTATTGATTCTGCCAACTGTTGTGATTGCATATGTTCCGTGATGGGAACGAACGATAAGAGGCTGAGGTTCGAAGTCTGAAATACAGCCTATTCCAAGATTTCCTTTCATATTAAGGATATCTTTGTCAAATTTCGGACGGAAATTTGAAGATTCGATGTTGTGAATTGCGCGGTCAAAACCCTTTTCACTGTCATATACAGCAAGGCCTGCGCGTCTTGTTCCCAGATGGGAATGATAATCTGTTCCGTAGAAAAGATCAAAAACTGCATCGCTGTGTGATGCTAATCCGAAAAAACCACCCATGTATGCCTCTTTCCTTAATAAAAATAGGGATTTACTGCCCGTTTGTTTTTATAGTTTGAACATTCAGTCAAACTTTTTGCCATGACAATAATAACATGAAAAAAGTCATACGTATCTACAAAATTAATATTTTGTATAGTTGCATAAAAACAGGCTATTATTACGTGAATTTATGGAAAAATTTCTAAAGAAAAGCGAGTTTAAATGTTGGCGTAACAGTTGATGGAAAATAAAATAAAAATATGAAATCTGAAATGTTATAAATTAATGTCAATAAACCGAAAAAAGAAGAGGATCATCTTACGATTGTTCAGAGAGGGAATGCATAATGGATAACAGTTATATCAGGTTTGAAAATGTTGTGAAGCAGTACAACATGGGTGAAGTTCCTATTAAAGCCGTAGATGGAGCTGATTTTACTATAGATAAAGGTAAATTCACTATCATAGTTGGTCCTTCCGGTGCAGGTAAGACAACTGTACTTAACATGCTTGGAGGCATGGATGTATGTACGTCAGGGACGATCGTGGTTGATGACGTACTTGTAAGCGACTTTAACAGGAAGCAGCTTACCATGTACCGCCGGTATGATATTGGCTTTGTATTTCAGTTCTATAACCTTATCCAGAACCTTACAGCTAAGGAAAATGTAGAGCTTGCTGCCCAGATCTGTAAAGATCCTATGGACGCACTGGATGCTCTTGATATAGTGGGTCTTTCTCACAGGGTTAATAACTTCCCGGCACAGCTTTCAGGAGGTGAGCAGCAAAGAGTGGCTATAGCCCGTGCAATTGCCAAGAACCCCAAGATTCTCCTTTGCGATGAACCAACAGGTGCACTTGACTATGTTACCGGTAAGCAGATCCTTAAGATACTTCAGGATATGGCAAGGAAAAAGGGGATCACGGTAGTTGTTATAACCCATAACTCAGCTATATGTCCCATGGCTGATAGAGTTATTCATATCAGAAACGGTAAGGCAGACAGAATTGATGAAAATCCAAATCCTACTGATATCGAGGATATTGAATGGTAATTATAACTGATGCATTTAGAGAGGTTCAAAAGTCACGGAAAAGATTCATATCGCTCCTTCTCCTTGTAATGATCGCTGTAGCTTTTTTTACAGGACTTCGTACAACATCACCTGATATGAAGCATACGGCTTCAAAGTATTATGAAGAGAAAAAACTTATGGATATCCGTCTTATATCGACACTTGGCTTTATGGAAGATGATCTTGAAAAGGTCGCTTCCTATGACGGCGTGCTTTATGCTGAAGGGTCAAGGCAGACAGATCTGCAGATTGATAATCTTGTAGTATCTGTTTTTTCCATGCCTGAAAATATCAATCTCTTATATCTGAAAGAGGGCAGACTTGCTACTAAGAACGGCGAATGCGTTATCGATTCACTTCTTGTAGATAAGCTTGGTTTAAAGGTTGGCGATGTCATTACTTTGTATGATCCGGATAATGAAGAAGATTCGGATGATGATAAAGATCAGGATGAGGTAAAAAACTCGAATATTGAAAATGCTGAGAATGACACTGCTGAAACGGACGAAGACGAGATAGTAGAAGATATAGATATTGATATAGCATCAACAAAACTCAATGACTATACCTATACAATAGTCGGAATAGCTGACAGCCCTCTTTATGTATCAGTTGACAGGGGAACGTCAAGCATAGGTACAGGCACGATCTCAGCGTTTGTATATGTTCCTGAGAGCGAATTTGACTGGGATTACTATACAGCGATTTATATTCTTCTTGATAAAACCCGGAATATGCAGGCTTACACTTCTGAATATGAAGATTATACCAAGAACTATGCCAAAGGCATGGAGGATTTTGCAGACAGCCTTGTAAGGTCAAGATATGACTATCTGCATGATACAGCGCAAGGCGAGCTCGACGATGCTATCTCTAAGCTTGATGATGCCAAAAAAGAGATCGAAGATGCGAAAGAAGAGCTCGAAAGCGGTCAGGAAGAGCTGGATAAAGCAAAAGAAGAACTTGAAAATGCAAAGGCAGCTATGGAAATGGCGCAGGCCGGCGCATATGATGCTCAAAACGGAGCTTATGACGGCATGGCAGGAGCTTCCGGCGAACAGATAGATCTTGATGAAATGCAAAAAGAGATAGATGATAATCAGGCTGACATCGACGAAGGCTGGAAAGATATAGAAGAAGCCCAGAGTAAGATAGACGAAGCACAGTTGAAAATCGATGATGCCCAGCGTGAGATTGACGACATGGATAAGGGTAAGTCATATGTCCTTTCAAGAAGCGCTAATACAGGATATATGAGCTATAAGCAGGATGCAGAGAAGATGGGAGACCTTGCCAATGTATTCCCTGTTATCTTCTATCTGGTAGCTGCCCTTTCGTGCCTTACTTCCATGACCAGAATGGTAGAAGACCACAGGGGCGAAATTGGAGCGCTAAAGGCACTTGGCTATGGCTATAGCATGATATCTATCAAATATATAGGCTATGCATTTCTTGCAAGCTTCACCGGCGGAATCATTGGACTTCTTTGGGGAAATACTGTTCTTCCGATTCTATGCTTTGAAGCTTGGAAGGGACAGTATACCCTTCCGGATTTTCAGATCATATTACAGCCTGAGGTATATCTTTTCTCAGTAGGAGTAGCAGTTGTAGCGGTTACAGGTACCGCCTACCTTTCAAGCAGGGTTGAGCTCCAGGCACGTCCTGCAACTCTTATGAGGCCGCGAGCTCCAAAGGCCGGTAAGAGAGTATTTTTGGAAAAAATAGGCTTTATATGGAACAGGCTCAAGTTCACATCCAAAGTATCCTGCAGGAATCTTTTCAGATATAAACAAAGATTCTGGATGACAGTTATCGGTATAGCAGGCTGTACATCTCTTTTGGTAGTTGGATTTGGCCTTTATGATTCAATATATACTGTCATAGACAAGCAGTATGTGGATGTAACGCACTATGATGCTTATCTTGATGTAAATACGGATGCGGAATATGACCATATAAAAGATATTGATGAGGTGATAGGAAAATCTTCGATAGTAGCTGACCATATGGCTATATTTACAGATACGCCTTCATCTGCCTTTGGAGAAGAAAATCCTATTGGAACATATATTGTTGCAGTTAAGGATTATGACGCTTTTTCCAGATTTGTTTCTATCGCTCATAGAACAGATTCTGACAAGGTGACAATACCTGAAGGCACGGTAGATAAGGCTAATGGTCACATTAAAGGTCTTTTTACAGAAAAGATGGCAGATATTAATGATCTAAAAAAGGGTGACGTTGTAGAAATCACAATGTCTGATGATACGGTGGTCAGTATTGAAGTTGCAGATATAGTTGAAAATTACGTATATAACTACATCTATCTTGATTTTGATGATCTTGACGCTATAACAGAAGATGACCTTAAGGATAACAGGTTTGTTATCGAATATACGGAGAATGCTACAGATGAGCAGATCGATGATCTGTCTTCAAGCCTTGTAGCTATGGAAGGGGCATCTTCTTATACCAGGATCAATTCTGTCGTGGACAGGTTCAGGGATTCACTTAGCGCTGTTAACGTTGCAGTAGGAATCATCATAGTTGCGGCAGCAGCTCTTGCTTTTATAGTCCTTTATAACCTGACCAATATCAATATATCTGAAAGAGTCAGAGAGCTGGCAACCCTTAAAGTCCTTGGATTTACTGACAAGGAGACTACCAGTTATATTTACAGGGAAAATACTGTTATGACCCTTGCAGGTATTTTGTTTGGACTTGCTTTGGGAAAATGGCTTATCGTATGGCTTATGAGTACTGTTGAAAATACTTATATGATGTTCGGAAGAAGTGTGTCTCTTAGCAGTTATCTTTTGTCAGCGGGGCTTACTGTAGGATTTTCACTCTTTGTAAATATCATTGCACATTTTTCTATACAAAAGATTGATATGGTTGAGAGCCTTAAGTCGGTAGAATAAATAATTGATCAGTGGATCAGTTAAGAAATAAAAAAGTGTCAAAAGATTAGGATCAGATTTCTGGTAGAGTTAATGCTTGGATGAGTCGTATGATCCTGTCTTTTGACACTTTTTATTAGTGATCGTATATGATGTTTATACTATGAGTATATTTATGTGTGGCAAAAATATTGAGCTTAAGCTTCAAGATCCTTGCCGGTAAGGAGTTTGTAAGCTTCTTTGTACTTCTCGATTGTCTTGTCGATTACATCCTGAGGAAGGTTGTAGTCGCTGTCTGGGTTAGCCTTGAGCCAGTCACGTACGAACTGCTTATCGAATGATGGCTGTGAGTGGCCTGCTTCGTAACCTTCAAGAGGCCAGAAACGGCTTGAATCAGGTGTGAGCATTTCGTCTGCAAGAACAACATTGCCATTTTCATCAAGACCGAACTCAAACTTTGTATCAGCGATGATGATGCCTCTTGTAAGAGCATAATCAGCACACTTCTTGTAAAGAGCGATTGTGTAATCACGGATCTTCTCAGCGTAGTCTCTGCCATGTCCAGGGAAGTCTCTTTCAAGAACTTCTACGCTTCTTTCAAAATCTATATTTTCGTCATGATCTCCGATCTCTGCTTTAGTTGAAGGAGTATAGATGGGTTCAGGAAGCTTGTCACATTCCTTAAGACCTTCAGGAAGTTTGATTCCGCAAACTGTGCCGTCTTTCTTGTAGCTTTCCCAGCCGCTGCCTGTGATATAACCACGAACGATACATTCAACAGGGATCATAGTAAGCTTCTTGCAGAGCATGCTGTTACCTGTGAACTGAGGCTGGTTGAAAAATTCAGGCATATCCTTAACATCTGTGCTAACCATGTGATTGGCAACTATATCAGATGTATACTCGAACCAGAACTTGGACATCTGAGTCAGAACTGCACCCTTTTTAACAACCTTGTTTTTGAGAATTACGTCGAAAGCTGAGATACGGTCTGTAGCAACCATGATAAGATTGTCCCCTGTATCGTAGATCTCACGAACTTTGCCTTCCTTAATAGGTGTAAACTCCTTCATTTCATGACCTCTCTTAATCTGCTTTATTTATTGGCATAAATTGCCTGTTTATGTTTCGGTACAAGTATAGTACACCCGCTTTTCAAAAGTAAACATTCTAGATGTAAAAAATAATTTGAACATTCAATCAAAAAATTGTGCATCTTTATCTAAATTCCATTATAAAAAAAATATGTTTCGAAAACGGTTTCGCCAAAAAAGCACATATCATTAACCTTGTGTTCATAATTACGTCATAAACCTAATGTAATATTAGATTATCGGAAGACGATAAATGATCCGAAGCAACCAATAACTTAACTTTTTCATAATGGGCTGTCTGACTCCCCATCAGATGGCCCTCCTCCCTAAAATGATCCGGTGAATCCTCACCGGTTTTTTTATTCCTTTTAAACTTATTAGATGCATGATAAAATAATAATACACACACTTTATAACGTATAAAAATATAGGAGGCGGGTATGGCAGATAATCGTGATGTACTTATAAATGAGCTTTATAAGAAGACATTCGGTAAGGAATACAGCAAGTATGGCGATATCATGGAACGTTATGATAAAGCTACCGGTACTCTGTACTGTCATACCGATAATAACGAAGTCAGATACACAAGTGACCAGATCCAGGGCGCTGAGAAGTATCTGCGTGAAGTTGTAGAAAAAGAGCAGAATACCGGAAGAGAAGCTTATTATAAAATAGCTATGTGTGCTATCAAGTTATTGCAGGAGGAACAGCAGGGATAAGGGAGAAAGGAGCTATCCGTGGAAGTTATCGCAAGCTGCAGCGATCTACTGGATGATACATGTGAATATCAGCTTATACTGCGATATCAGGACCGCTATTATATCAGATTTGAGCTAGATAGCGGCTTTATTGCAGAGCTTCCTGTGTCCGAAATTCCTACGGGCAAAGATGTTGTAAAACTGATCAAGGATAAACCTGATGAAATGATCAGGATAGTAAATGCCTTTCGTAAAAAGGGAGATTGGACAGAGACTTCGTATATACAGTCAACTATTGTTGACTGCCTTCTTTATAGCGGCGATATGCCGATCAAGCAGGCTTCAAAGATATGGTCTAAGCTTAGCCGCTACGATGATCTTGTACAGGAAATGTACAACATGATAGTAGAAGGAACTCCCGGTTTCAGAAGCGTCAAGGCAGCAGGATTTACCGCTGCAAAACTTATGGAGATGACGCAGATGACTATTATTGGTGCATACCTTTTTATGGTAGCTTTAAGAGAAGAGCCACAAAAAGCACTTCCTCAGCTTAAAGATATGATAATAGATAAAGAAACTGCCAATTACGGCGAAGCATAAAGTGATTTAAAAAATAAGGATCTGCCTTTTAGTTAGACTAAATAGCAGATCCTTTTATATTAGACAAATATGATGCGATAGGAATATTATACGTAAGCCATTACAAAACCTCGGTAGGTTCAGCTGTAAAATCAGCAAATCCCTTTTCGTAAAGGCCGTTTACAAAATCAATGGCACGCTGACCTGATTCTTCGATCGGAACAGACTGGCTATAGATATACTCAAGCTTGTCACCTGAAGGTGCAAGGGTGAAGTTAACCTGAGTACCAATGATCTTGCCATCGCCGATATCCATAGGAACAACTTCTGCTGCTACTACTTCTCTAACAACTCCTGGTGCGAAAAGAACTCTCATAAAAACCTCCTTGAGTTAACAATTGGTATATTATGACACAGGGTCAAAAGTTACTTGGATACAATAAAGTATGGCCATTATGCAGTGATCGATCAAGAAATCAGACCATCATAACCTATATCGGTGCAAAACGAAAGTTTGTTAACCTTTGACAAGTTAGAGTTTGCTAACTATAATGAAGGAGTTAGTTCTTGCTAACACCAAGGGGGGACGGTGAGAAAAGGGCTTTAAATAAAGAGTCTTTTCTCATGTCTATTTGTTTATAAAAACAGATCAGAAATGGAGAAAAGTTATGAAAGATTTTCTAGAGATCAAAGATCTTAAAAAGAGTTTTGGGACAGGAGAAGCACGGCAGGAAGTACTTAGAGGCATGAACTTTACTGTCGGGAAAGGTGAGTTCTGCGTACTTCTTGGGCCATCCGGTTCCGGTAAATCAACTCTTCTAAATATCATAGGTGGCATTGATACACCTGATGAAGGCTTTGTAAGCATAGGCGGTGACAAGTTAGAAGACATGAATGAAAACCAGCTTACAATGTACAGGCGCAAGCACCTTGGATATGTATTCCAAATGTATAATCTTATCCCCAATCTTAATGTCAAAGAGAATATCGAAGTAGGTGCTTACCTTTCAGATGATCCCTTAGACGTCGAAGAAGTAATTACAACTCTTGGTCTTCAGGACCACAAATACAAATATCCCAATCAGTTATCAGGCGGTCAGCAGCAGAGAGTCTCAATAGGAAGAGCAGTAGTCAAGAATCCCGATATCCTCATGTGCGACGAGCCTACAGGAGCTCTTGATTATAAGACGTCCAAAGAGATCCTGGCTCTTATCGAAGACTGCAACAAGAAGTATGGAAGTACCATCATAATGGTCACTCACAACGAAGCGATCAAGTACATGGCTGATCATGTCATAAAGCTTCGTGACGGCGTTGTGCGCCATAATGACATGAACGAAAAGAAAATCCCTGCATCAGAACTTGATTGGTAAAAGGGGAGGATGGTGACTATGAGAAATCCACTTATAAAAAGAATCCCCAAAGAATTAAAAAATGAATGGCACAAATACCTTGTAATTATAGTCTTCATGGTAGTTATGATCGGTGTTATATCTGGAATGTACGTAGGTCATGACAGCATGCTCGCATCTGTTGATAAGGGTAGAGAAGATCTGGTCCTTGAAGACGGCTCTTTTGAACTTGAGAAAAAAGCTAAAGAAGAGCTCCTTGAAGCCATAAGTACAGGCGATAAAGCAGATGTCCTTCAGTATTTTATAGATAAAGGTATGGAAGAAGCTGACAAGGAAGTTGCAAAAGCAATTGAAGAAGAACTGGATGAGCAGGTAACTGCTGCGATTGAAGAAAACGTCCGTGTCCAGTGCCAGGCATATGGAATAACTGATGAAGAGATCATAAAGCAGCAGATAGACGCTGCAATGGAAAGCTCTTTTGACGAAGCTAAAAAAGAAGCTAAAGAGTCTGATGAGTATAAAGAAGCGGTAGATGAAGCTTATAAAGAAGCCCACGATGAAGTTACTAAAAAGGTAGACGAAGAGTGGGATGAGATTGCTGACAGATACAATCTAAACGATGAAGGCTTTGCTGCAGTCCCTGTCACGATCTATGAAAACTTCTACAGAGAAGCAGACGAAGACAAAGATAATGATGGCGTGGGAGATGCCAATGTCAGGATATTTAAAAGCGATGCTCAGATAGACAAAGCTTCTTTTAACGAAGGAAGAGCTCCGGAGAAAGATGATGAGATTGCGATAGACAGAATGCATGCAAGTAACGTTGGCATAAACATGGGAGATACCATAACTGTCGGAGGCAAGGAGTTTACAGTTGTAGGTCTTCTGTCGTATGTGGATTATCTGACACTTCATGAATCTAACACAGATCTTATGTTTGATGCTTTTGGCTTTGACGTTGCCATGGTGACTCCTGAGGGATTTAACAGATTAAATACAAGAATTCATTATAACTATGCATACCTTTATGATACTAAGCCGCAAGATAAGATAGAGCAGGCTGATCATGCTGAGAATTTTCTGAAGGCTCTTATTACGCAGACGCTTGTACATGATAATGAGATTGAAGATTACCTTCCTGAGTATCTGAGGCAGGCTAGCAATTTCGCTCCTTCCGATATTGAAGGCGACTCATCAGCTACAAGTATCCTGTGTTATATTCTGATCGGCGTAATCGCATTTATATTTGCTATCACTATAAGTAATACCATAGACAAGGAAGCATCAGTAATAGGAACGCTTCGTGCATCAGGCTACAGTAAGAGAGAGCTTATAGTTCACTATATGTCCATGCCTCTTATTGTCACGATCATCGGAGCTGTAATTGGTAATGTTCTAGGTTATACCTTGTTTAAAGATGTAGCTGTAAACCTGTACTATGAAAGTTACAGTCTTCCTACCTGTCATCTTGTATGGAGTAATACCGCACTTGTTAAGACAACTATTATTCCACTGGTACTTATGTTTTTCATTAATTTATTTGTAATAGTAAATAAGCTCCAGCTAAGTCCTTTAAGGTTCCTTCGTCATGATCTTGTCAGGAGTAGAAGGACTAAGGCAAGACGACTTCCAAAGTGGTCATTTATGAGGAGGTTCAGGCTAAGGATTCTTTTCCAAAATATGCCTAACTACCTGGTGCTGATCTTTGGAGTTATATTCATTGAGCTTATGATGTGCTTTGCATTCGGACTTCCGGATTCGCTTAATCACTATGCAGACAAGGCTACAGATATGATGTTTACTGATTATCAGTACATACTCATGGACTACGAGGATGAAGATGGTGACATCATTACGACTTCCGAAGAGTCTGCAGAGAAGTTTAGTATGACAAGTCTTTTATATGAAAAGAAAAAGAGCTCATTCAGGACCGGTATGGGAAGCGGCGGCGATGAAAGCGTATCTGTATACGGAATCGCTGATGAAAGCGCATATGTAAGTCTTGATAATAAGACAGCTCCAGGACAAGCCTATATATCAAGTGCTTTTGCATCAAAGTTTGGTATATCTAAAGGAGATACGATATCTGTTCATGAAGAGTATGAGAATAAATCATACAACTTTAAGATCGTTGGAGAAGTTCAGTATGACGGCGGAATAGCGCTGTTTATGAGTGGTGATAGCTTTAATAGCGTTTTTGACAGGAAGGATGAAGAGTTCTCAGGCTTTTTTACCAGAAATGAGATCAAGGATATCGAAGAAGAGAACATAGCAACTGTGATCACCAAGGATGACATATTGAAGGTCACTGTTCAGCTCAAGCATTCACTTGGCGGAATAATAGATATATTTAAGTATGCGCTGATAGTCCTTGCAGCAGCTCTTATATATCTTCTTGCCAAGATAATCATTGAAAGAAATGAAGGTGCAATCTCCATGACCAAGATCCTTGGCTTTAGCAATAAGGAGATCGCATCACTTTATATGTTGCCAACGGCCATTGTAGTTGTGTTGTGTTCTATAGTGGGATTTGGCATCGGCTATTATCTTATGACATGGGTGTTCCACGTATTCATGCTCCAGATGGACGGATACTTTGCATTCTATTTGCTTCCTGTGTCCATGATATTGTCGATCGTATATCTGCTTATAGGATATGCGCTTGTATCGGTTGTTGATTACATCAGGATTAAGAGAATTCCGATGGATGTGGCACTCAAGAACGTTGAGTGAGATGGCTCAAACTTCGCACTTGTAAAATGCTTAAGGCTTCGCGTATTCCTGAGGGTGGCCGTTAATAAATGATTTTCTTGTCATGAAAGTATTAAAAATTCAAGGCATGATATCTGGAATATATTATTCCATCTATCAAGCTCTTGAATTTTTTAATACTTTCAAAGACAAGAAAATCATTTATTAACGGCCACCCTCAGGAATATTCAAAGTATTGAGTATGTTTTATAAGTGCGAAGTTTCTGTGAAATAAGTTCATGCTTTTGAAGTGAAAAGGATATAGGTTCTTGTTAAGAGTTGCTGTTTCTTTTTATTAAGAAAACAGATATAGTAGTAGATGGTTTTATTGGAATAATTGAAAGATTTTTTAGGAGCATTTGTTTTGAGTAAGAAAATATTGATCATAAATACAGGTGGGACATTATCTGCTGTTATGAAAGGGAATGGACTGATTCCCGGCCTTTCCATCTACGATATGCAAAAGGAACTTAAGATGGTATCAGGAGATACGGATATTGAGATAGAGGATTTCTGTTCTCTTGATAGTGCCAATATCTTCCCTGAGGACTGGAGTCAGCTGGCGGAGCGTATCAGTGAGTGTAGGAATAGCTATGATGGAATCGTAGTTATTCATGGAACAGATACACTGGCATATACGTCATCTATGTTGTCTTTTATGTTAAGGAATATTGGTATTCCGGTAGTCATCACAGGTTCGCAGCTGTCTATAACCAATCCTGTGGCTGATGCAATGGAGAACTGCAGATGTGCGATCCACATGGCGGCAAGTCAGATACCTGGAGTATTCGTAGCGTTTAATAGAAAAGTAATGCTGGGCTGCAGAGCTTCAAAGGTTAGATCCCTTAGCTTTGATGCATTTGAAAGTATTAACTATCCTAACATCGCTACTATAAGCTCGCTTGGTATGAAGATTGATAAGGCAGCAGTACCTGATAGAACTGGTATCTTCAAGCTTTCGAATACATTTTCAGATAAGGTCTGCATGATCAAGATGTTCCCTGGTATTCACAGGAGCTTTCTTGAATCCTTGGCAGATCAGGGTTATAAGGGCCTTTATATTGAAGCATATGGAATCGGCGGAATGCCATTTTTAAAGCATGATTTTATAGGCACTCTTGATAAGCTTATAAAGGGCGGTATGACCGTAGTTGTTGGAACTCAGTGCAGGTATGAAGGTTCCAAGATGGATGTCTATGAAACAGGACGAAGAACCTTGGAGATTGGAGCCCTTGAAGCTCATGATATGACTGGCGAAGCGGCCCTTACGAAGCTTATGTGGATACTTGGTATGACCAGTGACCTTTCAGAGATTAGAGACTACTACTCACTTAACATCGCTGGTGAGATGACTATTAAGTGATTCGAAAATTGTTGGAAGAATAGTAAATTGCAGTTGGAATTTGGAAAGGATTTTGAATGATTAAAGCAGTAATTTTTGACATGGATGGAACATTGTACGATACAGAGGCTGTATACAGGGAAGCCTGGCTCAAGGCAGGAATTCCTAATGAATTTTATTTACAGCTCATAGGCAGAAGTCATGTAAATATCGTGCAGATGCTTAAGGATAACGGCTACGACTCAGACAAGATATATGAACTTAAGAATAAATACACTGAGGAAGAAATAAGAAAAGGAATCCCGATCAAGGAAGGAACATTAGAGACCCTTAAATGGTGCAAAGAAAACGGCCTTCGCACAGCAATAGCTACATCTTCAGCTAAGCAGGTTGCCCAGCGATATCTTAAAGATACTGACATGGAATCTTACTTTGATCAGATAATAAGTGGTAATCAGCTTGAAAACGGTAAGCCTGCTCCGGATATCTTTATTTATGCAGCAAAAGAACTTGGAGTAGATGCAAGTGAATGTATGGTCGTAGAAGACAGTTTCAACGGAGTACGCGCAGGAAAGGCAGCAGATATGGTTACAGTCATGGTTCCTGACCTTATTCCAGCGGATGATGAAATGAAGGAACTTGCTGATAAAATACTTGGTAGCTTAAAAGAGTTTCCTGAGTATGCAGAGAAGTTTATAAAAAATTAAGTACTTTTTATCTATAAATATGCATTGGATATATTTATTTAGCGCACAATCTATAATATAATTGTTAGGTGCGACTTACAGTCGAGATCATTTTTTTTACAGGAGGAAATAAGTATTATGAAGATCGGTATAATCGGTTACGGTAACCTTGGAAGAGGTGTTGAGATAGCAGTTAACGCAGCGCCTGATATGGAGCTTGTTGCAGTATTTACAAGAAGAGATCCTTCAACAGTATCTATCATCTCTAAGGATGTACCTGTAGTTAATATAAACGAAGTTGCAGACTGGAAAGATAAGATCGATGTTATGGTTCTGTGCGGTGGTTCAGCAACAGATCTTCCTACTCAGACACCTGAATACGCTAAGCTTTTCAACGTAATTGACAGCTTCGATACTCACGCACGTATTCCTGAGCACTTTGCAAATGTTGATAAGGCAGCTAAGGAATCTGACCATGTAGGTCTTATCTCATGCGGTTGGGATCCAGGTCTTTTCTCACTTAACAGAGTATATGCTAATGCTATTCTTCCTGATGGTAAGGACTACACATTCTGGGGCAAGGGCGTAAGCCAGGGTCACTCAGATGCTGTTCGTCGTATCGAAGGCGTTAAGAATGCTAAGCAGTACACAATCCCTGTAGAAGCAGCTCTTGAAGCTGTAAGAAATGGTGAGAATCCAGAACTTACAACTCGTGACAAGCACACAAGAGAAGTGTTTGTTGTAGCTAAGGAAGGTGCTGATAAGGCTCGCATCGAAAAAGAGATCAAAGAGATGCCTAACTACTTTGATGAATACAATACAACTGTGCACTTCATCGATGAGGATGAGTTTAATAAGAATCATTCTGGCATGGCTCATGGCGGATTTGTATTCAGAAGTGGCAGAACAGGCGTTAACAAAGAAAATAATCACATCATTGAATATAGCTTAAAGCTTGATTCAAACCCGGAATTTACTACAAGCGTGCTCGTAGCTTATGCAAGAGCAGTTAAGAGAATGTATGATGAAGGACAGCGCGGATGCAAGACAGTTCTTGATGTACCTCCGGCATACCTTTCAGAAAAGAGCGGAGAGGAACTCAGAGCTCACCTTCTCTAATATACGCTTTCAAGTAAATACATGATCATCTATCCCGGTGTTTTGCTGATACGGTTTCATTATGGTATCGTAATTAATAGCTAAGCATCGGGATTTTTATATTTACTCAAACTTCGCATATATAACAGAAGACTAATACCTCAGGAATCCTCCAAACATGTGGCGATTTCATCTGTGTGAAGTTTGAGTATACTACACGAAATGGAGCATTCCTGTAATTCAGAAATAACGCCAATTGAATAAAAAGAAACCTCTAAGTAAGATAAAGGTGTTCATCTTGGCGGATGAAAAAACATCTTATGCTAACCGGAGGTTTCTCAAAATGAATTTTACACAGAATGACAGACTTAAGCAAGTTACGGCAAATACATTGATTGTTGGGGTTGATGTTGGATCACAGACACATTTCTGTAGAGCGTTTGACTGGAGGGGATTTGAGCTATCCAGAAGAGTGTTTAAGTTTAGTAACGACCGAATGGGATTCCTTACATTCCTTCGATGGACTGAGGAACTCATGAATAAGACCGAAATGAAGAAGGTTATTGTTGGCTGCGAGCCTACTGGTTGCTACTGGCTTACGTTTCAGAAGTTTTTACAGGATCATGATGTAAAGCTTGTAACAGTAAATCCATTTACTGTAAATAGAAGCAAAGAACTGGATGATAACAGCCCAGAAAAGAGTGATCTAAAGGATCCTAAAACAATTGCTATGTTGGTTAAAGAAGGAAGATATTCAACTTCTTATCTGCCGGAAGGAGTATATGCGGAGATTAGAGAAGCCTCTGTGTGTAGAGACCAGATCATGAAGCAGCATGTGCGTCTGTCTAATCAGATACAGGGATGGTTGCAAAAATTCTTTCCTGAGTATCTGGATTGTTATTCCGATTGGGATTCAACAAGTGGACTTATGCTTTTAAAGAGTGCACCACTTCCACAGGATATCCTAAAAATTGGGGCAGGTGGAATCAATCAGATATGGCGTGATGCAAAGGTACGTGCAGCAGGGCTAAAGAGGGCTCAGACCCTGGTAGAAGCTGCACAGGAAAGTGTAGGTTTAGAAGCTGGTGAGGCTGCAAGACTCGAGATTTGGGTTCTTGTGAATGACTATATACTGAAGGCAGAACAGCTCAAAAGACTTGATGAATACCTGGAGGAAAAAGTAAAAGAAGTACCGAATGTGGAGAAACTGCTCGCCATTAAAGGAGTAGGGATGAGTACTGTGATTGGCTTTATAGCAGAGGTTGGTGATATCGGACGTTTCACTGACCCAAAGCAGATACAGAAGCTTGCAGGGCTAGAGATAGTCAAAAAGAGTTCTGGAAAGAAAAAAGGGCAGCCAAGAATCAGTAAGAGGGGCAGAAGAAAGTTACGTAGAACAATGTATGAATCGGCTCGTGCACTGATGAACTGGAATCCTGCATTTCAAGATGTATTCCTTTATTACAGGAACAGAACAAGAAATCCTCTTGGAGGAATGCAGGCAAAGATAGCAGTTGCATGTAAGGCTATCAGAGTGTTCTATGTAATACTACAGACAGGTTGTGACTTTGATGAAGAAAAGTTCCGAAGGGACATCATCAGACCGGAAGCAGCCTAATTAAAACAGCACATACTGTACCAGACAACGTCCGCCAAGAGTTCAATTGGTGCTGGATTACAGGAGTGCTCTCTAGCAATGACAAAGCAGAGCGAAGCCGCTAAGACATACTATATAGGGCATGACCCTGGAATGGAGCAGAGGCGGCACCCCACTATGGGTAGGCTGGACGAAGGAATTTAGGACACTCCTACGGGAGTACGATCCTGTTAGACATGAGAGGTTAGCAGCCATAGGGAAGAATGGGACACAGATTCGCCTTCATAAAAAGGATGACGTTATCTTTCGTGCACCCTTCTGACTGGAAACACATATGCATTGTACCTGAAATGACATAGTTTTCGCCCATTATTTATTGCTTATCATTGTTTGTAACTTATTAACCAATTGCACAGAAGGCTTAAATGCTGGTTCTTTTGTGCAAAATATATAAGAAAGTATAGAGAGAATTGTATGAGATTTAAAACAAGAAGCAGTATGGTTTTGTTCTTTTTGAGAGGAAGCCTGCATTTCTTTTTCTGTGGAATAATAGGATCCCTTCTTGTCGCATTCCTTGATATGATCAATCCCAAGATCATTCAGTATACGGTTGATTACTGTATTGATGATAAGCAGTCTAAGCTTCCGTCTTACATGAATTATATTATGCAGCAGCTTGGAGGGCGCGAGGTTATAAGACATAACCTTGGATACATCGCTCTTACTATCATATGTATTGCTTTCGTTGCTGCAATATTTCGATACCTTTCCAAAGTTTTTAATACAAAAGGTGCAGAGAAGCTTGTTGAGACTATGCGTAATACTCTCTTTGAGCACATCTTAAAGCTGCCTTATTCCTGGCATTCAGAGAATCACACAGGTGATATCATTCAGAGGTGTACTTCTGATGTTGAGACTATTAAAAACTTCCTTTCAGGTCAGCTTGTGTCTTTTTTCAGAGTTGTGATAATGATAAGCCTGGCTTTGTACTTCATGTTCTCTATAGATGCTAAGCTTTCGCTTATTGCTATGACTCTGTTCCCGGTGCTTATACTGTATTCATTCTTTTTCCATAGAAGAATAGGTGATGCATTCAGAAGGGCAGATGAACAGGAAGGTAAGCTTTCAGCTATAGCGCAGGAGAACCTTACGGGAGTTCGCATTGTAAGAGCCTTTGGACGAGAGCAGTATGAGAAGGATAAGTTCACATCCTACAACGACGACTACACCAAAATGTGGACTCACCTTATGAAGCTTCTGTCTGCATTCTGGGCATCCAACGATCTTATATCAGGTCTTCAGGTCATGATCGTAACTGTTATGGGTGCTGTTTTCAGTGTGCAGGGGCATATCACGGCTGGAGAATTCATAGCCTTCGTATCTTATAATGCAATGCTGATCTGGCCTGTAAGAATGCTGGGAAGAATTATATCCGAGATGAGTAAGGCAGGCATTTCTATCGACAGGGTCAGATACATCATGAACAGTCAAGAGGAAGCGGATTCGGAAGATGCTATTGAATGTCCTATAGACAGGGATATCGTGTTTGATAATGTATCTTATGCATTTGAAAAAAGTAGTAAAGATGCAAATGGCAGCGATATTACTGATGAAAATAGTAATGATAAGAATATTAAAAATGAAAATGATATAGATACAAAAGAATCAGAAGGAAAAGATACTGCAGAAGCTCAGGAAATCCTCAAGAATGTCAGCTTTACAATTAAAAGCGGTACAACACTGGGAATCCTTGGCGGAACAGGTTCAGGTAAGTCTACACTTATGTACCTTCTTGACAGGCTCTACGACCTTCCAAAGGAAAACGGCACTATTACCATAGGCGGAGTTGATATAAGGAATATCAAGAGGTCATGGCTTAGAAAAAATCTTGGTTTTGTACTTCAGGAGCCATATCTTTTTTCAAGGACCTTGTCAGAGAATATAGGAATCGCAGCAGGTGATGAGAAAGGCAGCGTAAGCATGGACAAGATAAGGCATGCTTCCAAGATAGCAGCACTTGATGAGTCTGTTGAGAAGTTCCCGTCAGGATATGATACCTTCGTTGGTGAAAGGGGCGTAACACTTTCAGGTGGTCAGAAGCAGAGGACTGCTATTGCACAGATGCTCATAGAAGAGCCGCCTGTAATGATCTTCGATGATTCACTTTCGGCTGTTGATACTCAGACTGATGCCCGCATTAGAAAGGCACTTTCTGAGAACATCGACGATGCGACGGTTATCCTTATATCTCACAGGATCATGACCCTTATGCATGCGGATAATATCATCGTCCTTGATAAGGGCAGGATAGTAGAGCAGGGAACTCATGAAGAGCTGATTGCTAAGAAGGGTATATATTATACCTGTGCTAAGCTCCAGGGACTTGATGTTCATCCTCCCAAAGAAGCGTGACATGAATCTAAATAAGATAAGAACCCACGAACTTAAAGTATAAATCGAGCATTTACTGCTAATTACAATGAGGCAATAAATGCCATGTATGAGGTTAATAATGAATACTAAAGATAAAAAAGGCGAAGAGAAGAACGAGTTCAAGACGCTTCCGCTTCTTGGAATTCCCAAACTTCTTCCCTACATAAAGCCATATAAAAAGACCATCATAATAATGATGACCCTCGGCATGCTAAGTTCTCTTGCAGACTCGGCATACCCTTTGTTCAATCAGTATGCCATCAATAACTTTATAGGCAAGGGGACTCTTAATGGACTTGCTGCGTTTATTGCAATGTATATCGTAGTCCTTGTCCTTCAGACTATCGACAACTATATAACAGTAGCCATGTGTGGTAAGGTCGAGATGAGCGTTAACAGAGATTTAAGAAACGCGTCGTTTTCACATCTTCAGGAGCTGTCACTTTTTTACTTCAATACCAACAATGTAGGTTATATCCATGCAAGAGTTATGAGTGATTCAGGCAAAATTGGTGAAATGGTAGCCTGGAGATTCATGGATATCGTATGGCAGCTGTCCTACATAATCTTCGTGCTAATGATGATGCTGGCCATTAACTGGAAACTTGCTCTGATAATCCTTATGCTTGTACCTGTTGTTGTAATCCTTGTAGCTATCTTCCAGAAAAAGCTTCTTGCGATCAACAGAAAGATAAGAGAGATAAATTCCAAGATCACAGGTAACTTCAACGAAGGTATAACAGGCGCATCCTCCATCAAGACACTGGTTGTTGAAGATAAGATCCAGGAGGATTTTGAAAAAGATACTGATAAGATGCGAAGAACTGCCGTAAAGTCAGTTCGCTATTCAGCCTTTTTTACGGCAATAGTAACTCTGGTTTCTTCAATGGCTCTCGCCATAGTCCTTTGGTATGGCGGAAACCTCTCTGTTGAAGGTCTTATGACGATCGGAACTATCTCTGTATTTGCTTCCTATGCTCTTGGCATCATGGAGCCTATTCAGAACATAGTTGTGACCTTCTCTGAGATCATTGCGATCCAGGTTAACATCGAAAGATTCACAAGGCTTATGGAGACAGAATCTGATGTATCAGACAGACCTGATGTCATCGAGAAGTATGGAGATACCTTCAATCCGAAAAAAGAGAACTGGGAAGAGCTTAAGGGTGATGTTGAGTTTAAAGATATTACTTTCTGTTACCCGGACGGTGAAGAGAACGTCCTTGAAAACTTCAACCTGAAAGTTCCGCAGGGCACAAGCGTAGCCATTGTAGGAGAGACGGGTGCCGGTAAGTCAACACTTGTAAATCTTGTATGCAGGTTCTATAAGCCTACAAAGGGACAGATCCTTATCGATGGTCACGATGCCGCGGACAGATCTATAGGCTGGCTCCATAACTCTATAGGATACGTGCTTCAGACACCGCATCTTTTCTCAGGATCCGTAAGAGAGAACCTTAAGTATGGTAAAGAAGATGCTACCGACGAAGAAATCTGGAAGGCACTTGACCTTGTTGCGGCAGGAGACGTTGTAAGAAGGATGGAGAAGGGCCTTGACAGCGACGTTGGTGAAGGCGGAAATCTTCTTTCCACAGGAGAGAAACAGCTCTTGTCATTTGCAAGAGCGATCCTGTCAGATCCAAGGATACTGATACTTGATGAGGCAACAGCTTCAATTGATACTGTTACTGAGAAAAAAATTCAGAACGCTATAAAAGTCATGACCAAGGGCCGTACCACTTTTGCCATAGCTCACAGACTTTCAACAATCACAGACTCTGATGTGATACTGGTCGTTGATGATGGAAGGATAGTTGAAAGCGGTACCCATGAAGATCTTATGATCGCCGGCGGAAGATACTACGAACTCTTCACAAGACAGTTCGATGACCTTGTTGTTAATAAATCAATTGAAAAAGCACTTGCACATTGACAAGAAAGTATTTACTATAAGAAAAGTTGAAACGTTTGGTCAAAAACTTTTTTGTCAAAAAAACTTTTTGTTTTAAAAAGGAGTCATATGGAAACATCTGCTAAGTTACCTGAGCTATTCGGAAGCATGGTATTCAATGAGGAAACCATGAAAGAACGTCTTTCCAGTGCATCTTATGACGCATGGAAAAAATCTGTTACTGACGGAACACCACTTGAACTTTCTACAGCTAATGAGATTGCGGAAGCGATGAAACAGTGGGCTGTTGAAAAGGGTGCTACGCACTTCACACACTGGTTCCAGCCTATGACAGGTGTTACCGCAGAAAAGCATGACTCTTTTATCGAGCCGGCAGCAGGCGGAAGAATTGTAATGGAGTTTTCAGGTAAGGAGCTCGTTAAGGGCGAACCTGATGCATCAAGCTTCCCTAACGGTGGTATCAGATCCACATTTGAAGCAAGAGGCTATACTGCATGGGATCCTAACTCTTTTGCATTCATCAAGGACAATTCACTTTATATTCCAACAGTATTCCTTTCATACGGAGGACAGGCTCTTGATAAGAAGACACCTCTTCTTCGTTCAATAGAGAAAGTTAACCAGCAGGCGCTCAGAATCCTTCGCCTTTTTGGTGACACTGAAACTAAGAGAGTAATCCCTCAGGTTGGTGCTGAGCAGGAGTACTTCCTTATCGATAAAGAGGTTTATGATAAGAGAGAAGATCTTCGTCTTACAGGTCGTACTCTTTTTGGAAACATGCCTCCAAGAGGTCAGGAACTTTCTGATCACTATTTTGGACAGCTTAAGCCTCGTGTATCAGAGTACATGAGAGATCTTGATAATGAGCTTTGGAAAGTAGGAGTTCTTTCCAAGACTAAGCACAACGAAGTAGCTCCTGGTCAGCACGAGATGGCGCCTATCTACACAGACTGTAACGCATCCTGTGACCAGAACCAGCTTGCTATGGAGCTTATGAAGAAGGTTGCGCTTCGTCACAACCTTGTATGCCTTATCCACGAGAAGCCTTTTGCAGGTGTTAACGGATCAGGTAAGCATGATAACTGGTCACTTGGTACAGATACAGGCAAGAACCTCTTCAAGCCCGGATCAACACCAAGCCAGAATGCTCAGTTCCTTCTTTTCCTTGCAGCATTCATTAAGGGAATTGATGAGTATCAGACAACACTCAGATGTACTGTTGCAAGTGCGGGTAATGATCACCGTCTTGGAGCTCAGGAGGCACCGCCGGCAGTTCTTTCCATCTTCCTTGGAAATGAGCTTGAGCATGTAATTAAGGGTATCATCAACGGTACACCATATAAGGACGGCAGCAGAAAGACACTTAAGATCGGTATCGATTCACTTCCTCAGATCCGTCAGGATACAACAGACAGAAATCGTACTTCACCTATGGCATTTACAGGTAACAAGTTTGAGTTCCGTATGCTGGGAAGTGCCCAGTCTGTATCAGGTCCTAACATTGCACTTAACACTATCATGGCAGAGGAGCTTAAAGAGTTCGCTGATAAGCTTGAGAAGAGCAAGAACTTCCAGGCAGATCTTCAGAAGCTCATCAAGAAGACTCTTACAGAGCACAAGCGTATCATCTTTGAAGGTGACGGATATGATGATTCATGGCTTGTAGAAGCTGAGAAGCGCGGTCTTAAGAATTATCCTTCTACAGCTGAGGCAATTCCTCACTATGATGATCCTGAGAACATTGAACTTTATGTAAAAAATGATATTTATACAGAAGAAGAGATGCATGCAAGACGTGCTATCCACGAAGAGATCTACAATGCGCAGATCGCTATCGAAGCTCGTACTATGAGCGATATGATAAGACGTCAGATCCTTCCTGCAGTATCTGAATATGCAACAACACTTGCAGATCGTATAGCAGTTAAAAAGGATGCAGGATTCTCATCAGGCTATGAAGCTAAAGTTGGTGCCAAAATCTCAACTCTTTCTGACAAGCTCCAGCTTGCTCAGGAGAAGATCGACAACGACCTTAAGAAAAGACCTGCTGACAGTACTAAGTGCATGAAGTACAGCAGAGACACAATCCTTAAGGATATGAACAAGGCAAGAGAGATCGCAGACCAGCTCGAAGAGCTCACAGATCGCGACTTCTGGCCATTCCCTGTATATTCTGAGATGCTTTTTTCTGAATAAAAAATAATATAAGGTAGCTGCGTGTGAATGTGCGCAGCTACCTTTTTTACTGTCTGGGAATCATTTGAAATAAAGAACGATATTTCAAATAATCTATAGTTCCCGACCAACTTTTCTAACCACGTTTCAACGACACCTCTGCAGGGCAGGAGATCTTAAATAGTTTGTAGCAATCATTCATGATCTTTGTTGCCTCTGTTGTCAGCAGCTCGGTAGCATATACTTTGCACTTCTGATTGCGGAGGTTCATAAACATTGAAATAGGATTATACTTGGTTGGTTTTAGTTTGTCCTGTATCATTTTGAGGATGACGCAGGCAATAAAAGTTAACAACAGATGGCCCCTAAATGTTTCCTCGGTCTGCACTCTGAGCGGAAGCATATCAGCATAGTTCTTGCCGATATCAAATATCTGCTCTATCTGTTGGCGAGTGTAGTAGGTTGGAAGTATCTTATCGGTTGCCATCGGTCTGCTTGAAACAATTACAAACAGGCCATGATGCCTGAGTTTGTCATATACTTCTTCATTGGTCAGTTTCTGATCATCAGCTCTCTGGAAGAGTTTCTTATCCTCATCTTCCTTGCGACTGATATCAAGGCCAATATAAGCATAGCCTTTAAAGTCATCCACCACGTTACATTCAACGCGTTTGATATATATGTATCTGCCGTTATACCTGACAAGATTCTCCTTACTTTCAAGAGAATCCAGGTTTTCGGCAACAAGGTCTTTATAGAGATTCATCTTCTCCGGAAGACGACTCACAAATGAAATACCATTGTGATACAAATCCCTGATGTTATCAGCTGTATAGTATCCGGCATCCAGAATTGAGAACTTTGTATTAACACCATGATTCTTTAGTTCATGGATAGTCCTTGTAAGTGTTGATACATCTATCACATTGCCAGGGCAGTATCTGAAATATATCGGCAATCCTGTAGACTGCTGCGTGACATATATAAGTCTTACTTCGTTGTTTATGTCACCGTTATGATTGCTAATAGCAGTCAAAGGGAAATGTATATTGTTTGGCAATCCGGTACTGTCGATAAGGATATTATCTCCATCTACAGTATCTGATATATATGGAGCATAGGCTCTGAAGAAGCTCCTGTAACAGGTTTCAGACCCAAGTTCTGCAAGGAATTCACTTACTCTTTGGCTCTCAAGTGTGGCCATTGGATATCTCATCCTTGCGAAATTGCCTTCCCACCATGTTTTCGCGTGGCAGTTGGCAGTATTTGAAAGTATGTAATAGCAGATCATGGAATACAGTGTATCTTTGTTGTGCACACCACAATTATCTATGATCTCAGACAGACCATTGCTGTGTATGAAGCTGTCAATAAGAAAGGTATCTCCAAAATCAAGGATGAGCTTCTCCTTGCGAGTATCCTTTGGCTCGACATATTCGACAGGTGCTTCTGATCCTGACCAGTCAGGGTTCTTGTCGTAGTAGTCATTAGCGAGGTCATACTGGTATATTCCGAGTTCGCGGCTTTTAAAGATGTTCTTCTCTTTATCAATGACCCTGCCAAGATTCTTGTATTCCTTGGAAACATTTTTACCATGGCGGACAGATCTGACAAGCTTTGCGTACTCAACACCATTCTTCATATCGTATGCTATGTACATATGATTCACCTCTGTGGTTAGAATTAATTTCTATCCACATTATAGCATTTTGATATGAATTTTGCAACTAAAAGCAAGCTGAAATAGCAGTATTTTTCAGCATTTAGAGCAGCTTTTGGTGGTTAGAAATCATGTGGTCAGAAAAGCGGCTCGGGAACTAAAGATAATTTTATCTATCTTTACACATTGGGTTATGTAAATGTGATATTATGATATTAGATAAGCTGTCTATGATTTGTTGAACTTAAATTATAGTAACGCGCATTTTTGCGTGATTCGTATTTTTTCTAGCGTTTAGTTTTTCTTAAAAGAGGGGAAGGCGTCTATGGATTATATGTCAGCTAATACTTATTTAAAAATTACTAGAACAGATAAGAGCGAGGAAATAATAAGAAAAGGAATTCTTGTTGCTCTTGAGGGGCCTGTTTCTGAAGGCCGATTTACTATTGATGCTGTTGGAGTCAGCAAGTCTAAACTTCCCTTTATGCTTATAGTAGATACCAAGTATATGGTAGCTATTTTGAATGCATGCATTCATAACATGAAAGATTCCCGTGCGATATCCCAGAATATATGCTATTCACAGACTGCTTCAAGATGCAGTGGTGATGAGGTGTTCACATACTCAAGAGCTATAGTTCTTGACGATGAGAATGGTAAGATGTGGTTTGCATCTGTTGCTGATGATACCCAGATGCTTACTATGTTCCGCAACTTTATCGCCAATCTGTCTACCAATACCAATATCGCAAGTCTTGATGCTATCAAGTCTATTCTTGATGAAGCTGGAAGCGGATATGCGCCTGCACGCGGCATAGATAATGAGGATAACCGCGCATGGGATGAAGGTTTTGATTATGCTAAAAACCATATTCTTCCTATGCTTGAAAGCGGAGCTATGGCTGTTATGTATACGGAAGAGGAGATCCCTGCGATCAACAGATTCTCTAAGCTTTTCGGACTTTCGACGGAGAGGCTGGAGCGTGATATGTACTATTACTATCACTACATTTATCTTCAAGGAAAGTGCTGGATCCCTGCTACAGAATCTGACGGAAACTGGGACCGCATCATAAGCCTTCGCAGTATGCTCAAGAACAATGGAGATATGGTACTCCAGTAAAGAAAATAAAAAAGTGGCCTCAAGTTGCAGGAGATGCAACTTGAGGCTTTTTTAATATTCTAAGATAAATTCACTAGTATCGGAAGCGGGATAGAAGCGGACTCTGTAAAGTTCGTGCTTCCAGGTCTTTTGGAGACGCTCGTCGGTAACGGGGATTGATTCTATCTCGTATTTAGTGGCGCCTGCAAATTTGAATGTGCATAGGTCGCCAATTTTGAATAGGCCGTCATAAGAATGGTTGCCATCTTCACGACAAGCGGATTCAGAATTATCAGGTATAGATCTGTTGGATGAGATATTATTGGCAACAGAGCTAGTGGATGATGGATTATCAAATAGTGTTATCTCGGGCTTTTCATAGGTCATGAAGTTTAAGATTATGTCCTTGTTCTCGGCACTATCTTCAAATCCCCATGTGTCCTTGATAACTACGGACTCTGATAACGATGCATACCTTTTGTATGAATTGAGTTTACATTCAGCAGGGTATGCATTTTTGATGTCGAGTTCTATGGCTGTAAGGTCATCTGATACTTTTACGTTGCTGGCGTGGTACGCTTCTCCCGGTAGCTGGTCGTAGCCGGCTATGGTTGGGAGGTTGTGGTATCCTGACTGCATGGTCCATATCTCGTAGCGCCTGTCAGAGAAGGTTTTAGCTGTGTAGCTTTCTACCCCTACGTCTATCAGGGCCGGTTTATTTTTAGAATATAATATTATACTTCCGGTATCGTTGTGGTTATGGCTGTCGTCGTTGTCGCCGGCTTTTACGGAGAGAGTTATGTCTCCGTTTCTTGTTACAAAAACGCCTGCGCTTTCATAGTAGACATTTTCTGCAGGTATCTGATCCGGGTTCTTATCTGCATAGTCCAGGATTTCTTTTTCATGCATTATGGTAAGGAGCCTGTAAGAGAGGTTAATCTCATCCTTAAGATAATGATCTTCAAGACATTCTAAAGAGTTTTTAAAATCAAGGGCTGCGTAGGACATTAGTGCAGGGCTTCCAACCATTTTGCCAAAGAGATATTCCCTTGTGCCCGCAGGCTCTAATATAGGAGCACAGTCAGCATAATTAAGATAATATCTGCCATGTACGTGTACATTAGAAATATATTCTGCTATATTTTTGATCTTACGATCATGCATTACATCTTTGAAGGTGCCGTCTGTCATACGGTTCAGAAGGTCAGTTGTTATATACATACAAAGTCCTGCATGATGATAGTACATGGCCCCTTCATCGCAGCACCCGTCTTCGCCGTAGTCTTTTAGAAAGTAATCAACGGACGCAGCAGCTTTTTCAATAATAGCCCTTAATGGTATATCTTCTTCATTCATCTGCGCCGCAGTCAGAAGGATATTCTGAGTGCACCAGATAGTCCAGTTGCACATAGGTTCATCTTCACGTCCCATCCACCAGAAGTGTTCATTAAGATAAGGCGTTATTATGCGTTTTTTTAGCTCCGACTCTATTCGGTGGCGGATCTCTATCGATACGCTATCAAGCTTTTTTCTCAAAAGATTAGAAATTGTAGCAAGCTGAGCCCCCGTTTCACAAGCAAAAAGCTCTATTATAGGCCTGTCCGTATCAGGAAGGAGATTCTGCGGAGTATCACGAATATAAGAATTATGTGCAGGAAGCTGCCACGCACTTTCCTCGCAGATACTGTAGATCCCGTTGATTATATCATCAATAAACCTACCCTTATCTTCGCAAATTTCTCCAATGACAAGAGCATTTAAAGCACGCCTCTTGCTAAAGTACACATTTTCAAAGCGTACTCTATTGCCCGTCCTCTTAAAATCCATGAAAAGAGTAGCAGGAATCTGAGGAAAGCTGTAATCAATATGGTTTTCAGCTTCTCCTATCAGGTATTTTCTTGCATCATCTGAAATATTATCACAAAGCACATCCCACAAATCTGGTATGGAAATACAATTTGAAACTTTAGATAGTGTATTTTTGTACAGATATTTCATATTTAACCTCATATTATGAGTGATTTAGAATTATAAAAATAATATATTTTCAAACTCATAACCTAATGTCGCGAGTGAAACGAGCGGCTAAAAAAGTAAGAAAATATAGGCTCTTTTTATGATAACACAATCCCTTTAATGAAGTGAACTACGCTGAAATGGAATTATTGAGGCGCTATCCTCAATCTCCGTGAATTTCAGTCTTTTTACTTAATTAACCCAAACTTCGCCTATGTAATAATCGCTAAAGCCTTGAAGATTTCTGCGGATGGGAGTTGATAAATGGTCTAGGGGTCTTTGAAAATCATATTAAATTCAAGAGCTTGATAGATGGAATAATTTATTCTGTTTAGGATCCGCATGTTTGAGCGAAGCGAGTTTCGGATCCTAGAATAAATAATTCCAGATAGCATGCCTTGAATTTTATATGATTTTCATGACCCCTAGATCATTTATCAACTCCCGTCCGCAGGAATCCGCGAGACCTTAGGCAATCTTTCATGTGCGAATCCCATTACATTAAGAAAAAAAGATATATAGCCGAAATAGATATAGGGTTTGCAGTCCCAAAAATTATTAAAGAGGCGCCGATGAAAAAGTACAGAGTCTTAAAAAGATTCATGACTTGCTTTATCCTGTGTCTGTTTCTCGCTTTTGGAACAGGTCTTGTAAGTATGCGCTCTTTTAGTAAGACTCAGTATGCCGGAATAATATCTGGCGTCTATGATGATGAAGATGATCTTTATAGTAATTATGAGAACCGGTCCGAGGCAATGGATAGGGGAGAGTATGATGATTCCGGCGAAGATTCTAATAACCAAAAGATAAACATCCTCATTCTTAGTTCATATAGTATGCGTGATACTATAGTTGAACCTGAAATTGATGGAATAAGTAATATACTTTCAGAATCCAGTTACAATCTGAGCTTTGAGTTCATGGATTCAAGAAGATACGATTCTGAAGAAGATATAGAGATTTATTATGCATATCTTTCTAACAAGCTGTTAAGCAGCAGAAAGTATGACTGTATCATAGCTTGTGATGATGCTGCGCTGGCTTTTTTGACAGACCATGATGAACTCATGCGAGGGGTACCTGTTGTTTATATGGGTATCCAGGATGAGAAGAATTTAGAAGCTGCCAGCAAATACGATAATATTACCGGTATTACGGAAAATTACGATTATGAGGGTAATATAAAGGCTATCCACAGCATGCTTCCTAAGGTCAATAAGCTGTATATCATTATTGATAACAGTTATATTGGCAGTCTTGATAAGTCCAAATTCCTTGAGATTCAGGCTGATTATCCCGAGTTTGAGTGGAACTATATAAATTTCACGGAGACAGATATAGAACAGATCAAAGAGATCCTACAAAATCTGGATTCTAACAGTGCTGTTATTATGAGTGACGTGTACGAATCAAGTGACGGGCATGTTAACAGCTTTTTATATAATGCTGAGATATTGATCGGGGATTGTGCTGCACCTGTTTTTTGTCTTCCATATGACATTACCGGTACAGGAGTAGTGGGAGGTATTGTATATGACAGTACCAAAGCTGCTGAGACGGCAGCCATCATGGTTATGCAGATAATCAATGGCAAAAAGCCTTCTGAGATCACGATAATATCCAAGACACCAACGCTTCCTGTATATGATAAAAAAGTTCTTGATAAATATGGTATAAGTATATCTTCTTTGCCGGATGGAAGTATCATACGAAATGCGCCACCTTCTGTAATGGAATTTTTGAAGGAATACTATGGCATTATCATTCCTGTTGTCATTGCTGTTCTGGCAATTATTGGAGAGCTTTTGCTACATAGCCACAGGCAGAGAAAGCTTCTTTCCACAGATTATCTGACAGGGCTCCCTAACAGGGGATACCTTGATGGACAGCTTCGAAACATGTCTGAAGACAAAAATATGTATGGCTTCATAATTATCGACATTGATGATTTTAGATCCATAAATGATCTATATGGAAACTCCGTGGGCGATAAGGTAATAGTCGAAACAGCTTCCAGGATCAAGGGGAATCTGACAAGGAATATGGTCATGGGCCGCCTTGGCGGAGATGAGTTCATGATCATACTAAAAGAAGCGGATGTTGAGAATATAGAAGATTATTGCCGCGACATAATAGCTCTTTTTGATGAGCCTGTTATGTTAGACGATCTGCAGATGGTCATAAATGTAACGATAGGAGCGGCTATCCGTATTCCTGATATGGAGAGTATCACGGCTCTTAATAATGCAAGTGAAGCCTTGAGATATGCCAAGGAAAATCTTCGTCACAACTACTTTTTCTTTAATTCTGATCTTGGAAAAGCTCAGATCAGAAGGCGTGTCATAAAAACAACACTTGAGGAAGCAATAGCACTGGACGGCTTTGAAATCTTTTATCAGCCTCAGTTCATAACAGGTACGGATGAGCTGTTTGGTGTTGAAGCGCTGGTACGTCTTAAAAATAATGTTGCAGGCCCTGGAGAATTCATTCCTGTAGCGGAAGAGAATATGTCTATTATCAGGATCGACAGGGTGGTTACGGAAAAGACGATAAGCCAGTGGCATAAGTGGCTTGAAATGGGCTATGAGCTTCCACCTGTATCTATTAATTTCTCAAACATTCAGCTAAACGACAGTGGTTATCCTAACTATGTATTTGAGAGACTGGCCAAGTACAATGTTGATCCTTCAAGAGTAGTCATAGAGATAACAGAAAGTTCTTTCCTTACAACTTCAAATCGTACAACTGATTATTTTAGCAAGTTTACAGATGGTGGAATAAGGCTGTCCATTGATGATTATGGAACGGGCTATTCATCTCTTAGCTACCTTAACAGGCTACCATTCTCCTGCCTTAAGATAGATCAGTCTCTTATCAGAACGGAGCCAACTAAAGAGAATCTGTTCATGATCGAGAAGATCATTGAGATAGCGCATTCAAGGAATTATAAGGTTGTCGCTGAAGGTGTTGAGACCAAGGAGCAGGAAGATTTTCTTTACAGCGTAGGCTGCGATGCTACGCAGGGATTTATGCGTGGAAAGCCTATGAAAGCGGAAGATCTGGAAAAAATGCTGGAAAAGTATAAGCACAGTAATGGGTGATGAGTCTATAGAAGAATATGAACTGTTCAAAAGAGATCTATAAATACATAGTAGATCCGGATTAAAGGAAAGGGTACATAATATGGACGTGTCAGGAAAAAGAAGTCGTGTAGTATCTTTAATATTGTCTGTTATTTTGTCTGTATTTCTTTTGGTTCCAAATATTTCATATCGTGTGAGTGCAAAGGATGTTATGACTTTAAATGCCGGAAGTGCTACTGAATGTGAAGTTCGCGCTGTCTGGTTTTCTTTCCGTGACTGGCAAAAGTATCTTCAGGGAAAAGATAAAGCTGCTTTTACATCAGCATTTGAAACTATTACTGATAATATACTTGGCGCAGGCTGTAATACTCTTATCATGCATGTAAGGTCTCATAACGATGCGGTATATCCGTCAGCTATCTATCCCTGGAGCAGTGAGATGCTTATGGGTGTGGATCCTGGCTTTGATCCTCTTTCCATCATGATAGATATAGCCCATAAAAAGGGACTTTCAATTCATGCATGGATCAATCCTTATGGCTTTAGAAACGGCGAATACTGCGGCGATGCAAGTCTTGCAACTCACGACAATATAATTGCAGGAATTGAAGAAATCCTTAAGAATTACAAGGTTGATGGTATTCATTTTGATGACTATTTTCCTGTAATGGATGCGAGTATTCATAATAAGCTGGTGTCGGATGTATACAAGACCTGCCACAAATACGGGAAGGTATTTGGAATAAGCCCTACAGGCAATGTTGACAACAATATCGCTAAGGGGGCAGACATAGTAACGTGGATGTCGGTTCCGGGGTATATCGATTATATAGCTCCTCAGATCTACTGGACCAACATGTACAAAAGTGATGGAAGCGTTACTCTTTTTTCCAACAGACTTCTTCAGTGGATAACCTTAAATAAGCTTGGATTACCTATGTACGTAGGACTTGCCCTTTATATGGCTGAAGCTAAGCCTGCTTCCGACCTTGGATGGAGCGTTTCAAATGCCAATATCATGATGCAGGTTACAGAGCTTAGGGCCAATAACCAGCCGGGATTTATCCTTTACAGCTATAACAGTCTGTTGTCTCCTGCCTGTAGCGCTGAACTTGCCAATCTCAAAGGATTATATAATTCGGCGCCTTCCTATAAGGTGGCGATGACAGAAGATGAGGCTACAAATACATATACAATTGCTATAGATCCTGGGCATCAGGCTCATGGCAATAGCGAGAAGGAACCCATAGGCCCAGGCGCTTCGACAATGAAAGCGAAGGTTGCAGGCGGCACGAAAGGAGTATCTACAAACATCCCTGAATATGAGCTTACGCTGAATATAGCACTTCTTCTTCGCGATGACCTTTTATCTAAAGGCTACAATGTGGTAATGATCAGAGAAACCAATGATGTAGACATAAGTAATGCTCAGAGGGCCCAGATAGCCAACGATGCAGGGGCAGATATTTTTATAAGACTTCACGCTGATGCTGTTGAAAACGGAAGTGTGACAGGGGCAACTGCTCTATGCCAGACATCATCTAATCCATATAATGGAGCGCTGTATACTCAGAGCCGGCTCCTGTCAGAGTGCATTCTGTCATCTTACACTCAGGTAACAGGAATTAAGAGCCGAGGAATCTCGGAAACAGACACTATGACAGGCATCAACTGGTCACAGGTTCCTGTGACGATCATAGAGATGGGCTTTATGACTAATGCAGCGGAAGATCAGAAGATGAATGATCCGGAATTTCAGTTGCTGATGGTACAAGGGCTTTCAAGCGGGATAGATATGTACTTTGCATCAAAATGAACTTAAAGCTTTTTAATGTAAAGGAGTATACTTTGAGAAAAGGAAAAACTTTTTTAAATATACTATGTAATCTGGCTCTTATTATCGTATTAGTAACAACCATGCTGTTTGTAGCTGCAAATAATAGTACAGCTTCATATGCTGCAGGAACCTGTGATATCGTTTCTTTCTCAGGTACCTATACCTATGACCGCATGCTTGCAGATGTTCAGGCACTGAGCGCTACTTATCCTGATGTAGTAAGGTATGAATTCAAGGGTCAGACAGCTCTTGGCCGACAGATTCTTATCATTAAGCTCGGGAATCCTGAAGCGCCAAGACAGATACTTGTACATGCATCCATCCATGGAAGAGAATATTATGTAACGCCTCTTGTTATGAAGATGGCTGAGTACTATGCAGCTTATGAAAAAGATCTTCTTGCAACAACCTGTTTTACCATAGTTCCAATGGCTAATCCTGATGGCGTTGCGATAGCTCAGAGCGGAGCAATGGCTACTACAGATGTAAATTATCAGTTCCTTATAAATTCTATAGGTAACTGCGATATATGGAAATCCAATGCAAACGGCGTTGATATAAACAGGAATTTCCCGATTGGATGGGGCCTTGCTGAAACTAAGAATCCAACCAATTCCTACGCTTTTTATGAAGGAATAACACCTTCGTCAGAGGTTGAGACAGTAATACTTGAACAACTCCTTTTGGAAAATAATTATGACTGCTATATTGCCTATCACATGAGAGGCAATATCATATATTATTATGCTCCGACTTGTAGTCCTGAAGTATATTCGGTATCGAGACTTATTGCTGATACTGTTCACAATTCTACAGGATATCAGGTTGTGGTGGATTTTGAAGACACAGAGCCTAACGGTTCATTTGCAGATTTTGCCCAGATTTTCTGCGGCATTCCGGGCTGTACCGTTGAGTGTGGCAAGACGCTGCCACCAGATGGGGCAGGACAGGTATCGGATTTTTATAGCAAGAATCTGTCCAGCTGGAAGAATGTGGCTAATCTGTATATTTCAAAAGTTACATATTGATCAGATAACTATTAAAGCTGCCTTTTACGAGGCAGCTTTAATAATATCGTAAATGCAGTGTCTGATTTTGAAGAACATCAGGATGAGTATTATTAAAACAAAAATATAAAATATTTAGAAAAAAAGCCATAAAATTATATAAAGTGATGATTGTAACTGAAGTATAATGGCGGTAAAATTTTTAAGTTCATGTTTTTATGGCATGGAGAAAACGTTATTACGAGAATAATTCTTATTTTATATTTCAAAGGGGTCTATTATGAAAAATGATGCTTTAAAGCCGATGCTCTTTACTACGCTGAAAGGTTACTCTAAAGAGCAGTTCATCAAAGATGTAGTTGCAGGTATTATTGTAGCTATCATCGCACTTCCGTTATCAATAGCACTTGCGCTTGCATCTGGTGTTGGACCTGAACAGGGTATCTATACTGCAGTTATTGCAGGCTTCCTTATCTCTTTTCTTGGAGGAAGCAGAGTTCAGATT
The DNA here is from genome assembly GCF_037113525.1 of Butyrivibrio fibrisolvens. Taxonomy (NCBI): domain Bacteria; kingdom Bacillati; phylum Bacillota; class Clostridia; order Lachnospirales; family Lachnospiraceae; genus Butyrivibrio; species Butyrivibrio fibrisolvens. Next base: position 3,632,385 of record NZ_CP146963.1, on the reverse strand, counting down.
GCCGGCCCTACAGCGGCATTTGCAACTATAGTTGCAGGAATTGTCCAGAAGAATGGAATGTCAGGACTTGCACTTGCAACAGTTCTTGCCGGTATCATGCTGGTGATCATGGGACTTTTAAAACTTGGAAGTCTCATTAAATTCATTCCTTATACGATCACAACAGGCTTTACAGCAGGTATTGCTGTTACTATCGTTATAGGACAGATCAAGGATTTCCTGGGACTTACATATCCTCAGGGAACAGTTACGATCGAGACTGTTGATAAGGTAGGCGCTATCATAGCTAATATCGGAACTATCAATATCGATGCTGTGATCGTGGGCGTTGTATGTCTCGGAATTCTTATTGCATGGCCTTATATAAATAAAGTCATCCCGGGATCTTTAATTGCCGTAATTGTTGGCGTTGTTATGGTCAAGGTGCTTGGCATGAAGGTTAACACTATTGGAGATCTGTATACTATCAGTAGTGGTCTTCCAAGTTTCACAATGCCTGATTTTTCTTTTGCCGCTATCAAAAATATCCTTCCGGATGCATTTACAATAGCTATACTTGCTGCAATCGAATCACTGCTTTCATGCGTTGTTGCTGATGGTATGATCGGATCTAAGCATAGATCCAACATGGAGCTTGTGGCTCAGGGTGTTGGTAATATCGGATCTGCCTTGTTTGGAGGAATTCCTGCAACAGGAGCTATCGCAAGAACAGCAGCCAATGTTAAAAATGGTGGTAAGACACCTATAGCAGGTATGGTTCACGCAGTAGTGCTTGTCCTTGTACTTGTAGTACTTATGCCATATGCGGCTCTTATACCTATGCCAACCATAGCAGCTATCCTCTTTATGGTTGCTTACAATATGTGCCAGTACAGAGCCTTCTTCCACCTTGTAAAGACAGCACCAAAGAGTGACGTTATCGTACTTGTTCTTACATTCGTACTTACAGTAGTATTCGACCTTGTAGTTGCTATCGAGATCGGTATGCTGATGGCAGGACTTCTCTTTGTAAAGAGAATGAGTGAAGAAGCTGAAGTAAGAAGCTGGAAATATGTTGATGATGAAGAGCATGATCCTGATGCGCTCAGATTCCGCACTGTTCCAAAGGGTGTAAGCGTATATGAGATAAGCGGACCGATGTTCTTTGGTGTTTCAGATATGCTTGCTGATATTACAGTTAATGATTCAACAAGATGCGTGATCATAAGAATGAGAGGCGTTCCTGCACTTGATGCAACAGCAATGCGTTCTCTTGAACAGACTTATGATAAGCTCATCGGAAGCGGCGCACAGGTTATATTCTCTCATGTAAATGAGCAGCCAAGACACACAATGGAAAAGGCCGGCTTCATAGAAAAAGTTGGTAAAGACAACTTCTGCAAGAACATTGACGCATCTTTGGAACGAGCATCAAGCATTATCTAAAACTCGCTTATGTGAAAACTGCCGCATTTCCGGAGGGTTCCTGAGGGTGGCAGTTAATAAATGATTTTGTTGTCATGAAAATTATAAAAATTCAAGGCATGATATCTGGAGATTTATATTCCAGGGTCCGAAACTCGCTTCGCTCAGACATGCGGACCCTAAACGGAATATAAATATCCATCTATCAAGCTCTTGAATTTTTTATAATTTTCAAAGACAACAAAATCATTTATTAACTGCCACCCTCAGGAACCCTCCGGAAATGCGGCAGTTTTCTATAGTAAATGAGTTGCTAGTTTAGAAAATATGGTCTTAATCGATAATGTGAGCTCTCATATCAGCGTCTGGCTCATAAGCGGCTCTGATTCCGCCGATGTACTTAGGGCGGGTTCTTGCTGCAAGGACGTTGGCACTTCCGATTGTATTGTTTGTAAGCTTTACAGGAACAGCAACCCTCTTGAGGTTCATTCCGATGAGGGTTCCGCCGATGTCGATTCCGGCGTCGGCCTGGATTTCTTCAAGGGCAACGGGCTCTTTGAAGGTGTAGTAGGCGCATGTGGCGAAGGATCCGCCGGCTTTGGGCTGGGGGACAACGCATACGATATGGTCGGACATACCGATGGCGTCAGCAGCTTCTTTTTCTATGATAATGGCACGGTTAAGATGTTCGCAGCACTGGGATGCAAGATAGATTCCTTTTTGGGAAAGTTCTTCGTATATAGCGGCAAATACGGCTTTAGCTACTTCGAGACTTGAATTGGAACCGATCATGTCTCCGCAGATCTCGCTTGTTGAGCAGCCGACAACAAATACCTGGCCTTTACCTATGCCGGAAGCTTCTACTATTTCATTAACGCAGGCTCTTGCCTGGTCTTTGAGCTTTTCGAGGTCTAGTGTTGATTTTCTGTAAACATCTTCTTTGTTTGTCATTATAGATTTCCTTCTTTTGGTATATTATCTTTTTTAGCCTGTTTTCTTATTAGACTATTATTTCTTTTAGTATATTAGCTGTTTGAGAACTTATCTTTCTTGTTATGGATCAGTAGGATTCGAGGAGTCTTGGCTTAACCTGCTTTACAAGAACTGTGCCAAGTGCTGTTGCGATTATGAAGCATACACCGCCCTGAACTACGTTACCATATACGCCTGCAAAGGCTGAAAGTCCAAGTCCAAGGAAAATGCTCTCAAATACGAAATATCCAAAGACCATTATAAACTCTGCGAAAATACCTGCAAGTACCATTGCGACAGGTCTTTTTTCTTTGAAAGTCTTAGTATAAAAAATGTTGGCAACTATTACCATCAGGAACTTTATGATGAATGTGGCAGGAGCATAGATGGTGTAGCCAGCAGAAAGGTCTGCAAGTGCGCTTCCAAGGCCGGCTGCAAGAGCACCGTATACGCCGCCGATAAGATAGCTGCACAGAAGTACTGCGGCATCTCCTATGTTAACGTAACCACCTGTGATAGCGATGGGAATTCTTATTACTATGGTAAAAACAAAAACGATCGCAGCCATAAGACCGCTGATAACAAGCTTTCTAAGGTTAGTATTTTTCATAATGCTGTCTCCTTTGTTCTAGGGCTTAAAATATAGAAATGTCTGGGCGTTTTATATAGGAATTCCTGATTTAAGAATACTCAAATTCTTATGAAACATGATACTATCATCTGGAATTATTATAATATCCAGTTTTGACTTTTTGAATAAGACCAGATACATATTGGGTTCTTTTTTAAAACGAAATTACAAAAAGTCATGTATAATGATGCTGGTACGAAACTCATTCGATATTTAATTTTGGACTTACAAAAATATTAAATGTTATAGAAGAAGGGACTTTTATGATAGATCAATTCGAAAGAACTAATATACTGCTTGGTGATGATGGAATGGAAAAGCTTAAAGGAAGCCGCGTTGCTGTATTTGGCGTAGGCGGTGTCGGAGGCTTTGTGTGCGAAGCTTTAGTAAGGAGCGGAGTTGGAGAGATAGATCTAATAGATAGCGACAGGGTCTGCTATACCAATCTTAACAGGCAGATAATCGCACTTCATTCTTCTATAGGTAGATACAAGGTTGATGTTATGGCAGACAGGATCAGAGACATAAATCCTGAGTGCAAGGTTCACGTTCATAAGACTTTCTACCTTCCGCCTGAAGCAAGGACCATGCAGATGATGGGTAAGGAACAGGATCAGGCAGATAATGAAGACGGTGCAGATAACGAAGGAGCTGCAGAGAAAAATATAACATGCGAGCAGTTCGATTTTTCTTCATATGATTATGTAGTAGATGCGATAGATACTGTAACAGGTAAGATTGGCCTTATAGTAGAATGCGATCAGGCCGGGACTCCCATAATAAGTTCAATGGGCGCTGGTAACAAGCTTGACCCGACAGCTTTTGAAGTTGCTGATATCTATAAAACTTCAGTTGATCCGCTTGCAAGAGTCATGAGAAGAGAGCTCAAAAAGCGCAGGATCAAAAAGTTAAAGGTTGTTTATTCCAAGGAAGAGCCGGTAAGTACCGGTATAGAAGGAAAAGGTAGCCGCAGAAGGACCCCTGGTTCGACCGCATTTGTGCCATCAGTGGCAGGTCTCATAATTGCTGGAGAAGTTATTCGTGACCTCGTTCAAAATAACTGATATAATATTACAGCTTAAGAAGAGATATCGTTTTAAAGCGAAAGGTTTTTAGTTTTTATGAGTAGTAACATCAAAATAGAAGAGATGCTTCTGGATACAAGGAATAAGCTTGTTATCGACGTTCGCAGTAAGGAAGATTATGACAAGGAAACATATCCTGATGCGATCAATATCTTTTGGGAAGACTTTATGGAACATAAAGATGAGCTTCCTAAAGACAAGCCTATTTATCTTTTGTGCTATTCAGGACGTAATTCTGAAGATATAGCAGATATCCTTTCCGAAGAAGGGTATGAGATATACAGCGTTGAAGGCGGCTATTATTCATGGCTTCGTATAAAGCTCGAGATGTTCATGAAGGATGGCGAAGCATCAGAAAAGCGTTGCAAGGATATAGAGCACAGTCTTATCAAGAAATTCAGAAAAGATATCTGGAGTCAGTTTACCAAGGCTATAAATATCTATGATCTGATACAGGATGGCGATAAGATAGCAGTCTGCATCTCAGGCGGTAAGGACTCTATGCTTATGGCCAAGCTTTTTCAGGAGCTTCACAGGCATGGCAAGCAGAACTTTGAAGTTGTGTACCTTGTTATGAACCCTGGCTACAACGATATCAATTATCAGACGATCCTTAATAATGCAAAGCTCATGCAGGTTCCGATCACAGTATTCCGTTCGGAGATCTACAATATAGTTGCCAAAGATGATATCGCCAAGGCAGGAAGCCCATGCTATCTTTGTGCCCGCATGAGAAGAGGAGCTCTTTATCAGAAAGCAAAAGAGCTTGGATGCAACAAGATCGCACTTGGTCATCACTATGATGATGTTATCGAGACTATCCTTATGGGAATGCTTTACTCAGGCCAGGTTCAGACTATGATGCCAAAGCTCCACTCTACAAACTTTGAAGGCATGGAGCTTATAAGACCTCTTTACCTTATAAGAGAAGAGGATATAATTAAATGGCGTGATCATAATGAACTTCACTTCATCCAGTGTGCGTGCAGGCTTACAGAGAGCTGTGCAAGCTGTGGTGGTACTGAGCAGGGTTCTAAGAGAGGCGAGATCAAGGGACTTATCAAAGAGCTCAGACAAAAGAGCCCTTATATAGAAAGTAATATTTTCAGAAGCGTAGAGAATGTTCACATCAATGCCATAATGGGATATAAGACACCTGACGGCAAGAGACATTCTTTCCTTGATAATTATGATGAGAAAAAGATTTGAGGAGTTATAAAACCATGGGAATGAATCCGGCAAATATAATGAAACTGATGCAGAGACTTAATATATTCAGAACACAGCATCCTAAATTTCAGGCTTTTCTTGGAAGCGTAACACAGGGAGCTATAAGGGAAGGAACTATAATCGAGATCAAGGTTACAGATCCTGATGGAGGAGAATATATCTCCAATATGAAGCTTACCAGTGATGACATAGAAACAGTCGAGATACTCAAAAATATCAGAGAATAAAACATTATTTTACTAATATTTCGCATTAGGTGCGAAGTAATCATAATCTCCAAAAGCTATAATAAAATGAAAATTTGAATTGTTTTTTATCAGAATGAAGTATAAAATCTCTTTGTGTAAGAGCTTACATCGGTGAGCTCTTTTTGGGTTGACAGATCAGGATTTGTTTAGGGGAGTAGTGATTCAAGGATGTTACAGGGAGTGATAAAAAAAGAAAATCTGATATTTCTTATATGTCTATTTATCGGGATATGCTCACTTAATGTAGTTCCGGTCCATGCGAAAGAAAAGGAAGTCGTACGTGTGGGCTACTATGAAAATGAGATCTTTCAGGAAGGTGCCAGTGAGGGTGCTGTCAAATCCGGGTACGCATATGAATACTATCGCAAATTATCCGAATATACCGGTTGGGAATATGAGTATGTATATGGTACATACAATGAACTGTACAAGCAGCTTGTTGATGGACAGATAGACCTGCTTGCCGGTATTGCCATGCTTGATGACAGAGTAGGTGTCATAGCTTATCCTGATCTGGCAATGGGAAGTGAACTGTATAGTCTTATCAAGCATGATACTGATGATAGTATATCTTCCAATCCGGCTTCTTTTGAAGGCAAAAAGATCGGTATATTAGACAGCGCTATGGTCAATGCACTAAGCGATTATCTTTTTGAACAAAAGGTAAGTGCGGATATCATTACCTATGATGATTATGCTTCTCTTTTTGAAGATTTTGAAAATAGTCAGTTGGATATTGCAGCTGTAGAAGGAAGCGGAACCTATAGCAGAGAGGGCATAGAAGTACTTTGCAGTTTTGGAACTACAGATTATTACCTGTGTGTAAATATAAACAGACCGGATCTTCTTTTTACGCTTAATCAGGCACAGAATCTCCTTGCAATAGAAGAACCTAACTATATCAACAGTCTTAGGAATAAGTACTTTTCAGGCAGTGTTTCAAGTCTTGCATTTTCAGGCTCGGAAAAAGAGTGGATCGCAGCTAACAAAACTCTTGATGTGGGATATATAGAGGATTTTCTTCCATACTGCGCCACAGATTCTGAGGGTAATGTTACCGGTGTGGTTAAAGATGTCATACCTATGATACTTGGTGCACTTAACCTTGAGGATATAGAAGTTACTTATCATGGATATAAATCTTATGATGAGATGTTGTCTGACATGAACAGTGGGGCGATCGACCTGGCATTTCCTGTGGAAGGAAGTCTTTTCTATTCAGAAGAGAATGGTATCTACCAGTCCAGTCCTTTGGTATCAACCAATAATGAACTTGTATACAAGGGTGATTATGATAGCAGCTCTGTAAAGACGTTAGCTGTATATATGAATTCCGGATTGCAGTATTACTATACTATAGCAGCCTTTCCTGATGCACAGCTTAAGTTTTATGATTCTGTAGATGCCTGTATGGAAGCGGTTCAGAAAGATGAAGTTGACGGAACTATCCTTAATGGTCTCAGAGCATATAATCTTCTTAGAAACAGTAAGTACCATGGCCTTTCTGCAACACAGCTTATTGGTAAGGATGATTTATGTTTTGGTATCGAGATAGGTAACAAGGGGCTTTTGAAACTGATCAACAGAGGCTTGAGCGTGCTGGATGAAGACTATGTTCTTAATACAGCATCGCGCTATTCTGACAATCTTTATAAATACGGTCTCAAGGATTTTTTGAAAGATAATTCAGAGATTGGTATAGCCTTTTTGATCATTGTGTTCCTGATAATCCTGGTTATACTGGTACTTCAGTCAGAGCGCAAGATCGCCAAAGAGAAAGCACAGCGATTTGCTATACAGAAGATTTTCGACCAGATGATAATGGCGTTTGCCCAGATGATCGATAAAAAAGACGAATATACCAGCGGACATTCGTTCAGGGTTGCAGAGTATTCACGTAAGCTTGCAAGAAAGATCGGATATTCAGAGGCGCTTGCACAGAAGGTTTATAATATAGCGCTTTTGCATGATATAGGAAAGATAGCAGTGCCGAGCCGGATTCTTCATAAGCCTGAATGTCTTGATGATAATGAGTATTCTATTGTTAAGGAACATGCTTCTTTGGGAAAAGAAATTTTGCAGGAGATAGATTCACTTCCTGAGATAGCCCTTGGAGCGGGCTACCATCATGAAAAATATGATGGAACAGGTTATCCGGAGGGTCTTAAGGGCGAAGCAATTCCAAAGATAGCACAGATAATATCTGTTGCAGATGCTTTTGATGCTATGTATTCAACAAGACCTTACAGGAAAAGGATGGATTTGGAAGATTGCCTTATGGAGATAAGAAAAGGTGAGGGAACTCAGTTTAATCCTGAACTGGCAGAAGCTTTTATTGAACTGGTCCATGATGGATGGCTTGATAAGATTGATACAGATAATGATGTGCTTTGGTGGTAATATATGATATTATGATGTTGGGGCCTTAATAATCGGCCTCAACATTTTTTGTTGCACAAGACCGGCAAGCGAATGGATGCTTGCATACAAATTCATTTGCCGGTTGTAAGAACATGGAGCACGAAGTGCGGAATGTTCGTGTGCGAAATCGAGTAGGAGTCAGCCTACTCGATTGCAATTATTTCTTTTCAAGGAGTTTGTATATGGCATTTTGGACACAGCTATTAGATGTTGCACATGGCTTTACGATCCTTGGTATTACGATAAGGTTTATATTTTCTACTATAGTAGGTACGACTATTGGTATAGACAGAGAGATGAAGAACAGATCTGCGGGTATCAAAACCCATGTTCTGGTATGTCTTGGTGCATGTATGGTAAGTACTACAAGTCAGTATGTAAGTATGGCTTTTCAGGGAGTTAATGGAGATATTAACAGACTTGGTGCACAGGTTATAAGTGGTGTCGGTTTTCTTGGAGTTGGTACTATCTTAGTGACCGGTAAGAATCAGGTCAGAGGGCTTACAACAGCTGCTGGCTTGTGGGTATGTGCCTGCGTAGGTCTTGCTGTAGGTATTGGCTTTATTGAGGGTGCAACAATAGCCTTTTTATTCATAATTTTCACATTAAGAGTTTTAAATCTTGTAGATAACAGGATTCATATGTACGCCAGGGATTTTGAGCTATATATTGAATTTGAGAATACTAAAAGTGTCAGATTATTCATTGAGGAAATGCATAAAAAAGAGATCAATATCTATGAACTCAATGTCAATAAAAGTGATATAAAGGGGCAGGGTCCGATAGCAATAGTGAGAGTTGGTATTGGTAATATCAAGGACAGACCGGGATTTATAGATAAGCTGAGAGAATATGAATATATCAGCTTTGTTGAAGAACTATAAGATAATTATTTTCTGTTTTTTTCATGTGTATTATAATTAAATAAATAGATAGTTTGAAATATTGAAGTGTCTTTTTGTATACTTATATTATAAAAACAAGAGGGAGAGTATATATGATACAGTCAGGCATTAATATGGAGCAGGTTAAAGCTTATAACAGGGCCATGATCATTCAATACATTTGTGAACATAAGACTGCATCAAGGGTAGATATAGCTGCAGAATGTGGTCTTACACCGGCTGCAGTTACTCAGATCATAAGCCCTCTTATCAGGGACGGGATCATAGTTGAAGTAGGTACTACCGGAAGAAAGAAGGGCGCCGGAAGAAGGAAAGTACTGCTTTCTATGAATTATGAAAACATATTTCTTTATTCAATTAATATAGAGCGTTTTAAAACTTTCATTGTGTTAACAGATATTAATGGTAATGCAGTAGCTATGGATAAGGTTACTACAGATTACGAGATGGAGCCGGAAGCTTTTCTTAAGATCATTGCCGGTGCCTGTAAGGATCTTGCAGATAAGGGTCATGCTTCTATAAAGGATAAGATCAAAGGCGTTAGTGTCGGTATCCCTGGAATCGTTGATATAGATAAAGGCATATCTGTAGATTCGATCGGAATGTGGAACAGACCTGTTGAGGTGTGCTCTATACTTAGTAATGAGTTGGGATTACCTGTTATCATTCAAAATGATGTCAGTGCTTTTGCGAGAGCTGTATTACTTCTTGGAGAGGGAAGAAACAAGAAAAATCTTTTGGCAGTTAAGTGGGGGCAGGATATTGGCGGCGCTATTGTTATTAATGGCGAAGTATATGAAAATAAAGACCGAAAGGTTGCGGGAATCGGTCATATGATAGTTGATCCTGATGGAGATATCTGCAGTTGTGGCAAAAGAGGATGCCTTGAAACTGTAGCATCTTATCAGAAAATGAAAAGTATTGTCCCATTTGAAATAGAAGAAATTGAAGAAGCATTTGAAAAGGCTGTTAAGGAGCAGAATAAAGAAATTGAAAAAGCTATTTCGTTTTTTGCTTTGGCAATAGCTAATGCCTGTGCTATTTGCGCTCCGGAAAATATCATTCTAAGCGGACCTTTGTTTGGAGTAAAGGGCATTAGAGATAAGTTTGCTTTGTGTATTAAAAAGATCGACCCTTCGATTGATGAGAGTCGGATTATATATTCAATGATTACTAAGTCAGAAGAATATATCGGACCTGTAGCTGAGTTTTTGCAAAGGGCTGTATTTGGAATTAAATTCTGATATGAAAGTGATTGTGAAAATACCCGAAAAACATTTTGAATAGTGATATGCAGATAAAAATAACCCCTGCAGCTGTGATATGCTGCAGGGGTATTATTATACTCGTAATTCCTGGCCGTGTTCATTGAGCCATTTGCGATGCTTCTCGTAATCAGGAAGCACACTTTCTACCGTAGCCCAGAAAGCCTTGGAATGATCCATATGGGTAAAATGTGCAAGTTCATGAACTACAACATAATCAAGAACTTCCGGCGGTGCCATGATAAGTCTCCAGTTGAAGGATAAAGTTCCGCTTGAAGAGCAGGAGCCCCACCTTGTCTTTTGGTCTCTGATGGCTATCTTCTTGTGATGAACACCCATGATCTTCTCAAAGTGCTGAACTCGAAGTGGAAAAAAGTCAGAAGCGGCTTTCTTGTACCTCTTCTCCATTAAGGCTCGCTGCGTCTCAGTGAGATTGGGCTTTAAGTCCTTGAGCTTCTTCTCTTTGATGACCATCTCTTTGTGCTTGTCTACGATCCACTGAGCACGACCTTCCAGCATATCATTGACTGCAGAGTCACTTGTGCGAAGCGGGATTCTAAGTTCTGCGCTACCATCGGTATTGACTATTACAAAGCCGGTTTTTCTTTTTGAACGGATAACACTGACAGGAAGGCTGTGCTGACCTGATCTGTCTGAATAATTAATGTACTTGGTTACAGTTCCCTCTGTTAATTTTTTCATATCCCAATAACCCTTTAAGGCTCCTCCATCGAATATAAAAAATCTCCCTGCAAGTAGTATAGCATATAGAAATTTCAGGTTAAGGCTTGACTTTTTGGAATGTTTTAGTAGATTGCCGGGATGTGCTTCTATAGCCGATTTGAAAATAAAAATAAGTTATAGAAAAAAACTATTGACATGGAATAGGGTCGATAGTATTATTATTTCATAATCCTACTGAACAAGTATGAATAGTATGAAAGAACATAATCAGATTATAAAAGAGTCGAAGGGAGTAAAGTATTATGGCTAACATCAAAAAATCAGCAACAGAACTTATCGGACACACACCACTTCTTGAACTTGTAAACTTCCAGAATGCAGAGAACGTCAAGGATGCAAAGATCATTGCAAAGCTTGAATACCTCAATCCTGCCGGAAGCGTGAAAGATCGTGTAGCATATGCTATGATAGTAGATGCTGAAAAGAGCGGTAAGATTAAACCAGGCGCAACAATCATTGAGCCTACTTCAGGTAATACAGGTATTGGTATTGCTTCTGTAGCAGCTGCAAGAGGCTACAAGGCTATCCTTACACTTCCTGATACAATGAGTGTTGAAAGACGTACGATCCTTCAGGCATATGGTGCTGAACTCGTACTTACTGACGGTGTTCAGGGTATGAAGGGTGCGATCGCCAAGGCAGAGGAACTTCACAAGGAGATTCCTAATTCTATAATCCTTGCACAGTTTGATAACCCAGCTAATGCAACAGCTCACAGAACTACAACAGGACCTGAGATCTGGGAAGATACAGACGGACAGGTTGACTATTTTGTAGCTGGTGTAGGTACAGGTGGTACACTTACAGGTGTAGGTGAATTCTTAAAGAGCAAGAATCCAGATGTTAAGATCATTGCAGTAGAACCGGATACTTCCGCAGTTCTTTCCGGAGAGAAGCCAGGACCACATAAGATCCAGGGTATTGGTGCCGGCTTTGTTCCTTCTGTTCTTAATACAGAGATTTTTGATGAAATAATCAGAGTTCCTAACGAGAACGCATTTGAAACAGGCAGAGCATTTGCAAAAGATGAAGGAATCATGGTTGGTATTTCTTCAGGTGCAGCACTCTGGGCTGCTAAGCAGGTTGCTTTAAGACCTGAAGCAAAGGGTAAGAATATAGTAGTTCTGCTTCCTGATTCAGGAGACAGATATCTTTCTACACCTCTTTTTGCAGCAAAATAATTCAAGAGACAGATTCATTTCGTCTCTTGAAAATATACATATAGGGATGGAATGAATCATGTCACAACCTTTAATTAGGGTCGAAAAAGTCAGCAAGATCTTTAAGACCAAAGACAATACCGTAGAAGCTCTAAAGAATATAAGCCTCGACATTGAAAAAGGCGATATATTCGGCATCATTGGCATGAGTGGAGCGGGAAAGTCAACACTTGTAAGATGCCTTAATTTCCTTGAAAGGCCTACAAAAGGCGATGTCTTTATAGATGGAAAGAGCCTTGGGAAGATGACAGACAGGCAGCTTCGTGCTCAGAGGCAGGATGTTGCTATGATATTCCAGCACTTTAATCTTCTTATGCAAAGTACAGTAATTGATAATGTGTGCTTTCCTATGAGGATCAATAAGGTGCCACATCATAAGGCAAGAGAAAGGGCTAAGGAACTTCTTAAAGAAGTTGGTCTTGAGGATAAAGCTTTTGCTTATCCAGCTCAGCTTTCAGGCGGTCAGCAGCAGCGAGTTGCTATTGCAAGAGCTCTTGCAAATAATCCAAGGATACTTCTTTGTGATGAAGCAACAAGTGCTCTTGACCCTAAGACTACAAGCGAGGTTCTGACTCTTTTAAAGAAGATCAATGAAACTCATGGCATTACGATAGTCATTATCACTCACGCAATGTCAGTAGTTCAGGAAATCTGTAATAAGGTAGCTATTATTGACAGGGGCGTAGTAGCTGAAGTTGGAAATGTACTGGATGTATTTAATAATCCTCAGTCCGATGCGGCTATGCGACTTGTCCTTTCATCAGGCTCAGGTGAAGTACCTGAGATGAAAGGCGATCACCTTGTCAGAATAGTATTTACAGAAAACTCCTCATATGAACCAGTTGTTGCTAACATGGTTCTTAAATTTCAGTCACCTGTGAATATCATGTTCGCTAATACAAGAGATATTGGCGGAATTGCACAGGGACAGATGGTACTTCAGCTTCCTGATGATGAAGCCTTAAGAGGTCAGATGATCCAGTATCTTAAGGACAGAAGGCTGGAAGTTCAGGAACTTTCTTCTATGAAAGAATTTGAGGAGGTGAATGACTGATGAATGTTATTGCAGATATATTAGAATTTTTTACTGGTATTATCAGGGCAATTCCGGAAATACCAATGAACGTCGCTGATTTTTTTGACAAATACGGCGCTCTTCTTTCACAAAATACCGGAATCACTCTTTACATGGTCTTTGTATCAACGGCACTTGCCTATGTAATTGGTATACCGATTGGTATATGCCTTGTTATTACGTCTGAGAATGGACTTAGACCCAACAGACATATCTATAGATTTCTTGATGTAATAGTTAATATAGTAAGAAGTATACCGTTTCTTATCCTGCTGATCCTTATCATGCCGATCACCAAGCAGATTGTCGGCAAGACCTGGGGAGCAGAAGCTACTATAGTACCGCTTGTATTTGCAGCGGCTCCCTTTATTGCCAGAATGGTTGAATCTTCTCTTATGGAGGTTGATCACGGAGTAATAGAAGCTGCGCAGAGTATGGGCGCTTCAAACTGGACGATAGTATGGAGAGTCATGGTATCAGAAGCCAGATCTTCTCTTCTTGTAGGAGCTACCATCGCTCTTGCTACTATCCTTGGTTATTCTGCTATGGCAGGATCTGTAGGTGGCGGCGGTCTTGGTGATGTAGCGATTCAGTACGGCTATTACAGATATCAGACAGGAGTTATGGTAGTTACTGTTGCGCTTCTGGTTATTATGGTTCAGATAATGCAGGCATTTGGAATGTGGCTAAGTAAGCGCCTTGATAAGAGAATTACTAAATAACTATACCTTTAAAAAGTTTGATACACTTTAAGTATCTGAGGATAAATAAATATTATGGAGGAATTATTATGAAAAAGAAACTGTTTGCAACATTACTCACATCTGTACTTGCTATTAGCGCTATAACAGGCTGCGGCAAAGATGCCGGCAATAATACTTCTGATAACACTCAGAACACAGGTGCACAGGAAAGTGCTGGCGACCTTGAAGTTATCACAGTTGCAGCTACATCTGTTCCACACGCTGAGATCCTTGAGAGCGAAGTAGTTACAAACGCTCTTGCAGCTAAGGGATACAAAGTTGAAGTTACTGTATTCGAAGATTATGTTCAGCCTAACAATGTAGTAGATGGCGGCGAGTTTGATGCTAACTACTTCCAGCACATTACATACCTTAATGATTTCAATGAGCAGAACGGAACAAAGCTTGTAAGCGCAGGCGGAATCCACTATGAGCCATTCGGAATCTATGGCGGAACCAAGAAGAGCCTTGATGAGATCGCTGATGGTGATACTATCGCAATCCCTAATGATACAACTAACGAAGCAAGAGCACTCCTTCTTCTTGAAGCTAATGACCTTATTAAGCTCGAGGATGGCGCTGGTCTTACAGCTACAGTTAATAACATTGTAGAGAACCCTTACAACCTTACTATCGTTGAAGTTGAGGCAGCTCAGGTTCCTCACCAGCTTGACAGCGTAAGCTATGCAGTAATGAATGGTAACTACGCTATGGAAGCAGGATTCACTGTTGCAACTGATGCACTTGCATACGAAGCTCAGGATTCAGAAGCTGCAGAGAAGTATGTTAACGTAATCGCTGTAAAAGAAGGCAATGAGTCAAATCCCGGAATCGTAGCTTTAGTTGAAGTTCTTAAATCTGATGAAGTTACAGCATGGATCGAAGAGCAGTATAAGGGATCTGTAGTACCTTATGCAGGTAAATAAATCTGATTTTTGAAAAAACCTACTTGAAAATATTGAAGTTAGTGGGTATAGTATCATAATATAAAGGCAAGGGCGCCGATATTTATTCGGTCTCCTTGCCTTTTTTTATTTGTATCTAATACCTTTGAATGGTCAGAAAGGATAAAAGAAATGACTAAGTATACCAGAGAAGATATATTTCGTATTGTAGAAGATGAGGACGTGGCTTTTATAAGACTTCAGTTCTGCGATATATTTGGAAATCCCAAAAACATTGCTATTACACCTTCCCAGCTTGAAGTGGCTCTCGACAGAGAACTTACTTTTGACGGATCTGCAGTAGAGGGATTTGTACGTAAACATGAAAGTGAGATGTATCTGTATCCGGATCTTGATTCATTTGAAATATATCCATGGAGACCTCAGTCAGGTAAGGTTGCCAGAATGTTCTGCGATGTATATACGCTTGACAGAAAGCCTTTCGAAGGTGATCCACGTAATATCCTCAGAAAAGTTCTGAAAAAAGCCGAAGAAATGGGTATTTCTTTTAAGGTTAATCCTGAAATAGAATTCTTCCTTTTTGGATGTGACGATTCAGGAAATCCTGTTCCTGAAACAAAAGAAACAGCAGGCTATTTTGATGTTGCTCCAGCAGACATGGGAGAGAATGTCAGACGTGATATCATTCTCAACCTTGAAGACATGAACTTTAATATTCTTTCATCTCATCATGAGATCGCACCTGCCCAGCATGAGATCGATTTTGAATGTGATGAAGCAAGCCGTATCGCTGATATGATACAGACTTTCAAGATGGCCGTTAAGACTATAGCAAGAAAGCACGGCTACTATGCAACATTCATGCCCAAGCCCCTTGAAGGTGTTAATGGTTCAGGAATGCATATCAGCTTTTCTGCTTTTGATAATGACGGTACTAATATTTTTACAGATAGCAGTGATGAACTTGGCCTTTCCAAGAAGGCATACGCTTTTATAGCAGGTCTTCTTGAGCACATGGAAGGAATCAGTCTTGTGACCAATCCTCTCATCAACTCTTATAAGCGCCTTGTTCCCGGATATGATGCGCCTGTAAATATGACCTGGACTGCATCAAGTGCTAACCGTACATCACTTATCCGCATTCCTTATAAAAGAGGTAATAAGACTCAGATAGAGTTAAGAAACCCTGATGCAACATGTAATCCATATCTTGCAATCGCTCTTTGCATAGCTGCAGGTCTTGATGGAATAGAAAAGAATATGCTGCCTCCGAAGCAGCTCTCTATGCAGCATGCCGATGATTATGATGCTAAAGATCAGTTTAAGACACTTCCGCAGACACTTGGTCAGGCAATTAATGCATTTAAGAATGATGATTTGATCAAAGATGTACTTGGAGAAGATGTCTGTTTTAAGTTCCTTGAAGCCAAGGAAGGCGAGTGGAAGAGATTCAGAAGCTGTGTAACCCAGTGGGAAATGAACGAATATCTTGGGAAATACTGATATATGGCTAACGTAGTTGTTGCATTTGCAAAGGATACAGATTCGGGGAATTTTAAAAATATATTGGTCCGAAGAGGCTTTAATGTTGCAGCTGTCTGTAATTCAGGAGCGCAGGCCCTGACAGCAATGGAAAATCTTGGCAATGGTGTTATAGTCTGTGGATACAGACTTGGAGACATGATCTGCGAAGAGCTTGCTGCTGACCTGCCATCCTATTTTCAGATGCTTCTTATTGCATCCCCTTCAAAGCTTGAGGAAGTAGACCTTCCGGAGAATGTGATATCACTTCAGACACCTCTTCAGACGGATGTTCTTGTGTCGACCCTTAATATGATGCTGGAAGGCGTCAGCAGGAAGAGAAGAAAATCCAGAGAAAATAATAAAAGAGAACGCACCGAAAAAGAGAAAGAAACTATAAGAAAAGCAAAAGAACTTCTTATGGAAAGACATAAAATGACAGAACCGGAAGCACATCATTATCTTCAGAAGTGTTCCATGGATTCGGGTACTGGCATTGTTGAAGCGGCAGAGATGATCATTTCTCTTAATAGCGTATAAAACCGTGTTGTTAGCAAGCTGCAATACGGTTTTTCTATTGCATTTTGGTGAGTCATCATAGATTAATATATGCTAAAAAACATGTTGCAAAAAAATATTGTTGTTTTATAAACAAATAGTGTGACATTTAGAAATTCTATGATATTATATAAACTGTTTAAGGTCATGTACCTTGTTTAATAATGAGAAAAAGGGGACAGTATTCATGATTCAGAAGCTGATATCAGCTATCCAAAAGACTGATGCACCCATTGTGGTGGGTCTGGATCCGAAGCTATCAATGATTCCGGATCGAATTAAGGAAAGTTCTTTTAAAGAGTTTGGACAGACGCCCGAAGGTGCTGCTGATGCACTTTGGCAGTTCAATAAGGAAATAGTAGATTCCGTTTATGATGTGATCCCGGCTGTTAAGCCACAGATCGCCATGTATGAACAGCTTGGCATAGACGGTCTTATTGCCTTCAAAAAAACAGTCGATTATTGCCATGAAAAAGGTCTCCTTGTTATCGGTGATATAAAAAGAGGCGATATTGGCTCTACTTCAGAGTCTTATGCTATCGGACATTTAGGTAGTGTAACAATTGGTTCAAACAGATTTTCAGGTTTCAACGAAGATTTCGCAACAGTCAACCCTTATTTGGGAAGTGACGGTGTTAAGCCATTTATAGATGTATGTAATTCTGAAGACAAGGGAATCTTTGTCCTTGTCAAAACATCTAATCCTTCAAGTGGCGAATTCCAGGACAGATTAATAGATGGTAAGCCTTTATATGAGCACGTAGGTGCCAAGGTTGAAGAGTGGGGTCAAAGCTCTATGGAAGGTGATTACTCTAATGTAGGCGCAGTTGTTGGTGCAACATATCCTGAAATGGGCGCTAAACTCCGCAGTATCATGCCTCATGCCTTTATCCTTGTTCCGGGATACGGAGCGCAGGGTGGTAAGGGAAGCGACCTTAAAGGCTTCTTTAATAAAGATGGTCTTGGCGCTATCGTTAACTCATCAAGAGGAATCATTGCTGCATGGCAGAACGAGAAGTATCAGAAATTCGGTGACAATGTTGGAGAAGCAGCAAGAGCAGCCGTGTTTGATATGAAAGAAGATATAAATTCTGCTATCAAATGATTTTGTGATCAACCGCACAATTTGCGGAAATAATATAACACAGGGGATAGATTACATGGAAAAGTACAAGGAAGAGTTTATTAATTTCATGGTGGACAGTAATGTCCTGAAATTTGGCGACTTCACACTTAAGAGTGGAAGAAAGTCTCCGTTCTTTATGAATGCCGGAGCATATGTAACAGGAACCCAGCTCAGAAAGCTTGGTGAGTTCTATGCAAGAGCTATTCATGAAACTTTCGGCCTTGAATTTGACATTTTATTCGGACCTGCTTACAAAGGAATTCCGCTTGCTGTATCAACCTGTGCAGCAATCAGTCAGCTCTATGGCAGAGATATCAAGTATTGTTCAAATCGTAAAGAAATAAAGGATCATGGTGATAAGGGAATCCTTCTTGGAAGTAAGATCAAGAACGGAGACCGCGTTCTTATTATCGAAGATGTAACTACATCAGGTAAGTCTATCGAAGAGACATATCCTATTATCCAGGCTCAGGCTGACGATGTTGATGTAGTTGGTCTTATGGTATCACTTAATCGTGAAGAAAAAGGTCTTGAATCTGACATGTCAGCACTTGACGAAATTCATGAAAAGTATGGTTTTGGTACACATGCTATCGTAACAATGTCTGATGTTGTTGAGTATCTTTACAACAGACCTATTGATGGCGAAGTGATCCTTACCAAAGATATTAAAAAGAAAATTGATGAGTACTATAAGGAATATGGTGCTGTCAAAGCATGATAATTAACTATATTGAAGTCGTAAGTAAAGGAGGCTTTATATATGGAAGAAAAGACATATAAGCTTATGGGTAGTACCGGAGCTTTAAATATCGTATTCGGTATTGTATCAATAATAGCAGGAGTAGCTGCAGGAGTGCTTCTCATCGTAAGTGGCGCAAAACTCCTTGGCGGACGTAAGAAGATTTTATTTTGAGTAACAGAGTAGAACCGTGGGGTCAGAAACCATGGAATAAGAATCCATGGGCGAAGGATACCGGAGAGACTTACCACGCACATAAACACAAAAAGAAAAAGAAAAAACACTTCCGTTTGCGTGCACTTATGTTCAAAAGACGTTATATCTTTACTGATAATGTGCACCCAAGGAAGGGTATCCTGTCTTTCATACTGAGCGTAATTGCTGCTTTCGCGCTTGTATCATGCGTGAAGGCGGCTTTTGATGCCGGTGGACAGGCAGATATCAAGTATGGTGTAGCAGTATTCCTTGCATTTGGATATAGTATTGCAGGACTTGTACTTGGTATCCTTGCTATGAAGCAAAAAAAGATTTTCAAAATATTCCCGGCTCTGGGAATCATAATCAACACTCTTAATATACTAATAGTAGTCTTTTTGACAGTGATGGGATCTATTTGATCGCATTTTGGTAATGGGATATTTATGCGTGTCCGGATCTCCTATCTTGAGGTGCGGCATGTATCAAATAAAGAATTAAATAGTTAAAAAAGGAGCAATGCAAATGGCACAGGTTGGTATTGTAATGGGATCGGATTCTGATATGCCGGTCATGGCAAAGGCGGCAGATATTCTCGAAGAACTTGGAATATCTTATGAGATGCATATTATATCTGCACACAGAGAACCTCAGGAATTTTTTGATTATGCAAACAGCGCTGAGGAGAAGGGATATAAGGTTATCATAGCCGGAGCCGGTATGGCAGCTCATCTTCCGGGAATGTGCGCAGCAATCTTCCCGCTTCCTGTAATAGGAATCCCTATGCATACAACATCACTTGGCGGACGTGATTCTCTTTATTCTATAGTACAGATGCCTACGGGTATTCCTGTAGCTACAGTTGCAATCAACGGGGGCGCTAATGCCGGGATTCTTGCAGCTAAGATCCTTGCAACAAGTGATCCTGAGCTCCTTAAGAGATTAAAAGACTATTCAGCTTCTCTTAAAGAAAGCGTTATTGCAAAAGATGAGAAGCTTTCCAAGGTTGGATACAAGAACTATTGATCAGAGGAACAAAATTTGTTTTTGATTCCTTAACTATTCTATGAGTAACAATAATATTTAAAAGGTATATTTTAGGAGGAACAAGAAGTGGCACTGAATTACAAGAACGCAGGCGTAGATATTGAGGCTGGATATGAGTCTGTAGAATTAATGAAAAAGTATGTTAAGCAGACAACACGTCCTGAGGTAATGGGAGGCATCGGAGGATTCTCCGGAGCATTTGATCTTGCAGCAATTAAGGACATGGAAAATCCGGTTCTTTTATCAGGAACAGATGGTGTTGGTACTAAGATCAAATTGGCATTCCTTATGGATAAGCATGATACTGTTGGTATCGACTGTGTTGCCATGTGTGTTAACGACGTTGCCTGTGCAGGCGGCGAGCCACTCTTTTTCCTTGATTATATTGCTTGTGGTAAGAACTATCCTGAGAAGATCGCTACTATCGTAAAGGGTGTTGCAGAAGGTTGTAAGATGGCTGACTGTGCACTTGTTGGTGGTGAGACAGCTGAACATCCAGGTCTTATGCCTGAGGATGAGTACGATCTTGCAGGTTTCTCTGTAGGTGTATGTGAGAAGAAAGATCTTATCGACGGAAGCACAATTAAAGCAGGTGATGTTCTCATCGGCGTTGCATCAAGCGGTGTTCACTCTAATGGATTCTCACTTGTTCGTAAGGTTTTTGATATGACTAAAGAAAGCCTTGATACTTACTATGATGAACTTGGAAAGACTCTTGGTGAAGCACTTATCGAGCCTACACGTATCTATGTTCACATGATGAAGTCTGTTAAGAATGCAGGCGTTAAGGTTAAGGGCTGCAGCCACATCACAGGCGGCGGTTTCTATGAAAATGTTCCACGTATGCTTCCTGAAGGTAAGAGAGCTGTTATCGAGAAGGATAGCTACGAAGTACCTGCAATCTTCAAGCTTATGCAGAAGAAGGGCGATATCGATGACCAGATGATGTACAACACATACAACATGGGTCTTGGTATGGTTCTGTGCGTAGATCCTGCAGATGTAGACAAGACTATGGAAGCTGTTAAGGCTTCAGGCGAGACACCTTATGTTGTAGGCAGAATCGAAGATGGCGAGAAGGGTGTAACATTATGCTGAAGATAGCTGTATGCGTATCAGGGGGAGGAACCAACCTTCAGGCGATAATTGATGGCATTGAATCAGGTGTCATCAAAGATACCGAGATCGTACTTGTCTTTTCAAATAATCCAAATGCATATGCTCTTGAAAGAGCAAAGAAAGCCGGAATCCCGGCAGTTTGCAAGTCTCCTAAGACTTATCCTTCAAGAGAAGAATTTAATAAAGACTTCCTTGATACACTTGTAAACGCAAATCCTGATCTTGTTGTTCTTGCAGGTTGCATGGTAGTTATACCAAAAGAAATAGTAAGAGCATTTCCTAACCGTATCATCAATATACATCCTGCTCTTATTCCTTCTTTCTGTGGTCAGGGCTATTATGGACTCCATGTTCATGAAAAGGTTCTTGAAAGAGGCGTGAGAGTTACAGGAGCAACCGTTCATTTTGTTGATGAAGGTACAGACACAGGTCCGATCATTTTGCAGAAGGCTGTTATGGTTGAACAGGGGGATACACCCGAGATACTTCAAAAGCGTGTAATGGAGCAGGCTGAGTGGAAGATCATGCCAAGAGCAATTAATTTAATAGCTCAGGGCAAAGTAAAAGTTGAAGATAGAAAAGTTATAATTGACGGATATGATTCAAACGATCTGTAATTAGCATTGTAATATGCTAAAATCGCGGATATAATTTAATCGGAGGAGATTCTAATGAAAGTCCTTGTAGTCGGTGGGGGCGGTCGCGAACATGCGATGGTCGAAGCAATTTCCAGAAGTAAACAGGTTGATAAGATTTATTGTGCACCAGGTAATGCAGGTATTGCAAAACTTGCAGAGTGCGTACCATACGGTGTAATGGATTTTGATAAAATTGGAGAATTCGCCAAAGAAAATGGCGTTGATCTTGTTGTATGCAGCCAGGACGACCCGCTTTGTGCAGGAATCGTAGATGCCCTTGAAGAAAAGGGTCTAAGAGTTTTTGGAACAAGAAAGAATGCTGCTATCATTGAGGGAAGTAAAGCTTTTTCAAAAAATCTTATGAAAAAGTATAGTATTCCAACAGCATCTTACGAGACATTTACAGACGCCGATAAGGCTAAGGAATATCTTAAGACAAAAGCCAAGTTCCCTATAGTATTAAAGGCTGACGGACTTGCTCTTGGTAAAGGTGTTCTTATCTGTCAGAATCTCGAAGAGGCGCTTAGCGGCGTTGATGAGATCATGCTTGATAAGAAGTTTGGAAGTGCAGGTAATGAGATGGTCATCGAGGAATTCATGACCGGAAGAGAAGTATCTGTTCTTGCATTCGTAGATGGAAAGCATATTAAACTCATGAGTTCTTCTCAGGATCATAAGAGAGCAGGAGATGGAGACACAGGCCTTAACACAGGTGGCATGGGTACATTTTCTCCAAGTCCTTTCTATACAGAAGAGATCAACAAGATCGCATGTGAGACAATCTATCAGAAGACTGTTGATGCTATGGCAGCTGAAGGTAGAGAGTTCAAGGGAGTGCTCTACTTTGGTCTTATGATGACAGCTGATGGACCAAAGGTTGTTGAATATAACACAAGATTTGGTGATCCTGAAACTCAGGTCGTGCTTCCACGCATGAAAACTGATATAATAGATGTCATGAATGCTGTAATTGACGGCACTCTTGATAAAATAGATCTTGAATTTGAAGATAAGGCAGCCGTTTGCGTAGTACTTGCATCTGAAGGATATCCTGTTAAGTATGAAAAAGGTAAAGTTATTTCAGGCCTTGATTCGTTTGATGGTATGAAAGACGGATATTGTTTCCATGCAGGAACTAAGTTTGACGAACAAGGACGTGTAGTTACAAATGGAGGCCGAGTGCTTGGCATTACAGCTAAAGGTAATACACTTAAAGAAGCCAGGGAGAACGCATATAAGCTTACAGAGCTTGTAAGCTTTGAAGGCAAATATATGCGTCATGACATCGGTAAAGCACTTGATGAGATCTGATAGTTTGTGTGCTTTACGAGTCCGGCAGAAAGAAAGAGGTAAACTATGGAGAGAAAACGTGGGAGAATAGTGGCTTTAATAGTCGCATTTGCAACTGTCCTGACACTTGTTATGGGAAGTGCATTTATAGCTGATGCAGAGACAGTAACATATGCAACTGTTACAGCTTCATCAGCTAAGGTTCGTTCTAACACTGATACGTCTAGCGAAGTAGTTGGAAGTCTTAAGAGCGGAGATCAGGTTCAGATCCTTGCTGAAGTAACAGATGCCAATGGACAGGTTTGGTACAAGGTTAATGTAGTTGGCGGCACTGGTTATGTAAGAGGAGACCTTGTTGCTAAGGGAGAACCTCAGGAAGTTGATACATCTGCAAATAATACTGCAGATTCTACACAGGTTGAAGATACTTCACAGACTCAGACCACAACAACAGATAATACACAGGCTACAACAGCTGATAACACACAGACAGCTCAGGATCTTCCTGATACTCAGGTTACAGCTATGGATTCTACATCAGCTACTGTTACAACCAGCAAAGCTAATGTACGTTCAGGTGCCGGCACAGCTTATTCTGTTGCAGGAAGTGTTTCAGCTGGTGATGTAGTAACAGTTACCGGTTCAGCTAATGATTCATCAGGCAAGCAGTGGTATTACATTACTCTTTCAAATGGAGTTCAGGGATTTATTCGTGCAGACCTTGTACAGCTTGGTGCAGCTCAGACATCTGAAGGTGGAGAGACTACTGAGGGAACCGGCGAAACTACTGAGACTGGTGAAAACACAGAGACTCAGGAAAACCCTGAAGGTGATACAACTCAGCAGGAAGTGCCTCAGGAGCAGACTACTGGTGGTAATACTATAGTTGCAACCTCATCAAATGATGCTTATTTTGTATTTATCGACCAGGATGGAACATATCAGCTTGTTAAGAATAAAGATGGCAATGCTGTAAAATACAGTGTTGAAGGCGTTCTTGCAGCTAATGATTATGTTCAGAAATATGGTGCTAAAAAAGGATTAAGCGTTCTTGATATTATCCTTATAATTCTTGTAGTTGTACTTGCAGGAGCAGTTATCTTCCTGTTTATCAGACTCAGAAACCTTCTTTACTATGATGATGAAGGCGGCAATTATGAGGATGATAACATGCAGTACGAGGATGAACCAAGACCTCGTAAGCCAGGACTTTTTGACAGATTTAAGTCAAGAAAAAATGATGGATACGATGATGGTTATGATGACGGATATCCAGAAGATGGTTATCCGGAAGAATATCCCGAGGAAGGACCTCTTCCTGAGGAAGAAATGCCACCGGTTGAAAACAGTTCTACTGTAAGACCTGAGAGAAATTCAAGACCTACACCTCGTAAATCCAGAAATTTTGCTGATGACGATGATTTTGAGTTTGAATTCCTTGATCTCGATAATGATAATGATGGGAAGAGACGCTAACTGTACCTTGAAATGCATCCATGCATTTCAAAACAGGTACTAGATGACATCCTGTATCTAATATAAGCCGGATTGGAACAATGTATTTCAATCCGGCTTCTTTATTCTTTATGAAAAAATCAAACTATATTCTTTTTTTCATAAAAACAAAAGAAAAAGTCTTGTTATTTGCCATAGAAAAACCGATATTTAATAAAAGCTTCATAATTCTTCCAGCCATATTTATTGACATGAATAATCTCCCTGTTATACCATTTATATAACAGAGGTTATAGGTATGATGATAGAAATCGATTTTAACAGTGATGATGCCATTTACCTGCAATTGTGTAATCAGATAATACTTGGAATAGCTACTTCACAGTTCCGTGAAGGAGAGCAGCTTCCAAGTGTCAGGACATTGGCAGAAACCATTGGTATTAATATGCATACGGTCAATAAAGCTTATTCTATCTTGCAACAGGAGGGATTTGTAAAGATTGACCGAAGAAAAGGTGCCGTTATCGCAGTAGATATCGATAAGCTGCAGGCGCTTGAAGAGGCAAGACAAGGGCTTGAAGTCGTTCTGGCAAGGGCTCTTTGTAAGAATATTTCTAGAAATGAGATCCATAATCTTATAGATCAGATTTACGATGATTACAGCGGAATCTGATAATATCTTTAACTAAAATACACAGCAGGAGGGAATGTAAATATATGAATTCACAGTTTACAGATAAGGCCGAAAACGCGCTCAAAACAGCTCGCAAGGCTTCAAAAAGTCTGAAACTGAACTATGTTGGAACAGAGCATATTCTGCTTGGACTTATCAGGGAAGAGGGAAGTGTTGCATCCAGAATATTAATTGATAATGGAATAGATGAAAAGCGTCTCATGGATCTTGTTAAAGATCTTATCGTTCAGGACGGAAGTGTTACAACTATGGACCGTGACGGCTTTTCACCAAGAGCTCAGCAGGTTTTAAATGAAGCACATCGTCAGGCTGACAGATTCCGTGCATCCAAGACAGGAACAGAGCATATTCTCCTGGCTCTTATTAAGGATGGCGAGAATGTTGCTGTCAGACTTATCAGTACTTTAAATGTTCCGGTTCAGAAGCTCTATGCAGAAACACTTGCTGCAATGGGCGAAGATCCTAATCTTGTAAAGGAAGATCTTGGAAAGCGTCAGTCAGGACGCAAGAAGGGAAGTGCGCTTGCACAGTACAGCCGTGACCTTACAGCACTTGCAGCTGCAGGTAAGCTCGATCCCGTTATTGGACGTGAATCTGAAATTAAACGTGTTATTCAGATCCTCTCTAGAAGAACCAAGAATAATCCTTGTCTTATAGGTGAACCCGGTGTTGGTAAGACAGCGGTTGTAGAAGGTCTTGCTCAGAGGATCGTATCAGGAGATGTTCCTTTTACAGTTCAGAGTAAGCGTCTTCTTACTCTTGACTTGTCCGGTATGATCGCCGGATCCAAGTATAGAGGTGAGTTCGAGGAGCGTATCAAAAAGGTTATCCATGAAGTTGCAGAAGATGGCAACATCATTCTCTTTGTAGATGAGATGCATACTCTTATTGGAGCAGGTGGAGCAGAAGGTGCTATCGATGCTTCCAATATCTTAAAGCCTTCTCTTGCAAGAGGAGAGATCCAGATAATCGGAGCTACCACTATTTCTGAATATCGTAAGTACGTTGAGAAGGATGCTGCGCTGGAGCGTCGTTTCCAGCCTGTAACAATAGAAGAACCTACTGTAGAAGAGACTCTCAATATTCTTAATGGTATACTTTACAAGTATGAAGAGCATCACCACGTTCGTGTGCTGCCTGAAGCCGTAAAAGCAGCGGTTGAACTTTCCAACCGTTATATCAATGATAGAAATCTTCCGGATAAAGCTATCGATCTTATAGACGAAGCCGCATCAGCAGTACGTCTTAACTCTATGGGCGATACATCAAAGATGCGTGACCTGGATGGTCAAATCAAGGATCTTGATGATCAGGTTGAGGAAGCTCTTAAGAGTGAAGATTACAGACAGGCAGGCGAACTTAACAGACAGCAGGCCCTTCTTATCAAGAAATATAACAGAATGAAAGCTGCAAATGAGCGCAAGGAGCAGACAGGATCTGTTGTTGTTGGTCCTAATGATGTTGCAGAAGTTGTTGCACTCTGGACCAAGATTCCTGTTAAGAAGATTGCAGAGAAGGAGTCTGAGCGCCTCCTTAAACTTGAAGCAACCCTTCATAAGAGGGTTATAGGCCAGTCTGAAGCAGTAGAAGCTGTTTCAAAGGCTATCAGAAGAGGACGTGTAGGCCTTCAGGATCCTAATAGACCGATTGGGTCATTCCTTTTCCTTGGACCTACAGGTGTTGGTAAGACAGAGCTTTCGAAGGCTCTTGCAGAAGCAATGTTCGGATCAGAGAGTGCTCTTATCCGCGTAGATATGTCAGAATATATGGAACCACATAGTGTATCCAAGATGATCGGATCACCTCCAGGTTATGTTGGATATGATGATGGAGGTCAGCTTTCTGAAAAGGTTAGAAGAAATCCATATTCAGTTATCCTTTTTGATGAGATCGAAAAGGCTCATCCGGATGTATTTAATATCCTTCTTCAGGTACTGGATGATGGCCATATTACTGATGCTAAGGGACGTAAAGTCAGTTTCAAGAATACTATCATTATCATGACATCCAATGTAGGTGCTCAGAAGATAGTATCTCCTAAGAGGCTTGGTTTTGATACCAAAGTTGATGCTAAAAAAGACTATGAGACAATGAAGAGCGGCGTTATGGATGAGGTTAAGCGTCTCTTTAAGCCTGAATTCATTAACCGAATCGATGAGATCATGGTATTCCATCAGCTTTCAACAGAAGAGATGACACAGATCGTAACTCTTCTTTCAAATTCACTTTCAAAGAGATGCAAAGAGCAGCTTAATATTAAGCTTACGATATCACCTGCTGTTAAGAAACATCTTGTTGATAAGTATTCAGAAGAGAAGATGGGTGCAAGACCATTAAAGCGTGCTATTCAGACTGTTATTGAAGATTCAATGGCAGAAGAGCTTCTTAAAGGCAATATTAAGAGAGACACAGAAGTTGTTGTTGGAATCAAGGATGGAAAGATCACATTTTCAGGCAAGGCAGAAAAAGAGGTTAAACCATCTAATAAGACTAAAACTTCTGCGGTAAAGAAGACTAAGGCAGCTTCAAAAAAGGCACCTGCAAAAAAGACTCCATCTTCTAAAACAAAAAAGAAACCAGGTAGACCAAAAAAGGCGGTTGTGGTTTAAATTTATGGTATAATGGTTATTACCCAAAAGGGATAATGCACTTTGAAAACTTTTTTTATCGTACCAATAGGAGGTTCCATATGGCTGTAGTAGAACAGTTGCTGCGGGCAGAAGCTGATGGTACAATCAGCTTTGGTAACTACGAGCTTCCATCAAAGTCGAAGCTTGAAGACTTCAAGCACGGCGGAGATTTGCTCAAGGTCAAGACGTTTAAGGACATTACAAGACTTGAGGCAAATGATATGTTTGTCTATGAATCTGTTCCAGGAACGGCAGTGACTCACTTCAAAGAGACTGAAAAAGGTGTGGCATTCACGGTTGAAGGTAACGCAGACGCACAGATCACTTTAGGTATGGAGGACAATACAGAGTATAACGTACTCATAAATGGCTCCAGTGAAGGAAAGATGACAACTGGTCTTGGCGGTAAACTGTCAATCAGTGTTGAACTTTCCGGGAAGCCGGTGACAGTTCAGGTCGAAGAAAGTTAAAATTTCATACTATGGACACAGACATACAATGACGTATGTCTGTGTCTTTTTGTTTGCCTGGAATTTCTTTTGTCCAAAATAGAAGTTTATATGTGTTAAAATATACATTGTTGGATTAAAGATTCAATAATGTATTAAACAAGCCAATTAAGTTCGGCTGTTTTATTATTTACTAATATTGGGAGAATGGATTATGCCTGCTAAGATCAAAACAGCGTTCTTTTGTCAAAACTGTGGATATGAATCGTCTAAATGGATGGGACAGTGCCCTTCATGCCATGAGTGGAATACCATGGTTGAAGAGATGGTTAAGCCTGAACCTAAGAATAAAAGAGCGTCTCTTGGAAGTGGAATATCCGGAACCACTTCATCTGCAGCTATCAGTCCAAAAGCTCTGTCCGAGATCGAGCTTGGACAGGAAGACAGAAGCGATACACATATAGGAGAGCTTAACAGAGTACTTGGAGGAGGTCTTGTTAGAGGATCTCTTACACTTGTCGGCGGTGATCCCGGTATAGGTAAATCAACCCTTCTTCTTCAGGTTGCAAGGAATATGTCTGATGATGGACATAGCATCTTATATATTTCGGGAGAGGAATCGCTTCGTCAGATCAAGCTACGAGCTAACCGTATAGGTGAGTTTACAGATAATCTTAAATTCCTTTGTGAGACTAATCTTTCAACTATAGAATCAGTAATAACTAAAGATAAGCCTGAGATAGTGATAATAGACTCTATTCAGACTATGTTTAATGAGGACGTAACGTCTGCACCTGGTAGTGTTTCGCAGGTCAGAGAGACTACGGCTGTTCTTCTTAGAATTGCTAAGAGCATGAACGTGTCTATATTTATAGTGGGCCATGTGACTAAAGAAGGAACTGTTGCAGGTCCAAGAGTCCTTGAACACATGGTAGATACAGTGCTGTATTTCGAGGGTGACAGACATGCATCCTACAGGATACTTCGAGGTGTCAAGAACAGGTTCGGATCTACTAATGAGATCGGCGTATTTGAGATGCGCGAAGACGGCCTTGCTGAAGTTCAGAACCCGTCAGAGTTCATGCTGGACGGAAGACCGGAAGATGCAAGCGGCAGTATTGTAACCTGCTCAATAGAAGGCACAAGACCTATACTTCTTGAAATCCAGGCCCTTGTGTGTCGTACAAGCTTTGGATTCCCTAGAAGACAGGCTAATGGCACTGACTATAACAGAGTTAATCTCCTTATGGCGGTTCTTGAAAAAAGAGTTGGTCTTCAGATGGCAGATTGTGATGCCTATGTAAATCTCGCAGGAGGAATGAAGCTGCAGGAGCCTGCTCTTGATCTTGGCATCTGCCTTGCTGTTATATCAAGCTTTAAGAATAAACCGATCGATTCGTCTGTAGTTGCTTTTGGTGAAGTTGGTCTTTCTGGTGAAGTAAGAAGCGTAAGTATGACAGAGCAAAGGGTAATGGAAGCTAAGAAACTTGGCTTTAAAACAATAATCCTTCCTAAGGCATATGAGAGTAAGCTGAAAGATACTAAGGGACTTGATATCATAGGCGTTAGCTCACTTCAGGATGCGATGAGGATATTTTGAATGAAGGAAATCTGAATGAAGAAAATCTGGAGGAAGAAAATCTGGAGGAAGAAAATCTGAAGGAAGAAAATCTGAATGAAGAAAATCTGAATGAAAGAGATCCAGATGAAGGGAATCTGAATGAAGGAATTTTGAATAAAAGTATTCTGAATGAAGGCATTCAGGAAGAAGGTATTACGGAAGAAGATAATCAGAATAGAGATATACAGAATACGCAATAACGATTCTTTGAAAAAAGCTGCAAAAAACGCTTGCATACATAAAAACGCTTTGATATAATTTATTTCGTTGACGGCGGAAAGCCAGAGACGAGATAAAGGGGAATCATACAATGGCTAGTATCACGGTCTCCAAAACCGTTCATGGGAGTTCGAATCTCTCTTCCCCTGCTAGTCATTAAGAGCTTGAAAACAGTTTGTTTTCAAGCTTTTTTTGTTGTTTTAAGATCTGAAAACCAATTCCCAAGCTCAACTAAAAATCACTCAAAAACACTAAAATTTACTATTAAATGTGGCGACAAATGTGGCTACAAGAAAAAATGAAATATAAAACAAGCCTACATAGTTACAGTTTTTTGTAACCAATGTAGGCTGTAATTTATTATCTTATAGTTCTGTGCTGCTGATACTGTGAAAACAGCTCAGGGTTTACATTGAGAACAGAATCTTTTTCTGAACTATGTCGCTTTGCAAGTCTTGGCTTTGCGATAGCTGTAGAAGATCTGACAGAAAGTGATGGTCTGAGCAGATTCTTGGACAGAGAAATGTGTTCTGTCATCGCTCTTAATATGTAGAATCCGCATTTACCAAGTTCGAGTCTGTCCTGCTTTACAGTAGTAAGCGGAGGATTGAGGTGCTCTGCAATAGGAAGGTCATCAAAACCAATAACACTGATATCTTCCGGAACCTTATATCCTCTTCGTGTACATTCATCTATAACACCTGAAGCAATGAGGTCGTTACCGCACAGTATAGCAGTCGCTCCAAGATCAAGGAATGTAGGCACGTGATAGTGGGCTGCCTCTGCTACGAAATATCCGTATACAGCAAGGTTGGGATCAACAGGAAGTCTGTGTCTTGTCATGCTGTCGAGATATGCAATCATTCGAAGATCTGAAACCATAGAGCCTCTTGAACCATCAAGAAAGGCGATCTTTTCATGACCGAGTTTAGTCAGATGCTCAATAGCGAGAGCGATTCCTTCTTCTGAATCAGTTCATATATATCCAACGTTAGGATTTTTTTCTATAAAGTTATCAAGAAGAACTGTGCAAAATGACGTAGTCTTCAGCTGTTCCATCCAGGGATCTTCCAAAGAAAATCCGAGAAGAAATGCTCCGGAAAATCCGTTTCCAAGCATGTATGTATCATATTTTTCGTTAACCTGAAATTCATGGCTTACAGGTTGGATGACAACTTCACACTGCTCTTTATATGCTGCCTGTCTGAATCCAAGAACTATATCGTAACCGAACTGACTGGTGGATTCATAATCCATGTTTTCAATAAAGATGCACAGCCTTTTCTGACTCCTTCTCTGAGTTTTTCGCCCGGTATAGCCCATCTCAACTGCAGTTTCTAAAACTTCCTGCCTGAGTGCGGCACTGATGTCTTTGGCACCGTTCAATCCTTTTGATACGGTACTGACGGAAATGCCAAGCTTATTGGCAATATCTTTTATGGTAGCCATGTGATCCTTTCATATAGAACATATTCGTATTATTTTCGTGATTTTATCATCGTGATTAAAATTCCGAATATAATTCGAAAATGCACTAATCATTCTTAATATATCTTCATTTATTATAAGGTTAACAAAGAGCAAAAACAAGATAATGCGAAAAAAAACGAAAAAAATTGAAACATATGCTAAAAAGCGGAAGAGAAGCTTTGTGAAAAATAACGAATATAGAATTGTGATGCTGGAAATATTGACAATTATGCCTAAAGTGTGATAAAACATAATTGTCAAACGAAAGTTTCGGAAATTTTCGATTTTTCTTTGTTTTGGGTATGAACTTTAGGATTTGGAGTGTTCTGACACTTTAAATAAAAAGTCAAAAAAGGAGAGGGAAACATGAAAAAGAAAGTTTTAACAGTTTTACTTACTCAGGCACTTGTTGCTTCTATGCTCGCTGGTTGTGGCGACAACGGATCTGAAAACACAACTGACAATTCACAGAAAACAGAAAACACAGACGCTACTGATAAGACAGAATCAGGTGATACAACAGAATCAGGTGATACAACTGATACAGCTCAGGATGCTCCTGCAATCGATTATGGTTCAGGCGAGATCACAATCTGGGTTGCTGAGAACGTTGTAGACCTTACTCAGAAGCTTGTTGATGATTTCATCGCTTCTAACGATGCATATTCAGGATATGCAGGCAACATCACAGTTGAAGCTGTTGGTGAAGGCGATGCAGCATCTAACATGATCACAGACGTTTCAGGCGGCGCTGATATTTACGGATTTGCACAGGATCAGCTTACACGTCTTGTAGCTGCTGGTGCTCTTCAGCCTCTTAACGACAATATGTCATCATGGGTTACATCAAGCAATGATGCAGGTGCTATCGGAGCAGCTACATCAGGCGATACACTTTATGCATTCCCTATGACATCTGATAACGGATATTTCCTTTATTATGATAGTACAGTAGTTACAGATCCTACATCACTTGAGCAGATCATCGCTGATTGCGAAGCTGCAGGTAAGGGATTCTACTGTGACGTTGATTCAGCTTGGTACAACGCTTCATTCTTCTTCGGCACAGGTTGCACATGTGCATTCGAAACAGATGCAGATGGTAACTTCACAGGTGTTACAGCAGACTATGCTTCTGATGCAGGTCTTGTAGCTATCAAGGAGATGGCAGAGGTTGCTTCTTCTAAGGCATTCGTTGATGGTTCTTCAGCTGGTGAAGCTACAAACGTTGGTGCTATCATCGATGGTACATGGGATAGCGCAGCTCTTGAAGATATGCTTGGTGACAACTATGCATGTGCAGCACTTCCTTCATTCGAAGGTGTTGATGGTAAGACTTACCACATGAGTGGTTTCTCAGGAAACAAGCTCCTTGGTGTTAAGCCTCAGACAGAAGGCGGCAAGCTCGCTATGTGCTATGAAATTGCTAAGATGCTTACAGATACAGATGCTCAGCTTGAGAGATTCAATGCTCAGGGTTGGGGCCCTTCAAACCTTACAGCACAGGGAGACAGCGCAGTTAAGGCTAACGTAGCTCTTGCAGCTCTTCAGGAACAGATGCCTTACATGATTCCTCAGGGTCAGTATCCTGGCGAATGGTGGGATCTTGCAGGTGCTCTTGGCGCAGACGTTGAGAACGGAACTCTTACAGTAGATTCTTCAGATGAAGATTTCATGGCAGAGCTTAAGACACACGATGATACATGCGCATCACTTATTCAGTAATACTTCTGGATAATTGTGAAATTAACAGGTTAATTATTCAGGGGAGAGGCTTTTCCTCTCCCCTGTTTTTGCGGGAGTGCTTCTATGAAAAAGAACAGTAATAATGTGCTTGGAATTATCGCAGGAAACATAAAGAATATAGGTGTTACTTTTAAAGAGGGAGATTGGAAAACAAGAGTTTCATTTCTTATAATGGGCTTTGGTCCACTTATGAGGAAATCATTTGCAAGAGGTCTTGCATACCTTCTTATTCAGGTGGCCTTTATTTTTTATATGGCAACCGAAGGTATTTCAAACCTTTCAAAGTTATCTACACTTGGTACTGAAGAAACACATATGGATCCGAATACCTTCCTTACAACATATGGAGATAATTCGTTCCTTATACTTTTGTATGGCGTTTTGACTGCAGTACTTTGCGTTTTGTTTGTAACCTTCTGGAGACTTAATATCCAGGAAAATCAGAATGAGCAGGAGATTATCAAAAAAGGTGGTAGTCTTCCTACAACAACTCAGGATTTAAAATCACTTTTGGATCAGAAATTTCATGCAACACTGCTTGCATTACCGGTACTCGGCGTTCTTATATTCATGGTTGTACCGATCATATTCATGATATGTGTTGCGTTTACTAATTACGATGCTAATCATCAGGCTCCAAGTAAGCTTTTTACATGGGTTGGACTTGAAAACTTCAAGCAGCTCTTCCAGTTCGGTGGAAACGGTATGGGATCTACCTTTACCACAATCCTTATCTGGACACTTGTTTGGGCATTCTTTGCAACCTTCTCCACATATTTTGGAGGAATCGCACTTGCTCTTCTTATCAACAAAAAGGGCATTAAGTTCAAGAAGCTCTGGCGTACTATTTTCGTAATGACTATAGCAATTCCACAGTTTATATCACTTTTGTATGTATCTAAGATGTTTGCTGCGGATGGTCTTATCAATACTTATTTTATCAAATGGGGAATTTTTGAACGTTCCTATAATTTCTGGGCACATCCTATGACAGCAAGAGTGCTTATTGTAGTACTTAACCTGTGGATTGGTGTTCCCTATGTAATGCTTATGGCAACTGGTCTTCTTATGAACATTCCTGCTGACCTTTATGAAAGTGCAAGAATTGATGGAGCAAGCAGATGGCAGATGTTTAAAAAGATCACAATGCCATACATGCTCTTTGTAACAGGACCATATCTTCTTACATCATTTACAGGAAACCTTAATAACTTTAATGTTATTTATCTCCTTTCAGGAGGTGGACCTACATCTCTTAAGTTGTATGGAGGATCAGGTTATACCGACCTTCTTGTAACATGGCTGTACAAGCTTATTCTTAACAGTACTAACTATAGGTTAGCAGCCTGCGTAGGTATTCTTACATTCATTGTTGTTGCGGTTACATCTCTTATCGCATACAACAGACTGCCTTCAATTAAAGATGAGGAGGGATTCCAGTAATGGCTGAGCAGAAATTACATAAACAACACACCGCTTTAGGTAATGCTATAGCATACATACTTTTAGTAATACTTAGTATTATCTGGCTGTTTCCATTCGTTTGTATCGTATTGCAGAGTTTCCGAGCTCCCTCTGAAGGTGGCGGAGGAATGGTAGATTATCTTGTTCCCAAGACATTCTCTCTTGCTAGCTACAGCTGGCTGTTCTCAGCAGATTCTAACTTTGTAAGATGGTTTGGAAACACATTTATCATTGCATTCTTTATCGCACTTGGTCAGACATGTTTTGTACTTATGGTAAGTTATGCACTTTCACGTACAAGATTTAAAGGAAGAACATTCCTTATGAAGTTCTGGCTGATACTTGGAATGTTCCCGGGATTCTTATCTATGATCTGTCTGTACTTCCTTTTGAAGAACGTAGGACTTACACAGGCAGGCGCTATCCCTGGACTTATCCTTGTAGGTGTTGCAAGTTCCGGTATGGGATACTATGTATGTAAAGGTTTCTTTGATACTATTCCGAAGACACTTGATGAGGCTGCAAGAATTGACGGAGCATCACGTGCAAGAATCTTCTTCACAATGCTTCTTCCTCTTTCAAAGCCTATCATCATCTATCAGGCACTGGTTGCTTTCATGGCACCATGGTGTGACTATATCTTTGCATCATATATCGCTTTTGGTTACAGCAAGAGCTACAACGTAGCTGTTGGTCTTTATGACTGGGTTAACACTAACGACTATCAGGGATATTTCACAAGATTCTGCGCAGGCGGCGTGCTTATCGCAGTTCCGATCACAGCTCTGTTCATGGCTCTTCAGAAGTACTATGTTGAAGGTGTAACAGGCGGTGCTGTTAAGGGATGATCTAGAT
Source organism: Butyrivibrio fibrisolvens (assembly GCF_037113525.1). Lineage (NCBI taxonomy): Bacteria > Bacillati > Bacillota > Clostridia > Lachnospirales > Lachnospiraceae > Butyrivibrio > Butyrivibrio fibrisolvens. The sequence continues at coordinate 3,596,698 of NZ_CP146963.1, read as the reverse complement.
ATGGTAAAACTCCATATGCATCGGGTTATTTAAATATTTTTATCAGCTTTATCACAAGGCAGAGGCAGAATTGTCTGTCTCTGCCTCTTTTCATACAAAGAAACGGAATATAGACCTATGAAAAAGTATATTTTTAGTAAAGTAAAACGTCTGGCTGTTGTATGTCTTTGCTTATTATTTGCAGTGAATCTGCTTTCCGGTTGTAATAAGAAGGCAGAAGATGAAAAGGTGCAGATCATAGATGATAATTACAGGAATTACTATGAGATCTATGTACACTCATTCTATGATTCTGATGGAGATGGTATAGGAGATCTGAACGGCGTAACAGCTAAGCTTGACTATCTTACAGAGCTTGGAATCAACGGAATCTGGCTTATGCCTATCATGCCATCACCAACCTATCACAAGTATGATGTTATTGATTATAAGGATATAGATCCTGAATATGGCACTATGGAAGACTTTGATAAGCTTGTTGAGGAGTGCCATAAAAGAGGCATCAACATAATAATCGATATGGTCATGAACCATTCATCATCTCAGAATCAGTGGTTTATAGAAGCGTGTGACTATCTTAAAAACCTTGATGATGGCAAAGAACCTGATGAAAGCGAATGCCCATATGTTTCTTATTACAATTTTTCCAAAGAAAAAAAGAATGACTCCTGGTATAGCGTAGCAGGATGTGATTGGTACTATGAGGGTGTGTTCTGGTCTGAAATGCCGGATCTTAATCTTGAAAACGAGAATCTGAGAAAAGAATTTGAAGATATTTCGGATTTCTGGATAGAGCATGGAATAGACGGATACAGAATGGATGCAGCCATGCATTATGAAGACGATGATCAGAATTCTACTATTGAGATCATGAACTGGATCTACAACTATTGTCTTACTAAAAAGTCGGATTTCTATATGGTTTCAGAAGTATGGGCCAATAAAGCTACTATCAAAGCTTTTTATAAGAGCATGACTCCGAGTATGTTCAATTTCCCAGTGTCAGGTGCTGAAGGAACTATTGAAAAAGCTGCAAGAGGACAGACTGGTGCTGACAGCCTTGTTAACGCTCTTATCGATTACGAAACCACATACTCTTCAGTTAATCCGGAATATATAGATGCTCCTTTCCTTACTAATCATGATCAGGTCAGAGTTGCTAATAATCTGAACAATGATGAGAATGACCTTAAAATGGCAGCCGGAATCCTTCTTACCATGAGTGGAAGCCCGTTTATATACTATGGTGAAGAAATTGGAATGAATAGCAAGGGCAAGGATGATCCCAATAAGAGACTCCCGATGAACTGGTCAGCTTCAGATACAGAAGGTATATGTGATATTCCGGAAGGCGCTGACAATAACGTGGCGCAGGCATTTCCTTCGGTAGATGAACAATTGCAGTATGAACTGTCACTTCTTAGCTATTATAAGAGAGCTCTTAAGATGAGAAACAGTATCCCTGAACTTGCAAGAGGCACTATTACTAAAGAAGAGAATCTGTGCGATGGCGTAGTAGCTGCGATCAGAAAGACCTGGACAAGAGAAGATGAGAACGGATCAAGCGTATCTTCAGAAATCATAGTTATATACAATACAACTGACGATGTTGCAGTGATAGATCTTTCATCAGATGAGTACAAAGACTTACAGATTGCAGGATACCTTACCCTGGATAATACGCAGATAAGTATTAAAGACGGACATTTGGAAATGCCCGGACAGTCCATATGTGTTTTGAAATTTGACGAATGAGTTGGTCGGTCAATTATGGATGAAGCAGAAATGGGTTATAAATAAGAGTATTTATATTCAAAGATAATGGCTTAAATTGAAAGGATCATCTATGAATCTTAAATATGATAATTTTATATTTGACCTTTATGGAACACTGGTTGATATACACACAGATGAAAACAGACCGGAATTCTGGAAAGAAATAGCAGGCTTTTATTCATGCTATGGAGCAGATTATACTCCTGAACAATTGCAGCAGAAGTACTTTGACTTTGTTATGGAACAGGAGCATGAGCTTGCATATAAGCTAGCTATCAACTATCCGGAGATTAGGCTTGAGAAAGTTTTTGCAAAGCTTTTAATAAAAGCACCGGTACATCATGATACGGACAGCCCTGTAGCTGACATGACAGAAGAAGAGCTTACTGATAGCCAGTGGGCTAAGGATCTGTCCAATATATTCAGGACGCTGTCAAGAGATAAGCTTCGCCTGTATCCCGGGGTAAAAGAAACTTTGGATACTATTAAAAAAAGCGGCGGAAAAATATACCTTCTTTCCAACGCCCAAGGTCTTTTTACAAGGCCGGAGTTGGAAATAACAGGGCTGACCAAATATTTTGATGCAATCTATATATCTTCAGAAAACCAGATGAAAAAACCGCAGCCCCAGTATATGAAAAAACTGCTGGATGAGCATAAGCTCACTACGACAAGCTGCGTCATGATAGGAAATGAGATTCAAAGCGACATAGGAATTGCTGCAGCCTGCAAGGTTGATAGTATATTCCTTAATACAGATAATCTCAGCGCTATTGAAATGCGCGCCAGACTGTCACGAGTAATAGACGGATATTTCAAAGGCTATAAGCCTGAGATGGTCGTATCTGGTGATATCAGAGAAATTCTGGATATCTGCGCAGTAAATTAAAATCTTTATAACTCAACTTCGCACTTATAAAAATGATTAAGTTATTAAGTGAATTACATAAGCGCGAAGTTTGAGTGTATAAGTGATTTCTGCGATGGGTGTGAACTTAAGCGGCTTCCTGTTCTTCGTATTCGTCTGACAAGGATCTGAATACTGTCTTTCTTCCAATAAATCCAATGATACGAACTACTATTACACCAGCTACGATGCCGATAGAATCAATAGCTACATCTCTAAGCTGGGGTGATCTACCGTATGAAAAGGACTGATGATACTCATCAAGGAAGGCATATACAACACAAAAGAGCGTTGCCAGAATTGAAAGCTTAAATCCTCTTATCTTATAAACATATAATGGAAGAGAAACAGACATTGCCAGAAGGAAATATTCTGTAATGTGGGCCGCTTTCCTTATATAAAACTGATTGACCGTAGCATAATCGGCTATCTGCGCAGATGACAGATTAAGCCCGAAGATATTATTGACAATATCATAGAAATGAAAGCCTACATCATAGCTAAGGGAACTTGACTCAGCACCGCTTTGACCTGAAAAAGAGAAAATAAGGTACATCATAACAAGCGCTGGCACAAATGACAGCGGCTTTAGTGTGTATCTTATTGTATATTTTATGTACATTCGTAAATATTTCATAACTTAACCCTTTTATATCATCCTAAAAAAGACTAGGTTGTTGAGTCTTGAGTAATTAACTCAAACTCGTTCAAACTGTATCTTGTTTTTTTATCATTGAAAATCCACTTCATAATAATCTATATATAATTATAGGATAAGTCAAATATATAAAAAATTCTGAACCAGAGAATCAACCCAAACCCAAATCTAAATCTAAATCTAATCTATGTATCATTATCATATAAACATCCAGTAGCTTATAATAGTAATCATTATAAATAATAACCATAAATAAAACTTAAAACCAAATGGAAACTAATATTACAGAAAAGCTATGCTCACCATTGTAGACCTCGCATAAATAAATAATCTCCGCTTTTGCACTTGTAAAGCATTGCCAGAACCTTGAGGATTCCTGAGGATGGGAGTTGATAAATGATTTTGGTGTCTTTGAAAATTATATTGAAATTCAAGAGCGTGATAGATGGATATTTATATTTTGCTTAGGGTCCGCATGTTTGAGCGAAGCGAGTTTCGGACCTTAAAATATAAATATCCAGATATCATGCCTTGAATTCAATATAATTTTCATGACACCAAAATCATTTATCAGCTCCCATCCTCTGGAATCCGTCCCCCACCTGCCAACTTTACCCATGCAAAGTCTGCAAATCCCTATTATTTATTAGCGTGAATCGCTCGATAAATATATAGTAGGAGTTGTTTTAGAACGTTTGTTCAAAAATATCATAAAAATTGATGAAATATTTGGAGAATCGCACTCTGTACAATTTGTGACACTGTTGTTATAATTTTACAGAATTGCGGAGTTGCGTTGTTTTGTAACTGTTCATATCTTTGTTTGAGAGAGATGATGTGAGGTGAAAACATGGCAGATGTAACCGAAAATAGCCCGCAGGATATTGTTAACCGTTATCGTGGTATGGTTGAGACACTTTCCAAGTACCTTCGTTGGTTCAAAGAGAACGATAACAAGGCAGTCGATCAGAACTATAGTGGATCGAACATGGATACAACCATTCAGTTTCCGGTATATGATTCGACAGTCCTTTCTTTTGTTAAGGATGCGCAGGCTACCGGTCTTATGGACCGCAATTATGTATATTTATATAGCAGGAAAAATCTTAAGACCTGGAAAGATGAGCTTGAATATATCGCAAATGCAGATATAATGCAGCTCGATGATGTTAATCGAATCTTATCCAAGTACGTTCTTGGAGGTCAGGTCAAGGCTAGTATGTGGTCAGAAGCTGTTCAGCGTGGGATCTTTGAACATGCTGTCAGAAGGATGCAGGAAGTTATCGATCTTTGGGATCATGAGAGGTGATCCGTATATGTTTCATCTTTAAAGGAATTTATTCTTTAAAGTAATGCTGTTTAATGTGGGGAGCGAGATGGGAGCCAAGGCAAACAGAACTGAAAAGCATATTTTGGCTAAAGCAAGGGAGATTTTTTCTAAAAAAGGCTTTAAAAGTGTTACCATGCAGGATATTGTAGATGCATGTGACATAAGTCGTGGAGGATTATATCTTCATTTTTCCAGCGTTGAAGATATATTTTTAGCTGTTCTTAAAGCTGAGGATTCTAATTCGGCTGACAGCAGTACTCTTTCTTCAGATGAAGGTGAGAGTGAATCTGATTTGTCCCAGGGCATTAATGTTTCTACTGAAGTTAGTGCTTCTGATAGATTTGCGTCCTTTTTAAAGGAGCAGAAGCGCTTCATTTTGCGTAGAAAAGACGGTCTTAGTCTCGCGCTTATGGAGTATTATTCAGGGCATAGTGCATCTCCGGATGATAATTATATAAAGAATCGTTTTGATAATTGTATCATCACTATTGAAGCCATCGTTTCTGATGGTGTTGAAAGTGGCGAATTTGAGTGTGAAGATATAGCTGGTTTTGCCAGAAATCTTGCATACGTATTGGAAGGACTTAAGACTATGGCATCAGTTATCTCTATATCTGAACAGGCTGTTGATAAGGAAATGTTTTACGTTCTGCAGGGCATTGTACCTGTGGATCAATATACTAATTAATAATTAATGAAAATGTGCTTCGAATTTCGGAGCACATTTTTTTAAAAAAGAAAGAGGAGAATTATGGTCAGAAGAGTCTATGTAGAAAAAAAGAAACCTTTTGCAGGCAAAGCAAAGGACCTGCGACACGAGATACGAAGATATCTTGGTATCATGTCTTGTGAGGATGTTCGTGTACTTATCAGATACGATGTTGAAAACGTATCTGACGAGGTATTTGAGAAGGCTTGTACAACAGTATTTTCAGAGCCTCCTGTTGATATACTTTACAGAGAGTCTTTTGACGTCAAAGAAGGTGAGCGCGTATTTAGCGTGCAGGCACTTCCGGGACAGTTTGATCAGAGAGCTGATTCTGCAGAGCAGTGCGTACGTTTCATTAGAGGTGAAGAAGAGCCTATCATCAGAAGTGCTGATACATATGTCATCATCGGTAACGTATCAGATGAAGAGCTTGATAAGATCAAAGAGTACGTTGTAAACCCTGTTGATTCACGCATCATCGATGAGACTAAGGCAGAAACTCTCGTTGAGACATATCCTGAACCTGAAGATGTTAAGACTTTTGACGGATTCAAGGACATGGCTGAGGATGAGCTCAAAAAGCTTTATGATTCTCTCGGACTTGCAATGACATTCAAGGATTTCCAGTGGATCCAGACTTATTTTCATGATGAGGAAAAAAGAGATCCTTCCGTTACAGAGATCCGTGTTCTTGATACATACTGGTCTGATCACTGCCGTCATACAACATTCGGCACAGAGCTTAAGACAATCACATTCGGCGAAGGCGATTACAAGAAGCCTATCGAGGATGCTTACAATGAATATCTTATCGCACGTGATGAGCTTTACGCTGATCCTGCTAAGAAAAAAGAGAAGTTCATCTCCCTTATGGACCTTGCCCTCGTTGGTATGAAGAAGCTCAAAAAAGACGGCAAGCTTACAGATATGGAAGAGTCTGAAGAAAATAATGCTTGTACAGTAGTTGTTCCTGTAGAAGTTGATTATGGACAGGGCAAGACAACTGAGAACTGGCTTGTATTCTTCAAGAATGAAACACATAACCATCCTACAGAGATCGAGCCTTTCGGTGGTGCTGCAACATGTCTTGGCGGTGCTATCCGTGATCCGCTTTCAGGAAGAGGTTATGTATACCAGGCTATGCGTGTAACAGGTGCTGCAGATCCTACAGTTCCTGTATCAGAAACACTTAAAGGAAAGCTTTCTCAGAAAAAGCTCGTAAGAGGCGCTGCTCAGGGTTATTCATCATATGGTAACCAGATCGGTCTTGCTACAGGATATGTTAAGGAAGTATATCATCCTAACTACGTAGCTAAGAGAATGGAGATCGGTGCTGTTATGGGTGCTGCTCCTCAGGCTAACGTAATGCGTAAGTCTTCTGATCCGGGTGATATCATCGTACTTCTCGGCGGACGTACAGGACGTGATGGAATCGGCGGTGCTACAGGATCTTCCAAGGCTCACACCAATGCATCTCTTACAACATGCGGAGCTGAGGTTCAGAAGGGTAATGCTCCTACAGAGCGTAAACTTCAGAGACTTTTTAGAAGAAAAGAAGTATCATCCATCATCAAGAAGTGTAACGACTTTGGTGCAGGCGGCGTATCAGTAGCAATCGGCGAACTTGCAGATGGTCTTGATGTAAATCTTGATCTTGTACCTAAGAAATATGCTGGTCTTGATGGAACAGAGCTTGCTATATCAGAATCTCAGGAGCGTATGGCAGTAGTTGTTGATCCTAAGGATGTCGATCAGTTCCTTGCATATGCAGCAGAAGAAAACCTTGAAGCTGTAAAGGTGGCGGTAGTAACCAAGGAACCTCGTCTTGTACTTAACTGGAGAGGTAAAAAGATAGTAGATATCTCAAGAGCATTCCTTAACACAAATGGTGCTCATCAGGAGACTAACGTAGAAGTAGAGATTCCTTCAAAGGCAGATAACTATTTTAACAAAGTTGCATGTGATAAGGCTGGCGAAGCACTTGCAAGCGGCGATGTTAAGGCTGCATTCATTGAAGAGATGAAGGACCTTAACGTATGTTCACAGAAGGGTCTTGTAGAGAGATTCGACTCATCAATCGGTGCTGCGACAGTTGAGATGCCTTACGGCGGAAGATATCAGCTTACAGAGACTCAGAACATGATAGCTAAGCTTCCTGTTCTTGACGGATCAAGCGATACAGTAACAATGATGGCTTATGGATTCGATCCATTCCTTTCATCCTGGAGTCCATATCACGGCGCTGTATATGCAGTAACAGAGTCTGTTGCAAGAATCGTAGCAGGCGGCGGTGAGGTTAAGAACCTTCACTTCACATTCCAGGAATACTTCAAGAGAATGACAGAAGATCCTAAGAGATGGTCACAGCCATTTACAGCTCTTCTCGGAGCTCTTGATGCTCAGCTTGGATTTGGCAAGGCTTCAATCGGCGGTAAGGACTCTATGTCAGGATCATTTAATGACATCAACGTACCACCAACACTTGTATCCTTCGCTGTAGATGTAGCAAAGCTTTCAGATGTTGTAACACCTGAACTTAAGGCAGCAGGAGATAAGCTTGTAGAACTCAAGATCGCAAGAGATGAATACGACCTTCCTGTATATGAGAAAGTTATTGCTCTTTACAATAAGGTTTCAGAGCTTATGAAGAGCGGCGTTATAAAGTCAGCTTATGCGCTTGACGGATACGGAATCGCTGCTGCAGCTTGCAAGATGTCATTTGGTAATAAGCTGGGAGTTGCATTCGATGAGAGTCTTAAGGCAGCAGATCTTTTTGCAAATGGAATGTGTAACCTCCTTGTAGAAGTTGCTGAAGCTGATCTTTCCAAGGCACTTGAAGTTGAAGGTGCAAGACTTGTAGGTACTGTAACTTCCGAGAATGTCTTCGCAGTAGAAGGAACCAAGATTGACGGCGAGGAAGTTCTTAGCGCATGGACAGGAACACTTGAAAAGGTATTCCCTTCAAAAGCAGGAGATGACAGCACTGTTATCGAAACAAAGCTTTATGATACAAAAGATATATATGTATGTAAGAACAAGGTTGCAAAGCCTACAGTATTCATCCCTGTATTCCCGGGAAGTAACTGTGAGTATGACTCAGCAGCAGCTTTCAAGGCAGCAGGCGCTGATGTAGATATCAAGATCTTCAGAAACCGCAACGCACAGGATATCTACGAGTCAGTTGATGAATTTGAAAAGGCAATTGAGAAGGCACAGATCATCATGTTCCCTGGCGGATTCTCAGCAGGTGATGAGCCTGACGGATCAGCTAAGTTCTTTGCAACAGCATTCCAGAATGCTAAGATCAAAGAAGCAGTAGAAAAGCTCCTTAACGAAAGAGATGGTCTTGTACTTGGTATCTGTAACGGATTCCAGGCTGTTATCAAGCTCGGTCTTGTACCAAACGGCAAGATCACAGGTCAGAACGTAGAATCACCTACACTGACATTCAATACAATAGGACGTCACATCTCCAAGATGGCATACCTCAAGGTTGTATCCAACAAGAGCCCATGGCTTCAGGAGGCTAAGCTTGGAGGAGTTTATACAAACCCTGCTTCACATGGTGAAGGAAGATTTGTTGCTCCTGAAAATGTAATAAATGACCTGTTTGCAAATGGTCAGGTAGCATTCCAGTACTGCGATACAGAAGGCAATATCAAGATGGATAGCGAATGGAACATCAATGGTTCCTATGCTGCTATTGAGGGTATCACATCTCCTGATGGAAGATGCCTTGGTAAGATGTGCCATGCAGAGCGTCGCGGTCAGGGCGTTGCTGTAAATATCTACGGCGAGCAGGATCTTAAGATCTTCAAGTCAGGTGTAGAGTACTTTAAATAATATGATGTAATGGTCAAAAGTCATTTCGATTAGAGCTGTCTCGAAATCGAATATGAATTTAATGCTGTATCCTTCGGGCCCTTATGGGTCCGAAGGTTAACTTTAGTAAAGACAATTATTTTCTTCTATATAGAAGCAGAAGGGAAAGATGATATATGAAAAAAGCCTTTTTAATCCTTGAAGACGGAACAGTGTTTGCAGGGCAGGCAATAGGCGCTGATAAAGAAGTGATCAGTGAGATCGTATTTAATACAACAATGGCAGGCTACACAGAAGTCTTTACCGATCCTTCATACGCAGGACAGTCAGTATGTATGACATATCCTCTTATCGGTAACTACGGTGTATGCCTTGACGATATGGAATCCGAGAGAATCTGGCTTGACGGTGTCATAGTCAGAGAGCTTTCTGAGGTTGCATCAAACTTCAGATGTGATATGAGTTTGGAGGAGTTCCTTGTAAAGTATGAGATCCCAGGAGTTGCCGGAATCGATACAAGAAAGCTTACAAGGATCCTTCGTGAAAAGGGAACCATGAACGGCTGTATCACAACTAATGAAAATTACAACCTTGATGAACTTATTAAGAGGATGAAGGCTTATACAACCAAGGGTGTAGTTGAAAAGGTTTCCTGCAAAGAAAAGTACGAAGTTAAGGGTGCAAGAGATCTGTCTGATAACGGACCTGTTTCTGGAAGTGCAGTATTTAATGCAGATAACTACAAGGCAGACCTTGCCGGTGACCACTCAAAGAGAGAGAAGAAGCCTTCACTTGTAAGGCAGCTTAATGGTGTTAAAGCTGACGGAACTCATCTTAAGGTTGCACTTCTCGATGTAGGAGCCAAGTATAATATCGCAAATTCTCTTGCAGCAAGAGGATGTGATGTTACAGTATACCCTTACAATACAACTGCAGAAGAGATCCTTGCAGGAAGTCCCGATGGAATCATGCTTTCAAATGGCCCTGGAGATCCAAAGGACTGCGAGTCTGTAATTAAGGAAGTTAAAAAACTTTATGATTCTAACGTTCCGATTTTTGCTATCTGCCTTGGACACCAGCTCATGGCACTTGCAACAGGAACAGATACACACAAGCTTAAGTATGGCCACAGAGGTGGTAATCATCCTGTCAAAGAGCTTGCAACAGGCAAGGTATACATAAGCTCACAGAACCACGGCTATGTAGTAGATACAGATAAGCTTGATCCAAAGGTTGCAACACCTGCCTATATAAATGTCAATGACGGTACTAATGAAGGCCTCAGATATACAGGCAAGAATATATACACTGTCCAGTTCCATCCCGAAGCCAGCGCAGGCCCACAGGATACAGGTACTCTTTTCGACAGCTTTATACATATGATGATAGACGGTGAGTTCAGATAAATAAGATAGTTTTTTTACCTAAGTAAAAATGAATTAGATACATGAATAGATCATATATAGGAATTGAAAGGAAGTTATTTAATGCCTAAGAATAAAGATGTCAAAAAAGTTTTGGTCATTGGCTCAGGCCCTATCGTAATAGGACAGGCAGCAGAGTTCGACTATGCAGGAACTCAGGCCTGCCGTTCACTTAAGGAAGAGGGAATCGAAGTTGTACTTGTTAACTCCAACCCTGCGACCATCATGACAGACCGCGATATTGCTGATGAGGTTTATATCGAGCCTCTTACAGTCAAGGTCCTCGAACAGATCATAGAAAAAGAAAAGCCCGATTCAATCCTTCCAACACTTGGAGGTCAGGCCGGACTTAACCTTGGTATGGAGCTTGCAGAGTCAGGCTTCCTTGATAAGCATGGCGTAAAGCTTCTTGGTACAACAGCTGAAACTATCAAGAAGGCAGAAGACCGTCAGGAATTCAAGGACACCATGGAAAAAATCGGTGAGCCCTGCGCAGCTTCTCTTGTAGTAACAGACGTTGAAACAGGCGTAGAGTTTGCAAGAAAGATCGGATACCCGGTAGTACTTAGACCTGCCTTCACTCTTGGAGGATCAGGCGGCGGTATCGCTCACAACCAGGTAGAACTTGAAGATATTCTTGCTAACGGACTTAGACTTTCACGTGTGCACGAAGTACTTGTAGAAAGATGTATCTCAGGTTGGAAGGAAATCGAGTACGAAGTAATCCGTGACTCAAACGGCAACTGCATCACAGTATGTAACATGGAGAACATTGATCCTGTTGGTGTTCACACAGGTGACTCAATAGTAGTTGCTCCGTCTCAGACACTTACTGATAAAGAGTACCAGATGCTCAGAAGCTCTGCTCTTAATATCATCAATGAACTTCAGATCACAGGTGGATGTAACGTGCAGTTTGCACTTCATCCGACATCTTTTGAGTACTGTGTAATCGAAGTTAACCCTCGTGTAAGCCGTTCATCAGCGCTGGCATCTAAGGCTACAGGTTATCCGATTGCCAAGGTTGCAGCTAAGATCGCACTTGGCTATACACTTGATGAGATCCCGAATGCTATCACAGGTAAGACTTATGCTTCATTCGAGCCTGCACTTGACTACTGCGTACTGAAGTTCCCAAGACTTCCATTTGATAAGTTCATTACAGCTAAGAGAACTCTCTCAACTCAGATGAAGGCTACAGGTGAAGTTATGTCCATCTGCACCAACTTCGAAGGTGCCATGATGAAGGCAATAAGATCACTTGAGCAGCATGTAGACTCACTTACAAGCTATGACTTCACAAATCTTTCTGATGAAGATCTTGCAGAAGATCTTAAGAAAGTTGATGATATGCGTATCTGGCGTATAGCAGAAGCTTTAAGAAGAGGCGTAAGCTACGAAGAGATCCATGATATATCTCAGATTGATATATGGTTTATCAATAAGATAGATAATCTTGTAAAGGTAGAGAAGGCTATTAAGGCTGAAGGTAAGAATCTTTCAGTAGATACACTCCTTAAAGCCAAGAGACTTGAGTATCCTGATAACGTAATTGCAGAGTATACGGGCCTGACAATAGATGAAGTCAAAGAGCTTCGCTACAAGAACAATATCGTTGCATCATACAAGCTCGTAGATACCTGCGCAGCAGAGTTTGAAGCTCAGACACCATACTACTACTCAGTATATGATGGACCTGATTCTGAGGATGAAGCAGCACTTAAGAGAACTGACAAAAAGAAGATCCTGGTACTTGGTTCGGGTCCTATCAGAATCGGTCAGGGTATTGAGTTCGACTACTGCTCAGTACATGCTACATGGGCATTTAAGAAAGCCGGATTTGAGACTATCATCATCAACAACAACCCTGAGACAGTTTCAACAGACTTCGATATAGCAGATAAGCTCTACTTCGAGCCCCTTACACCTGAAGATGTTGAGAATATAGTACGTCTTGAAAAGCCTGACGGAGCAGTAGTTCAGTTTGGTGGACAGACAGCGATCAAGCTCACTCAGGACCTTATGAAGATGGGTGTTAAGATCTACGGAACTGATGCTAAAGACGTAGATGCAGCAGAAGATAGAGAGATTTTCGATGAGATCCTTGAAAAGACTCAGATAAAGCGTGCCGAAGGTGCTACAGTATATACAGCTGAGGAAGCTAAGGAAGTTGCAAACAGACTTGGATATCCTGTACTTGTACGTCCTTCATATGTACTTGGCGGTCAGGGAATGCAGATAGCACTTTCTGATCAGGAGATAGAAGAGTTCATGAACATCATTAACAGATATGCTCAGGATCATCCTATCCTTGTAGATAAGTATCTTCAGGGTGTTGAGACAGAGGTTGACGCTGTATGCGACGGCGAAGATATCGTAATCCCAGGTATCATGGAGCATATCGAAAGATCAGGTGTTCACTCAGGTGACTCTATATCAGTATATCCTGCACAGTCTCTGTCCCAGAAGGTTAAGGATACTATCGCAGAGTATACAAAGAGACTTGCTAAAGCCCTTAATGTAATAGGACTTATCAATGTTCAGTTTATAGCTGTTGGAGATGAAGTATACATCATCGAGGCTAACCCAAGATCATCACGTACAGTACCTTACATCAGCAAGGTAACAGGTATACCGATCGTAGACCTTGCAGCACAGGTTATGATGGGTAAAAAGCTTAAAGACCTTGGATATACACCGGGACTCCAGCCTGAAGCATCTCACGTAGCCATCAAGATGCCTGTATTCTCTTTCGAGAAGATCAGAGGAGCAGAGATCAGCCTTGGACCTGAGATGAAGTCCACAGGTGAGTGTCTTGGTATAAGCACAAGCTTTAAAGAAGCTCTCTACAAAGCCTTCCTTGGTGCAGGTATAAGCCTTCCTAAGCACAAGCAGATGATCATCACAGTTAAGGATGCTGATAAGGGCGAGATAATCGATATCGCAAGACGCTACGAGAAGCTTGGATATATCATCTATGCTACACTCGGAACAGCAGATGTACTTAACCAGAACGGTGTTAAGGCTCGTAAGGTCAATAACATCCACCAGGAATCACCTACAGTCATGGACCTTATTCTTGGACACAAAATCGACCTTGTAATCGATACACCTACTCAGGGTCGTGACAAGAGCCGTGACGGATTCCTTATCCGCCGTACAGCGATCGAGACGGGCGTAAATGTAATCACAGCACTTGATACAGCAAGAGCACTTGTATCCAGTCTTGAGAATGCGTATAACGAAGAAGGTCTTGAGCTTGTAGATATCGCTAAGATCTGATGAAAATTTAAAATGTTTTTTGCAAAGGGACATCGCAAAGCGATGTCCCTTTTACTGTGTATGTGAAAAATCATCATGACCTTGAATATTCCTGAGGCTGGCAGCCTATAAATGATTTTGTTGTCATGAAAATCATATAAAATTCAAGGCTTGATAGATGGAATAATATATTCCGGGATTTATAAACTCGCTTCGCTCAAACAGATAAATCCCAAGCAGAATATATTATTCCATCTATCAAGCTCTTGAATTTAATATAATTTTCAAAGACAAGAAAATCATTTATTTACTACCAGCCTCAGGAATATTCAAGGTCATGATGATTTTTTAATGTGCGATATTAGTAAAACAAAAAGATTTACGAAACAGATGCAGTTCATCGGATGAAAAATGCATTTCGTCAGATTTTAAAGTATTTAAAAATGATATTAGTATAATTTTATTGGATATAGTAGAAGCTTTTGTGAAAACGGAATACATATAACACAAATGGATGGGGAGAACTTTAATGGGAAAAAGAATTTTTATGGATGTGTCACAGGTGTTTGCTATTGCAGATAAGCTGAGTAATTACAGTGACACTCAGACTTCAATGATTGATAAATATCATCTTACAGCAATAAAGATGATAGATAGTATGGAAGGTGCATCTAAAAATAGCCTTGAAACGGCTGCCAATCATATCAAAGCTGAGACGTGTGATGCAATTGGGAGAATGACAGGATTTAATCTAATATATAAGATTACTGGAAATAATAGACTACTAATTGATAAGGAAGGTGCAGAAGCAGCAAAAATAAAAACACTCCAAAATAGAACAGAATTAAGTGCTTCGAGAGATAACAGCTACAGATATAATAACATGACTTCTCAATACACTTCTTCGTTAGGATTGTTTGATGATTTTACTGAAATGAACTTTTTAAAAACAGGCAATGTTAATAAAAATTCTAGCGATTTTGTTTCACAAAAAACAACTAATGATGCATTAGTGAAATTGTTGCAATATTATGCTGAACAAAATGATATGGATCCATATATGATTGAGTATCATAGAACCAATAATGTTGATAAGCTTAAAGATGTATATGTTAGCGGAAAATATATTGAAAATCAGTCGTTTTGGGGAGAGGTGAGATATGGCACTTCGGGTATGGACAACAATGGATGTGGAATAATAGCTATAATAAATGCATGCCATTCTTTGGGAATGGATATGACTAACGAGGAAGTTGCTGATCTTATAGCTGAATTTGAAGCAAATGGTTGTGTTTGGGGAGGAATGTTTGGAACATCACCGTTAGCAATAGTTGAATATTTTGAAAATAGTCCATACTATGAAGTAACTTATACAACTTCTGCGGAAATAGAGGAAAACCTTTATTGTGATGAAACGTTTATAGTCGACGTATATAATAAGGGCAATGACATTACCAGTGGGATGCATTATGTAAATATTGAAAGAAGAGTTGATGAAAATGGTGATGTTAAATATGTTGTTCATAATTCAGGTTACTATAGTGATGATAATAAAAATAATAGTCCAGATAAAGATGAATTTGTCGAAATGGAATATGACTCTTTGGATGAAGCAATAGAAAATGTTGGTCATGATCATGATTCAGAACCTGTTATGATTATTAAAATCACAAAGCCGGAATATAATGATGCCCCAGAGAAAGAGGAAAAGACATGTTAAAAAAGCTTATATCAGTATGTGTAATTATGATCATCATGCTTACAGGATGTATGAAAGCAGCAGATGGATATGTTTCTTACATTGAGGATTTTGGCCCTAATGATATAGAATGCCATTCGTATTATCACTATATGCGTGTTGAAGGTGGAAGGTATGATTCGTGCCTTGCGCGATATGACTTGATTACGGAGTCTGATCAAGAAATATATATCGTTGATGATTTGGAAAAACAAAGAATTACGAGCTTTTGTGGAGATGATAAGGGTGTGTTTTATGTAGTAGAGACATTTCAAGAAAAGAATGAAGAAAGAGTTCTTTTCTATTATGATCTTAACTCGCAGGAAACAGAAACATTATTTACTTCAAATGATCGTTTGACGGTATATAAGGACTCCAGTACAAATCGAATAAGGGTTTCAGATGGTACGCAAAAATATAATATTGATAACGGCAGTCTACAATTGGCGGAAAATGCAGAAATTGTTGTGAGGCCGATTAATAGTGATGAAAGTTGCATTGAACTTGTAAATGATGATGGAACAGAAATAAGTATTAGTAAAGAATATGGAAATAAGGAATTTACTTATAGCATAGGGGATACGACAGGTGTTATTAGTGCACTATCAGATTGTGGTGGTGAAGAATCAGGGGTATCATATAACTTCATTATAGAAGGAAATAATGTGGTAGGTGTTGTTCAGATTACAAAAGGCGGTAGTGGATATGGCGGCTTGGGTATAATTCCTAAAAATATTCTTCCGGCTAGTAAATTAAAAAGGGAAGTACTTGTTTCCTTTGACTACACTACTGGTGAAAGTGAAATACTTTTTGAGACCAAAAATAATTCGATAAGAATTATTGGATATAGAGATGGTGGTATATATTTATTTAAAAAAGGAAATATAATCAAAAGAAACCTGTCAGATGGAAGTGAGACGGAACTATGCACATTGCCATATGAAGGAGATAATCAATTATCATTCTCATGGATTGGTAGTAGTCTGGTAATCTTTGATGAAGAGGATTATCAAGTGATCGCTAGTGTTCAAACTTAAACTAAAAATATTTATTTCAAGAAAATCCGCATTCAGTGCGGATTTTTTCTATTGAAGGATTTATTCTCGTTATTGAGAAGCTTAGTAATAATATTGTTTTTTAGGGCACAAAAAAATGGATCCGAAGATCCATCTGGAAGTATTATTTAGGCCATTCTTGCGAAGGCTGCAGTACATTTGTTGAAGATGTCATCTGCGAGATCGTCGAGATTATCATTATCTTCTTCAGCAATGTTATCAGTTGTGGAAGTGGTTGTAGTACCCTGCATGCTCAGAAGTCCGTTGATTACGTCAACAGCTTTGATGTAGTTGTCATCTGATAACATTTTTAGTTTTTCTAAAGTTGTGTCAAGCGCCTGCATTACTAATAAATCCTTTCATATATCATCCTTAATAAAAAATCAACTTTTATATAATAGACCGAAAAAAAGCCATTTTCAAGCTAAAACTTTAATTCGCATAGTGCTAGACGGCATTTGGATTATGCCTTGATTTTATTTAGTTTTCTTGATTTAAATTCATGTTTTGGGCCCATGTTTTTGACGAAAATTTTGAGTAAAAAAGCCTTGCAAAAAGTTATGGTTGGGTGTATATTGAATACAACATATGAACAAATGCTCATATAATTAAAAATAAATCAAGGCCATGGTGCCGGAAAGAGGAATAATATGAAGAAAACTTACGCTATTGATGTTGATTGTGCTAACTGTGCAGCTAAGATGGAAGATGCTACCAAGAAGACAGAGGGTGTAAAGGACTGCGTAGTTAACTTTATGGCTCTTAAGATGAAGGTTGAGTTCGAAGAGGGCGCTGATCCTGCAGCTGTAATGCCTGAAGTTCTTAAGAACTGCAAAAAGGTTGAGGATGACTGCGATATTACATTCTGATTTCTTTACAAATTAGATAGTTAGGGAGTGTTAAAATATAAATACATCTTCGCTTTGGGTAAAAGGAGATGTCCTGTTGAGAGTAATTATAGATTCTTGATACCTTGAATTGTCAGGTAAGCAGTTTTGGCGATGGAGACATTTTCATTTTGATTATTTATAGAACCAAATAGTAAAAAGTTATCTATATGTACTCGGAGACTGTTAGAAAAGGAATGCTTATGAACAAGAAACAGAAAAAGACACTAATCAGGATCATAATATCAGCAATACTTATGATAGTCGGAATATTCATTCCGCTCGAAGGCATTGCGCTGTTTGTTTTTTACCTGATTCCATATTTTATCATTGGATATGATGTCCTTTTGAAGGCATGGAAGGGTATTTTAAACCGCCAGCCTTTTGATGAATGCTTCCTTATGGCTGTTGCAACCATAGGAGCTATAGTCGTAGCTATCATGGGTAAGGGCGAATATACTGAGGCGATTGCGGTTATGCTCTTTTACCAGATAGGAGAGTGGTTCCAGAGCGTGGCTGTAGGTAAGTCAAGGCGCAATATCTCAGAGCTGATGGATATAAGACCTGACTACGCTAATATAGAAAATGAGGATGGAAGCCTTGAAAAGGTTGATCCTGATGAGGTAGAAGCTGGAACTGTTATAGTTGTGGAGCCTGGCGAGAAGATTCCGATCGATGGAATCGTAGAATCAGGTAGATCTACTCTTAATACAAGTGCTCTTACGGGTGAGAGCATTCCTACTGATGTAGAAGAAGGCGATGAGGTACTTAGCGGATGCATCAATATGTCGGGTATCCTTTGCATAAGGACTACTAAAGAGTTTGATGAATCTACTGCTTCCAAGATCCTTGATCTTGTTGAGAATGCAAGTTCAAGAAAGTCTAAATCTGAGCAGTTCATTACTAAGTTCGCCAGAGTTTATACTCCTGTAGTTGTATACAGTGCTCTTGTGCTTGCAATCCTTCCCCCACTTGTAAGGATGCTTTTCATGGGACTTGATCCTATGTGGCCTGAGTGGATCTACAGGGCGCTTACCTTCCTTGTAATCAGCTGTCCTTGTGCTCTTGTTGTTAGTATACCTCTTAGCTTTTTTGCCGGACTTGGCGGATCAAGCAGAGAAGGCGTACTTATAAAGGGCTCCAACTATATGGAGATGCTGTCAAAGGTTAGAACTGTTGTTTTTGATAAAACAGGAACTCTTACAAAGGGCGTATTTGAAGTTAACGGAATTCATCATTCAAAGCTTCAAGACGAGGAGCTTTTGTATTTTGCAGCACATGTTGAGAGTGCTTCTTCACATCCTATCAGTAAGAGCCTTCAGAAGGCATTTGGTAAGGATATTGACAGAAAGCTTGTTTCTGATATTAAGGAGATAAGCGGTAAGGGCGTAACGGGAATAGTTGATGGCAAGAAGGTTGCGGCAGGTAACGAAAAGCTCATGAAAGAGCTTGGAATCGACTTTATACCATGTCATCATACCGGCACAATAGTGCATGTTGCAATTGATGATAAATATGCAGGTCACATTTTGATCTCTGATGTGATAAAATCAGAGTCAGGCGATGCGATAAGGTCTCTTAAGGGAAGCGGCATCAAAAAGACTATCATGCTTAGCGGCGATGCCAAAGCTGTTGCTACGGAAGTTGCGGAAAGCCTTAAACTTGACGAAGTCAGAAGTGAACTTCTTCCAGGAGATAAGGTATCTGAGATTGAAAGAATCATTAATGAAAATGGTAAAGATGGTAAGGTCGCTTTCGTTGGTGACGGAATCAATGATGCACCTGTACTTTCAAGAGCAGATATAGGAATCGCCATGGGAGCTCTTGGTTCAGATGCAGCTATAGAAGCTGCGGACGTAGTTCTTATGAACGATGATCCAAGACTTATAGCAAAAGCAATAAAAATATCGCGTAAGTGTATGAGTATCGTTTATGAAAACATTGTATTTGCGATCGGCGTAAAAGTGCTCTGTCTGATACTTGGAGCACTTGGTATTGCAAACATGTGGCTTGCGGTATTCGCTGATGTAGGCGTACTCATTATCGCAGTTATAAATGCTATCAGAGCTCTCTTTGTAAAGAAGTTGTAAAAAGAGATAATGGATATGGTGTGACTATAGATGGTACAGTCTACATCGATAGTGTTATAGATTAGGAAATGGAGCATTCCTGTAATTCAGAAATAACGCCAATTGAATAAAAAGAAACCTCTAAGTAAGATAAAGGTGTTCATCTTGGCGGATGAAAAAACATCTTATGCTAACCGGAGGTTTCTCAAAATGAATTTTACACAGAATGACAGACTTAAGCAAGTTACGGCAAATACATTGATTGTTGGGGTTGATGTTGGATCACAGACACATTTCTGTAGAGCGTTTGACTGGAGGGGATTTGAGCTATCCAGAAGAGTGTTTAAGTTTAGTAACGACCGAATGGGATTCCTTACATTCCTTCGATGGACTGAGGAACTCATGAATAAGACCGAAATGAAGAAGGTTATTGTTGGCTGCGAGCCTACTGGTTGCTACTGGCTTACGTTTCAGAAGTTTTTACAGGATCATGATGTAAAGCTTGTAACAGTAAATCCATTTACTGTAAATAGAAGCAAAGAACTGGATGATAACAGCCCAGAAAAGAGTGATCTAAAGGATCCTAAAACAATTGCTATGTTGGTTAAAGAAGGAAGATATTCAACTTCTTATCTGCCGGAAGGAGTATATGCGGAGATTAGAGAAGCCTCTGTGTGTAGAGACCAGATCATGAAGCAGCATGTGCGTCTGTCTAATCAGATACAGGGATGGTTGCAAAAATTCTTTCCTGAGTATCTGGATTGTTATTCCGATTGGGATTCAACAAGTGGACTTATGCTTTTAAAGAGTGCACCACTTCCACAGGATATCCTAAAAATTGGGGCAGGTGGAATCAATCAGATATGGCGTGATGCAAAGGTACGTGCAGCAGGGCTAAAGAGGGCTCAGACCCTGGTAGAAGCTGCACAGGAAAGTGTAGGTTTAGAAGCTGGTGAGGCTGCAAGACTCGAGATTTGGGTTCTTGTGAATGACTATATACTGAAGGCAGAACAGCTCAAAAGACTTGATGAATACCTGGAGGAAAAAGTAAAAGAAGTACCGAATGTGGAGAAACTGCTCGCCATTAAAGGAGTAGGGATGAGTACTGTGATTGGCTTTATAGCAGAGGTTGGTGATATCGGACGTTTCACTGACCCAAAGCAGATACAGAAGCTTGCAGGGCTAGAGATAGTCAAAAAGAGTTCTGGAAAGAAAAAAGGGCAGCCAAGAATCAGTAAGAGGGGCAGAAGAAAGTTACGTAGAACAATGTATGAATCGGCTCGTGCACTGATGAACTGGAATCCTGCATTTCAAGATGTATTCCTTTATTACAGGAACAGAACAAGAAATCCTCTTGGAGGAATGCAGGCAAAGATAGCAGTTGCATGTAAGGCTATCAGAGTGTTCTATGTAATACTACAGACAGGTTGTGACTTTGATGAAGAAAAGTTCCGAAGGGACATCATCAGACCGGAAGCAGCCTAATTAAAACAGCACATACTGTACCAGACAACGTCCGCCAAGAGTTCAATTGGTGCTGGATTACAGGAGTGCTCTCTAGCAATGACAAAGCAGAGCGAAGCCGCTAAGACATACTATATAGGGCATGACCCTGGAATGGAGCAGAGGCGGCACCCCACTATGGGTAGGCTGGACGAAGGAATTTAGGACACTCCTACGGGAGTACGATCCTGTTAGACATGAGAGGTTAGCAGCCATAGGGAAGAATGGGACACAGATTCGCCTTCATAAAAAGGATGACGTTATCTTTCGTGCACCCTTCTGACTGGAAACACATATGCATTGTACCTGAAATGACATAGTTTTCGCCCATTATTTATTGCTTATCATTGTTTGTAACTTATTAACCAATTGCACAGAAGGCTTAAATGCTGGTTCTTTTGTGCAAAATATATAAGAAAGTATAGAGAGAATTATTATGGCAGAACATTTCAAAATACCCCAGAACATAAATGCAGATGATGAAAAGCTTTTAGATCTTGCAGATCTGTTCAAGGCATACGGAGATGTTACAAGACTTCGCATCATGTTCAGACTTTCAGAAGGCGCTTGCTACGTTAATGACCTTGCTGATGATCTTGGCATGACACAGTCAGCCATATCTCATCAACTTAAGCTCCTTAGACAGGCAGGACTAGCGGGAGCAAAGCGTGATGGAAGAAATATAATCTACAGCCTTGCGGACGAGCATGTCAGCACTATAATCTCACAGGGCTGGGATCATATTAACGAATAAATAGATTTAAAACTATTGTGTGAAAATATGTGTCAGATAATGGATTATATTTGTGTAAAATAAATAAGAAAGACATCAATATCGTTAAGTTGATGTCTTTTTTATTGTAATATTAAGACGGCCGGAGCGCCTTACTCAGTAGCCCGTTTATTTCTAAATTGTTTATAAACTTCCATTAATTCCAGCCTCTTTTAACTTAAATTTAGTTTTGTGTCTCATACTCCATATTAACAACAAACAAATAATTCCGAGAAGAACAAAGGAAACACACTCGGAATCAGAAAAGGAGCTAATCATGAAACTAAAAGAGTTAAAAAGAATATTATCAATAGCAATGATAACAATCATGTGTACAGCTGTTACTGCATGCAGCAGCCAGACAAGCGAGGTTTCAAGTTCAGAAGAAACATCGATCACACAGGAAGTAGAGGCACAGGAGAACGAAGCATCAGGTCAGAATCAGGAGGTTGAAGCCAAGGACGTAGCTGATGGCGAGATGCCTGAAGGAGAAGCACCTGATGGACAACCCGGAGAAAAGCCTGATGGAGAAGCTCCCGGCAACCCTCCAGATGGTGAAGGCGGAGGTTTTGGAGGCGGCGGAAACAGTAGTGCCGACATAGACTACACAGGAGCTACAACTATAACAAGCGCTGATTCTCAGGATGGAGAGACATACGAGAGCGATACTGCTGATGAAAGCGCACTTCTTATCACAACAAGTGATGACGTGACGATCTCTAATGGCACAGTAACCAAGACAGGTGATTCAGATGGCGGAGACAACTGCAATTTCTACGGCCTTAATGCAGCAGTTCTGGTCAAAGACGGATCAACAACCACTATTACAGGGATGACCATCACATCTGATGCAGACGGAGCTAACGGTGTATTCTCATATGGCGGCAATGGCGGTCAGAACGGAGCAGAAGGTGATGGAACAACAGTTATTATTTCAGACAGTACTATCACAACTACAGGTGACGGATCCGGCGGTATCATGACAACAGGCGGTGGTATTACCAAAGCCTCCAATCTTACTGTAGAAACAAGCGGAAGATCATCAGCTGCCATCAGAACAGACAGAGGCGGCGGAACAGTTACAGTAGATGGAGGAACATATACTACTAATGGACTTGGGTCACCTGCTATATATTCGACAGCTGATATCACTGTTTCAGATGCGACTCTCGTATCCAATCTCTCTGAAGGAGTCTGCATCGAAGGCATTAATTCAATCACATTAAATGACTGTGATCTCACAGCCAATAACACAGATACTAACGGCAATGCTACATTCTATGACTCTATAATGATCTACCAGTCAATGTCAGGAGACGCTGACAGCGGTACATCAACATTCACTATGAACGGCGGATCACTTACAAGTATGAATGGTCATGTATTCCATGTGACTAACACAACAGCTGTGATCAACCTTGAAGATGTAGAGATAGTTAACGAAGATTCAGATAATATCCTTCTTTCTGTATGTGCAGATGGTTGGACCGGTGATAACAACACAGCTACAGTTAATGCAAGTAATCAGACCTTAGAAGGAACAATCCTTGTTGGAGATGATTCTGAGCTGACACTTAATCTTACCAATGGATCAAGCTTCACAGGTACTATCAGCGGTGAGATAACCAATGCAAGTGGCGAGACAGTTTCTACAGAAGTCGGAACAGTATCTGTATCTATAGACAGTGGCAGCACCTGGACACTTACAGCTGACACCTACATCAGCTCTTTTGACGGAGATATTTCAAGTGTTAATACTAATGGATACACTCTCTATGTAGATGGTGTAGCTATGAATTAAGAATAATTGTAACTTAAACTTCGCACTTGGACGGGCCGGCATCCCCGAAGTCTTTACAGGGGCAGGCAGTATATATATCATTACCATGCTGTTAATAGTTTTATAATCCATGGCATGATATCTGGAGCTTTCCATTCTGGGGTCCAAACTCGCTTCGCTCAGACAGGTGGACCCCGAGCAGAATGAAAAACTCCATCTATCACGCTCATGGATTTAATAAAACTATTAAAAGCATGGCAATGATATATATACTGCCTGTCCCCTGTAAAGACTTTGGGGATGCCGGCCCATCCAAGTGCGAAGTTTAAGTAATTGTAATAAAAAAAGACTGATGCGTAAGCTATACTTCATGCATCAGTCTTTTTTTATTGGTATATAAGGCGCATTATAATATGATTTCTACTCAATAGGAGAGAGCGAAAGCTAGTTGATAAAGTTGGACGAAGCAGTTTTTAATCTTGCATCACAAGTGCAGATATGCTACTATCGTTTTGAGTTTGAAAAAAGAGGTAAATGAATTTTATGAGTATAAAGGTTTTCTAATCTAAAGCAAACAAATATAAGAATCGCCTGATATCCAGGCTTTATTTTTGTACGCTCAAGATAGATAACCATATGCTTATAATCTTCATTCTAAGACAGGTTTATTAATCATGGTTTATTCTGCCTTGCGTACAAATTGTGCGCAGGGCATTTTTATTGCCCAGACTTAAATATTTGCATTTCGTTGGATGAATCAACCAAATAGTTTTGCAGGGAGGAAGATATGGATACATTATTTTTGATACTATGTGGAAGCGTTGAAGAAAGCGCTTCTGAGCCTCACGACAAAGTAGGCGTGGTCTCGGTTGCCTACGTCTCTAATGATAAAGAAAAGATTGACAGTAAGCTGGGAGATCTTCAGAAGGCATATCCTGATAATTTCTATATGGCTTACGAAGTGCCCATGGATACTGATCTTACGACACTTGAGCATTATCCGGGACTCGAGATTTCCAAAGATGACTTAAATTAAAAAGACTTAAAATAAAAACAGAATTAAAGGAATGTTGACATGAAGTTTTTAAAACAATACAAAAATCTAAGTAAAGAAATATATGTCCTGTTCTTTGGACGAATAGTCACAAGTATGGGCTCTCTCATCTGGCCTATCATGACATTGATACTGAAAAACAAGCTCGGATACAGCGCAACGACTATCGCTACGATTGATATGGTCCTTGCGATAATCCAGCTTCCACTCGTCATGGTTGGAGGTAAGCTTGCTGACAGCGCCAACAGGAAGAAGATAATTGTCTGCTGCGATATGGTTACAGTTATCTGTTATTTTATCAGCGGACTTATTCCTCTGTCTTTTATCAGCGTTGCGCTATTCTACATCGCAGGCCTCTTTGCGACAATTGAAGGGCCGTCCTACGATGCACTTGTAGCAGATCTTAGCGATTCAGATAACCGAGAGCAGGCGTATAGCCTTCAGTATCTTGGCATGAATCTTGGACTTGTACTTGCGCCGACACTTGGCGGCTTATTATTTGAAAGCTATCTGTGGCTGGCTTTCATACTAACATCAGTTGCGACATTTTCCTCAACTCTTCTGATCCTTATTTTCATAAAAAAGCTCAGTGTTGAAAAAAAGCATGTCAGCGAATATGAGGAAAAGAAAGAAGGCGTGGGAATATTTGAGATCCTTCGTGAGAGAAAAATACTGATCCTGTACATGGCTGTATCCGGCTTTTGTGCTCTGGTATATTCAGAGTTCAATTATCTTCTGCCGCTTCATATAGAGAATCTGTATGCGGCCAAGGGGGCAACGATATTTGGACTTCTGACAAGTACCAATGCCATAGTTGTTGTAGTTGGAACTCCGCTTATTACTTCATTTCTTAGTAAGATCATAGATGTCAGAAAGTTTCTTATAGGAGAAGTACTGATAGTAACAGGGCTTGTAAGCTATACCTTTTCGGGCAGGATAATTTCTCTTTACTTTGTGCTGATGACTGTTTTTACTCTAGGTGAAATATTTTGCACCATAGCCAGCGCACCGTACATGACAAGGCGTGTTCCGTCAACTCATTGGGGCAGGGTTAACTCCGCTATCAACATAGTCTGCGGCGCAGTTACATCTATTGGCAATATCTATATCGGTAAAATAGTAGATGTATACG
Organism: Butyrivibrio fibrisolvens; assembly: GCF_037113525.1. Classification (NCBI taxonomy): domain Bacteria; kingdom Bacillati; phylum Bacillota; class Clostridia; order Lachnospirales; family Lachnospiraceae; genus Butyrivibrio; species Butyrivibrio fibrisolvens. Next base: position 3,570,821 of record NZ_CP146963.1, on the reverse strand, counting down.
GCTACAAGCATGCATGGATCCTGGTGGCGGCTGTTGGATTTGTTGCCATAACATTACTTGTTGTATTAAATGCATTGGATAAGAAAAGCTTCCCGCTTCTCTATAAAAGTGACGAAGAATCGGAAACAGCTGAGTCTTGAGCGGAGCAGAATATCATTGTCAATTATTTTTAGTATTGACCATATACCTAACTATAATGATAGAACGGTATATGAAAGGAGATCCGGAAGACCAGAATCATGGAGGATCTAGCTATTTTCACAACGGTAAGCTGCTTGATAGAACAACATATGATGAAGAACAGATAATAATTGTCCAGACAAATGTACGTTGTGCCAACTTGACGTCAGATACAGACTCAACTAAAGATAGAATCAACTAAAAATACTCTCGATTGATTTGTATACAATCTGTACCTATAATCTGATTATAGAAAAGAGATGGCCATTTCTTTATAGAAAAATTCAACACTAAGTTGAGAAAGGGCTTTATATGATAGGTAAACAGATTAAGTATTTTAGATTACAGAAACAGGCAAAGCAGGAAGAACTGGCTGAGTACCTGGGGGTATCATATCAGGCGGTTTCCAAGTGGGAGACAGGCGCCAGTGACCCGGATATATCCCTCCTTCCGGGAATTGCTATTTTCTTTGGTATAAGCATTGATGAGCTTTTTGAGCTTCCCTACGAAGAGCAGATGAAGCGCATCGAGAACATGATGTTGAATGAAAGAAGAATAAGTCCTGATACCTTTGATCAGGCAATAAGCTTTTTGGAAGAAAGACTTAAGCTAGATCCTAAGGATCTGAGGGCCATTGGAAATCTTGCAAGTCTTTATAATCATAGAGCTCGCAGCGACCATGAGCTTGCATCAGACTACGCCCAGAAGGTATTGGAGATGGATCCGGATGACAAGGGTGGCTGGGTTGACTTTCTTGAAGCAAGTGGCGGAGTGTGCGGTGATGAGTGGTATGATAATCACTTCGAAGTTATCAGATTCTTTGAAGATCTTCTGATCAAGTATCCGGGTAATTATAGCTGTCTCTACGCACTTTTGGAGAACCTCATTGCAGATGGCAGGTACGATGAGGCGCTTCCATACATTGAGCAGATTAAAAAGGCTAAGAAGAATCATCAATACCTTTTGTATACTGGAGACGTAGCATTTGGAAAAGGACATACAAAAGAGGCAAAAGAAATCTGGGAAAAGATGATCAAAGAATTTCCTGATATCTGGCAGGCGCACTGCTGTCTTGGTGATGGATATGCAAAACTTGGAATGTATGACGAGGCTATTGCAGCATATGAAAAGTCTTATGACATGCAGAAAAAGCCAAGAATTGTCGAAGGTCTCTGCTCTATGGCGCAGCTCCACGAAGCACATAAGGAATATGATAAGGCTATCAAGGATTATCAGAGACTAATTGATAATTTAAAAGAGGATTATGATGTAACAGATGGCGAACAAGTTGACAGATATGTCAGAGAGATAGCCAGGTTAAAGGGAATAAAAAAGAGTAATTGACATTAAGACTGTAATGCGTACAAAATGGTAATACGCGTTACAGTCTTTCTGCACGCAGTGCAGCATAGTGTATGAAATATACATAACATTTTAAATGAAATAAAAAGAATGAAATACGAAAGGAATGTGTACTTGTCATAAGTCACATCTCTTGTATGAGGAGAATATGATAAAAAGTGTTACTAAATTAAATGAATATGATGCCTTTATTAACAGCTTCTTGGAGGATTCAAAATTTTCCGATCCTCATCTGACCCAAAGACTTGAAGCAGGTGAAAAGCCTGAGGATATGCTTACTAAGAAAGACCATCACTGTTTTGTTACTGAGAATAGCGATGGAATCAATGGCTTATTCATTCTTTTGATCATTCCTGAGGAAAAGTATCTTGAGCTGCTTATTGGAATTACAAGAGAAGAAAGCGCAGTTGAAGATTTACTTTCATTTATAGAAAAAAGTTATCCTGGATACGAGGCTGACTTTGTTTTCAACCCGCGTAATCATCTGATCAAAGATGGCTTAATAAAGCGCAGCGCGGATTTTGACAAAGAGCAGCTCAAGATGGTGTATACCCATAAAATGCCTGAGTGCAAGATTCCATGTATTGAGCCTCTTTCTGAAGAATATACAGAGCAGTATCTTAAGATGCACACCAAAGATGTGTATTGGACCGGTGAAAAGGTTATGGAAGCTACTGATCGTTTCAAAACCTTTGTGGCAGTTGAAGATGGCGTTGTGACTGGGTATATTGATGTTACTCATTGTTTTGCTGAGAATGAGCCATTCGACCTACTGGTAAAAGAGGAATATCGCAGAAAAGGCTACGGCAGACAGCTTTTGGCTAAGGCGCTTCTAGAGAATGAGCCTAAAGATATGATGCTTCTTGTGGACTTTGACAATAGGCTAGCGATTAATCTTTATGAATCAATGGGGTTCATAAAGAAGGAAAAAGGGAACCTGCTGACTGCTTATTGGAAAGTACGAGACAGATGACGAATGGTTTGAGTATAGAATTAGTAGTGAACTACCCACCACCTAAAGGTAGTGGGCTTCTGTTAAATAGTTCACCAGACTAAGTATAGAGAAATCTATACTACGATATTTAGGTCATGATACCTTCGGTTGACGCAACAGACCGTTGCTCTATCGTATATATTTAAGTTAGGTCAGAGTAAGAATAGCCTTGTGATATGTACTTAGAAAGCCTATATATCATTGTCGAGTTGAAGTCGGAATAATCGTATGGTTACAGTATGATATAGTACGCAACACCTACCATTTGGTAGAGTATTTATAAGGAGAAACTTATTTATGGTTTATGTAATTTCTCAAGATGGAAAGCCACTGATGCCTTGCAGTAATACAATCGCAAGATTATTGCTTAAGCAAGGTAAAGCTAAAGTCAAAAGGCGTGAACCTTTCACAATCAAACTAACTTATGAAACAACCAGTTACACTCAGGATTTAACTCTCGGTGTGGATACTGGAAGTGGGACTATTGGCACTGCTGTCAGTAAAAACAACGGTGATATTGTTTATATATCAGAGATTATAGTGAGAAACGACATTACTGATAAGATGACGCAGCGAGCCAAATATCGCAGAAATAGGCGAAATCGTAAAACACGATATAGAAAAGCAAAATGGCTAAATCGTGCAAATTCTATTAAAAATGATAGATTTAGCCCTACAATGCAAAGTAAGTTACATAGTCATGTAAAAGAAATAGAATATATTAAATCTATTCTCCCAATTACAAAATTAGTATTTGAGACAGGTCAGTTTGACATGCATCTCATGAAAAATCCAAGTCTTGCCAGTCCAAAGGTAAAACATTGGGGTTATCAAAAGGGTGCTAATTATGGGGTTGAGAATATTAAAGCAATGGTTCTTAATCGGGATAACTACACTTGCCAATGTTGCAGGGGTAAACACAAAGATTCCAAGCTAGAAGTACATCATATAATTTATCGTAGTCAAGGTGGCAGTGATGAGGCTGATAACTTAATTACATTGTGCCATACTTGTCACAAAGCATTACATGATGGAAAAATTAACCCTAAATTAAGCGGAAAAACTAAAGGTAATCTTAAATATGCTACACAGATGAACTCTATTCGCAAACAACTTTTTAGACTATATCCAGGTGCTATTGAAACTTTCGGATATATCACGAAAGCTAATCGTCTTCGATTAGGCGTAAACAAAGAGCATTATCATGATGCCTGTACTATTGCAACACAAGGTGATTCTTTTGCGCTAAAGACAAATCTTTACAAAAAGAAATGTATTTCAGATGGTGATTTTCAAAAAACAAAAGGCATTCGCTCCGAGCAACCTATAGAAACCAAAAAGATATGTGGGTTTAGAAAATTTGATAAGGTTCGTTATTTTGGGAAAGAATATTTTATTAAAGGAAGAATGTCTACTGGTTATGCAATTCTTATGGATATAGAAGGTAAGAAGATTGATTTTTCTTCAATGCCAAAAGGCTATAAGACACCAAAATTAAACAACTGCATGCGTATAGCAGCGAGAACATCGCAAATAATACAAACAGTGGCGATGTAACGCCATTCATCCCATCACCTAAAGGTAATGGGTTTTCTGGCTGATAAATTATAAAAAAGAGTGAGGTATAAAATGAAAATAAAAAGATTAACTGCATCTTTTATAATATCAGCTATGGTCATTGGAACAGTTGGATGCTCAGATAAAATAGAACTTTCAAATGATTCATATGAAAATGATAGTACAGATCAGGTTACAGAAGACTTATCTGCAACTGAAGAAGCAGAAGAAAATGAAGAGATTGAAGAAAACGAAAAAGCTATAGAAGTAGAGGAAAAGGATAATCCGGAAGTTGATGAAGAGGCAGATGAAGATAATTCTAAAGAATCTGATGAAACAAGGGAAGATGATACCAAAGAGTCTGATGAAGCACAGGTGAACGAGGAAGACGACTTTAATGATTTCGTCGAAGTGACGTTTGAGCATGTATCCTATCCTGAAATTGCTGATGACAAACCTGATTACAGCGGGATCTATTGTTCAGAAGGCTTTTCAACAACATACGGATATTGTGAGCTTATCAAGCAGGAAGATGGTTCATATTATTGCGATATATTTGAATACAGAGCGTATACTTTTGAAGGAAATGCAAGTTATAAGTCAGATAATCTCCTTGAGTTTAAAGATGATTATAGCGAAGGAACAATTACAATCGAAAATGATAGCGTGACTGTATCTGTGAATACAGGCGATTCAGAAAGCGAATATGTTTATGACTCACAAAAACACGAAATGCCTGAAATAGATGAGTACACAGGGATCTATACTTATACCACTAAAGATGATGAACTTGTGACTATCACAGTGGGATATGACGATAACAGAGTGCCATTTGTTACTGTAGAAAAAGGTGAAGAAACTGTATCTTTTGAGCATATGCCATCTGATCATGGTATTTGGATTCTTGAAGACGAACTGTATGGTAATATCCTTTATGCGAGCATCGAAGATGAAGCATGGGCTCCTGATTCGGAAGTATTCTCTTTTACCCAAAATTATAGCGGAGATAAATACGTAGTTATAAATCTAGGTGGGGATAAGCCTATGGTATATTACAAGACCTATGAACCAGTAGTTATGCATTAAACAAAAGAAACAGAAGGAGACTTTAAAGTTATGGCAATTACTTATTCACAGCAGATCCCGGACTTGCAGACATATTATGATTTAAGGAAGTCGGTAGATTGGAACAACTTCTGCCCTGAGCAGTCAGAAAAAGCAATCAATAATAGCGTTTACTTTATATTAGCTAAAGATGGCGATCTTCCTGTAGCCATGGGAAGAGTTGTTGGAGACGGAATGTATTTTACCATAGTTGATGTAGTAGTAAGACCTGAGTATCAGGGACAGAAGATCGGATCTACTATCGTGAACAGGCTTGTAGAGATCATACAGGCAGAAGCTCCCAAAGGCGCAAGGCTCAGCATCCAGCTCATAGCCGCTCAAGGCAAGGAACAGTTCTATGTAAAACAGGGATTCAAGATCCTTCCACACGAGAACTGTGGACCTGCCCTTAGAAAAGTAATATATACGTGATAAATTACAAAACCCGGAATAAGTAACTTATTGGAATCTGAATACTGGATATATGCTGAGTTTCAACTTCAATCAAAAGAAGAAACAAGGTGTTGAAAGAGTTCAGATAGGGGATAAAGTTCTATTTGAAGGAACTGTGTGATTTGGTTTTTTACCTTTGCCTTGCGTACATAGTGTGCGCAGGGCATTTTTGTTGCCCTGTCTATAACTACAAGGGTAGTATTTATACAACTAATATTAAGATGAATAATCTATACTAATTCTGCATTTCTGATATATTATTACCATGATCTGTGGTAGAATAATGAAACTATGATTTTGGTAAATATGGTGCAGACGTAGCGTGACTTTAACAAGGAACTATGTCGAGACTCAAAATCTCAGAATTAAGTCTTGATGATAGAGACTGGGCTGATAATCAGGATGAACTTAATGCCCTTAAGAAGATAATAGAGGAGAATCGTTCCGATATCGAAGAGAATGAAGAAATACCAAGTGAACTATTAGATAGGTTTAAATAAGAGTACTCTTGATGATTCAAACCGACTTCCAGGAACATGACTCTTCAGAATGAGCTGACAGAAAAGATTGTATGCAAAAAATAAAAGTATACAAATAGCATAATAAGTATCTATATGATGTAAGGACATGATATGGCAATAAGACAAGCAAAAATTTCAGATGTATCTCGCATTGCAGAGCTGATAGTTACAAATTATCGTACTAATTTTTATCCAATCTTTAAGTACGATGCATTTTATTTTGGCGAGTTAAATGTTATCGATACAGCGAAAGAATATTTGGATAACCAGGATATTCTGAATAATACCTATGTTTATGATGATGGTGTAGTAAAAGGCATGATAAGGCTTGATGACAAGCAGATCGTAAAATTGTTTGTAGAGCCGCAGTTTCAGAGTCAGAAGATTGGTGCAAAGCTCCTTAGCTTTGCTACCAAAGAAAAGAATGCGGACTGGCTTTGGGTTCTTGAGCAAAACGAAAGAGGAATAGCTTTTTATAAGAAAAACGGTTTTGACTTTACAGGAGAAAAAATGGAGGAAGATGATTATGTTTCTCTCCTGAAAATGAAGCTTCAGAAATAGTTATATATTGCAGCAAGGGTCAAAAGTTATTTCGATTTGGGCATGTTATAGTATACGACTTTAGAAAAAGCTTTATGGCAGTTATATAATGCTGGCATATAGGGCATTTGATGACTGGCAAAGCGCATTTTCTTAAGCTGTTTACTATATAAATCGAATTATAGATTGAGGTAAAGAAATGCAGTCTTTCATAAGATTAACTGATTTCAAAAAAGAAGAACTTTTTGAGATTTTCAGGATAGCAGATAATATTGAGGACTATAAGGGCTTTCTTAATGGCAAAACAGTTGTGATGTTTTTTCCTTCAAGCAGCATCAGAACCAGAGTTTCTTTCGAAAAGGGAATCTATCTTCTTGGAGGTCAGTCAATTCTATTTGACCCTTCGACGCTGGATAAAAAAGAAGATCTAAAGGATGTGTGCGGTTATCTGCAAAACTGGGCTGATGCGGTTGTAGTGAGATATAAAGATATTGATCTTCTGGATCGGATGTCAAAATCGATGAATATTCCTGTCATAAATGCATTAACCGATGATAATCATCCCTGCGAGATGATGTCAGATCTGTATTCTCTTTCCAAGATCAGGGAAGATTTTCTTAAGGATGAGTACTTATTTGTAGGAGCATCTGGCAACATAGGAAAAGCATGGAAGGAAGCTGCAGATGCTTTTTGCTTTTCTTTGACGCAGTCCTGCCCGGATAAATATAGTATTCAAGGGATCGAAAACATAGCTGACTTAAGAAAAGCAATTTCTGGCAAAGATATAGTGTGCACAGATTCTTTTCCCAAAGATATGGCACAGGAGTATCAGGTTACCAAAGAACTGATGGAAATGGCTAACAGTAACGCAGTTCTTAATCCATGCCCGCCTTTTTACAGAGGTGAGGAAGTGTCAGAAGATGTTATTGACTCGGATTTCTTTGTAGGGTATGAATTCAAACATAGTCTATTGAAAATTCAGCAGGCGATATTGATATATTGCATCTGTGGGATGCAGGTGATGAATTTGTAAAGTATTTGTAGATACTACAGGAAAGTGTGTGCTGTATGACTGGTAAAAAGATATTTCTAATGAGACATTCCATACCGAAAAGATGTGCTCTTTCGACAGAAATGCTTCCTCTTTCTGAGGAAGGCATACAGCTTGCTATGTCTAAAAAAGATCTGTTTTATGATGTTGATAAGTGTTATACCTCACCTTATAAAAGAGCATTAGAAACGGCAAGGATTCTTTTTGATGGACAAGTTATTGTGAAAGATAAACTACATGAAAGAATAGTTGGAGAAGCACATGAGGATTTCTGGCTAAAGCAATACCAAAATCATGATTATTATAATCCTGGTGGTGAATCACTGAACATTGTTCGAGTTAGGATGAAGGACGTAATGGATGAGATTTTGCAGGAATTAAATGATGGAGAGACTGCTTTGGTAGTATCTCATGCAACTGCAATCTGTTCGTATTTACTTAACTTCTGTGATGTTGAAGTAATAGACGCTGCCAGTAAATCAAGGATGATCAGATTTAATGGTCAGGAAGTATTGCATGGGAAGTTTAACCCCACGGATTATTTTGAAATTGAATATGTTAATAATGCGATATCTGTAATTACTTCGAAAGGACATATATGCTAGCAATAGACTCATCTGGAAATAAACTACTAGATTTTATAAATGTAAATGAAGAGGATGCAGCTAAACAGTTTACTCCTATAACCGTCTGTTTACTGGTTGTAAAGATAGGCAATGATTATCTTATGGGTTTCAATCATTGGCGAAAAGGCTGGGAGATTTTTGGTGGATGCCTTGAGGCTGGTGAAACATTGCGGGAAGCAATGGTACGTGAAGCTAAAGAAGAGCTTGGAATTGAATGCGTTCCTGAATGGCTTGGTATTGCGCACTTTGAAATTCAGCCGGATTATTTCAGCGATTTAGTACGCGAGGAGTATGGAGCTATTTACGGTGTATCTTTGTCTGAAGAATACATGGAAATAATCGAGAAAAACCGTATCGATAGAGAAGAAATTGATAAGATAGCTTTACTAAAAGATATTTCTTCGGATGAGAAAATAAGAGCACTGGATAGAAAATTAACTGAATTCTATTAAGCTTCAATGTCGAGGAATCATATGGGAATGACTTTCAAAAAGATGGAAACATAATGCATGGTGATGAATTTATAGAAAGATCTGTGTGAGGATGATAATAGATGAATCAAATGCTATCTGTAGATGAGGCTGTGCTGGCAGCTATTTCTGAGTTAGAAGAATATACCGGCTGGAAATATGTAAAGAGTCAAAGACGTCTTAAGAAAAAATGTAAGGATATAGAACTAGTCATTGATTTTTTTACATCAAAATGGAATCACTCATATGAGTATGCTGGTATTAATGCAGAATTCTCCATGGTGTATAAAAAACTAGGAAAGCTCCCTGTCCAAAATACTGTTGCAGTTTACTGTTTTCGTCCAAAAGAAGGTAATGATACATATTGGTTTGATATATCATCTAAAGATAAACTTGTGTCTGTGATTGATATACTAAAGCGTGAGATCGATCAGACAGCATTGTATTTTGCCGGTAAATTCGAAAGTGACCGTGAAGGCGCTGTTAGAGAATTACTCGAAAAGCATTTTGATGAATATCATGTAAAGCTGGCATTTGTTGCAGCGATCCTGGGAAATGATGCAGTTGTTCAAAAAGCCCATGAAATATATGATGCATTGTCGGATGAAGAAAGGCAGCAGGTCGAAGATTATAAAAACGGAGCGCAGACTATGGCATGGATGCTCAATCCGTCTAATCTCAAGTATATTATTGATAATCATTTGGTGGATTAATCTGAAGATGTTGAAGCTATGGGAAATAACATGATTTACAAATATAACGAACAAGTATCAGTTGAATCATTATCATCATTAAGAGAATCTGTTGGCTGGAACAGAATGGAAAAAGAGTTTTTCCAGAATAAAGAAAGTGTGAAAAAGAATGACAAAAGAATTTGATATAGTACCACTTCCTAAAGATAAATGGAAAGGGATTCCAATCCCGCTTACTACCAGAAGTGACAGTTACTATGATTTTGAAATAGATCCTTTTGATAAAGAAGGATGTTCGATCAAGATAGTGAGAAAGCCTGCGGAACAAGAAATTGTTCATACTCCCGACGAGTATGACTTTCCGGATTCTTTGTATCAGGATCATTGGGATAAGGCTGAGGCTTATGGAGTTGTAGGTGATGATGGGAAACTTCTTGCCTGCATTGAAGTGTGTCCTGAAGAGTGGTCCAACAGACTTATGGTTACAGAATTGTGGGTAGCAGACGAACTTCAAGGTATTGGCCTTGGAAAGCGTCTTATGGACAAAGCAAAGGAAGTCGGCAAAGAGCAAAATCGCCGAGCTATTATTCTTGAGACACAGTCCTGTAATACAAAGGCAATAGGTTTTTATCTTCATCAGGGATTTGAGATTATTGGTTTTGATACTTGTTGTTACACAAACAATGATATTGGAAGACGTGAAGTTAGAATCAATCTGGGATTCTTTTTTAACCGTGAAGGCCGAAGAAGATGACAAAATGTCGCGAAGTATTGCAACTTGAAAGGGAAGGAAGCTATATATTAAAAGAAGGGAATTTATATGTGTGGAATATGTGAAAGAATTAAAGAAACAAAAGATGGAAAAAATCTTTTTCTTGTAAAGGAACTTGAGACGGGATATGTAGTGATCGGAGATTTCCAGCATTTTAAGGGATATACACTTTTTCTATATAAAGATCATGTTGTGGAATTGTTTGATCTTGATATAGAAACAAGAGCTAAGCATTTGCAGGAAATGACGCTTGTTGCTGAAGCAGTAAAGAACGCCTTTGGAGCCGAAAAGATGAATTATGAATGCCTTGGTAACGGCGAAGGTGGTGCACATATACACTGGCATCTTTTCCCAAGAAGAGCTGGAGATATAGAGAATTATGGCAACAATGGCAAGGGCCCCGTTTGGTGTTACCCAATGGAAAAGATGTATGCAGATAGTAACAGACCCGGCACCGAAGAACTTGAGGAGATGAAAGCAAAGCTTCTTTGCGAGCTGGATAAACTGCTTAAATAAGCAAAATGAGTGGATTATTATGAATACTATTCTGATTGGCACATTTTCTATCACAGCATTGGTATTCATGTAAGAAATAGAAAGTTTGGAGAATAGAGAGCATTCATGTTAAAAGATTATGAAATAGATAAACCAATTCTTGAAACGGACAGATTGATTATTCGTGTGCTCAACGAAAATGATGTGCCTGATTTAAAAGAGTGGCTTGGTAGAGATGAAATCTATACATATTGGGGCAGAAAAGCAAGTAAGAATGAGAAAAATCCTGAACTTATGTTTATTGATCCACGCCCTTGGGTAAAAAGAAAACCTTCTCCTGATTTTGATTGGGGAATTGTACTGAAAGAATCCAATATAGTGGTAGGCATGATTGCGGTATTTGATATCCAAAATGCCAGAATGGGTGATATAGCATACAGAATTAATCCTGAGTACTGGAATATGGGAATTACTACAGAAGCTTTAAAGGAAGTGCTACGGTTTATATTTGAGAACACGGAAATAGACCGTTTGAATGGGCGTGCGGATGTAAGAAACATTGCTTCAAATAAGGTTATGGAAAAATGTGGTTTTATAAAAGAAGGGACCGTTCGCCAAGGGAAAATGGTTTCTGTTTATTGCGATTATAATATTTATGGCATGCTCAGAGAAGATTATATGGGCCTGCAAGTTTTTTAGAATTAAGCAAATTTCAGTTGTAGAGGAGAATATGGAGTTAATAAAGGTTGAAATAAAAGATGCGGCTGTCCCTGAATGGGTAGATCGTTTGATGGAACATTATTTCTAAATATACTTTTTGTAGAGGATTATTTTAATGAAAAGGCTGATTCACAGATAAGCTTTTTGGAGCTACTTGATAAGCTGGACGAGGAATTACTTAAAAAGATGCTTAGCAAAAAGGATGTCATAAGTTTTGTATTAACTAACGAAACGGATCCTGAAATTGCTAAGTGGTTAGGCGAGGAATTAAAAGCATGAATTATACAGATAACAAGGTTAAAGTTACAGTAATAGAAAGTCATTGCCCCAAATATAAGGAAGGCGATGTTATACGTTTTGTAGGAAGTGATCTTGATAAAGAAAATAGTGATAACGTATGCATGGTAGCGATGCAGGCTATTTATCCTTTTATCTATGCATTCAGAAGAGGTGGCAATCTCAAGAACGGACCATATCAGTGCATAGACTGTGGTGAAACTGTGAAATTCAATATCGAGATTGATTCTTAGAGAGGAAAAGTTTGAAAGTGTTCCACTTTCAAACCCGAATTGGTGTCGCGAGCTCCACCAATATCGAACCATTAGTCACTCGTTTCACTCGCGACATGAGGTTAAATATGGAAATAAGAATAGCGACCAATGACGATATTGAATACATGATGAGTAGCAGGCTGGAGATGCTTAAGGAGGTCAACTCCCTTGATCCGGACTACCAGTACTCCCAAAGCTTTGTTGAAAACAGTAGAAGCTTTTTTCTTGATGGACAGCAGACGACAGTCCTTGCTTTAGATGGAGACAGGATTGCGGGCTGTGCAACTATGTGTTATATAACGCTCATGCCAACCTTTTCACACCCAACGGGTAAACGTGCCCATTTGATGAATGTTTATACTGCAAAGGATTATCGCAGGCAGGGAATCGGAATGAAGATGGTGTCCATGCTTATTGATGAAGCCTGGAATAAAGGCGCAACAGAAATAAGTTTGGATGCTACAGAAGATGGACGCGCTTTATACGCTAAGTGTGGATTTACCTATTCTAATGAATGTATGGTTTTAGTAAAATAAATCAGACGGATTTTTAGGGGGAGAATAATGAAGCATAAGAGACTTAACAGAGATGGCTGGGGATTTCAGTATTATCCTTATTATCAGATGAGGATTGATTGCGAATGCTTTCATGGTCTGGCATGTCTTATAAGATTTACTGATGGAGAAGCTAACTATTGGGAGACTCCAAAGGCAGGAAGGATCCAGGTTACAGGAGAAGGTATGACATGGCTTGAGCTGATCCCTGATAACGCCAAAAGAGTTATCACAGTAAAGTATTTTCCTGATAATACTCATGATGAAGAAAGAGTGAATTATCCTGAGAACTTTTGCGCTAAGTATCGCCCTTCCATCTGGTATGTGGATATCATAGAGGGCATTGATTATGATGAAGATGGAATAGCTTTTTTCATAGATAAGTACCTTGATGTGATCTTTACACCGGAAGGTGATGTCAAGATCGATGATCGTGATGAGCTTGATGCTGCGCATGACGAAGGAGAGTTGTCTGACGAACAATATGCGGATGCACTGGCAGAATGTGATCTTATACTTGATCAGCTTTGTTCTGACATTACTAAGACCAACTCTTGGTGTGCAGAAGTAAGAGATATTGTTGAAAAAAGAATAGCTGAAGGCGAATCAATAACCAGATGCCGCGAAGTTTGGGAACTTGCGAAAACTCAAGAAGTAGTTGAATCTAAAAGACTTAAAATGAGGCGTTTGATACCTGAGGATTACAAGGTTATGGCAGCTTGGGATATGGATGAGAGAGTCTATAAATATTTACTTGGCTCTGCATGTAAAACTCCGGAAGAGCCACTAGTATGGCTTCCCAAAAAGGACCCAACTTCCAAAGTTAATATACTGATGCTGGTGTCTGAAAAAGAGGATGGACATGCGGTAGGAATATACGCTCTTAATCATGATGTTGAAAGAGATGTCTGGTCCTTGTCCTATGTCAACAGATATGATGACTGGGGAAAAGGATACACAGTAGAAGGCATGAGCGCACTAATGGAACATGCTGTAAAAGTATATGGAGCATACACCTTTGAAGGGGAGTGTGCAAAAGAAAACATAGGCAGCAGAAAGGTTATGGAGAAGCTGGGTATGGTGTATGATCACAGTTCCTCATATACCAAGAATGATGGTAGTGCTACCTTTGAATCAGATATATATACACTAACAATTTCCAGTTTGGATAAATAATATGATGTAGAAGCGACTAAAATGGAACAAAGAATTATATTGGAAACAGACAGATTGCTTCTTAGAGAAATGAATATTGATGATTTTGATGCATTATACAAAGTCCTCGCTGATAGGGACATCATGCAGCATTATCCATATACTTTTGATGAGAAAAGAGTCAGAGATTGGATTGAAAGAAATATGAACCGATATCATGATAACGGTTTTGGACTGTGGGCTGTGTGTTTGAAAGATACTAGAGAGATGATTGGCGATTGTGGATTAACACTTCAGAATATTGAGGGAGAGATGCTCCCTGAGATTGGTTATCACATTCGCGCAGATCATCAGCGTAAAGGTTATGCTAAGGAAGCAGCAGCTGCTGTACGAGACTGGGCTTTTGCTAACACGGATTATCCTGCAATCTATTCATATTGCAAATATACAAATATCGGTTCTTATAAGACTGCAGAATCTATTGGAATGCATTTTGAGAAAGAATACCCGGATCCGGACAACAAGATTACTCATGTATCAGTGATCTTTCGTGGAGAAGTAAATGTTGAGTGACGATGCTAAAAAAACGATTATTAGCAATGCAATTAAATATATACAGAAAGTATTCGATAATAATTCGGACGGACATGATACAGACAGACTTGATGCAATTGGAGCTATAGGAATAGCAAGAACATTTGCGTATGGCGGAAAGCATGACAGGTCTTTGGAAGATTCATTAAAACATTTTGATGATAAGCTTTTACTTCTGAAAGATTTGATGAATACTGAGGCAGCAGCTGATATAGCCAGTGAGCGCTATTGGTTTTAGTTTGTCCTGCATCATTTTGAGGATGATGCAGGCAATAGATCATGGAATACAGTGTGTCTTACTGTATAGAAGTAAAATAAACAGCTGATTCATTCTCATTGATCTCATAAGTTAGATCAAACAGACTGCAGAAATCATCAATAGTTATTTGGGTAAAACTATAACCGTTATGATCGTCGTTATATCTATAATCGATGTTTAACTCCTCACCGTCTCTGGTGACTTTCAGATCAGAATAAGTTAAAACCTGATTCGGGCGATCATAATAGATGCTGGCTTCCCACTTATGACCATTGATAGTCCATTCGCCCTTTAAGTACGTAGGGTACTCATCTGACCTATATGAAGGAATGGAACACTCACCACCAACTGCTGCAACAACTGAAGGAATACAATAAGGTTTCTTGCATCCTCTTGAAACAACAAAACCCAGATCAATACTCATCATATATTTTTGATTGTTTTGGTCATATTTTGCATAGCAATAATTTAGTGGCTTTTTCTCATCTTCCGAAGAATAGGATTCGATTTTCTCGCCATTTATATACATATTTTTAAGCGTTGTTACATGCAAGGACTGCGTATATGATTCTACTCCGGGGAAAGCGCTGCCAGAAAGTTCTCCATCTTTTACATGCTGAGATACACCTTTAAAAAGTATATCTTTGATTTGGGCTTCAGTATATGTAGTGCCATCGATTGGAATAGTAGCTATATTCACGAAACTATTTTCAGTATTTGCCCGGACATATCCATGGCAATAAGGATTTTCTTTGAGAAAAGCATCAGTATTATATTCCTTTTCTTCTGCATAGATCTCATTGGCTTTGACAATAGCCGTAGACAGCTTTTCGATATCTTTGGTGGAAGATATGTACAGATACATGTTCTTGGGCTCTAATAGATCTCCGAATACTTCATACATCCTTTCATCATAATAGTGATGAAGCCCGATAGAATAGTGGTTTACAATAATAGGTTCGTAATAGAATACGGCATCAAACCATCCATGAGGCCACCTCTGGGCAACAACTTCAAACTCAAAGCCTCGGGCATCTGACTTGAAAGTATAGACAACTTTTCTTGGTGACTCTGATAACACTTTTTCTTTGACCAAACTGCAGTCTTCAGAAACATTCTTTTTTACATAATTGATGACTTCGTTTTTGGAAGCAACGCTTCCATCTGCACGTCCGCATCCTGTAATGGATAGGCCTAATATTGCGCAGAGTAATGAGAATATTACGATTTTGCTTTTTTTCATGATTTATCTCTCCCCTCTTATATGCACCTGTTTGATGATGCAAATTATGGAAATTATATAAGAAATTTTAAGTAATGGCTACCTCTTTTTGTTAATCTTATTAGGTAAAGATGTAAAGAAAATGTGAATATATCGCTATTGTGCCTTTGAATTAGAAAACAGTTCAGAAGAAGATCGATCTGTTTATGATTAAATAGAATCAATGAATGCACTAATGATGCATGCAGCAAAGGTCTATGGGGCACGCACATTTGAGGGTGAGTGCGCAAAGGAAAACATAGGAAGCAGAAGAGTCATGGAGAAACTTGGGATGGTATACGACCACAGTTCGTCATATACCAAAAATGATGGAAGTGCAACTTTCGAATCAGATGTATTCCTGTTAACAATCCAGAAGGAGAAAGGTTAAAATGAAAGTCAGAGAATTATAAGACATACAACTAAAGCACACAGAATTCCGGTTATTACACCGGCGACTATCTCAGGAAATGTATGTCCCATCTTTTCATCAAGAATTTTATCGTAAAGAGGTTCTTTATTTTCAGCAAGATCTCGTTCTCTGAGCTTGTTGAGGATATAGGCCTCTTTTCCTGTTGTAAGGCGAACGCCCATTGCATCGTACATTACGACCATTGCAAAGAAGAATGCGATAACAAATTCAAAAGAAGAAACGCCGTATACGATACCTGTAGAAATAAAAAGTCCTGTAACGAGAGATGAATGTGTGCTTGGCATGCCGCCACCGCCTACAAGGCGCTTAACACTAAAACCGTCACGTATAGAATCAATTATTACTTTGACAAGCTGAGCTACGAACCATCCTGAACCGGCTGATACGAAAACTTTGTTGGTAAAAAGATCTGTAAGAAATGAAATCATTGTATATTCCCCCGAAATACTATCCCTATATTTTGTGTGCAGGTATATAAGCTATTTTTGATACCTGCTGAAGATCAGATTACGATCATAATCCTCACGTCATATAATAACACAGAAAAAATCAAGTACCCAAAACGAATTTCCGCATATTTGTGAAAAGTGTTTAAAAGAATCTAATAAGTATACCCTAAAATAAATATTTCACTTCACAAAGTGGCGTAAAATCTAGCAAACCACATTTTGTGGAAAAAATATCTTTTGCAAACACAATATATAGTGGTATAATTTCTGTGGGGATATTGGATATTAATTCATTTTATTTCGTTTACATTTTTTTCACTGATAATAACAACAATGAGAATAGCCGGAACGATCAAACATTCACTGGTCAATGGACCAGGTATACGTTTTGTAGTCTTTTTTCAGGGGTGTATTCATCACTGCAAGGGTTGCCAGAATATGGACACCTGGGACCCGGACGGTGGCGAATCCATAGAACCTGATGAGCTGATAGAGATGATCAGAAGTACTAAGCATCTTGACGGAGTTACGCTATCCGGAGGAGATCCTTTTATGCAGGCACAAAGTGCGGCGTATGTTGCTAAAGCCTGCCATGATATGGGACTTTCTGTATGGTGCTATACAGGATATACCTACGAAGAGATCATGGAAGGAAAGGCTCCTGAAGGGGCAGTGGAGCTTCTTGAAGAGACAGATGTTCTTGTGGACGGAAGGTTTGAGATTGATCTTAGGTCCGAAGAGTGTCTGTACAGAGGAAGTACCAACCAAAGGCTTATCGATACGAAAGAAAGTATAGCAAAAGAATATGTGTGTGATTGGAGGCAGACTGACTGACAGAGCTGGCTTACATCTTATAGGGGCCGTTTCTGCCTTTTGGACTGTTTAAATTTATAAGGGGGTTTACAATGATCAACACTATCGTAAAACGTGACGGAACACAGGTGAGATTTGATGAGACCAAGATCACCGCGGCTATGCAGAAGGCTCTTGAATCAGTTAAGGCAGAGTATACTGATAAAGACTTAAAGACTCTTACCGGGGCAGCAGTAGTTGACCTTTATGTTAACAGTGCTGATAAGGATCTTCGTGTTACTGTCGAACAGGCTCAGGACGCGGCAGAGGCAGCTCTTATGAGAGGTGGCTATTATACTGCTGCAAGATCTTTTATCCTTTATAGACAGACTCATAAGGTTATCAGAGGTATAACCAAAGAGGTCAAGAATTTTGCCGTTGGAATGGTTGACGGGTCACTTGGTAGTGCTGATGATGCTACAGATGCTGATCCATGCCAGGCTATGGATATCATTAAGAATCAGAATGCTTCTACAGCAGGCGGTACAATGGGTGCTGCAATTCTTGCTGAGTCAGAAGCTATCACCAAGATGTGGTGGGAAAATATCTATGATCCTGAAATAAGAGCGCTGTGCCAGGTAGATGGCGGTAATGGCGAGATCTATATTCATGACATGGGGATGGCAGCAGGATACTGCGCAGGATGGTCACTTAAAGATCTTCTTCTTAATGGTCTTGGCGGCGTTCCTAACAAGATCGCATCAAGCCCTGCTTCACACCTTTCTACAGCTGTTATGCAGCTCGTTAACTTCCTTGGAATCATGCAGAATGAATGGGCAGGTGCTCAGGCTGTATCATCTTTTGATACATATCTTGCGCCTTTTGTTAAGGCTGACAACCTTTCTTATGCAGAGGTTAAGCAGTGCATGCAGTCATTTGTCTTTGGCGCAAACGTATCAAGCAGATGGGGAAGCCAGTGTCCTTTCTCCAATATAACTCTGGACTGGACTGTACCTGAAGATATGGCTCCGCAGAAAGCAATCGTTGGCGGCAAGGAACAGGACTTCACATATGGCGACTGCAAGCGCGAGATGGATATGATCAACAAGGCATTCCTTGAAGTCATGATCACAGGCGATGCCAACGGAAGAGGCTTCCAGTATCCTATTCCTACATATTCGATCACAAGAGATTTTGACTGGTCTGAGTCAGAGAACAACAGACTTTTGTTCGAGATGGCTGCAAAGTATGGAACACCTTATTTTTCCAACTATATCAATTCTGATATGAAGCCATCTGATGTAAGATCCATGTGCTGCAGACTGCGCCTTGATCTTCGTGAACTTAGAAAACAAAATGGCGGTAACTTCGGTGCGGGTGAAAATACGGGGTCGATCGGTGTTGTAACTATTAACCTTCCTCATATAGCATATATTTCTGCAACTGAAGAAGATTTCTACAAGGAACTTGAGTATGCAATGAATATTGCTGCCAGATCCCTTGATATTAAGAGAAGAGTAGTAACCTTGTATCTTAATAAGGGCGCTTATCCTTATACCAAGGTATATCTTAAGGCCGGATTTAAGAACCACTTCTCAACAATAGGTCTTGTAGGAATGAACGAGGCATGCCTCAATGCAAGATGGATAGGCGAGGATCTTACTTCTGAGAAGTCACTTAAGTGGGCAGGCGAAGTTCTCGACTTTATGAGAAATAAGCTTTCTGATTATCAGGAGCAGTACGGATGCCTGTTTAACCTTGAGGCAACTCCTGCAGAGTCCACCTGCTATACACTGGCTCGTATGGATAGAAGAAATTATCCTGATATCATTACAGCAGGAAGAAGTGGCGAGACACCTTATTATACAAACTCATCACATCTTCCGGTTGGTTCAGTTGATGATATCTTTGATGCCCTTGATAAGGAAGACGACCTTCAGTGCAAGTATACAAGCGGTACTGTATTCCATGCATTCCTTGGCGAAAGACTTCCTGACTGGAAGCAGGCTGCTAAGTCTGTTAGGACAATTGCTGAGAACTACAGACTTCCATACTTTACACTGTCACCTACATATTCCATCTGTGAAGATCACGGATATATTAACGGTGAGACCAGTATCTGTCCTGTATGCGGCGGCAAGGCTGAGACTTATTCCAGAATCACAGGTTATTACCGTCCTGTAAGCAACTGGAATGCAGGTAAGGCTCAGGAATTTGAAGACAGAAGGACTTATAATATGAGCCGCATCGTTAGTAAGAGCGCATCCGATATCCTTAACCGTGTTGACAAAAACAGGGATGAGACTCAGAATGCTATTGAGAAGGAATTTGAACAGGCTAAGGTTGCAAGAGAAAACTTTGCATCCCTCCTTTCAGGGAGCAGCGTTTCAAAATCCGATACTGTTTTGGAGATCATTGAAGAAAACAGTGATGAGCCAGGTGTCTATGTAACTGATGATCAGATAACTCTTCTTACAACAACAGACTGTCCAAGATGTCGTATGGCAAAAGAAGCTCTGGATAGAAGAAACTTTGAGTATTCAATCCTGAATGCTTCTGAAGATGAAGGAAGAGAATTGGCTCTTAAGTATGGTATTATGACAGCACCTGCTATGTTCGTTGATTATGGTACTTCCGAAAAGGTTATTACTGATTTTAATGAAATAATGAAATTCATAAAGTCTATCGAAAGTAGAGATAGAAGCGAACTTATAGGGGCTGAATAAGATAATCATTATTGTTAAATGAATGTGTAAACTTGCAGGACTGATGCTGATAGGTGTCAGTCCTGCATATTGCGTAAAAACGAGGTGAGTTTTGCAGTATATAAATATTACAGATATAAACGACAAGCGCTTGTCAGTTTATAAGGATCTTAACGAATCACAGCTTCGCCATTATTATGAACCTGATGGCGGAGTTTTTATTGCGGAGAGCCTTAAAGTTATCGAGAGGGCTTTTTTATTTGGATGTAAAGCGGAATCCGTCCTTTTGGAAAAAGAAAAGCTTGATTCTGATGAGTATAAAAGAGTTGTTGAACTGGTGGCATCAGGTAGTAACAACAAGGCTGATAATAGCGAAGATAAAGAAGTTAAAGATAATAAAGAAGATAAAGAAGATAAAGTAGATAAAGAAGGTGATATTCCGATATATGTTGCAGAGCAAATGGAGCTTTCAAAGATAACGGGATATAACTTAACAGGCGGGATACTTGCCGTAATGAGAAGGCCAGATCTTAAAAGCGTCATAGACATAATCGATGGCTGCACCAGGATAGCGATCCTTGATACGGTAGTTAATCCCACTAACATAGGCGCCATATTCAGAAGTGCTGCAGCCTTCAATGTAGAAGCAATCCTTCTTACAAAGGGATGCTGCGATCCTCTTTCAAGAAGAGCCATTAGGGTCAGCATGGGCAATGTATTCCAGATTCCCTGGACTTATCTTGATTCTAATGAGGATGAATATAATGATGAGAGGGAGAGGCAGGCTGGCCTTGTAAAGGAGAACTTTGACCTTCTTCATGAAAAGGGCTTTAAAACAGCTGCTATGGCATTAAAAGAAGATTCAATAAAGCTTGACGATGAGCGCCTTAAAAAGGAAGAAAAGCTTGCCATAATCATGGGTAATGAAGGCGACGGTCTTTCTGATGCAGCGATAGCCATGTCAGACTATAAAGTCATAATCCCAATGGCCCATGAAGTTGACTCACTAAACGTTGCTGCAGCAAGCGCTGTTGCATTCTGGGAGCTTGCACGGTGATGGAAAAACGTTTATTCTTGAATAGCAAAAACATTTGACTTCTTGAATGTAAATTACAGAAACGCGCATTTACTGCGTGTTTCGTAATTCGATGAATCGGTTGGCAATAGAGCCTTCGACGAAGTCGAACTCAATTGGCTCTATTGCTGCATTCTTGAACTATATGTTCAAGAATGTATGATTTTTGGAACGAAGTAAAAAATATCTTTTAATATAGAATGATCTTATTATATGAATAAAGAAAATTACGCTAAAGAACTTGAAAAATATATAGAAGAAAAGCAAAAGGAAGGGATTTACCCAAAGCTTTTGCTCCATGCCTGTTGTGCTCCCTGCTCTTCATATTGTCTGGAGTACTTAAGACAGTTTTTTGACATAACACTCTTTTTCTATAATCCCAATATCACTTCCCAGGGCGAGTACGAAAAGAGAGTGGAAGAGGAAAAGAGGCTGATCGAAGCCTATAACAGACAGATCGATGAGCAGAATTTTGATGGCATGAATTCTGATGGAAACGCAAGGAAGATAAGCTTCCTTGAAGGCGACTATAACCCATCAGCCTGGATTGAAGCAGTTAAGGGACTTGAAGACTGCCCTGAAGGTGGAGACAGGTGCATTAAGTGCTTTGAACTTCGAATGGATGAAGCAGCAAGAGTTTGTAAAGAGATGGGATTTGACGGCTTTACCACAACTCTTACTATCAGCCCTTTAAAGAATGCGGATAACCTTAATAAGGCAGGAAGAGAAGCTGCAGATAAGTACGGGACAATCTTTCTTCCATCTGACTTTAAGAAAAAGAACGGATACAAGCGTTCAATAGAGCTTTCCAAAATGTTTGACCTCTACAGGCAGGATTTTTGCGGATGTTCTTTTTCCAAAGCTCAAAGAGAGCGCGAAAAGGCAGCAGCCAGCGAAGGGAGAGTTGATGGAAACTAAAAGAATTGAAGGCTTGTGGGACTGCGTATACTGCGACACAAAGATGATCAAGGCACGCTTTGGATCATGCCCAAATTGCGGTAAATCACGCGGCGTAGATACGGTCTTTTATCTTCCGATGGATATTGAAGAAGCGACTCTGACTAAGGCAGAAGCAGCAAAAACAACCAATGAACCAGACTGGCTCTGCGGATTTTGCGATTCTTACAATAGGTCTGACGCTTTATTTTGCATAAAATGTGGATCACCAAGAGGGTTATCTACAGATAACTACGCGACACTTCGCGATGATAGTAAGGAGAATATGTAATGGCTAAGCACCTGGTAGCTGATCTTTATGGCTGCGGGAAAATGATCGATGATATAGAAGCACTTAAAGAGGCTGCTCACAAGGCAATAGAATATGTAGGGGCCAATATCGTTGAGGAATGTATTCACGAGTTTGAACCTATAGGAATAACCTATTTTGCAGTGATAACAACATCTCATTTTTCAGTTCATACATGGCCTGAGTATGGTTATGCGGCTATAGATGTTTTTTCCTGCACAGATACTGTTGTTGAAGGAATAACAGAAACACTTAAAGAACTTTTTGAAGCCAAAGAGATTAAAACTCAGATAATTGAAAGGGACATAAGCAAAGGACACTAATAAGCTTGTGTTAATGATCAGATGAATATTAAAGTTGGATCAATACTTAAAATAAAGAATTATGAAGCTCATGTTATAGGAAGTATCACTTACAAAAACACGGAGGATGGCAACAAGACCTGGACTGAGTACAGGCTCCTTGCCGGAAAAGTGGAATTATGGCTGTCTGTGGATGATGTATACAAAGAGTATTCCCTTTCAAGAGCTGATAATAGTATCAGAGGCAAAATAGGACCAAAGTGGCATGAGGTAGACAAGGGCCATCAGGTTGTTAAGCGCTGCTCTGGCGATGTTGACGTAGAGCCAGGTGACAGTGCCGATTTTGTTGAATTTGAAGATGCAACTGAGGAAAAAACTCTTTCAGTTGAAATATGGGATGATGGAACTGAGTATTCCCGTGGTGAATATCTCGATCTTGATGAGATAAGCGTTATAGGCTTTGAAAAGGTCAAGACTAAAAAAGATGATTTTGATGTTTTTTTCATTAGATTGTTCATGGTCATTATGGTATTAGGCTTTCTGGCAAGCTTTGAGGACTGTCTACCGACTATACCTAAGCGTATCAGCAAGTACCTAAGTAAAAGCGACAACTATTCGTATGTAACATCAATTACAGGTAACGCTGATCAAAAGGCGGATGTTTACCAGTATACAGGCATTAGTTACTCGACTGGTCCAACAACAGATGATGTTGCCAAGGATATTATTAATGGAATTGAAGGTCAGACCCAGTCAGTAACTCAGGAAGATGATATGGCCGATGCGACTATAGCGATAGTTACAGATAAAGAGTACTGCCTCATATATCATCCGGAAGACGATGCAAGTCTTGTATATGTCCAGATATCGAACAGGAAATACAATTATGCTTCTGACAACTCGCCTTACAAGAGTTCAAGTAGCACCACAAGATGGTATAGGAGTCATTACTACAGCTCAAGCTATTCATCGGATTCTTCAACTTATAAGAGTACACCATCTGCGTACTCATCCTATAGTGGAGACACTATTCATGATATAGGAAATGGCTATTATGACAGCTATTCATCTTCTGTCAGACAGTCAAGCATAAACAGTAGAAAATCGTCCAGTGGCGGCGGTAAATAAAATAATAAAAACATGATTGAGAGGATTTAAATATGATGGTAGCGCTTGAAACTTTAGTTTATCTGTTAGTAGGACTTGTGGTAATGATGATCGGTTATTTCGTAATTGATCTTTTGATCCCGGTTGATTTTCCCAAGGAGATCCGTGAGGGCAACAAGGCTGTTGGCTGGGTCTCAGCTGGAATATATGCAGCTCTTGGCTACATCATCCGCTCTGCGATCATCTCTTTTGAGCTTTCAGAGCAGCAGGAGCTTCTTGGCGGTGTTATAAGTACCGTTATGTTTGCAGGTCTTGGAATTGTAGCGATGATCATAGGTTACTTCCTTGTTGATCTTGTGAATAGAAAATTTAATTTTGGTAATGAGCTTAAGGAAAAAAATGAAGCAGCAGGAATCATGATCTTTGGTATATTCATGGGCGTTGCCTTCATCGTAAGCGGTGTCATTCAGTAATAAGAGGAAGGCGTTTTAAATGAGTAAGAAGTACAGGCTCTTGATGCTGACAACCCTGATAATATCAGGGTGTTCGATGTGCTATGAACTGATCATAAGCGCAGTAAGCTCTTATCTTTTGGGTAATAGCACTCTTCAGTACTCAGTTACCATTGGCCTTTATATGGCATCCCTGGGACTTGGGTCCTATATATCCAAATATTTTTCCAAAAATCTCTTCAACATCTTTGTGACAATTGAGCTGGGAATAGGCGTAATTGGCGGAATCAGCTCCCTTGTCCTGTTTTTGGCCAATATTTATATATCTAACTATGCTCTTGTAATGTACCTTGAGATCATTATAATAGGCGGATTTGCAGGAGCTGAGATACCTGTTATGACCAGGATAATCGAGCAGGATGAAAACAACTTGAAGGTTACCCTTTCATCGATATTCAGCTTTGACTATATTGGCGGCCTTGTGGGTGCGGTGGCATTTCCCCTGATTCTGCTTCCAAAGCTTGGGTATTTTGCAACATCTTTTTTGTGCGGATTTATGAACATAGTTGCAGCCCTGCTTATCATGTGGAAGTTTGGTAAAAGAGTTAACTACATAAATATATACCGTGTTATAGCCATTATCCTATCTGTGATCATGCTGCTTGGAATGGTCCTTGCAGACAATATTTCCAATTCAGTAGAAAGCGGATTATATACTGACAGGGTCATACTTATAGAGCAGACGCAGTACCAGAAGATAGTCATGACCAAGCACAGGGACGACGTGAGACTTTTCATAGATGGTAACTGTCAGTTCTCAACAGCGGATGAATACCGTTATCATGAGGCGCTGGTCCATGTACCTATGAACGAAGTTACTACTAGGGAAAAGATACTCATTCTTGGCGGAGGTGATGGACTTGCTGTTCGCGAAGTTTTAAAGTATCCGGAAGTTCAAAAGATCGATCTGGTGGATCTTGATAAAGAAATGATCAGGATCTGCAGTACTAACGAGAATGTTACGGCTATAAACGAAAACAGTCTTTTGTCCGACAAGCTTAATATCTTAAATATGGATGCTTATGAGTATCTGGAAGATTGTCAGGAAAAATACGATGTCATCATTGTAGACCTTCCGGATCCAAATACAGAAGTGCTTAATAAGCTATACTCCAACATTTTTTACCGTATGTGCGGAGGGTGCCTTACAGATGAAGGAGTACTGGTTGTTCAGTCTACAAGCCCTTATTATGCTACCAAGGCCTTTTGGTGCATAAATAAGACAATTGAGAGTGAAGGCTTTAATGTTAAGGCTTACCATGTGGAAGTGCCTGCTTTTGGAGACTGGGGATTTAATATGGCCAGCAAAAGCGAGCTTTCAGAAGATATTTCTTTTGACATAGAAACAAGATATATTACTGAGGACAACGTAGCTGCTCTCTTTAAATTTGGTAAAGATGAGATCGACATGGATGTTGAGATCAATCATCTTACAAAGCCTGTTTTGATGGAATATTACAATACTGCAGAGGAGTTATGGAACTGATTTACAGGATGTAACTTGTACATGTTCAGAAATGCATGGATGCATTTCTATGTACTGATTTACAGGATGTAACTTGTACATGTTTAGAAATGCATGGATGCATTTCTATGTACTGATTTACAGGATGTAATTTGTACATGTTTAGAAATGCATGGATGCATTTCTATGTACTAAGATTTCATAATTGACTAACAGTTGTTTCTTTATTATTATGATGTAGGCGTTAATATAGGATTTGAAAGGACATTATTTTGGAAAAGATATTAGACCTTATAAGTAAAGAAGTTTCTGATGCCTTTGAGGCAGCAGGATATGATCGCAATCTTGGTAAGTGCGGCGTTTCTAACCGTCCTGACCTTTGCGAATATCAGTGTAACGGTGCTATGGCAGGTGCCAAGCAGTATCATAAGGCACCATTTATGATCGCTGATGAAGTTGCTGAAAAGCTTTCAGGTAATGAAATGTTCGAAAAGGCTGAGTCTGTAAAGCCTGGATTTTTGAACCTTACAGTTAGCCGCGAATTTGTTCGTTCATATATTGTAAAAATGCTTCATGAGAAGAGATTTGGAGTTAATCTTCCAGGTCATGAGCCTACAATAGTTCTTGACTACGGCGGACCTAACGTAGCTAAGCCTCTTCACGTAGGACACCTTAGAAGTGCTGTTATCGGTGAGTCTTTAAAGAGAATCTTAAGATATACAGGTAATAAGGTAGTTGGCGACGTTCATCTTGGTGACTGGGGCCTTCAGATGGGTCTTATCATCACTGAGCTTAAGCTTCAGAAGCCGGATCTTCCTTATTTTGATGAATCATTCACAGGAAGTTATCCTAAGGAGCCGCCATTCACACTTTCAGAGCTTGAGACAATCTATCCTCTTGCATCCGGCAAGTCCAAGGAAGATGAAGAATATAAGGCAGCAGCTCTTGAAGCTACTAAAAAGCTCCAGGACGGAGACCGCGGATACCGTGCCCTTTGGCACCACATTCTTAACGTGTCAGTATCTGACCTTAAGAAGAACTACAAGAACCTGAATGTTGATTTCGACCTTTGGTGGGGCGAGTCTACTGTTCATGACATAATCCCTGGAATGGTAGATTATTTCAAGGACAATGGATATGCTCACGAAAGCCAGGGCGCACTTGTTATAGATGTTACAAGAGAAGATGATTCCAAGGAACTTCCTCCTTGTATCGTACTTAAGAGTGATGGTGCTGCACTTTATGCAACAACTGA
Organism: Butyrivibrio fibrisolvens; assembly: GCF_037113525.1. NCBI lineage: Bacteria > Bacillati > Bacillota > Clostridia > Lachnospirales > Lachnospiraceae > Butyrivibrio > Butyrivibrio fibrisolvens. The sequence continues at coordinate 3,543,569 of NZ_CP146963.1, read as the reverse complement.
CCTTGCTACTATCCAGAAGCGTATGGATGAGTATCATCCTGATGCAATCTACTATGTAGCTGATAAGCGTCAGACACTTCACTTCACACAGGTATTCAGAAGTGCTCATAAGTCAAAGCTTGTTATGCCTGAGACAGATCTTCAGTTCGTAGGCTTCGGTACTATGAACGGAAGCGATGGTAAGCCATTTAAGACAAGACAGGGCGGTGTAATGCGTCTTGAAAGTCTTATATCAGAGATTGATGAAAAGATGTATGGCCGTATCAAAGAGGGTAATGCAGCTATCAGCGATGAAGAAGCTAAGAAAACAGCTCATCAGGTAGCTCTTGCAGCACTTAAGTATGGCGATCTTTCAAACCAGCCATCTAAGGATTATATCTTCGATATAGATAAGTTCACATCATTTGAAGGAGACACAGGCCCATACCTTCTGTACACAATCGTACGTATTAAGTCTATCCTTGCCAAGTACGAAGAGCAGTCTGGTAAAAAAGCTAAGGAAGCACGTCTTGCTGTATCCGAGTCTGACAATGAAAAGGCTCTGTGCCTTGCACTTGCAGGCTTTGCAGAAGCAGTTGAGAGCGCTGCAAGAGAGCTTATGCCTAACAGAATCTGTGCATATATCTATGGCCTTTCAAATGCATTTAACAGCTTCTACCACGAGACAAGAATCCTTGCAGAAGAGGATGAAGCTAAGAAGGAAAGCTATATAGCTCTTCTTTATAACACTCTTAAGGTTATGGAAACAGGTATCGATCTTCTTGGATTCGATGCACCTGAGAGAATGTAATAAAATTTGTATCACTGATCGGAATGCTTGCACACCAGGCATTCCGATTTTAAAATTCGCATATAGCTTGGTTGTGGAAGAATCTTCAAGGTAACAGAGAGATTTTTATATGTGAGAAGGTTGAGTAGATTATTAGAAAGCGTGTGAATTTGAAAGCAGGAAATATTTTCAAAACATCTGATAAAGATGGTCATATTTTTACAAATCGTGCTCTGTTGTTATTGATCATACCGGTGATCGCGGAGCAGTTTTTAACGTCGCTTATGGGACTGGCTGATTCTATGATGGTCAGTAATGTTAATGATTATTCTCTAGGAGCGGTTCAGCTTGTTGACTCTATCAATATACTTGTAAATCAGGCGTTTGCGGCTCTGGCTACAGGCGGTGTTGTTATATGTTCAAATTTTATAGGGCAGAAGAAGGTTGATAAGGCGGGAGAGGCAGCAAGGCAGGTGGCTTTATCTGCTCTTATCCTTTCTATATCTATTACGCTTATATGTCTTTTGTTTAGGAATGGTATCCTAAATACTGTTTTTGGGCAGGTTGAAGATGCCCTTATGAACGAGGCGCAGGTTTACTTTTTTATCACCATATTGTCTTTTCCCGGAATAGCTTTATATAATGCAGGATCGGCCATATACAGGGCTCAGGGCAATACCAGCCGCCCTCTTGCGATATCTACTGTCTGCAACTTCGTTAATATCGCAGGTAATGCCATATTCATCTATGTATTCCATCTGGGAGTAGCAGGTGCGGCGCTGTCTACTTTTATATCAAGATGGTTATCGGCGGTCGTAGTTTATATCTATCTTCATAACAAGGACCAGATGATCAGCATCAGGGACTATAAGTCCATAAGACCTGACGGATACCTTATAAAAAGAGTCTTAGCGCTGGGAATCCCTAACGGAATAGAAAATTCCATGTTCCAGTTCGGTAAGCTTGTGATCCAGTCTACAGTTTCGACTATGGGTACTATCGCTATTACTGCCCAGGCTATGACTAACATCATGGAGAATGTAAACGGTGTTGCTGCCTGCGGTGTTGGAATAGGCCTTATGACCGTCGTAGGACAGTCTCTTGGCGCTGGTAGAAAGGATGAGGCAAAATATTACGTTAAGAAGCTGGCTGTGTGGGCTGAGATCGCTATTGTGGCAAGTTGCCTGTTTATATTTGTCTTAAGAGGACCTATTACAAGCCTTGGCGGTATGAATTATGAAAGCGCAAAGCTCTGTATGTACATGTGCGGCCTTATAACTATAGTTAAGCCCTTGTTCTGGGTTCCTTCGTTCCTTCCTGCATATGGTATGAGAGCAGCGGGAGATGTACGCTTCTCGATGATACTGTCCGTTATAAGCATGTGGGCGGTAAGAGTAGGTGTTACACTCTTCCTTGTACATGTGGCCTGTTTTGTATCACCTATAGCAGTATGGTGCGGAATGTTCTCAGACTGGTTTGTAAGAGGCGTGTGCTTTACTATCAGGTTCATGAGTGGCAAGTGGCTTGAGCACAAAGTAGCCTAGTGTTAAAACAAATGTTAATAGGTTTAAAGGCACTGGCATTTGATGACAGCGCCTTTTGGGTGTTAATAGTGCGGCAAGGAAGAGTGGTGGTCTCTTTCTTATGACCATGATCTTCCAATACCGCATTATCACAATAACGGACGCAAATCTACTATAAAAAAATTTTGAAAAAATGTGTTGACATTAGATTCGTTTCGGGTTATATTATCTAAGTCGGCTGTGAGCGACAACACATCACAGAGGCGAAAACAATAGATATGGCGAGATAGCTCAGTTGGCTAGAGCACGCGGTTCATACCCGCGGTGTCGAGGGTTCGAATCCCCCTCTCGCTACTAATAAAACCCCAGACTTTTGAGTCTGGGGTTTTTCGTTTAAGGAGTGGTTAAATAGAAGATATCATAGTGGGGGGCTCTGGTTATGAGAAATGATATGTTTCAAAATAAAGAGTTAACAACTTCGCAGATTGACATGATTCGTCAGACTAAGGCAACGCTGTCTATAGAAAATCTCAAAATTGGTAAGGTAGGGATAGAGGCTATGGGAAGTATGCTAAAGGGCGATATTTCCATACAAGACTACCAGAAAATGATCAAGGAGAACTACAAGGCAACTATTCTAAAGATCTATTTGAAGATTGATTTAAATTAAGGTCAAAAATTTTAACTTTCCTATATCCTAATCCCCACAAATAGAATATAATTTAATCTTACAAAAGCAGTTCATTATAGGTCATTGCAATAAATGGCCTGTTCTATTTGTGGGAGGATATATGGCTAAGAAGAGTAATGCAAGCATCGAAACAAATACAGGAAAGCAGACTTATTCCTCAAGGGAGCTGATAGGTAGATTCCTTCCCTACATCAAGAAATATCGCGGGCTTTTATACCTGGATCTTTTCTTTGCATCACTTACAACGCTTTGCGATATCGTCCTTCCTATGATCATGAGAAGGCTTACCAATTCTGCACTTGGAAATAGCGAGGCGCTTACTGTAGCTATTTTACTAAAGCTTGTTATTTTATATGTTCTATTAAGGCTCGTTGATGCTGGGGCTAACTTCTTTATGCAGTCCCAGGGTCATATCATGGGCGTGTATATCGAAACTGATATGAGACGTGATGCTTTCGAGCATCTTCAGAGGCTTTCTGCCACTTATTATTCCAATCACAAGATAGGCCAGATCATGGGCCGCATAACTAATGACCTTTTTGATGTTACAGAGTTTGCTCATCACTGTCCGGAAGAGTTCTTCATAGCAGGCATCAAGATGGTTGTATCATTCATAATCCTGTCAGGTTCATCACTTTCCCTGACGCTGATGATCTTCGCCTGCCTTCCAATCATGTTCTTTGTTTCTGTGAAAATAAATCACTGGCTTCGTCAGACACAGAAGGCTCAGAGAGTGCAGGTTGGTGAGCTTAATGCGGCAATCGAAGAGAGTCTTCTTGGAGAGCGCATAGTTAAGGCTTTTACAGGTGAGGAAGAGGAAAAGAGGAAATTCGAAGAAGGTAATATCAGATTCCAGACCATCAAAAAGAGATTTTATTATGCGATGGCAACTTTCGGTACATCAACAAGAATGTTTGATGGCCTTATGTATACAGTGGTAATTCTCGGCGGAGGCCTTTTCCTGATCCATGATATGATCAGCGCGGGCGATCTGGTTGCTTATATTCTGTATGTTTCAACTCTTATTGCTACGATAAGAAGGATCGTTGAGTTTGCAGAGCAGTTCCAGCGCGGAATGACAGGTATTGAGCGATTCATAGAGATAATGGATACACCTATTGAGATCAAGGACGCTGAAGGCGCCGGTGATATTAAGGTTACAGACGGCGGTATCAGCTTTAAGGGCGTTAATTTCGAATATCCTGATGATCACAATAAGGTTCTTCATGATTTTGATCTTGATGTTAAGGCGGGTGAAAATCTTGCTATCGTTGGAGCATCGGGAGGCGGCAAGACTACCATATGTAATCTTATCCCAAGATTTTATGATGTAACATCAGGCTGCATCGATATTGACGGTCAGGATATAAGCAAGGTTACACTAAAGAGCCTCAGGCAGTCGATCGGTATAGTTCAGCAGGATGTATACCTTTTCAGTGGAACTATTAGAGAAAATATAGCTTACGGAAGACCGGGAGCAAGCGATAAAGAGATAGAAGAAGCAGCCATCATGGCAGGTGCCGATGAATTTATAGACAGGCTTCCAAATGGTATGGATACATATATTGGCGAAAGAGGAGTTAAGTTATCCGGAGGCCAGAAGCAGAGAATATCTATCGCGAGAGTATTTCTTAAAAATCCTAAGATATTAATACTTGATGAAGCGACTTCCGCGCTAGATAATGAAAGTGAACTTTTTGTTACCAAGAGTCTTGAAAAGCTCGCAAAGGGCAGGACGACGATCACTATCGCTCACAGACTTACAACGATTCAGAATGCAGACAGGATAATAGTTCTTGGCAAAGAAGGTATTCTGGAAGAGGGAACACATGAAATGCTTCTTAACAGGCAGGGAATGTATTATAAGCTATGGAACCGTATGGCAGCGCTTGATTAAATGAGATCAGGAATGCTTTGCTGAAAACTGGAAATCCGGCTTTGGTAGTAAGAAAAAGGTATTTTAGAAATCAACATTATTATTTTTTAAACAGGTGGTTTATGGGAAGAGATAGTAAAAACAGTAAAACAGCAGTTGAAAACAGCGAGGATGTTATCCGTAAGAATCCGGCAGAGATTGTCAAAGAGTTTATCATCATGACTTTTGCGACGCTTATTATAGCCTGCGCGGTATTCTTTTTTCTGGTACCAAGCCATACGGCTGTAAACAGTGTATCGGGACTTGCGATCGTTCTTTCTAATCTGGTACCGTTTTCGGTTTCACAGATTACTCTTTGTATAAATATCATCCTGCTGGTAATAGGATTCCTTACTTGTGGTAATGAGTTTGGAATTAAGACTGTTTATACTTCAATTCTTCTGCCGGTTCTCATCGGTGTATTTGAAAAGCTTTTTCCTAATAACCAGTCTCTTACAGGAGATATGGCGATTGACGTTGTGGCATACATATTTACGGTTAGTATAGGTGTCAGCATACTCTTTTCACTGAATGCATCATCAGGAGGAACTGATATTCCTGCGATGATCCTTAATAAGTACCTTCACATGGAGCTTGGCAGGGCATCAACTCTTGTGGGTGTGATCGTAGCGTTCTCTGCGGCGCTTGTGTATGATTCCAAGACTGTAATACTTAGTATCCTTGGAAGTTATTTTAATGGTGTGATCCTTGATGAATTTATCTTTAATCGCAACCGTAAGAGGCGCGTGTGCATAACTTCTCCTAAGGATGAAGAGATTCGCAAGTTCATCATCGAGAATCTTAAAAGCGGTGCTACCATCTACGAAGCCTATGGCGCATACAGGATGCAGAAGCACAAAGAGATAATCGTAATCGTTGATAAAAGAGAATATCAGCAGCTTATGAACTTCATGCAAAAGACAGATCCTCAGGCCTTCATGACGATTTATGATGTTAACGAGGTAAGATACCGTTCTAAATCACTTTCCGAAAGGATCTTTTGACAAAAAAATTACCGGCCGCTTGGGGAAAACGACCGGTGTAGTGGGGTATTACTATTCGGATATCATGCAGTTTCCTGCATAGGGTTGATGGCTGGGTTTAATTCGAAATTCTCAAGTTTGGAGGCGTTCTTAACAGACTCCTGGCCTGATTTTGCATTTTCACTTGCAACTTCATTACGAACAGGATCATTTTCTGACTGCTGCGGTGTTAACTGTCTTACACTTCCTTCAGGGAATGATTTGAACGCTGCGTTTTGAGAATTTGACTGGTCAGAAGAGGTGTTGGATTCATTTGATTTAGCGACTTGCTGACTCTTCTGATAAGCTTCTTTGCCTTCCTGGCTTATAGCAACTACGGCATCAGCATCTTTGGATGCTGTGTCCTGTCTTGTCTGAAGATGTTGTTGCTGACTTTGTGTCTGCTGAACTTTGTCTTCTCTTAAAGCCTTCTGATAGGACTGAATCGCTGTTGACAGATCAGCATTGTTCATTGTTACAGATGATACTTGCATATGAACCCCTTTCTGGAGCGGATATCCAAAATCCTTTTCGAGGCTCCTGAAAAGATTACAGGAATCAAAAACTCTTCCTTGTGATTTCTAATTCCAAAGTTATCAAAGGCTATATATAATAAGCTTAAACATATTAAGTTATTGTTATATTATCATAAAAACGTCAAAAAATAAAGGGTTTTTACAAAAAAAATATAAAATATGATTTTTTTGAACCGTAAATCATCAACTACAGATCATTGAAATTTCAGTGGAGGTGCGTATATGGGCATTGTAGGTGGCATTATGGTTCCTCATCCGCCGCTTATCGTTCCTGAAGTAGGAAGAGGCGGTGAGAGTGTAATAAAAGAAACAACGGCTGCTTATGAAAAAGCTGCTGATTTTGTTGCATCCCTTAAGCCTGATACTATCGTTTTATCATCTCCTCATAGTGTCATGTATTCTGATTATCTTCATATTTCTCCCGGATATGAGGCTAGTGGCGATCTGGGAAGATTTGGCGCGGGAAGCGTAAAAATCAGTGTTTTGTATGATGCTGAGCTTTCCAACAGACTTTGCGAGCTTTCTGAGGATGAGGATATTCCGGCTGGCTACATGGGAGAGCGTGATAAGTCTTTAGATCATGGAACGATCGTTCCTCTTTATTTCATTATGAAAAAATATAAGGATTTCAAGCTGGTCCGCCTTGGCATATCAGGAATTTCTTTTGCTGACCATTATAAGATGGGGCAGATAGTAAAGAAGGCGGCTGATGAGCTTGGAAGACGAGTTGTGTATGTTGCAAGCGGAGATCTTTCCCATAAGCTTAAGGATGACGGCCCTTACGGCTTTGATCCAAGTGGCCCTGTCTATGATGAGAAAATAATGGACTGCATGGGGCGGGGTGCTTTTGGAGAGCTTCTTAAGTTCGACCCTTATCTTTGTGACAAGGCTTCTGAGTGCGGCCACAGGTCTTTTATCATAATGGGGGGAGCTTTTGACGGGCTGAAGGTTGAAACTCATAAGCTCTCACACCAGGATGTAACAGGGGTTGGCTATGGAATATGTACGTATAAGGTTATAGGCGGCGATGATGACAGCCGGTATCTGGAACAGTATCTTGAAGAAGAGAAGAAATCTCTTATGGAGAAAAAAGCTATGGAAGATCCTTATGTAAAGCTTGCCAGAAAAACTATAGAAACTTATATAAAAGAAGGACGTGTGATAAAGGTTCCTGATGACCTTCCTTCTGAGATGTATGAAAGAAGTGCCGGGGCATTTGTGTCTCTTCATATAAGAGGTGGACTCAGAGGGTGTATCGGTACCATAGCTGCGACCTGTGACTGCGTGGCAGAAGAGATCATCCAAAATGCAATTTCAGCTTCTACCAAGGATCCAAGGTTTGAGCCGGTAGAAGAGAGTGAACTTGACAGGCTTGAGTACAGCGTTGACGTTCTTGGGGATGCTGAGGATATAGATTCTAAAGCGCAGCTTGATGTGAAAAAATACGGAGTCATCGTTACAAACGGCTTTAGGAGAGGACTCCTTCTGCCTGATCTTGACGGTGTTGACAATGTCGATGATCAGATTGCTATAGCCAAGCGTAAGGCTGGTATTGGTGAGTATGAGAAGGTGAATCTGCAGAGGTTTGAGGTTGTAAGGCATCATTAAAAAAATTTTAGGCTTTAGATGAGGATAAGGTATGGACGGCATATGTGAAGTGTGTTTTCATAAGTGCAGGCTTTCTGAAGGTCAGATTGGATTTTGCAGGGCCAGAAGGTGTGAAGGCGGCGTTGTAGGAAGCATAAGCTATGGCAAGATTACTTCTATCGCACTTGATCCTATAGAGAAAAAGCCTATTGCCAGATTTCATCCGGGTTCTTATGTGCTTTCTGTCGGGAGCTTTGGGTGTAATCTTCGATGCCCTTTTTGCCAGAATTATGAGATTGCTCAGGCTGGAGAAGACCAAAGTGGCAGAGTTACTATAGGCAGTAAGACTGTTTCTGACAGGGAGCTGTATTTAGAGACAATTTCTCCGGAAAAACTGTGCGAGCTTGCAGAGTTTTACCAGCCAAGGGGCAATATTGGCGTTGCCTTTACCTATAATGAGCCGCTTACTTTCTGGGAATATATAGTTGATACAGGGAAGCTCATTAAGGAAAAAGACATGGCAGGCGTATTGGTCAGTAATGGATGCGCTGATACATGGGTGCTGGAAAAAGTCCTTCCTTATATCGATGCAATGAATATAGACCTTAAGTCTTTTTCCAAAGAGACATATTCTAAGGTGCTTGGCGGAGACCTTGATCAGGTCAAAGATTTTATTAAAAGAGCTGCAAAGGATACTCACCTTGAGCTTACAACTCTTATTGTTCCGGGGATCAATGATAGTGTTGAAGAAATAGAGAATATGGGAAAATGGATAGCTTCGCTTAATGCAAAAGAAGATATAGTGTGGCATATCACAAGGTTTTTTCCTAGATATAAGATGGATGACGGAGAGCCGACAGATGTTTCCTTCGTATATAAGTGTGCGGAGATTGGGAGACGGTATGTGAAGTATGTTTATACTGGGAATTGCTGAGTTTTATAAGCCTTAAAGCATTATTTTTGTAAAAAGAGTAATGTTTTGAGGCTTTTTTTACGATAAAAGTAATGTACGGTTCTATGTACGTTTACTTTGGTCGCAGTTTTTGGACCAGGCAGACTTGATCAGGTTTTCCATTCGCCTGTATGTTTCGAGAGTCTGTCAATATCGGTTCGGTTTCAGTTGTATGATGGAAAGGAGTCTCCATGGAAGGTTTGAATGTTCAGGATATGCTGGGTAAAGATTTGTCAGAAGCGAGTGTTGATGATCTTCTTGCTGCAATGAAAACGGCAGAAGGTGGTGATGCTGCCGCAGAAGCAGCAGCTGATATAGCAGAGGCTCAGGCTGCAGTTGAGGCAGCTATGGCACTTGATAGTATACCTTTGGATCAGCCAGTTCCTGCTGAACCGGTAATGGAAGCGGCTCCAGAAGCTGCAGAGGCACCAGTAATGGAAGCAGTGCCTGAAATGGCAGAGGCACCAGTAATAGAAGAGGCAGCAGCAATGCCGGAGATGCCGGCGATGGAAGCAGCACCTGAAATGGTAGCAGAAGCACCGGTAGTAGAAGAGGCAGCAGCAATGCCAGAAATGCCAGCAATGGAAGCGGCTCCAGAAATGGTAGCAGAGGCTCCAGCAGTAGAAGAGGCAGCAATGCCAGAAATGCCAGCAATGGAAGCAGCACCAGAAACTATGGCAGAGGCTCCAGCGGTAGAAGAGGCAGCAATGCCAGAGATGCCAGCGATGGAAGCAGCACCCGAAATGGTAGCAGAAGCACCAGTAGTAGAAGAGGCAGCAGCAATGCCGGAGATGCCAGCGATGGAAGCAGCACCCGAAATGGTAGCAGAAGCACCAGTAGTAGAAGAGGCAGCAGCAATGCCGGAGATGCCAGCAATGGAAGCAGCTCCAGAAATGATGGCAGAAGCGCCAGTAGTAGAAGAGGCAGCAATGCCGGAAATGCCGGCAATGGAAGCAGCTCCAGAAATGATGGCAGAAGCGCCAGTAGTAGAAGAGGCAGTAGCAATGCCAGAGATGCCAGCGATGGAAGCAGCACCCGAAATTATGGCAGAAGCTCCAGCAATGGAAGAGGCAGCAATGCCTGAAATGCCAGCGATGGAAGAACCTGCGCCCGAAATGGCAGAAGCTCCAGTAATGGAAGAAGCACCTGCTATGGAAGCTGCTCCTGCTGCAGATGATGATGAAAATGCAGATATTTCTGCTTTCCTTTCAGATAATGATTATGAATATGTAACTGTTACATCCGGCAATGTTACAAGATACATTGTTAAGAAAGTCGGCGGTGCTATGTGCGTTCAGTATGAAGACGGCGAATTCGTAGCCTTCAACCGTAACTATGAGCACGAAGATTACAGTACATATGGCGGCGTTTTATTCTCTTTTATCAAAGAAGCAATTCAGGGAACAGGCTGTGACAGTCTTGTCCGTCATAAAGGAACTAATATTAACTAAAATGATCTTTATATGGGCCGCGCAGGTTGCGGCCCTGAAAGGATTATATGGTTGCCAGAGATAGAGAGCTTGTAACCGGTACAATTCTTGAAACGAAAAGACTTATATTAAGACCATGGAAAGAGTCGGATGCTCCGGCTCTTTTTGAGATTGCCAAAGATCCTCTTGTAGGGCCAAGCTCCGGATGGATTCCTCATGAAAGCGTAGCGTACAGTCTGACTATCATCAGAAATATATATATGAAAAGAACTGTATTTGCGATAATTCCTAAAGAAAGGCTTTTCGACTGCATGGGAAATCCAATAACAGCGGGGGTTCCGATAGGCAATGTAACTCTTGCCATGGGCCCTAACAAAGCCAGAGGTACTAAGGAAAACCAGGCCGAGCTTGGTTACTGGCTTGGAAGTAGATACTGGCACCTTGGATTTGCTACAGAAGCGGCTTTTGAGCTAATTTGTTACGGATTTCGTAATCTAAATCTTGACCAAATATGGTGTGCATATTACAAAGGAAACACTAAATCTAGGAGGGTGATGAAGCACCTTGGCTTCTATTGGCACCACACCATCAAGAACTCTTATAATCCCATGCTCAAAACCTCGCAAACCGAGTATTATAACTGCTTGACGCGTGATGACTTTAATCAATTATTTGGTAAAAGTGGCATATTTTACGAATAAAAAACGAAAGATAAAATGTTTTTGTTCAATTTGACTATATATTCAAAGCGGAAACTTTTTGCGAAATTTAGTATCAAAAAGTATTACATTTTCATTAAAAATGTGCTATAATCGATTTATGATTTGACCTGCAAATCATCCTTGCAGGTCATATTTTTTAAGTATTATGGTAAACGCTTACATATTTCGTTCGGATGGTCACAAAGAGAGGTGGAAATGCTTAGTATAGGAGATGTTGCAGTTTATGGAAATCATGGGTTGTGCAAGGTAGCAGACACACTTGTTCCATCATTCCTTCCTAAGGGAAGCGAGAAGATGTATTATCAGATGATTTCTGCTATTGACAGAGGTGGCGTTTTATACGTTCCTATGGACGGTGCTGAAGATAAGATGCGTGAGGTTATTTCCGCAGAGACAGCTTCCGATCTTATTGAAGGACTTGATGATATGAATTTCACAGACCTTCCTGTGGGCAAGAAGGCTGAGATCGTAATCTCAGATATTTGCAAGAAGAATGAGGCAGAGGATGTTCTTGGTCTTATCAAGACCCTTTACCACATTAAGGCCGTTCGCGCTGCTGAAGGCAAGAAGTTTGCTTCTATGGATGAGAAGTATCTCGGAATTGCTGAGAAGCTGTTCTATTCAGAGATCGCATATGCTCTTGATATGGAATTCGAAGAAGTGCGTGAGAAGATTACAGGAATTCTTGCAAATCTTCCTCTTGAGGCTGATAAGTAAATAGTAATTGTTTAATGATCATTGAATCGGCAGAGCTGAATGGCTTTGCCGATTTTTTATTGGTGCAAAATGAGGTGATTATAAGGTAAAATAGTATTTGGAAAAGTTGTGTATAGTATTGGTGTAGACTAGTTTTTGTATAGAATATATTTTAAAGATGTGGATGATATATAAGGAGGTTGCATGACAATAACTACAACAAGTTTTGGCTATTCTCAAATCACTCAGATACTAACATATATTCTAGTATCTATAGGCTATTTGGGGATTTTTAAAAAGTGCGGGGTCAGAAGAATCTGGGCTTTTGTTCCTGGAGTGAGACAATATAAGATAGGCTTATGTGGTAACAAGGAAGAAGATGGTCGTCATTATGCAATAATATATTTTATCTTATATATACTGACCTTTGCCGTATATTTAGATATCAATACAGGAGTTAAAATGCTTCTGTTTGTACCTATAATGGGGCTGGGTGTAGCAAGTATTGTCTATGAAGCGCGAATATATCTAGGCCTTATAAATGTTTTTGGCAGGAAAAAAAGATGGATATGGCTTTTTTTATTCTTTGAATGGTTTGTTTCTATAGTCTGGGGATATTCTAAAAAGTTCCAGCCAACTATGCAGGTTAAGGATTTCAGCAAGATCGAAGGCGCCAAAGAATTTGGTGGTCACTTAAGTGCAATAGAAGAAGGTCTTACTGTAAATATCAAGAACAGGACAGTAATAGATTTTTTCAGGAAAAAAGACCTTTTAAAAGATATACATATGCGTATCCCTACAGGACATATGGTACTGCTTCTTGGAGGTTCCGGTGCGGGTAAGACTACATATCTTAATGCTGTAACAGGTTATGAGAAAGCCAATGCCAGCATCAAACTGGGTAAAGAGGATGTCTATGGAGACTACGGCAAGATGAAGTACGACATCGGTTTTGTTCCCCAGCAGGATCTTATGAGGGGAAATGATACTGTATTGATGACCCTGCTGGATGCTGCAACATTAAGACTTCCATCAAGCGTGTCCGCATCCAAGAGAAATAAACGAGTAGAAGAAGTCCTGCAACAGTTCGGCCTTACTTCTGTTAAGAATAATCTTGTAGAAAAGCTCTCCGGCGGCCAGAGAAAAAGGTTATCAATAGCGATGGAATTTATCTCTGACCCGACGCTTTTTATCCTGGATGAGCCTGATTCAGGTCTTGACGGTGTTGTAGCAAGGAGCCTTTTTGAAAAGCTTCGAGCTATCGCAGATGAAGGTAAGATTGTTGTAGTTATTACCCACACTCCTGACAGAGTAATAGATCTTTTTGATGATGTTATCGTTCTTGCCAAGGATAAGTCCAGAACAGGACGCCTTGCCTGGTATGGCCCTGTCAAAGAAGCCTATGAATTCTTTGGAAAAGATTCCATGGAAGACATACTCCTTTCCATTAACCAGAAAGATGAAGGCGGTGAAGGAAGGGCAGACGAATTCGTCGAAAAGTATGCCGATATGGTACAGGAAAAGGTGGTGTAAGCTATGGGAGAGCGAAGAATCAGACATAAAGGCCGTTTGACACAGACATTTATATACCTTGGAAAGCTTTTTAGAATGTTTCTTTTCCAAAATGACTGGAAGGTACTTCCTATGTCAGCTGTTATAGCTGCGCTGGTTGCATTTTCTGTCGGCAAAAATCTTTTTGTTACCATGGAAGGCACGCTTATGGGCTCATTTGCCCTTGCGTGTATATGTGTCTGGAATGGCTTTTTCAACTCAATACAGATGGTCTGCCGTGAAAGAGCTATTGTAAAAAGAGAGCACAGATCAGGACTTCACATTAGTTCGTATGTTGCAGCTCACATGATATATCAGGCACTTCTTTGTGTGGCGCAGGCTGTGATCACTATAAATGTTATAAGTTTTATGGGCGTTAAGCTTCCTGAAAAGGGTCTTATCTTCGATTTGCCTGTAGTTGACTTTGGAATAACACTCTTTCTTATAACATATTGTGCTGATATGCTGGCTCTTCTTATATCATCTTTTGCAAGGACCACAACAACGGCTATGACTATTATGCCGTTTATGCTTATAGTGCAGCTCCTTTTCTCGGGTGGATTTTTCAGTCTTCCTGCAGAGGCTATGCCATTTACGAACCTTACAGCGACCAAGTGGGGACTGACAGCCTTATGTAGCCAGGGTGATTACAATTCACTTCCCATGGTATCTGTGTGGAACAACGCGCTTAAGATGAAAAATCTTGAAGTTGAAGGCGAAAAGCCGCTTCTTGAAGCTTTTAAACTTATTGAAGAGAATAATCAAAGAGATGAGCTCCTTATGAAATCTGGAGAGCTTAACCAGAATCCTGATTACAATTTTGATCCTTTTATACTTATAGAATGCTGGGGATGGCTGATACTATGGACGATCGTTTATTCTGTTATCACAGTGATACTTTTGGAATTCATCGACAGGGATAAGCGTTGATGAAACAGGAAAATAGCAGGTGATATTGATACTGTGCTATTGAAAAAATGAAATCTCTCGTTTGGTAAGATATTAGCTCTATATTGACTCTCTAAAGTTGACTGATAAAAAGTCTGCTTTAGAGAGTTTTTTATAACGTTGTATGTGACTTTTTGTTTATAGATAATTCTGACGGTAATACTTTTTTGGGGATGGATTTTAGGTGAATAGTGCGTTAAAGTGTGATAGAATATATGGAGTTTTATATACTAAATAGCCAGCTTGGGCTTAAGGAAGAGTCTAATTACTTTTGTGGGAGTTTATATGATAGATTCAGGAATTTTTTCAACTATTAAATTATATGATAAGGATGCTTATGCGACTGAGTTTGATGCGGTTGTTTTAAGTACGGAACCTGTAGAAGACGGGCGATTTAAGGGTACAAGCAAGGTTTACCTTGATCAGACACTTTTTTTCCCGGAAGAAGGAGGTCAGGAAGCTGACTTTGGAGCTTTGAACGGGCAGGAAGTTCTTGACGTTCAGATTGAAAAGAGAGACGGCAAAGAGCTTATCTTCCATGTGGTAAAAGGGAATTTTAAAGAAGGCGACAGTGTACACGGCGTTATCGACTGGGAGCACCGCTTTGATCAGATGCAGCAGCATTCAGGCGAGCATATCTTCTCAGGAACTGTTCATAATAAATACGGATATGACAATGTGGGATTCCACTTGAGCAGACAGGTCGTTACCATGGATTTTAACGGGCCTCTTGATGATGAGCAGGTGCTTGATATAGAAAGAGCTGTTAACGAGATAATAGTAAAGAATCTTGAGATACTGGTTTCATGGCCTTCAAAAGATGAGCTTGATAAGCTGGAATACAGAAGTAAAAAGGAACTTGACGGAGATGTAAGGATTGTTACGATCCCCGGAGTTGACGTATGTGCCTGCTGTGCTCCTCATGTTAGAAGGACTGGCGAGATAGGCTTTTTGAAGGTGCTTGGACGTCAGAATTATAAGGGCGGTGTCAGGGTTTTCATTGAATGCGGATTAAGGGCACTTAAGACTCTGGGTAGTGAACATACGCTTATACAGAATCTTGCGGGAAGCCTTACTACTTCTATAGAAAATGTCCCCGGGCAGGTTGAAAAGCTGCAGAATGAGCTTTATGCATTAAAAGGAAGTCTGCAAAAGGCAAGGGCTGAGCTTACCTCTTATAAGCTCAAGGAGATTCCGCAGGATCAAAAGAACGTAACTGTTTTTGTGGATGATATGGACAATAAGTCTGTTCAGAATGCTATTAACGAGCTTACAAGCACTCATAGCGGTTTTTGCAGCTTTTTTGTCAAGACTGATAGCGGATACCGTTTCGTAAGCGGAATTGCAGAGGGTGATGCAAGAAAAGTTGCAGGCGCTTTAAGAGAGAAATTCGGTGCTAAGGGCGGCGGATCTGAGAAAATGGTTCAGGGAAGCCTTGCAGATGCATCAGAAGATGAGATCAGAAAAGTTATAGATCAGATCGAGGGATAACATGGATAATACATCGGAATATCGCAGAGGTCTTAAACACGGTATACCAATCTGTACCGGATATATAGCAGTATCTTTTGCCTTTGGAATAGCAGCCAGTAATAAGGGACTTACTACGCTTCAGGCGGTGATAATGTCTATCACCAATGTCACAAGTGCAGGGCAGTATGCGTCTCTTGATGCTATAAGAGATGGAGTATCGCTTGTGGAGATGGCAATACTTCAGCTTATAATTAATCTTCGTTATATGCTTATGTCTACGGCACTAACGCAAAAACTCTCTCCAAGAACGGGAATTCTTCACAGGATGGCTATTGCTTATGGCGTTACAGATGAGATTTTTGCCCTTAGCGTACTTGGAAAGGGTGAACTTAAGCCTGCGTATTCCTATGGCCTTATCAGTATTTCAATTTTCGGTTGGGTTTTAGGAACTTTTCTAGGGGCTTTTGCGGGGCAGATACTGCCTCCGCTTCTTATAGCATGTCTGGGGCTGGCTATTTATGGGATGTTCATAGCTATAATCATCCCGCCGGCAAGAGATAACAAGGCAGTGCTGGCTGTTGTGATAAGTGCAATGCTCTTTTCCTGTATCATGACCTTTGCACCTGTTCTTAAGAGTGTGAAATCAGGCATGAGAATTATTATCGTTACGCTGATTATAAGCATTGCGGCTGCGATAATCGCGCCTGTAGGGGAAGAGAAGGACAAAAATGCTGATGTTGTAGAAGAAGATGGAGAAGCAGAAGGCAATAGTTCTGACTCTGTGGAAGCTAGAGATTCTGATGTTATAGATAATAAGAAAAAGGAGGCGTGAGCATGATGAATGTGTATGTTTATATTATTGTCATGGCTTTGGTGACTTACCTTATCAGAGTTTGTCCCCTTGTTCTTATAAGAAAAGAGATAAAGAGTCCTTTTATCAGGTCGTTTCTTTATTATGTTCCTTTTGCTACACTTGCGGCTATGACTTTTCCTGCAATACTTATGTCAGATGGACTTAGTCTTGCGGCAGGCATCGCAGGGCTTGTAACTGCGCTTGTTCTTTCATATCTAAGAAAAAATCTTTTGACGGTGGCAGCATGTGCTTGCGGAGCGGCTCTTGTAATTCAAGTGGTTATTAATGTATTATGAATGTCGAAGATTTATAATGAGATAATCTTTGATATAAATCATTTTTGATATAAGTTATTTTGTACTGGTATTTGATATATCTAGTTCAATTAGAAAGGATTTCAATATATGCGTTTAGGAATGGGATATGACGTTCATCGCCTTGTAGAAGACAGAAAGCTTATAATCGGCGGCGTTGAAATACCATATGAAAAAGGCCTGTTGGGACATTCTGATGCGGATGTTCTTCTTCATGCGATAATGGACGCACTCCTTGGCGCAGCTGCGCTTGGAGATATAGGTAAGCACTTCCCTGACACTGACCCTAAGTACAAGGGTGCAGATTCAAGGATGCTTCTTCGCGAAGTTGGCAAGATGCTTGAAGAAAACAGTTTTCTTATTGAGAACATTGATGCGACCATAATTGCGCAGGCACCAAAGATGAGACCTCATATCGATACTATGAGGCAGAATATTGCTGATGATCTTGGAATCGATCTTTCTCAGATCAATGTTAAGGCTACAACAGAAGAGGGCCTTGGATTTACAGGAAGTGGAGAAGGTATTTCTTCACAGGCTATCTGTTGTCTTTCTTCCTTTTTTGAAAAAGGTATGACTGTCTATGACAGTGATAGCGAGCGATGTAGCAGCTGTCCGGGATGTAGTCGTAATTCGTAAGGGTTGGCAGTTACCCGGGCATACTGGATAAGCTATATGCAAAACACGCAGAAAAAGCGCGTTTTTGAGCTTTGCACAAAAATCATACTTTATGGGAGAAAAATACTATGGCACATAAATTTACTTTTTATAATACACTTACAAGAAATGTAGAAGAGTTCAAGCCCAGAGAAGAGGGCAAGGTTTCCATTTATACATGCGGACCTACAGTTTATCACTTTGCACATATCGGTAATATCAGAACATATATCATGCAGGATGCTCTTATCAAGGCGCTTTCATATGCAGGCTACGATGTTAAGAGAGTTATGAACATCACTGACGTTGGACACCTTTCATCAGATGCTGATACAGGTGAAGATAAGATGCTTGCAGGTGCCAAGAGAGAGCACAAGAGCGTAATGGAGATCGCTAAGTTCTACACAGATGCGTTCTTTACTGATTTTGATGCTGTTGGCAATAAGCGTCCTGACGTAGTTGAGCCGGCAACTAACTGCATTCCAGAGTTCATCCACATGATTGAAGTTCTTCTTGAGAAGGGCTTTGCTTATGTAGCAGGTGGCAATGTTTATTTTGATACAAGTAAGCTTAATGAATACTATGTATTCTCTTCAGAAGTAGAAAAAGAGGCTCTTCAGGTAGGCGTTCGTGACGACGTAGAAGAGGATGCAAATAAAAAGAATAAGACAGACTTCGTACTGTGGTTTACAAAGTCCAAGTTCGAAGATCAGGCTCTTAAATGGGACAGCCCATGGGGCGTTGGATACCCTGGCTGGCACATTGAGTGCTCATGCATTTCAATGAAGCATCTTGGTGAGTATATCGATATCCACTGCGGCGGCGTTGATAATATTTTCCCTCATCATACTAATGAGATTGCCCAGTCAGAGAGCTATCTTGGGCATGAGTGGTGCAAATACTGGTTCCACTCCAATCACCTTAATGACCAGTCTGGTAAGATGAGTAAGTCCAAGGGTGCGATACTTACAGTATCCGTACTTAAGGAAAAAGGCTATGACCCGCTGGTATACAGATTCTTCTGCCTCCAGTCTCATTACAGAAAGCCGCTTGTATTTTCTTTTGACGCTCTTGATCAGGCAGCAGCTACATTCAATAAGCTAATTAAGAGAATTGCTGAACTTAAAGAAGAAGGAACAGTTGACGATAATGTATTAAAGAGTTTTGAAGAGAAGTTCGCTGATGCTGTATGCGGTGATCTTAATACTGCAATGGCTATCACAATTCTTTATGATGCTCTTAAGGCAGATACTAATGATGCAACTAAGCTTGCGATCATAGAAAGCTTTGATAAGGTTCTTTCACTTGATCTTATAGGTCATGCAAAGGCTCTTTCTGAAGAAAGCACAAGCGTTGATCCTGAGCTTGAGAAATATGTTCTTGATGCTATCGAAAGAAGAGCACAGGCTAAGAAGAATAAGGACTTTGCTACAGCTGACGCTATTAGAGATGAGCTTCTTGCAAAGGGCGTTGAGATCAAGGATACAAGAGAAGGCGTAGTATGGACAATAAAGGCCTAACTGATTCTAATATGGACCTTAATAATGATGGAATGCAGGATGAGCTAAAAGAAAACCTTTGCGAAAGCGGTAAAATAGCAGATCTTGCGGGTGTTATACGTGATACTTTCGGTCTTAAAAAGATCGATATGAGAACGTATTCACCACTTGCTCTGGCTTTTATTGGCGACAGCGTTTATGAGATAATAATCCGCTCGCTTGTTACCGAGCAGTCCAACAGACCTGCTAATACTCTTAATAAAGCTAAAGTCCGCTATGTTAATGCCGCATCACAGGCATTTATCATAGATTCCATTATGGACAAGCTGTCAGAAGAGGAAGAGGCAGTATATCACAGGGGCAGAAATGCCAAGTCCTATACAAGTGCCAAGAACCAGTCTGTGATCGATTATCGCAAGGCTACAGGACTTGAGGCGCTGTGCGGATATCTGTATCTTGCAGGAAGGCTTGACCGCGTGCTTGAACTCGTTCAGTACGGTGTTAAGCTTCTTGATGAAAAGAAGAAGTAATAAAGATCATACATAATCAGTCATTTGATAAAAGATAGCAATGAATTTTAAATAATTAGATGACGTAAGGGTCAAAAGTCATTTCGATTCGAGCTTGCTCGAAATCGAATATGAATTTATGACCCGCAAAACATGAGCAAAGTAGCACGTAGTGCGGATTTGCGAATGTTTTAGGATTGTGAGAGTTTCGAAGAAACGGAACAATCCGTTAGTCATAAGGTGTCAAAAGGAACTTTTGACACCTACCTCATTAGATTGTTTTATGACGTTTAGATTATATGATCAGGAGATTTAAATGAGAGATAATAATTTTAAAAGAAACGATAATAAAGGTGCTAAGAGCCTTGGTAAAGTATCAGGAAATGGCCGCAGTTTTGATAAAGGTCGTGATAACGACCATGGCAGAGACTTCGGTAAAGACCGCTATAAAAATCGCAGAAATGACTCTGCAGATGATGAAGAGATAGAGATTCCTGCAGATTCTCTTGCTATTGAGGGAAGAAATGCTGTGGTTGAAGCATTCAGAAGCGGCAAGACTATCGATAAACTCTATGTTCTTGATGGCTGCACAGATGGTGCTGTATCTACTATCCGCCGTGAAGCCAAGAAAGCCGGCACTATCGTGAAGTTTGTTTCAAGAGAGCGTCTTGATCAGATTTCTATCACAGGTAAGCACCAGGGCGTTATCGCTTTTGCTGCAGCATATGATTATTCAGAAATAGAAGATATTTTCGCTAAGGCAGAAGCTGAAGGAAAGGCTCCTTTCGTTCTTATCCTTGATAATATCGAAGATCCTCACAACCTTGGAGCTATCATCAGAAGTGCCAATGTTGCAGGAGCTCACGGCGTTATCATCCCTAAGAACCGCGCAGTCGGCCTTACAGCTACAGTTGCCAAGACTTCAGCAGGCGCTCTTAACTACACTCCTGTTGTAAAGGTTACCAATATATCCAAGACTATCGAAGATCTTAAAAAGCGCGGAATGTGGTTTGTATGTGCTGACATGGACGGAAAGCCTATGTATGATCTTGATCTTACAGGCCCTATCGGACTTGTTATCGGTAACGAGGGATCAGGCGTTAGCAGACTTGTAAGAGAGAAGTGCGATATGATTGCTTCTATTCCTGTAAATGGCGAAATCGAGTCTCTGAATGCATCTGTTGCAGCAGGTGTCCTTGCATATGAGATCGTGCGTCAGCGCAGGTTAAAGAAATAAAATTGTACTTGCGTATTGGACATAATTGTGGTATTATTACATAGCTGTCTATGTGGACAGCAGCACAGTCGGAAATTGTGCATTCAAAAAAGATGCGGAATTTTTCGAAAGTTTATTCAGATATAGAGAGGTGAGTAAAAATGAAGCAGGATTTACAGCCAGAATTCTATCAGGCAACAGTTACTTGCAACTGCGGCAATACTTTCACAGTAGGTTCCACTAAGAAGGAGATTCACGTAGAAATTTGTTCTAAGTGTCATCCATTCTACACTGGTCAGCAGAAGGCAGCTTCAGCTCGTGGTCGTATTGACAGATTCAACAAGAAGTACGGCATCAAGGCAGAAGCATAATAGTAAGCCATTGCTTGAGATTCACAGAGAATCCAATGATGAGGTTGAGGCAAAAGCCTCAGCCTCATTTTTTATATTATTACAAACTGGGGGACCGTAAATAATGAAAAAGAAAATTACCCATTATTCGGGAATTGGAGGACAGGCAGTACTTGAGGGAGTTATGATGCGTAATAAGGACCTTTATGCGGTTGCTGTACGCAAACCTGATGGTGATGTGCATGTTGAGATAGATGAATATCATGGAGTTCTGTCAGGCTCACCGCTTCTTAGAATTCCTTTCATCAGAGGTATTTTTGTATTTATAGATTCACTGGTACTTGGTACTAAGGCTTTAAACAGATCTGCAGATTTTTATGAGGACGATGCAGAGGATGCTACAGCAGCTGACAAGGCAGCTGATGCAGTAACAGGCGGCAAGGGAGACAAGTTCTTTTCTGTTATTACAACAGTAGTAGCTTTTGCTTTGGCTATTTTCCTGTTCCTGGTACTTCCTGAAAGACTTTCTGCATGGATGAATGTATATCTTCAGAGCCAGGCACTTCAGGCAGTTGCTGAAGGTATAATAAGAATTGCAATCTTTATCCTGTACATTCTTACGATCACACTGATGCCTGATATAAAGCGTCTTTTCAGATATCATGGAGCAGAGCATAAGTGCATTAACTGTATCGAATCAGGACTTCCGCTTACAGTAGCTAACGTAAAGCGCTCTTCAAGATTTCATAAAAGATGCGGAAGCAGTTTTATTCTGTTCGTACTTGTTGTAAGTATCATATTATTTATGTTCATAAATACTGATAGTATTATGATGAAGCTCTTATATAGAGTGCTGCTTCTTCCTGTAGTTTCAGGTATATCATATGAACTTATCAGGTTTGCTGGAAAAAGTGACAATCCTGTCATATCAATCATTTCAAAGCCGGGTCTCCTTCTTCAGAGACTTACTACCAAAGAACCGGATGAGTCAATGATTGAAGTTGGTATTGCTTCTGTTGAAGCTATATTCGACTGGAGAACCTATCAGAAAGATGTTTTTGGTTTTGATTTTGCAGATGAAGATGAGGAAGACGTTCTGGAATGATTTATTCAGATGTTTATAAAATCGCATCAGACAGACTTAAAGAAGCCGGAGTGCCGGAGTATCAGCTCGACGCCCGGCTTCTTCTTGAGTATGTCTGTGGCACAGACTATAACACACTCTTAGTTCATGGCGACAGGGAAGTGTCACCTGAAGAAGAAAAGAAGTATAATGAACTTATAGAAAAAAGAGCATCAAGGATTCCTCTTGCCTATATAGTAGGGCATCAGGAGTTTATGGGACTTGATTTTACTGTTAATGAGAATGTTCTTGTGCCTAACCAGGATACAGAAACACTTGTAGAAGAAGCGTTAAGAGAAGTTTCTGATGGCATGCGCTTTATGGATCTTTGTACAGGATCAGGATGTATTGCGCTTAGCATCCTTCATTATACGAATGACACCACTTGTGTTATGACGGATATATCCGATAAAGCTATAGAGGTTGCGACAGCTAATAGTAATAACCTTGGTCTTAGCGACAGAACGAAGATCATTAAGACAGATCTTTTCCCACAGGATATTGATGAAAAGTTTGATATGATCGTATCGAACCCTCCTTATATTAAGACTAAAGTTATTGAGACTCTTCCTCCCGAAGTTGGCAAGGGCGAACCTTATATAGCGCTTGATGGCGGAAGTGACGGCCTTGTCTTTTATAGAAGGATTGTAGAGAAAGCTTCTGAATTTCTGTATTCAAGTGGCTGGCTAATGATGGAAATTGGCTATGATCAGGGACAGGAAGTGGCTGAGCTTATGAGAAATGCAGGCTTCCACGAAGTTGAGGTTATCAAAGACCTTGGCGGAAATGACAGGGTTGTCAGGGGCTGTTTGTATAAGTGATTAAGCGTGACTTGATTGGTCAATTAGTTTTTATCATCGAAAAGAAGTAAAAGCTACTTACATTATTATTGAAATGAAGTGATCCAAAATCATAGTTTTTTGATGAAGTATATCTTGACCTGCTTTATTACTAAATTATTGAATCTTTAAATAAAAAACAGTGAAAAACAAATTAGTAGATTGGATTTATTATGTTAGATAAACTTGAGGCGATTCTTCACAGATATGAAGAAATAGGAATGGTACTTACTGAACCTGATGTGGCATCAGATGCTGACAGATTCAGAAAGCTTATGAAAGAGCAAAGCGACCTTACACCACTTGTAGAGAAATACTTAGAGTATAAAAAGTGTAAAGAAGCTATAGAAGACAGTGAGCAGATGCTGGAAGAAGAGACTGATCCTGAGATGAGACAGATGCTCAAGGATGAGTGCAATGAAAATTCTGAAAAGCTCCCACAACTTGAGCAGGATCTTAAGATTCTTCTTATTCCTAAGAATCCTGACGATGATAAGAACGTAATCGTCGAGATAAGAGCCGGAGTTGGCGGCGATGAGGCAGCTTTGTTTGCAGCGGACCTTTATCGTATGTATAACAAGTATGCTGAAGGTAAAGGCTTTAGAACATCCCTCATCAACGTAGAAGATATCGGAATCGGAGGAATGAAGACTGTCAGCTTCATGGTGGAAGGAAGCGGTGCATACGCAAAACTTAAGTATGAAAGCGGCGTTCACAGAGTACAAAGAGTCCCTGTTACAGAATCAGGTGGAAGAATTCATACATCAACAGCTACAGTAGCGGTTATGCCTGAGGTTGAAGATGACGTTGATATCGATATCCCACCGGAAGATGTACGAATGGATATCACAAGAGCATCCGGTAATGGTGGTCAGGGTGTTAATACCACAGACTCTGCCGTAAGACTTACCCATCTCCCTACAGGAATAGTTATCTATTCTCAGACAGAACGTTCACAGCTTCAGAATAAGGCTAAGGCATGGGCTCTTCTTAAAGCTAAGCTCTATGACCTTAAGATCCAGGAACAGCACGACAGCGAAGCTGAACTTAGAAGAAGCCAGATCGGAACAGGAGACCGTTCTGAGAAGATACGTACCTACAACTTCCCTCAGGGACGAGTTACCGATCACAGGATCAAGGTAACACTTCACAGAATAGACGATGTCCTTAACGGAGATCTCGATGAACTTGTAGAAGCACTTACAACTGCAGATCAGGCTGCAAAGCTTCTTAAAATGCAGAACGACTGATCGGATAAATTGATCGATTAGCATGGTAGAGTGATTTACAATGATCACCTGACCCCGAAGTAAATCCGCACTTTTAGAAATATGCATTCATGACCAAGTACCATATGCAGGTATCATACCGGCAAGGAGGTTATCTATGAATGAAGAGTTTAAAAATGATCTTATTAACTGGGGCGTCAACTGGGAAGAAGTCAAAGAACGCCTTGTTGGAAATGAAGATCTTGTAGAGAAATTCATGCTAAAATTTCTAAAAGACCCAAGTATGGAACAACTTCAAAGCGGTCTTGAAAGTAGCAACGCAGAAGAAGCTTTTCAGGGAGCACACGCCCTAAAAGGCGTTGCCAGTAATCTTGCAATGGAAGGCAATGGCTTCCTTGCTGATGTTAAAGAGATAACTGAGATCTTACGCCCCGGAACAATGGATGGCGCTATGGAAGTATATGATAGGATAAGACCCAAGTACGATGAACTGATCAGTATATTAAAAAAATATGCTGAGTGAATAATTCTAAAAGATATCATTGTAGATTCTTTTGGTTTATTGAAAACATATTGTAGAGGCGTGTCTTTTACGATATGTGATTAGAAATATACGATTATAATAATAGACGGTCATATAAAGATATAAGCTTTATATGACCGCCTTTTTGTGCATTAGATGTCGCGCATTTTCAAAGATAATGGAACATAATCCTTGGATACAACATTTTTTAAAGCTCTTCAAATTCAATCTCGTGTGCTGTAAGGAAACGCTTAAATGCATCATCCCAAATCTGCTCATAAGATTTATCAAGTGAAAAAGTCTTAATAGCAGAAGCACTGGTAATAGTAGTAATACCATCCGCAAATTTAACATTGATAACAAAAGCTACATCATTACTTGTTAGCGCTGATGCCTTCTTCTGAAGAAGCGCAGTAGTATGCTCCGGCTTAACCTGCATTACAAACTTAAATCCAAGAGGAGTATGCTTCCCCTTTATAAGCTCAAAACATACATTCTTAATATCAACCCACTTTGAAAGATCATAAGGTGCCTCATCAGCTATAAGATCTCCATAAAACTCTTTATTAACATGCCCATCAATTGTATAAGAATTCCCTGTCTTTATAACTGCTTCTTCAAGCAGAAATTCATCGAAATCACTACCTCTAAGAAGCGTATTCATAAATGCTTTTGTATTTTTGATCTGTAAAACTACCATAGTTAACCCCATGTAAAAGTTATAAAAATTAATCGCACAACCAATAATATCATTTTTAACCATCTTTTTAAACACTGCTTCGAATAACTGCCCAAATATACGATAACTTTCAATTTCAGGAGCGGGGGTGGTAATATCATAAGCCGATTTTGAAAATGTTGCAGTTTTTTCTTAGGGGATTAGGAGCCGAAGTACTGCGTGTCCACGAAGGCGTATAATCCCCTTAGAAAAACCTGTAACATTTTCACATGAGGCTTATGATATTACCACCCCCACTCCTGAAAGGCAAAGCCTTCACAAAGTCCCCCCCATATTTCTAGTTTACGTGCATGCTTCAAGGTGGTATTATGTAGTAATGGAAACTACATTGCTTTATTCGGAGGAATTATGAGTTTTAAGATTGTATACGACAGCTGCTGCGATTTGCCGGTTGAATTTTATAGTGATCCCAGATTTCAGAGCGTTCCGCTTTCATTGGAAGTAGGCGATTATCATATTATGGATGACGAGACATTTGATCAGGCACAGTTTCTTAAACATGTTGCAGAAAGTGAAGAATGTCCTAAATCAGCATGCCCTTCACCGGATAGCTTCATGCAGGCATTCAAGTCAGATGCTGATCATGTATACTGCGTAACTCTTTCGTCCAAGCTTTCAGGAAGCTATAACAGTGCTCTTATTGGTAAGGACCTTTATGAAGAAGAGTACGGAGAAAAGGATATAGCTATAGTAGATTCACTCTCTGCAAGCTGTGGTCTTGGTCTGGTAGCATTAAAGATCATGGAATACGAAGAACAGGGACTTCCATTTGATGAGATAGTAGAGAAGGTATCTGCATTCAGAGATGATATGACAACCTTCTTTGTTCTTGATAATCTTGAAACTCTTAGAAAAAATGGCCGTCTTTCCGGAATGAAGGCTCTTGTTGCAGCTACACTCAGCATAAAACCTGTATGTGAAGGCGTTGAAGGCAATATCGTTCAGAGAGGCCAGGGCGTTGGAATCCGCAAAGCCCTTGTGAAGATGGTCGATCTTATAGAAAAAGAAAGTCATGATACTGAAGAGAGAACTCTTGCAGTATCACACTGCAATAACTATGAAAGAGCTATGCTTGTAAAGGATATGATCCTTGCAAGGAAGAAGTTTAAAGACGCGATAGTGGTTGATACACGAGGCGTAAGCTCTATGTATGCTAATGATGGTGGTATCATAGTTACATATTAAACTAATAGAGTATTTTGCGTATAAACAAAGAAATCTGTTTTTGCTGATAAAATGCAAATTAGATCATAATAAAAGCTCTCGCATTTGGTGCGAGAGCTTTGTTTTTACTTTGATATGGCGGTGCGCCTTTTATGAATCTGTTTTTTGACTGTTTTTTTCAAGTTCAGCCTGTAACTGCTCTTTGATGTGCTTGTTGAATTCCATTGAAAGTCTGAATTTGCTGCCATCATCCATGATCACACTAAAGGCGTTTGTTTTTTGTATATGGCGGATGTTAATGATAGTTGATTCTGAAGCCGGAAGCAGATAATAAAATGGCTCTAAGTCTTCATAAAACATATAGATGGTAGATAAAATAGTGATAGATCTGCCGTCTACAAGCTTTATCTCAATTCTTCCTCCGCCGTTTTGGCAATGAGCGTAAAGGATATCATTACCATTAACATATAAAGTACCGTTGTCATCGCGAAGCTCTATAAGAGGCTCCTTTTTAGATCTGCAATCTTCACATATATCAAGTACTTTTCTAAGCTCATTCTTTAAAATGGGTTTATGCATGAAGATAAAAAGCTCTTTTTCCTCATCAGTAGCCAGCTCTTCGTAATCAATTGAAGAAGTGCACAGAATTATTCTGCCTGTAATGTTGATCTGCCTGAGCTCTCTGGCAACTTCGATTCCGCTCATACCGCTTTCTTCGATATTGGTCATATCTATAAAGATGCCATCGTACATTTGCGGAGTCTGCATGAGAGAAGGTATATTTCCATAAAGATCTATAAAAAAACCTTCGAGACCATCTTTTTTATTCTGATCAGATGCACGCTCTAAAAGCCTCTGCATCTGCTTTCTATCGGCTATATTGTCATCACAAACTGCTATATGCATGAATAATCCCCCGTTTAAATCATCATATGACTTTAGTTTTATAAGTCATTGGCATTACATAAAGCTAAACTCCACATAATAGCACAGCATACCTATAGCTACCATTTGAAGTATAAGGATCAAAGGCATAAATACCAGAAAGTACCAGTGGCGTGTTTTATGTCTGAAAAAGAACATTCCTGTTATGCTTCCTATACTACCTCCTATAAGAGCCAGTATAAAAAGAGTTGATTCAGGTATTCTGTAAGAGCCGGCCTTTGCCTTGTGCTTGTCTATGCCCATGGCGGCGAATCCGGCGAAATTAACGATTGCTATATAAGATGCAATAAGAATTATAGAACTCATGTAAGATAGTTTCCTCCCCCGTATCGTGCCTGCATTCAAGATATTTGAAATAAATATCTGCCCATCAGTGCACAGGATACTAAAGCAAATTGTAACATCTGCAATGTTTATATCCAATGTATAGAATATACAAAAAATAATGGCACCTGGCAAATTTATTGGAAACTGCCGGGTGCCATTCATTATTATTTCTTCTTGGTAGCTGTTTTCTTGGACTTCTTTGCTTTTTCATCAACTTCCTGCATCTTAAGAGCTCGAACCTTAAGTGAAAGACCGAAGAGATTGATGAATCCACTTGCATCAGTGTGATCGTACATATCGCCTGTTGTGAAGGAAGCGATGTCCTGATTATAAAGTGAATATGGTGAAGTTGTTCCTGCTTTAATGATGTTGCCCTTATAAAGCTTGAAGTGAACTTCTCCTGTTACATACTGCTGAGTACTCTCGATGAAAGCCTGAACTGCTTCACGAAGAGGTGTGAACCATTTTCCTTCGTATACGATCTGAGCAAGCTTGTTGCCCATTTCCTGCTTAAGCGCATAGGTATCACGATCGAGGATAAGCTCTTCAAGCTGCTGGTGAGCTTCGTAGAGGATTGTTCCACCGGGAGTTTCATATACGCCTCGGCTCTTCATACCAACAACACGGTTTTCAACGATATCTATGATGCCGACGCCGTTCTTTGCTCCAAGTTCGTTGAGGGTGCGGATGATGTCGGATACCTTCATCTTCTTGCCGTTAACAGTCTTTGGAACACCTTTTTCAAAAGTCATTGTAACATCTGTTTCCTTATCAGGAGCTTCCTGAGGTGTTACGCCAAGTACCAGCATGTGCTTGTAATTAGGCTCTTTTGAAGGATCCTCAAGCTCAAGACCTTCATGAGAAAGGTGCCAGAGGTTACGGTCACGGCTGTAGCTGTTGCTGTGAGAGAATGGAAGATTGATGCCGTGCTTCTTGCAGTATTCTTCTTCATCTTCACGTGACTGAAGCTTCCAGTTAGGATCACGCCATGGAGCAATTACGCGGATATCTGGAGCAAGGGCTTTGAATGCAAGCTCAAAACGGATCTGATCGTTACCTTTTCCTGTTGCACCGTGGCAGATAGCTGTTGCACCTTCTTTTCTTGCAATATCAACAAGACGCTTTGCGATAGCAGGACGAGCCATGGAAGTTCCAAGAAGATATTTGTTCTCATATACTGCATGGGCCTGAACGCAGGGAACTACGTAATTGTCGCAGAAATCATCAGTAATATCTTCTATATATAATTTAGTAGCACCACTTGCTTTTGCTCTTTCTTCAAGACCGTCAAGCTCGTTCCCCTGGCCACAGTCTGCGCATACACATACAACATCGTAGCCGTATGTCTCCTTGAGCCATGGAATAATAGCTGTAGTGTCAAGACCGCCTGAGTATGCAAGTATTACTTTTTCTTTTTTCTTAGCTGCCATAGATATTTCCTCCGTTTATACATGAATAAAAATACTATTACAAAATGTATATTTAATAGTGATATAAAGAATGCAGGATCTATAAAGCATATTAAAAAGATTATAAAACCTGTTTTCTCGATAGAACTATATATGTGACAAGAGTTACTATACTACCACTTAATGTATAATGCAAGAAGAAAATGTATAAATATAAAATTAATTTGAATATTAGTGTATAAATATTAAAAAAGACTTGCATTATTATACAGCCAGTCGTATACTAAGGCATAACTTCCTGAAACATATATAAAAGAAAGGCTATTTTATAGTACTTTTCAAGGATTTATGATTCAGGAGGCTGACAAAGTAATCAATGTAGTTGAATTAAAACCACAAGTTACTGCATTCATAGATCTTTTTTCAAGTATGCAAAAAAGAAATCAATAATATGTAACTAAAAGTAAATGGGAAATTTAATGATAAATACATTATAATAAAATAGTGCGTTAAAGTAAATTTCCATCATATTTATTAGGGTAAAATTAATCTGTTTTATACATGATCAGTCAGCGTCAAAACGCTTTAGCTGAATCAGATCAATGAAAAATATTCTATAAAATGCTGAATTGGAGGTCCTAAATGATAAAGGTAGGAATTATTGGCGCAACAGGTTATGCCGGAGCTGAGATAGTGCGACTTCTGCAGATGCATCCGCAGGCACAGGTTGTATGGTACGGCTCCAGAAGTTATATAGATCAAAAATATGCATCCATTTATCAGAATTTATTCAAATTAGTAGATGCAGATTGTCTTGGCGAAGATATGGACAAGCTCGCTGATGAGGTTGACGTGATATTCACAGCTACTCCTCAGGGTCTTTGTGCATCACTCGTAAGTGAAGAAATTCTTAATAAGGTTAAGATCATTGACCTTTCCGCAGATTTCAGACTTAAAGATGTATCCGTTTATGAACAGTGGTATAAGTTAGAGCACAAGGCTCCACAGTATATAGATGAAGCAGTATACGGCCTTTGTGAGATCAACAGAGATAAGATAAAGGGCGCAAGGATAGTTGCTAATCCCGGATGCTACACAACCTGCTCTATTCTTACAGCATATCCTTTGGTCAAAGAAGGTCTTATCGATCCTGATACTCTTATCGTAGATGCTCTTAGCGGCGTTTCAGGTGCAGGAAGAGGAGCAAAAGTGGCTAATCTTTACTGCGAAGTAAATGAAAGTGCTAAACCTTACGGCGTTGCTAATCACCGTCATACTCCCGAGATTGAGGAGCAGCTTGGATACGCAGCAGGCAAGGAGATTCTAATTAACTTCACACCACACCTTGCCCCTATGAACAGAGGCATTCTTGCTACAGAATATGCAACTCTTAATAAGATAGACGGTAAGCTTCCTACAAAAGAAACTATCCGCGCTGCATATGAAAAGTATTATGGAAATGAGAAGTTTATAAGAATCCTTGATGACGGAGTATATCCTGAAACAAGATGGGTTGAAACTTCTAATTATGTAGATATAGGTTTTAAGATCGATGAAAGAACAGGCCGCATAATCATGATGGGAGCGCTTGATAATCTTGTTAAGGGCGCGGCAGGACAGGCTGTTCAGAATATGAATATTTTATTTGGATTTGAAGAAAGTATGGGACTTGATATTGTACCATGCTTCCCGTGATAAGAAAGAGAGATATGGTAATGGTTCGCGTAATGACAATTGAAGATTATGACCAGGTTTATGCACTTTGGATGTCAATAAAGGGATTTGGAATAAGAAGTATCGATGATTCTAAAGAAGGCGTTGAAATGTTTCTTAAAAGAAATCCTACTACAAGCTGCGTAGCCATTGAAGACGACAAGGTGGTCGGCGCCATCCTTTGCGGTCATGACGGAAGAAGGGCATGCATGTATCATGTGTGCGTTTCATCAGAATATAGAAGAAGACATATAGGCCAGCACATGGTGGACTTTTGCTTAAAGCAGCTCAAAGAGGAAAAAATCTGTAAGGTTGCCTTAAATGCTTTTGTCACAAATGAAGCTGGTAATGCCTTCTGGCAGAAGATGGGATGGACTCTTAGAAATGACATGAACTATTATGACCATGTTATCGATCCTGACAATATTACTATTTTTAATATATAACTCTTGGAGGAAAGTATTATGAAGATCATAGAAGGCGGCGTTACATCGCCTATAGGTTTTAAAGCAGCAGACTGTGCGGCAGGGATCAAATATCAGGGCAGAACAGACATGGCAATGGTCTATTCTGAAGTGCCATGCGAATGCGCAGGAACATTTACAAGTAATCAGGTTAAGGCTGCATGCGTTCTGTGGGATCAGAAGATCGTAAATTCAGGCGATAAGATGCAGGCCGTTGTAGTAAATTCAGGAATAGCTAATGCCTGCACAGGTAAGGAAGGTTTTGATGCCTGCGAAGCTACAGCTAAAGCTGTGGAAAAAGAGCTTTCAGTTCCTTTTAACACAGTTGCAGTAGCATCTACAGGAGTTATAGGAATGCAGCTTCCTGTTGATAAGCTTGTGGCAGGTGTTGAAGCGATGAGTAAGACACTTAGCCATGATAAGGAAGCAGGAACCAAGGCATCCCAAGCCATAATGACGACAGATACAATCAACAAAGAGTATGCAGTAACTTTTGAAGTATCAGGTAAGACTGTTACAGTTGGCGGTATGAGCAAGGGATCAGGAATGATCCATCCTAACATGTGCACTATGCTTGGCTTTGTAACAACAGACCTTGCAATAGACAAAAAGCTCATGCAGGAAGCTTTAAGTGCGGTAATTAAAGACACCTTCAACATGATCACAGTTGATGGTGATACATCTACTAACGATACACTTCTTCTTATGGCTAACGGCCTTGCAGGTAACGATGTTATCACTGAAAAAGGCGAAGATTATGACAAGTTTTATGAAGCTCTTTTTACAGTATGCAGATTCCTTGCAAGAAGAATGGCAGGAGACGGAGAGGGTGCAAGCAAGCTCTTTGAAGCTAAGATAGTTAATGCTAAATCTAAGGACGATGCAAGAACTCTTGCAAGAGCTATTGTTGGATCTAACCTTTCCAAGGCTGCAATATTTGGATGCGACGCTAATTTTGGAAGATTCCTTTGCGCAATGGGGTATTCCGGTGCAGAGTTTGACCAGAATGATGTGGAACTCTTTTTTGAAAGTAAGGCAGGTAAGCTTCAGGTGTTTGACCATGGTAACCCTCTTGATTTTGATGAAGACTTTGCAGTCAAGATCATGAAAGAAGATGAAGTCATGGTAATTGCTGATATGCATGAAGGAAACGAAGAGGCAACCGCGTTTGGATGTGATCTGACATACGACTATGTCAAGATCAATGCGGATTACAGAAGCTGAAGATTATAAATACCAAATATATAGTTATCAAGGTGCAAAAGATATTGATCCCAAAAAAGAAATATCTAAGGAGACTAAAGCAGTGGATAAAGATATGCAGGATGTTATGAAAAAAGCTGAAGTGCTTATCGAGGCACTTCCCTATATTCAGAAATTTAACCGTAAGATCATCGTTGTAAAGTACGGCGGAAGTGCCATGAGTAACGAAGAGCTTCAAAGAAGCGTTATCCAGGACGTTACACTTCTTAAACTTGTTGGATTTAAGCCTATCATCGTACACGGCGGCGGTAAGGCTATCAGCAGCTGGGTAAATAAAGTCGGCAAAGAAGCACAGTTTATTAATGGCCTTAGAGTTACTGATGAAGAGACTATGGAGATTGCCGAAATGGTTCTTTCAAAGGTCAACAAGCAGCTTGTAACGATGGTTCAGGAGCTTGGAGTTAAGGCTATAGGACTTAGCGGCAAGGATTCAGGACTTTTACATGTTCAGAAGAAATATTCAGATGGACAGGATATCGGATTTGTAGGCGATGTAGATAAGGTGGATCCATCAGTTCTTTATGATCTTCTTGACAGAGACTATGTTCCGATCGTAGCTCCTATAGGTCTTGATGATAATTTTGACACCTATAACATTAACGCTGATGATGCAGCTTGTGCTATCGCTAAGGCAGTAGGTGCTGAGAAGCTTGCTTTCCTTACTGATATTGAAGGCGTTTACAAGGATATAAATGACAAGGATTCTCTTATAAGCCGCCTTACATGCTCAGAAGCAGATGAACTTATTTCTTCAGGCCAGATCGGTGGCGGAATGCTTCCTAAGCTTGGAAACTGCGTATCAGCTGTAAGAGAAGGCGTTAACAGAGTGCATATCCTTGACGGAAGGATTCCTCATTGCCTTCTTCTTGAGATCTTCACTAACAGAGGTATCGGAACCATGTTCCTTAATGATACTGACGAACAGGCAGTGTGAGAAGAAAGTAAATGTCTGCACCGTGATGACAGCAGATGATAAATAATTTAGACAGGTTTTAGTGTCAGGAGGAATGGTATGTCTGAAAAAATGAAGGAATATATAGAAGAAGCTGAAAAAGACCTTCTTCATACCTATAACCGCTATCAGGTAGTCCTTGACCACGGTGATGGCGTACATCTTTATGATATTGATGGCAAAGAATATCTTGATTTCGTGTCAGGTATCGCAGTATTTGCCCTTGGTTATAACAATAAAGAATACAATGATGCTCTTAAGGCCCAGATCGACAAGGTTATTCATACATCCAATTATTACTACAACGTTCCTGCAGTGGATGCTGCAAGAAAACTCAAAAAAGTCAGCGGTATGGACCGCGTCTTTTTTACCAATTCAGGAGCAGAGGCTGTTGAAGGCGCGTTGAAAGCTGCCAGAAAATATGCTTTTCTTAAAGATGGAAAAAATGATCATGAAATAATCGCAATGGAGCATTCTTTTCACGGAAGAACCTTTGGAGCTCTGTCTGTAACTGGCAATCCAAAGTATCGTGAAGCTTTTGAACCCATGATAGGCCATGTCCGTTTTGCCAAAATGAATGATTTTGAAAGCATTCTTGAAAACGTAAATGATAAAACATGTGCTATAATCATGGAGACTGTTCAGGGCGAGGGAGGAATATTCCCAGCTCAGGAAGACTTCCTTAAAAAGGTTCGCGCTTTATGTGATGAAAAGGATATCCTCCTTATTCTTGACGAGATACAGTGCGGAATGGGCAGAACAGGATACATGTTCGCATGGCAGAAGTACGGTATAAAGCCTGATATCATGACCTGTGCCAAGGCTCTTGGATGCGGCGTACCTGTTGGAGCGTTCCTTCTTAACGAGAAAGTGGGACAGAACTCACTTAAGGCTGGAGATCACGGCACAACATATGGCGGAAACCCGCTTGCATGCGCTGCTATAAGCAAGGTGCTTGATTTATTTGAGCAGTACAATATAATAGACAATGTGAATTCAGTAGCTCCATACCTTGAAAAAAGGCTTGATGAGCTTGTAAATAAATACGATTTTATAACTACCAGGCGCGGAGCCGGGCTTATGCAAGGACTGGTTTTTGACAGGCCGGTCGCTGATATTATTGTAAAAGCTATGGACAAGGGACTTATCCTTATTAACGCGGGTGCTCAGATAATCCGCTTTGTTCCACCGCTTGTTATCACTAAAGAAAATGTTGATCAGATGATAGACATACTTGATGCATGTCTACAGGAAGTTTGATCATTCTTCAATGTGCGTATACTGTGCCTGGATAATATTGGGAGATTTTTTTGATGAATAAGAAAAAAAGATTTCTGTCTGTTATTCTGACAGTATGCGTACTTTTTATTTCCATGTTCTGCGCAAAACATGGAGGAAGCGTTTTATCAGGTGAAAACAGTTCCTTTTTTGCTACCAAAAAGACTACTATAAGGCTCTGGTATGATGATGATGCGCTTACTGATTACCTGCTTCAGTTGGCGGTAACATATAACGACACACATAAAAAAACAAGACTTGAGCCAACACTGGTATCAGCGCTTGAATATCTTGAGAATATTTCATCAGCTTCTGCAGCAGGAGAAATGTATCCTGATCTGTATATTCTTACGAATGATTCATTAGAAAAAGCATATCTGGCAGGACTTGCTACTCCTGTTGAAAGCTCGACACTTTCTGAAAGTCAGTATCCACAGGCTGCGCTTAAAAGTGTAACTTATAATGGCCAGTATATTGCTTATCCTTATTATTTCGAGACCAGTACTCTTTTGTACAACAAGACCTATCTTGAAAATGCAGCCCGTGACTCACTTGAAAACGAATACTATTTGGAAAATATGGAAGAGACTGATGATATGACTGATCAGGAAGCTTCTGATAATGCTGCATTTGAAGGCTCTGTAGAAATCTCTGATGAGCAGGTTGCACAGCGTGTTGGCGAGATGCTTCCGGATACGATAACAGATATCATCAAGTTTGCTGAGACTTATAATGCTCCTCAGGAAGTTGAGGCCGTGTTTAAGTGGGATGTGTCTGATATTTTTTATAATTACTTCTTTGTTGGAAATTATATAAATATTGGTGGAGATGCCGGAGATGATTCTCAGCAGATAGATATTTATAACGAGAATACTATAAGATGTATGGATCTGTATCAGCAGCTCAATCAGTTTTTTGCTATCGATTCACACTCTTCAACTTATGAGAATATCATACAGGACTTCATCGGAGGAAAGATTGTATTTACACTTGCAACAACAGATGCCCTTGAGTCTATAGCTGAGGCCCAGCAAAATGGCGAGTGTCCATATGAATATGGTGTAGTTCCTATGCCGGCTCTTATGGATGATATAGGAACAAGGACCATGTCGGTTACTAGATGTATAGTAGTTAATGGCTACTCAGAGCATTTCAAGGAAGCTAATGAAGCAGCAGAATATCTGTGCGGCAGATATGATGATAACCTGTATGAGATGACAGGCAAGGTTTCAGCTAATAGAAATGTTCAGCATAAAGAAGCAGGACTTACCGGATTTATGGAAGCTTACGAAGGATCTGTTCCTATGCCGAAGATGATCGCAACTTCTAATTTCTGGATGCAGCTTGAGATCTCATTCGAAGAGATCTGGGAAGGTGCTGATCCTAATGAAACACTCAGAAATGTTTCCAGCAGGGTCAAAACTCAGGTATCAGGCAGTGAACAGATAGTAGAAGAGGCTCCGATAGATTTTACCTGTGATGTGACCTGGACTCAGGCAGAAGAGTATTATGATGAAGGAATGACGGAATAATAGAAGCACCATATACTTTATTGATAATATTTTTACGATAAATAGTGACCTTGCAAGCTCAAAAGGACTTGCAAGGTCTTTGTTTTTGAAATAAAATATAGTATGTATGCATGGCGGGATCCTCTTAAGGGAGGAACATGCAGTTAGTTAGATCAAAAGCCGGATTTTTTCTGGTCTTATTAGTTGTAACCATGCTCGTTTGCGGTTGCAGATCAAATGATTATCAGGTTTTACAAAGTAAGGAATCATCTGCTGAGGGCAGTAATGTTGAAGCTGGAAGCAAAGATGATCCTGCATCAGTGACAGATTCTGAGGCGCAGGCAGATAGTAGCTGTCAGGACGTTAGTGCTACAGACGTGGATATCTGCGAATCGGTTGTCGTGGTGTATGTATGCGGAGCTGTTAATAACAGCGGTGTATACGAGCTTTCATCAGGTTCAAGGATTGCAGATGCTGTTGAGGCAGCAGGCGGATTCAGTGATGAAGCTGACAGAGAGTACCTTAATCTTGCAATGACAGTTTCTGATGGCATGAAGATTCAGATACCAACAGTAGATGAAACGCGTCAGCTTAAAGAGTCTGATGACAAGGCTGATTCTACAGGTACTTCTGCAAATGAAGACTCAGGTGATCATTTTGTTGTAACTTCTGAAGGCGAGGCTGTTGATACTAATAAAACCGTATCGAATGAATCTGACAATAAAGCTGATAGTGGCAATTCTTTAGTTAATATAAACACTGCCACCAAAGAAGAACTTTGCAGTTTGAGTGGTATTGGAGAGTCAAGAGCTGATGCCATCATAACGTATCGTGAACAAAACGGACCGTTTAGTTGTATTGAAGATATTATGAAGGTCAGTGGAATTAAAGATAAAGTTTTTGAACAGATCAAAGACAGAATAACAGTATAGAAAGTGGGGACAATATGTCACGTAAAGCACTCGTTGTAGATGATGAAAAGTCAATAGTAAAGGGACTTAAGTTTAGTTTGGAACAGGATGACATGGAAGTTGACTGCGCTTATGACGGTGCAGAGGCTTTGGAACTGGCAAGGGCCAACAAATACGATATCATTCTTCTGGATGTAATGCTTCCGGAGCTTTCAGGATTTGATGTATGTCAGGCGATAAGAGAGTTCAGTAATGTTCCTGTTATCATGCTTACAGCTAAGGGCGATGATATGGACAAGATCCTTGGACTTGAATACGGTGCTGATGACTATATCACAAAACCATTTAATATACTTGAAGTAAAGGCAAGGATCAAAGCGATCATCCGCCGTTCTGCTTCTGTAGAATCAATGTCTGAGATGATATTTGGTGATCTTAAGATCAACAAGGAATACAGAAGAGTATTTGTAAGAGATAAAGAAATAAGCCTTACAAGCCGCGAGTTTGAAGTTCTTGAACTTCTTGCTGCACATTCAGGAAAGGTATTTTCTCGTGATGAACTTCTTACAGATATCTGGGGAGATGAGTACCCTGGTGATGTAAGAACTGTTGACGTTCATGTAAGAAGACTTCGTGAGAAGCTTGAGTCTAATCCAAGTGAGCCTAGATATGTAAGAACAAAATGGGGCTCAGGATATTATTTTCAGGCATGATCCAGTATGAACCTTAAATCAGTTTTTAGTGAAATAATACATAAATTAAAGATAGTCAATATATTCAGAAGCCTGCGTGCACGTATCTTTATACTTATCTTTGTGACTGGTTTTATATCCTGTCAGGTCGTTCATTTTGCGATCATCGAAACGTATGAAGGGCGTGCAGTTGCAGTTCGTACAACAGAGGCCCAGACACAGGCACGTATCCTGGCTGATCATCTGATCACCTATGGATACCTGCAGGATACCTCTTCTGAAATTGTCGGCGCTGAGCTTGATATGCTTGCCAATCTTTATGATGGCCGTGTCATGATCATCGATGACAATCTTAAAATTATCAAGGATACTTACGGAATCAGTGAGAAAAAGACCATTATTTCTGAAGAAGTTGTAAAGTGTCTTAAACAAGGCGATAACGGTACAACATCTGTTTATGATGCTAATAATGGTTATATTGAGATCACTACGCCTATCACCCAGACCAGGATCACAGAAGATGAATCCGGCAATGAAGTAGAGGTTGAGGAGGTTGTAGGTGTAATTCTTACGAGTGTTTCTACTGATAACATAAGTACTACACTTGATATTCTTAACCAGAATGCAAGCTCCATAGAACTCATAATAATCATAGTCATATTTATGTTTTCTTTGTTTGCGGCTAATATTCTGCTTAAACCCTTCGACAGGATCACAAATGCGATCAATGATATTAAGGCTGGATTTACCAATGAGGATATCTCTGTTCCTGATTATCTGGAGACAGAGCACATCGTTACGGCTTTTAACCAGCTTCAGAGCAGGATGAAGACTTTGGATGAGTCTCGTCAGGAATTTGTTTCAAACGTATCGCATGAGCTTAAGACACCAATTACCTCAATGAAGGTTCTGGCAGATACACTTGTAGCTCAGCCGGATGCACCTATAGAGATGTATCAGGATTTCATGCAGGATATAAGTAAGGAAGTAGACAGGGAAGCTACGATAATAGATGACCTTCTGTCACTTGTTAAGATGGATAAGACTGCGGCGCAGCTTAATATCTCAACAGTTGATGTCAATGAGATGACAGAGATCATTTTGAAGAGGCTTCGTCCTATTGCAAGAAAGAATAATATAGAGCTTACATTTGATTCAAGACGCCCTGTTACAGCAGAGATCGATGAAGTTAAGCTTTCACTTGCAATAATGAATATTGTTGAGAATGCTATCAAGTACAATAAAGAACAGGGTTGGGTTAAAGTTATACTTGATGCAGATCATCAGTTCTTTACAATAACAATTTCCGATTCCGGTGTTGGTATTCCGGAAGATTCTACGGATCTTATATTTAACAGGTTCTATAGAGTAGATAAGTCAAGATCAAGAGAAATCGGTGGAACGGGACTTGGTCTTTCAATTACCAAGAGTGCAATACTAATGCATCGCGGATCTATCGATGTAGACAGCGTACTTGGTGAGGGAACGACATTTACTGTTACTATACCTCTTAGCTATGCTAAGTGATCGAAATAAACATAAATATTTCAGCTTAAAATATTTCACTTAAGAGATTCTAGATATATTTTGAGATGAATTTGGGTCAAAGTGATTATATAGGGAGAAACAGAGTTAGAATGAATAGCTTTATCTTTTCTCTGAAAAATAGAATAAAGTACGGTTTTGGAAAAAAGGGTATATCTGCTCTTTTTATTACCATTTGTATGTCTTTGT
The DNA here is from genome assembly GCF_037113525.1 of Butyrivibrio fibrisolvens. NCBI lineage: Bacteria > Bacillati > Bacillota > Clostridia > Lachnospirales > Lachnospiraceae > Butyrivibrio > Butyrivibrio fibrisolvens. Next base: position 3,503,540 of record NZ_CP146963.1, on the reverse strand, counting down.
CTGCATGTGCTGGTAATTCAGGCGTTATCGGGAAATCTGATAGTGATGATGCTAATGAGGTTAAAATATACTATGTTAACTCTGCAGAGACAGGCATAATAGCAGATGACTATACTCTTAAATCAGACATAGAAGATACTGATGCTGTTATTGCTGAGCTTATAGAGCAGCTTTCCAAGAATCCTGATACTTTTTCTTATGAAGCACCTCTTGCAGGAAGAATTGCGCTCATAGATTACAGTCTGACAGATGATAGCCTTATTTTGAATTTTGATGAGTCCTATAATTCTGTTGAGCATGTTACTGAGATTCTTGACAGAGCTGCAATGGTGCGCACTTTGACACAGATCGATGCTGTTAAGACAGTTACATTTCAGGTTAACGGCAGCCCTCTGACTGATGCTTCCGGAACTGTAGTCGGTGGTATGACAGAGGATACCTTCATCTATAATGCCGGTAATGAGATCAATACATATGAAAAAGTTACACTTACGCTTTATTTCACCAATGAAGAAGGCGATGGTCTTGTAAAGGTATATCGTACAGTTGTATTTAACAGTAATATTTCCATGGAGAGGATCGCGCTGGAGCAGCTTATCGCTGGCCCTAATACGGATGAAGTTTATCCTACCATCAATCCTGAGACTACTATCAATTCCATCACTGTAAGGGACGGAATCTGCTACGTAGATCTTAATTCGGCATTTACTACTGAACCATATACTGTTACAGCTCAGACAGCTATATATTCAATAGTTAATACACTTTCAGATTTTAATGAAGTTAATAAAGTTCAGATCACAGTTGACGGAAACAAGGATGTCAAATTTATGGACAGCGTTAGTCTTTCCGGAACATTTGAAAGAAATCTGGAGATCAATATAGAGTAAAAGAAATAATAGTTACAAATTAGGAGTAAATATGTTTAAACGTCCACTATGCCTTATAGCATCGGCATTTGTGGCGGCTGTTTTTGTATTCCTTTTGTTCTATCCACCGGACTATTCTGATCCGGGCAAAGAGAACGGGGAAGTTATCACTGTATCGGGTAAGGTCACATCTAAAGAGACCGGAACCGATTTCGATGGAAATCAGGTACAAGTTCTATATATCAAAGAATCAGGGAAAGATGATACTATAGTAAAAGTATATCTTTCGTCTTCGTATCAGAGCAATTTCGAAACTATTCCACAAATAGGTGAACAGGTTGTTGTACAGGGAGAGTACTATGCTTTTAACAGGGCAAGTAATCCCGGTGAATTCGACAGTCGCAAGTATTATAAGATTTTAAAAATTGAATATCAGGTAAGAGATGGAAGCGTGCAATATCGTGATCTTAATGCGAATTCCTTTAAAGAAAGTCTGTACAGGATCAGGATGTACCTGTCCGGTATTTTAGACCAGACCTTTAATGAAGAGGATGCTTCAGTTATGAAAGCTATGCTCCTTGGTGACAGAACTTCTATGGACGAGGAAATAAAAGGACTGTATCAGGGTGCAGGAATAATACATATCTTAAGTATATCAGGTCTTCATATCTCGATTCTTGGAATGGGGTTATATAAGCTTTTGAGAAAGTGCAGAATCCCGATAATCCCGGCATCTGTCGTAGCTATATCCTTGATGTTGTCATATGGAGTTATGTGCGGGATGGGAACATCTGCCATAAGAGCTATAATCATGTTCAGCCTTCATATGATCGCAACAGTCATAGGAAGATCTTACGATATGCTTACAGGTATAGCTGTAGCCGCTATGCTCCTTATAATAGAGCAGCCACTTTACATTTATCACAGCGGATTTTTGATGAGCTTTGGAGCTGTGATAGGAATAGGGCTTGTGCTTCCGACTATGCAAGTGGTGCGTAAGACAGAGTATAAAAAGAGAATGGATAAGCTGATAAGGGATGGCAAGAAGTTGGAGCTTGGGGATTACCTGGCTATTGCCAGGGAGAAGGTTACAGAAAGCGCATTTTCCATAGTCAAAGCTTCGCTTTCGGTATCATCAGTATGCCTTCCTGTGCAGATGAACACTTATTATACATTTCCGGTATATTCGGTGTTTCTTAATATTCTGGTACTTCCGTTTATGACTATATTACTTGGACTTGGAATTATAGTCCTTATAAGCGGAAGTGTGATGATAGAATTAACCCTTATCCCCGGCTTGTTGTGCCACGTGATACTTGCAATGTATAAAAGTATATGCATTGGTAGCAGGCTTCTTCCGTGGAATACATGGTATGCAGGACATGCAGATACTTGGCAGGTAGTAGTGTATTATATATTACTTATAGTATTTATATTATTGCATAAGTATATAAATGGGAAATATCACATAAGAGATAATGAATGTGATATTGTTGCCAAAGAAGATGTCATAGCTAAAGAAGATGTCATAGCTAAAGAAGATAACACAGCTATAAGAGATAAAATGCGTATAAAAGCAGGCCTTGTAGAATGTAAATATTTAATACCTATATATATTATACCTATAATTGCGGTTGTAATACTCTCTATTCGCATACGCCCTGATCTTCGTATGGTTTTCCTTCATGTAGGCCAGGGAGATGGAATAGTGATAGAGGCAGGTGACATGACCTTCCTTGTGGATGGCGGCAGCACCTCCAAGAACAGTGTTGGCCAATATATACTGACTCCATACCTTAAATACGAAGGCATAGGCTATATAGATGCCTGTATTATAACTCATGAAGATAAGGATCATATTTCAGGCGTAATGGAGCTGCTTGAGGCGATGCCTAATGGCGGAATACAGATAGGGAATCTGATCCTTCCTGATTGTTCTGAAGATAGTAGAGAAGACAGTTATAAAGAGCTTGAAGAAGCTGCATTAAATGCAGGCGTTCCTGTTTCTTATATAAAAAGGGGAGATACCCTTAGTACTGGAAATGATGAAATTAGTATAGAGTGTCTTGGGCCCGTAGAGGGACTTAGGACAGAAGGGGCTAATGCACATTCTACTATCCTTTTTATCAGATATGGAGACTTTACAAGCCTTCTTACAGGAGACGTTGAAGAGGAGGGACTAAGCAGTCTTAATGAGTATCTGGAACAGAACCAGAATACTTATTCAAACGTTACACTTTTAAAGGTTCCTCATCATGGTTCAAGATATACAACTGATGAAAGATTCTTGGACTTGCTTAACCCTGCATGCGCTGTTATATCTGCCGGCAGGAACAATATGTACGGCCATCCTCATGATGAGGTGCTTGAAAGACTTGAAAACGTGGAATCAGATTATTACATTACTTATGAGACAGGTGCAGTTACAGTTGATTGTGATGGAGACTATAGTAAACTGTCAGTGTTTTTACCACAATAAACATGAAAATGGACTGCATCGGCTTATTTTTGATTTGATTAAAGATGAGCGAGCCAGCACACTAGGATTGTGGTAAGATAGTAAGGTCAGAGGAGATCAATATATTCTCCTGGCCCATGCGGCCAAATCTGAAGAACCAATAGGAGGCATAGATGCCGGCTAAGACATCAGAATTCAAAGCTAAACATAATGAGATAGTACAGGATATCAAGGGAGAAAACTTTAAACACTGCTATCTTGTATATGGTGAAGAGGCATATCTTCGTAATCAGGTCAGGGATGAACTCAAAAAAGCTCTTCTTGGAAGCGGCGATGCAATGAATATGTCCAGGTTCGAGGGTAAAGATATAAACGTTGCTGAAGTAATAGATATGGCTGAAACAATGCCCTTTTTTGCCCCAAGACGTGTTATTGTAATAGAAGAGTCAGGCCTTTGTAAAAACGGATGTCCGGAACTTGCCGAGTACCTGAAGTCGCCTTCAGAAACTGCCTATTTTCTTATGGTAGAAAGCAGCGTTGATAAGCGTAAAGATATGTATAAGGCTGCAAATGCTGGTGGGATCACGATCGAGTGCGATACGCCAGACATTGGCGATCTAAGAATGTGGGCGGCCAGAAGACTTAAGAATAATGGATTTAATGTAGCAGAGAGTACGCTCAATTTTTTCTTTGAAAGAGTTGGAACAGATATGTCCAATGCTGCCAATGAGCTTGAGAAGATCATCTGCTTTTGTGATGGAAGAGATACAGTTACGGTGGCGGATGTTGACGCTGTATGTGCGAACTGGCTTTCCAATCAGATATTTGCTATGACGGATGCGATCGTTGAACACAACCAGAAGAAGGCTATGGATCTGTATTATGATCTTCTGGCACTTCGAGAGCCGCCTCAGAAGATACTGGCGCTTATCTTCAGACAGTTCAATATAATGCTTCAGGTCAAAGAAATGGCTGACAATCACAAGGATAAAGGAGCTATAGCATCAGCTGTTCATCTTGCTCCATTTATTGTAGGCAAGTATATAAACTGGGCAAGATCTTATACTACGGCGCAGCTTAAAAAATGCCTGGAACTTTGCGTTGAAAATGACGAAGCCTATAAGAGTGGTAAACTCGATGATGTAATTAGCGTAGAGATGATAATCGTTAAGTGTTCATCTAAGCCAAAATCAGCATAATACAACATAAGTGTAGGACGTTTTTTGATTCGAATTTTTGAGAGATCAAATATTTATAATAGATTCAGGAATTATAAACCAAGGAGGACTAAAGTATGGAAAGACCCATGCCACAACAGATCTACAGACATTTTAAGGGGAATCTTTATCAGGTTCTTACAATAGCGATTCATTCAGAGACAAGAGAAGAACTTGTTATATATCAGGCTCTTTACGGTGATTTCAAAGTATATGCAAGACCACTTTCTATGTTTACAAGCCCTGTAGACAGGGTTAAATATCCCGATGTTAAGCAGCAGATGAGATTCGAGAAAGTTGATCCGGCTACCCTTGCAGGTAATGGATCATTAAATCCACTTGGCATTAAACCTGCCCAGCAAGCCTCAGAAGGATCTTTATATAAGCCTGAAAATAAGCAGGAAAATAAGCCGGAGAATAAGGCTGAAAATAAGAGCGGCATTGAGACAGTAAGAGATTCATTTGTGGTTAGACCTGAAAAGAAGGTTGAACCTGTTATCAATATTCAAAAAGTGCCGGAACATCAAGCGTCAAGTTCAGCTTATTCAAATAGCGATTACATGAATAAGACAATAGAAGATGAGGCTGATGAGCTCAATCTTGATCCTAATGTTGTTGCCTTTCTTGATAGCGATTCAGCAAAGGCAAGGATCCAGATCCTTGAGAGAATAAGACCTGTTGTCACTGATGACATGATCGACATTATGGCCATGGCAATCGATGTGGAAGTTGCGCCTGGTGATGTGTATGACAGACTTTCAGATCTTAGAAACTGTCTTGAAAAAGTTGCCAGATTTGAGACAGAAAGACTTAGATAATAATATACTAAAAAAATACAGAAACCATTATCAAAAAAGCTCTCCGCACAAGTGTGCAGAGAGCTTTATTATTTGAGTATTATTAAAGTCTGATTTCCTGAGTAGCCACCTCGCCTTCCTCTTCGAGAGGATCGATAAAATGGATCTTTCTAAGGAAGTTCAATACAATATCTGAGCGATAAACTATATAATACATAACCAGCGCAAGTGCGATTCCGCTCACAACATCTGTTACAGAATGCTGCTTGATGAACATGGTTGAAAGAACTATGGATACAGCGATCACATGAGAGTTTATCTTCCAGCCTTTGCTGAATCTCTTGCTGTAGGAGATGCTGAATGCACCGCCTATTGCATTATATACGTGCATGCTTGGGAATACGTTTGTAGGTGTATCGTATTTGTAAAACATAGCCACAAGCCTTGTAAAAATATTATCACGTTCAAACTGGCTTGGTCTAAGGTACTGAACTGTCGGGAATATAGTGGAGATGATAAGGAAAAGTGTCATTCCTGTTCCGAGAAATATCATAAATCTCCAATAGTCTTCCTTTTCAAATTTTAATAACGGAAATGCGGTACAAAAGGCGATAAAGAAAAACCAAAGGATATACGGAATTACGAATACTTCGCAAAATGGAATCATATCGTCAATTCGTGTGTGCATTTCTGTAAAGTGAATAACTCTACGTGTCTCTATGTAGTTGAACCATACCAGATATATTACAGCATATATAGCAGTGGGAATCGCCATCAATATAGATTCCTTCACTCTTGCGGCCGTAAAAGGCTTGCTGAAGCTATCTGCTTTCATGAAATTTTGCATGTTTTTTCCTTCTCTTAAAAATGTTAAATGGCAAGATGTCCGAAGTTACAAATAATACTATACTCGCACATTAACATATCTGCAAGATGAAACCAACCGAAAAAATATCGATATTTCGCTAAAAAATGGTGAATTATTACAAAAAGTGTAAAAATCGAACTCCCAAATGAATATCGGACAATTACACAATAAGCTTAAGCTTAAAACCTGAATTATATATTAAAATATCGTCAGATTTTATGGAAACTTCTCCATCGGTATGAACCCACAAAGGTTTTTCAGTCTTAATGTGGATTTCACTGCTTTTAAGTTCATGAAGTCCCTTGTATTTAAAATGCTTGCCTTTTTTGGCAGAAGGAAGAGCTCTTAATATAGAAGGGACAGACATATCACCTGCAACACAGATGTCGAATATACCATCAGTATAGTCTGCATTAGGACCGAACATAAAGCCGCCGCCTTCATAAGGATGAATCATTGCAGCAGCAAAGATAGCCTTATCAAGATGGAGGTGTTCACCTTCCTTGGTAGTGATGTCCATGGCATTTTTTTCTATAGAGAATATCTGATGAAGAGCTATAAAAAGATATGTAAGTTTACCGAGCTTTACTGCATTAAGCACTTTCTTGAACCTGGAAGAAAGTGCCTCTTCGCATACTGCAGCATCAAAGCCGATTCCTGCACTTACATCAAAGTATCTGGTTGTCTCTATTTTTTCATCATGGAGTCTTGAATATGTTGATGATACATGTTTGTATTCGATCTTACCTATATCAGTTGAACGAAGAACTTTTCCTTCTGTGATCCTTTTTATAAGCTCGTCGGTGCCTACTTTGATGCCAAGGCCAAGAGCCAGGTCTCCGGCAGATCCGCCCGGGATATATCCAAGAACGATTTTATCAAAATCAGTGATACCGTTAATAACTTCATTCATAGTACCATCGCCGCCGATGACAATGAGCTTTATAGGACCTTCATCGCCAGAGTGCTTTTCTATTAATGAAGTTGCAAGTCTCTTGGCATCCCCAGCCTTCTTTGTGGTAGCAACCTGATATTTGAGACCAGCAACAACAAAACCTTCTTCAAGTTTCTTCCAAGTATAATATCCCCTTCCCGATCCTGATCCGGGATTGACAATAACATAAAACATTTTTTAATACCTCCTTGTAGCGCGCATAATATTTATATAATAAACCCATTACAAAATTAATCTAAATATTTTTGAATATTTGTTCAAAATATTATTTTTGTCATATAGAATTTGATTTATCTATATGCTATGATATGCCAAGTGATGCTAAAAAACCAGTAGAAAACCGTTCAAGTCGGTAGATATTGTAAAAGAGAGTGTAGGAGAGAAAAAATGTATTCATTGGATGAAGTCAAAAAGTTCGACCCTGAAATAGCTCAGGCAATTGAGGATGAAATGCAGCGCCAGAACGATCACATAGAGCTGATCGCTTCCGAGAACTGGACCAGTAAGGCTGTTATGGCAGCTATGGGAAGCCCGCTTACTAATAAGTATGCAGAAGGTCTTCCTGGAAAAAGATATTATGGCGGATGCTACGTAGTAGACCGCGTTGAAAACCTCGCAAGAGAGCGTGCCAAAAAGCTCTTCAACTGCGATTACGTTAATGTTCAGCCTCATTCAGGTGCTCAGGCTAACCTTGCAGTGCAGTTTGCACTCCTTCAGCCCGGCGATACTATCATGGGAATGAATCTCAATCAGGGCGGACACCTTTCACATGGTAGCCCTGCTAACATCTCCGGAACATATTTCAATGTCATCCCTTATGGTGTTGATGAAAACGGATTTCTTGATTATGACGAGATGAAGAGACTTGCAATGGAGCATAAGCCAAAGCTTATCATTGCAGGAGCTTCTGCATATTGCAGAACAATTGACTTCAAGAAATTCAGAGAAGCAGCAGATGCATGCGGCGCTATTCTTATGGTAGATATCGCTCACATTGCAGGACTTGTGGCAGCAGGACTTCATCCAAGCCCATTCCCATATGCTGACGTTGTAACTACAACAACTCACAAGACGCTTAGAGGACCAAGAGGCGGTATGATCATGTGGAATCAGGCTGCTCAGGACAAGTTCAAGTTTAACAAGGCTGTATTCCCAGGAATTCAGGGCGGCCCTCTTGAACACGTTATCGCAGCTAAGGCAATCTGCTTCAAGGAAGCTCTTGATCCTTCTTTCAAGGTATACCAGCAGAGCGTTATCGATAATGCAAAGGCTCTCAGCGAAGGCCTTATGAAGAGAGATATCAAGATCGTATCAGGCGGAACTGACAACCACCTTATGCTCATAGATCTTACTAACTATGATCTTACTGGCAAAGAGGTTGAGGCATGGCTTGACGAAGCTCATATCACAGCTAACAAGAATACAATTCCTAACGAGAAGCAGTCTCCATTTGTAACAAGTGGTATCCGTCTTGGAACTCCTGCTGTCACAACAAGAGGCATGAACACAGAAGATATGGATAAGATCGCTGAAGCTATCGCTACTGTTATCAAGAAAAAAGAAGCAGGAATCGAAGAAGCTAAGGCAATCGTTAAGTCTCTTACAGACAAATATCCTCTTATCTGATTTCTCTATTTTCGTATAAATCTGAAAATTTAAGCCATGACATTTAGTTTTTCAAAAGCTATGTGTCATGGCTTTTTTAGTGCATTTGAAGATATATGATTTTGGGTTTCCTTTTTGAGAAGCTGAATTAAATGAATCCGGATTTTTGAAATTACCATAATTCTTGAGGAAACGAAGATGAAAAAATATGATTACAATAGTCAGAAAATAATATAAAATTAAAACAATATGCAGAAATAAGATTTATATATCAATTAATAAACAGAATACAAATAAAAAATAAGCAAATTGACTTGACAAATTGAAAACGCTTTAGTATACTATAATCAATCCAAACGAATTAAGGAAGAAAAATACTTCGGGGGACCGAAAGAAAGGTAGGTATACTCCAAAGACATAAGTAATTTACTATAACTGCTGGAAAGGAAGGTACGGACCACCAGACAATTAAAATTTGATTTATGATTAAGAATTAGTGTCATATGATTACAACGGCTTTAGTACATGATTAGTGGCGACGATCAATATCTCTATCTTGACCACCACAGCTTTTAAAAGCACAAGTGAATGGAAAAAGCAGGTTGAGAAAACGGAGGAACAGTCCCTTGGGATGTGAAGAACCAACGCAGTTTAATAACGTAGTAATTAGTAATAAAGTTTCAACAGAATGAAGAACGGTGGCTTGAAGATAAAAGGTCGCCGTTCTTTTTTTGCGCTTTTTGTGTTAAAATATTTTTAAGTATTGTCATTACTATTTTTTTCATTTTCAATATGTTCTTATTTTCGGTTAGGGAGGGAAAAAAGATATGAGGGAAGAAAATAATAATGCAGTAATTGATGAAACTCAGGATTTTGAACAGGGTAATGTTCAGGAAAAGTCTAAGCAACAAAAAAGAGAAAGTCGTCGCCGCCGTCGCCGCAGGTCCCAATTTATAGCTTATTTAATAGTAGTTGTTTTGTTTTCAGTCACTATAGCTGGGCTTGTATGGGGAATAAAAAAGGTTTCGGCAGCAGTAATTAACCATCAGAATGAAAAAGAAGCAGCTATCGCAACATCAGAAAGTTCTGAAAATGAAGAAATAGCAATAATTACTCCTGATGATGAAGAAGTACCGCTTGCTTCTGAAACAGAAGAAATGGTTAATAACAGGATAGACGGAACACTTCTGGACATGACTTTGGAAGAAAAGGCAGCATATATTTTTTTCGTAACACCTGAACAACTTACCGGAGTTGACAGTGCAGTAAAGGCCGGAAGTAGTACACAGGCAGCACTTGAACAGTATACAGTAGGCGGAATCGTATATTCGTCTAATAATATAAAGAGCGATGATCAGATAAAAGAAATGCTTGCAACAACATCTCAGATGAGTAGATTTCCTCTGCTTCTTGCTGTATCAGAAGAGGGTGGAAGCAGAAGCGTAGCAGCTACGAGCCTTGGGATTACAACAACTAAAGCTCCTTCGCAGATTGAAGGGAGTGATGATGCCGTGGCTAATGCAGAAGCGCTCGGATCCTATCTTATCAATTACGGTTTTAATCTGAATCTGGCTCCAAACCTTGGACTTACAGACTCGGAAAATTCTTTCGGAACAGATGCTAATCTTACAGCTCAGATGGCATCTGTATATGTAACATCACTTGAGACAAAGGGTGTAAGCGCGTGCGTTACTTCTTTCCCGGTTGCAGTTACAGACCCTTCAGCAGGTCTTCAAACGGTAGATCTGTCTATGGAAGAACTGCAGGCAGGCGCATTTATTCCATTTCAGTATGCTATAGATTCAGGTGTAGATGCGATCATGGTAAGTAACGTAGCATGTCCTGCTATTTCGGGTGACGGAATACCTTGCAGCCTTTCGGGCGGTGCTATAACTGATACTTTAAGAGGCTCGCTTGGATATAACGGTATAGTTATTACAGATGCTATGAATGTACCGGCAATCACAGGATCATATTCTTCAGGTCAGGCTGCTGTTGCGGCTATTATTGCCGGAGCAGACATGATCTATATGCCTGAAGATTTCCAGGAAGCATACAATGGTATCATGGAAGCTCTTAGCACAGGAGTGATCACAGAAGATAGACTTGATGAGTCAATCAGACGTATACTTCGTGTAAGATATATGTATGAAGCGATGTAAATTTCGTAAAAATGCATATTGGAATATTTAAGATCTTTAAGTAAAATACACCCTTGGGCTACAACAAAATTTATAAATCATTAAGGAGAAGACATAATGTCAAGCATATTACATGAGTCTCAGAACTTTGACAACGAAGTTGTGTTTTGCAATATTTTATCTCAGAGAGACAAAAAAGAGCTTGAAAGAATCTTTTTGAAAAATAGGATTTCATACTACATTGACTGGCAGAAGCAGTCATTATGGCAGAGATTATTTTCAAGAAAAGGTAATGATCGTATCAACTGCTTTGTTAAGATCAACAGAAGTGAAGTTGAAAAGGCTTATGGCCTTGTTAAGAATATTCAGGGTATTAAGTTCAAAGATATTACAGGTGATACAGAAAGAAGAGCAGTTACAAAGCGTGCGCTCATGGATGAGGCAGAGGATTTAGATGATGATGAATAAGAAGACCGGTAAAACGGGAACTTCAAAAGTTCAGAAAAAGGCTGATAACAGCTCTAAGGCTAAGAAGGCTGGTAATAGTTTAAAGACAAAAAAAGCTGATTTCAGCTTAAAAACTAAGAAGTCAGGATCTGTTTCAGCTAAGATTAAATCAGATAAAAAGAACTCTGATGTAATTGCTAAAGCTGCAAAAAGATGTAAGGTTTCATCAAAGTGTGGCGGCTGTCAGTTTATAGATATGCCTTACAAGAAGCAGCTTAAAGTTAAGCACGACAGACTAGAAGAGCTTATCGGCAAGTACTGTGAGGTTGGAGAGTTTATTGGCATGGAGGATCCTGATCATTACAGATGCAAGGTCCATGCTGTATTTACTCATGACAGAAAAGGTAATCCTCTTTCGGGTATCTATCAAGAAGGTTCGCACAAGGTTGTACCTGTGGATGCATGCCTTCTGGAAGATAAGAAGGCAGATGATATCATTGCCACAATAAGAGGAATGCTCCGTTCCTTTAAGATCAAAACTTATGATGAAGACTATGGCCAGGGCCTCCTTCGTCATGTACTTATAAGAGTTGGAAAAAACAGTGGTCAGATAATGGTCATCCTGATTCTGACAAGTCCGATTCTTCCTTCCAAGAATAACTTTGTGAAGGCCCTTTTAAAGGCACATCCTGAGATCACAACTATTGTACTTAATGTTAATGACAAGCATACAAGTATGATCCTTGGAGAACAGGAAAAAGTTCTTTATGGCAAAGGATACATTACAGATACAGTCTGTGGTATGGAGTTTAAGATATCTCCTAAGTCCTTCTATCAGGTTAATCCTGTTCAGACTGAGAAGATGTATTCAAAAGCTATAGAGCTGGCACATCTTGATGGAACAGAAGAAGCTCTTGACTGTTATAGCGGAGTCGGAACTATTGGTATTATCGCAAGTCCACACGTTAAGCATGTCACAAGCGTTGAGATCAACGCAGATGCCGTTAAGGATGCTATCTGGAATGCAAAGAATAATGGAATCAAGAATGTAACATTTTATAAAAATGATGCTACAAGATTCATGCAGCAGATGGCAGATTCGGGAGATAAGGCAGACGTAGTATTCATGGACCCTCCAAGAAGTGGTGCTACAGAAGAGTTCCTTTCTTCACTATTCGTACTTGGACCTAAGAAGGTAGTATATATTTCCTGCGGCCCTGATTCACTTGCAAGAGATCTTGGAATATTTACAAAGAACGGATACAGAGTTACTGACTGCGTTCCGGTTGATATGTTCTGCCATACCAGATCAATAGAAACTATTGTATTACTAAAGAGAGCAGATATTAAGTAAAGACTATGAGCAAAGTGGTCAGATCTGGCCACTTTGCTTTTTTACAATAGGGAATTCCGACAAATTTCCTGTTATTACAATAATATGAAGAGGGGAGTTTTATAGGAGAATGGAAATTGTTTTAACGGAAAAAGATAATAAACAAAAGCTTATTAATACGATCAGTGATTACTTTGAATGTTTTCTGGTGTACTGCTTCCTTGGATGGGTATATGAATCCATATGGTGCGATGTGATATATCATAAGAGAGGTTTTCTTAACAGAGGAGTTCTCTTTGGACCATGGCTTCCCATCTACGGTATAGGCTTTTTTATAATACTTGGAATATTTGCATTTCTTAAGATCAAAAAGCCCTTGTATGTATTTATAGTCGGAGGCATAATTGCAACTTTGTCTGAGCTTGTTGCAAGTTACATATTAGAAGCTACCATGGGTAAATACATGTGGGACTACACCGGATATTTTATGAACTTTGATAGTAGGATCGCCCTTGTTCCGGGACTTATGTTTGGACTTCTCATTTGTGTAGCGATCTGCTGTATTCATCCTGCTATTGTAAGATTTCAGAATAAGAACAGATCGAATAGGATTCATAAAATTTGCTTCATGATTATTACAGCCTTATTTATATGTGATCTTATAAGCAGAATATGGCTTGGAAGTAACTTTAGCGGGTGAAAACTCAAAACAAGTAACTGGCTTAACGCATATAAGGACAAAAAATAGGTAACTGACTTAACGCATATAAAGACAAAAAAGTAACTGACCTAACGCATATAAAGCGAAAAGTCAGTTACTTTTTTATTAGATAAAATATATAGTATTTGGATAAAAACTATTTAAACAGCATTTTCTCTGTTCTCTTCGTCTTCTTCAGATATCTCTTCCTCAGTCTCATCTTCTTCAAGACTGTAGCGCTTTTCAACGGTAACTGTAGCATTGTAGCATTCGAAGATATCATCCACAGTTTTCTTGTCCATCTTAGGAGTCAGAAGACTCACTACAGGAACGATCACAAGACCGGCCGCCATTGTGATGGCGCCTGCATTGATAGGAGAAGCAATGTAGTGGAAGGCCATGTTTGAAAGAGTGATACCTACACCTGAAATAAAGCATGCCCATACAGATGCCTTGGTTGTCTTTTTCCAATACAGGCCATAAAGGAATGGTGCAAGGAATGAACCTGCAAGGGCGCCCCAGGAATAGCCCATGAGCTGAGCTATAAATGTGGGAGGGTTAAGGGCCATTATTACAGAGAGGACTATAAATACTACAAGAAGGGCTCTCATAGTGATGAGCTGCTTCTTTTCATTCATCTTCTTATTGATCTGAGCTATGAGATCAAGGGTTACAGAAGAACTTGATGTAAGTACAAGTGATGAAAGTGTAGACATGGAAGCGGAGAGTACAAGTACTATTACGATACCGATCAGAATATTTGGAAGGCCTGAGAGCATTGTAGGAACGATTGCATCATATGCAACAGAGCCGTCTGGATTAAGGATTGCTGCATTGCCGCTGTAGAGCCTTGCGAAGCCGCCGAGGAAGTATGAACCTCCGGCAACAACTAATGCAAACAATGTAGAAATGATAGTTCCTGCCTTGATAGCCTTTTCATCACGGATAGCGTAGAATTTGCCGACCATCTGTGGAAGCCCCCATGTTCCAAGTGATGTAAGGATCACAACGCCCAGAAGGTTAAGTGGATCGGGGCCAAAGAAGGAAGTGAAGGCACCGTGCATGCCGCTTGTAACAGCAAGGTCTGAATCATACTCAGAGAGAGTAGTGAGCGCCTGAATAAATCCCCCGTTGTTGTGGAGAACTGCAAAGATAACAGCGCTGATACCAAAGAGCATGATGATACCCTGTACGAAGTCATTGACTACTGTTGCCATGTAGCCTCCGAGGATTACATATACGCAGGTAAGGGCTGCCATTACGATTACGCATACACCATAAGGAATATCAAAGGCCATTCTGAAAAGTCTTGAAAGACCGTTATATACTGAGGATGTATAAGGAATGAGGAAAGTAAAAGAGATAAGAGCAGCAGCAAGTCTGAGGCTCCTGCTTTCAAATCGCTTACCAAAAAAGTCGGGCATGGTTCTTGAATCAAGGTGCTTGGTCATGACTCTTGTGCGTCTTCCAAGGATGCGCCATGCAAGAAGTGAACCTATCATAGCATTACCAATACCTGCCCAGGTAGCGGATATACCGTATTTATAACCAAACTGTCCTGCATATCCAACAAATACTACTGCAGAAAAATAAGATGTTCCGTATCCAAAAGCTGTAAGCCATGGACCAGCGGTTCGTCCCCCTAGAACGAAACCTTCAACATTGTGGGCGTGTTTTCTGGTAGAAACACCTATCAGAATCATTACGGTGAAAAAGATGATTAGAAATAGAACTTTTACTGCCATTTTAGGCCTCCTCCTGAATAATATAGTTTTAATGCTTTAAAACGTTACGCTTTAAATCACTAAAATAAATATTATCATAATAAGGCTGCCAAGTAAACTGTTTTACATACGCCAAAAAGGACCAGACACAAGGTCTGGTCCTTTTTAGTGGGTTGCGATTTATTAGCTGACACCAAGAATTTTCTTGTTGTCGTCTTCCTGATCTTCCATCTGCTTTTTAAGCATTGCGTTATTTACATCATCCATAGTCTTGGATGCGCTAAGTCCTACTGAAGCCTTAGCCATGTCAGCATCCTGGATGCGGCTAAGAGCTGCTGCACTGTTGATCTCTGTAATAGAAGCTATATTAGCTGCATGAGAAGCTGCATTGGTTGCAGCTCCGTTAGCTGCCATAGCTGAGTACAGAGAATCGGTTGCACTTTCGATAGAACTTAAGTCAAATCCTGAACCTGAAGCAGCTGCTACAGTATCAGCAGAAAGAACATTCTGTTCATTATAAGTAGTACCCGCAAGTGATGATACTCCCTGATTCATGATATTCATGTGATCATAGATCGTTGCTTTATCACCGCTTGAGAGGGTGTCGTTACCGGCTTGTACGCTTTTGGTTGTCTTATCAGCAAGGTATGAATTCATACCGCTCATAGCACCATCAGCTACATTATTCCTCATTATCTGTGATTTATAATTAGATGCGCTGGCATTTGCTGTATTTATCTGGCTTGTAAGCCTGGATGCTATAGCACTGCCTGCAGCATCATCGGCGGCGGAATTGATCTTCTTGCCGCTAATAAGCTGTTTCATCCACTTCCCTGTGTTGGAATGGTAGCTTGAAACACCTGCTACATTCATACTCATTTCCAATCTCCTTGATTCTAAAAAGAAACAATATATTAACTCTATTTTGATTATAACACTCTTATAAAAATACCTCAACTCAAAAAAATATAAAAATATGATAAAAATTATGATAGCGTACTTCTTCGCGACAGATGAAAGGCAGATACTTGATAGATTTTAACGTCTATGCAATTTACGGTGAATACCCGATCATACCTTGATTTAAAGCCGGATTTGGCATAAAATCTATACTCGTACGTTTAAAAATAATATAATGAAGTAGGTACAAAATTATCTTTTGATTCTACGTCATTTAATTTATATTCCTGTAGGCTATTTAAGAGGAATCTGTAATGAAAAAGACATCAGATAATGCAATAACAGAAGGCGTGATATGGAAAGAAATGCTCAGATATTTCTTTCCCCTTTTATTTGGAACTTTTTTTCAGCAATTATATAACACAGTAGATGCAGTCATTGTGGGAAGATTTGTGGGATCTACAGCTCTTGCTGCTGTAGGCGGATCTTCTTCAATGATCGTTAATCTTTTTGTGGGCTTTTTTACAGGACTTGCATCAGGTGCAACCGTTATAATAGCCCAGTATTATGGAGCCAAGAGGCATGAGGATGTGAACAAGGCTGTTCATAATGCAGTAGCAGTTGCTATTGCCGGCGGCACTATATTTATGATATTGGGACTTTGGCTTGCTCCATGGGGAATTCATATCTTAAAGACCCCGTCTGAAACTGTTGAAATGTCTATTCTATATCTTAGGATCTACTTTATAGGAATGATCCCAAATCTCATGTACAACATGGGAGCCGGCATTTTAAGGGCTGTGGGAGATTCAAGAAGACCTCTTCTTGTTCTGATACTTGCAACCTTCTGTAATATCGTATTCGATGTTATCCTGGTGCTGGGGCTTGGCCTTGGAGTTGCAGGAGTAGCTGTTGCAACTATCCTGTGCCAGACCATAAGCGGACTTTATATTCTGTATATACTTACTCATCTTGAAGCTTCTTATAAGCTTAATCTAACAAAGATTGCCTTTGATAACGGAATTCTTTTAAAAACTCTCCATATAGGTCTTCCGGCTGGATTTCAGTCAACTATGTATACCTTATCTAATCTCGTTATCCAGGCTGCTATAAACTCATTTGGAAAAGATGCAGTATCCGGCTGGGCAGCTTATGGCAAGATAGATGTCCTTTTGTGGATGATAACAGGATCTTTGGGAATATCCGTTACAACCTTTGTAGGACAGAACTACGGCGCAGGTAAATATGACAGAGTAAGGCAATCAGTAAGGCAGGGCTTTGTTATAACAGCCTTTTTTACCATTGCCTTGTCTGCATTTATGTATTTCTTCAGGATACCTTTGTTATCTCTTTTCACAACAGAAGAAGGAGTTCTTCATTTTGGTGATGTCATGATGTGTGCAATGGTTCCTTATTACATTCTTTATATAAGTATTGAGATGTGCTCCGGAGCACTAAGAGGTATGGGTGAAGCCATAATTCCTACGTTCATGACACTTGTTGGCGTATGCTTTTTAAGGGTAGTATGGATCGCATTTGCACTTCCGCTTAGGAATGACATCACTACAGTTGTTTATTCATATCCGATCACGTGGACTGTAACATCGATAATGTTCCTGATATATTATTTCTTTTCATCTAATAAAAAACTTAACAGACCAGCTAAGATCAGCTGATAAAAAGAGAGTAGACCTTAAAGCCTACTCTCTTTTAATTCTATGTACCGACTACAGGATGTAGTTAAGTACATGTTTAGAAGTTCATGGATGAACTTCTATGTACCATTTATTGAAGTTTCTGAAGCAGTGTTACAAATTCTGTCTTATAAGGATCGCTTCCTGCTGATGAGCCTGCTCTGGCTGTTGCATTTTCAAGACTTGCATTTTCTGCATTTGAGCTATTTGATATAATGAGTGCGCTTTCAACTACAGCTGCTGCAAAGTTGAAGGATGCTGAGTTATCACCTGCTGATGGGCTTATAGCAAAACTGAGTTCAACAGATTTTTCGTCGCTTGAATTCTTGCCTTCAGGCTTTTTATAGCGAATGGAAAGAGCAAGGAGTTCATCTGAATCTGCGGCTTCTGTTGTCTTGGCACCATCCTGATATCTAAGGTTTGAAGATGCACCTTCGCCGTTTGCAAACACGAGTTCGTATACAACTGTTACATCCTGGCCTGCACCAACTTCGCCGCCGTCCTTGGTATCATCTTCAAAATCCTGAGCTGCCATTGTTCTGTTTTCATATCCGATAAGTCTGTATTCGCTGATCTGGTTAGGATTGAACTCTACCTGGAATTTAACGTCTTTAGCTACAGTTATTGTTGTTTCTGCAAGCTTATCGCAAAGAACTCTGTTTGCTTCTTCAAGGCAGTCGATATAGAAGTAGTTGCCGTTACCTGCATCTGCGATTGCTTCCATGTTTGTATCTGAATAGTTACCTGTACCAAATCCAAGAACTGTAAGGTATACGCCGGATTCTTTCTCCTGAGTGATAAGATCTGTAAGTTCTGTGGCTGTTGTAAGTCCAAGGTTCATATCTCCATCAGATGCGATGATAACACGGTTGTTGCCGCCTTCGATGAAGTATTTGTTGGCTATTTCATAAGCTGCTGTGATTCCGCCAGAACCATTAGTGCATCCGCCATATCCGATGCAGCTGTCATATGCTGCGGCAAGAGCTTCTTTTATCTTGCCCTTATCAGCTGAGCCTTCGATAAGCGTTTCAGATGTACCTGAATAAGTTACAACTGACACAGTATCACCATCTGAAAGAGTTTCGAGAAAGGCTTCAAAAGATGATTTTACAAGACCTATTTTTTCCTCTTCAGGATAAGACATGGAACCGGATGTATCGATAAGGAATACGAAGTTTGTTCCGTTATTTTCTACCTTAGACTCATTGGCTTTGATGTTCATGACAAGAAGTCCGTTATCTGTATTCCATGGGCAGATTCCGGTTTCATAGGTTACGCTGAAGGCTTCCGCCTGTTCAGGTGTAAGATTAACAGCGACAGTGTTTAAGCTGTCATAATCAAAGTAGTTGAGCATTTCCTCAACCCTGATGGATCCGTGAGGGATGGAATCGAGTGTATAACCGCTGTTGACCATTCTTCTGAAGTTTGTATAGGATGCTGTATCTACATCTGCTCCAAAAGTTGAAAGAGGGCTTACAGCAACCTGTGTAAAAGCATTTTCATCTTCTGCAGTATATTCTTCTGTGTTCATAGAGATGTCAGGTTCTGAATAAGTAGTATCGTATGCTTCGTCACAAGATTCTCCTGCAGTTTCAAATGTAGCGCATTCATAATCTGCACACGGATCATCATTGGTTGTTGCACTTGGTACAGGGGCAGCAGTATTGATCTGTGAATTTGAGCCTTGATAAAAATCAGATTGTGATGCTGTTTCTCCTTTGCCGGTTGCTCTGCTTCCTCCGCAGCCTGCAAGAACTGTTGCACAAGTTACAAGTGATAGGGTTTTTACTAATGATCTTTTCATAATTATCCTCCGTCTTGATTTGTTTATTATTTTTTAAATATCAGTTTCATTATTTCGTTTTTGAGGTCTTTTTAACCCCTTGTACCTATATAGACGGAGCCGTAATTTAATACGTCACACTTTTTTAAAAAAAATTTTCTTCGTGTTTACTTATTTTTGGTCTCGGCCGATAATATATAGGAATGATCTTTAGAAAAGGAACAATGTCTCGATTCGAAAGGAAAGAGAAGTGTCTGAATTTGATGAAAATCTGAGACTATCATCAAGACTGGTACAGGAGCTATATCATAAGTATGCTTTTAATATGTATGATGATATGCCCTATGGCTACGCCATCATGAAAGTCATCGAAGCAGATGACGACAATGGCGAGGCTTTCTTTATCTATGCCAATTCTGAATTCTTATCCATGACAGATAATGAGGATATTGATATAAAGGGAAAATCCTACAGGGAAGTTATGGGCGGCCTTAGCATAAGTGTTTATAGAAACCTTTGTAAAGCTGCTTATCATAAGGAGAAGTCTATATTCTTTGAAAATATCAATAGTGGTGGCTCATGGTTTGACGTAATGACCTTTCCATCTATCCAGAATGGATACTGTGCTATGGCCCTGTTTGATTCTTTCGCTTTTGACAGCAATTTCATAGAAAATGAAGATCTTGCAGAGGCAGACCGTGTGATCGTTAAGATCGCAAAGATGATCCATTCTTCGGAGGATGATTTTGATATCAATGTACACAGAGCCTTAAGGTTCCTGGGTGATTGTCTTAAATGTGAAAAGACCTATATCCTTGAATTTTTCCATGGGCAGCCTCTTATAAGATATGAGTGGCAAAAGGATGAGAACTTTGACGAAGAAGAGTATGCTCCAGAAGTGATCATGGAGAGGATTCAGTATATAGAACCCTGGATCAGGGAAAATCATATCTTTATCGTGGAAGATATCGATAATGTGGCAGATAAAAATGAACCTGTTTACAAGGTCATGCGCACAAAGGGTATCAGATCCATGATCATGGTGCCTTACTATGTAGATAACAGCATAGTAGGATACCTTATCATTGATAATTATAAAGAAAAAAATATCTGTACCATCAAGTATCTTGTGGAAATTACAGCAATCACGTTTTTCTCAGAGATTCATTCAAGACGCCTTGTTGAAAAACTGACCTTCATGGGAATCCATGACCAGCTTACTAATGTTAATAACAGAAATGCCTTCAATCTGCGAGTATGCGAGCTTGAAGGAATAGAAGATTGTGTAGGAATAGCATATGCTGATGTTAATGGACTTAAGATGATCAATGATGAGCTGGGCCACGATGCCGGCGATGCAAGGATCATCAAGATCGCATCCATGCTGTCCAGAGTTTTCCTTAGAAGAGATGTATTTCGAATCGGCGGAGACGAATTTGTTGTTATCGTTCCGGGTATTGGTAAAGATGAGTTTGATGAAAAGATAGCCCACCTAAAAAAGATTGCAAGACAGCTTGAAAACGAAGAGAAGATAGTAGCAAATTCAGGTATCAACATGTTCTTTTCACTGGGATATGTATGGGCGGATAATTGCTTTGAAATAAATGATCTGCTGAAAAAAGCGGATGAACTTATGTATAAGGAGAAGCAAAAGTATTATAAGGTAGTTGGTCATAGAAGATAGTTTTGTAATACGGAATTTATTTTCGGATTGTGAAAAAATCTAAAGTGTGGTAAAAAATGTATGGAAGCATTTACATTTTTTACTGCACTTTTTATATGGGAAGGAATGTTTCGTATGGAAGAGAAGAATCCAATACAGGTAGCCGACAGGCTGTTCGGAGTTGTAGAGTTCCTTGCGGAAAGAGAATCTTCAGGACTTATGGAGATAGCAACTGCACTTGAACTTAATAAAAGTACTGCTCACAGGATACTTACATCTCTGCAGTACATGGGATATGTAAGACAGACCGAGGAAGGCAAGTATGTTCTTACAATGAAAATAGTAGAATTGTCAGGCAAGGTTATGAGCCGCTTTGACATAATAGGTCTTGTCCGTCCGCATCTTAAGAGCCTTATGGAGCTTACAGGCGAGACCGTTCATTTTGTAAAAAGAGATGGTAATGAAGCCATATATATCGACAAGGTGGAAGCCCGCTCTAACACCATACAGATGGTATCGCATATTGGCAGTCGTATCCCGCTTTACTGCTCAGGTGTTGGCAAAGCTATGGCTGCTACTTTTTCACCTGATGAAGTCAGACGCATGTGGAAAGAAAGCGATATCAAGAAGCTGACCCCTAATACTATCACTGATTATCTGGATTTTGAGGATACCCTTGCAAGAATAAGGGAAGAAGGCTATGCCATAGATGATGAAGAGAATCAGCTTGGAGTAAGGTGCGTTGCGGCAGATCTGTCAGCACCGGGTAAGAGCGCTGAATATGCTCTTAGTATATCTGCCCCTGTCTCAAGAATGGATGATACCAGGCTTTTGAAGCTTGCAGATTATATGATAAAGACCAGAAATGAAATATTGGAAGCTATCAGGCCCATTCTATGAGCTTTGTTGCGGAAGCTTATTTTACCCTCTTATCTCATTTGTGATTTTTGTATGAAAGCGTTTACAAAATTCGGTAAAAATTACTACCTGGTAAGTTATTGACATAAGTTTTTCAAATACTATAATAAAAATTGTTAAAACCATTATATGAAAACGAGTTTCATAATATGAAACTTTTGTTATGAAACAACTTTCAGTCAAGATAAGTTTTTATAAGGAGAAAAAATATGAACGCAGTACTTGAACAGTTCCAGAAAATCGGAATCATCCCTGTTGTAGTCCTTGATGATGCTAAGGATGCTGAGGCACTTGGTAAGGCACTTATGGAAGGTGGTCTTCCTGCAGCAGAAGTTACATTCCGTACAGATGCAGCAGAGGAATCTATCCGCATCATGTCTGAGAAGTTCCCTGAAATGCTTGTTGGTGCAGGAACAGTCCTTACAACAGAGCAGGTTGACCGTGCTGTTGCAGCCGGCGCTAAGTTTATCGTAAGTCCCGGACTTAATCCTAAGGTTGTTAAGTACTGTATTGAGAAAAATATACCTGTAACTCCAGGAACTCAGACACCAACTGAGATGGAGCAGGCACTTGAGCTTGGGCTCGACGTAGTTAAGTTCTTCCCTGCAGAGCCTGCCGGCGGTCTTAAGATGATCAAGGCAGTCTCTGCACCCTATACAATGCTTAAGTTCATGCCTACAGGCGGAATCAGCGCAGAGAACGTAAGAGAGTATCTTGCATTTGATAAGATCCTTGCATGCGGCGGAAGCTGGATGGTTAAGAAGGATATGATCAAGAACGGTGAGTTCGATAAGATTAAGGAAATGGTTGCTGAGGCAGCTGCTATTGTAAAAGAAATTAGAGGAGTTTAAATTGCAATGCAATTTAAACTCTGGACGGGCACCCTTTGAGCGCACGTCCCCAAGATAATACATAAAGTGGGAGAAAATATCATGAAAGTAAATATGAATTTAAGACCTGCCGAAGAGTGCAAGTTTGATGCAGTATCACTTGGTGAGATCATGCTTCGTCTTGATCCGGGCGAAGGAAGAATCCGTACAGCACGTTCTTTCCGTGCATGGGAAGGCGGTGGAGAATACAACGTAATCAGAGGTCTCCACAAGTGCTTTGGTATGAACACTGCTGTTATCACAGCTTTTGCTGATAACGAAGTTGGTAAGCTCATGAAGGATTTCATCGAGCAGGGCGGTGTTGATACATCTCTTATCAACTGGAAGAAGACAGACGGAATCGGACGTCTTTGCAGAAACGGAATCAACTTCACAGAAAGAGGATTTGGTATCCGCGGAGCAGTAGGATGCTCAGACCGTGCTAATACAGCAATCTCACAGGCAACACCTGAAGATTTCGATTTCGATTATATCTTTGGAACACTTGGTGTAAGATGGCTCCACACAGGCGGTATCTATGCTGCACTTTCAGAGCAGTCATGTAAGACAGTAATCGAAGCAATCAAGACAGCTAAGAAGTATGGCACTATCGTATCTTACGACCTTAACTATCGTCCTTCCATGTGGAGCGCTATCGGCGGTCTTGAGAAGGCACAGGAAGTTAATAAGGAGATCGCTAAGTATGTTGACGTTATGATCGGTAACGAAGAAGACTTCACAGCATGCCTTGGCTTCAAGATCGAAGGCAATGATGAGAATCTTAAGAGCCTTAACATTGAAGGCTACAAGAAGATGATCAACGAAGCTGCCAAGACATATCCTAACTTCAAGGTTGTTGCTACAACACTTCGTACAGTTAAGACAGCTACAGTTAATGACTGGAAGGCTATGTGCTGGGCAGATGGAGAGATCTTCATGTCCAAAGAGTATCCGGGTCTTGAGATCATGGATCGTGTAGGCGGTGGTGACTCATTTGCATCAGGTCTTGTTTATGGCCTTATGACAACAGAAGATCCTGAAGCTGCTGTTAATTACGGTGCAGCACACGGCGCACTTGCAATGACAACACCTGGTGATACATCTATGGCTTCTAAAGATGAAGTAGAAGGTATCATGGGCGGAGCAGGAGCTCGTGTTAAGAGATAAAGTGACATAGAAATACATCCATGTATTTCTGAACATGTACGAACTACTTCCTGTAGTAAGTACATAGAAATGCATCCATGCATTTCTGAACATGTACAAACTACTTCCTGTAGTTTGTATACTTTAAAATACTTAAGGAAAAAGTCGGAGGGATAACCTTTGACTTTTTCTTTTATTATCCGATATATTTGGCTCTTTAGGGGTGATGGTGGGTAAAACTCCACATAACCCCAGTAAATATACTGATTATGCACTTCGCGCTTTTCGGTTGGGAAGTGGAATCCTCAAATCCGAGCATACCAGATAAACCATATCCAGCATATTTTGGATATTACGGAAGCCATATGCCTTGCGAATAATCAGTTTTATTTTATTGTTTGTTGCTTCGATTCTTGCATTGCTCATACCGAAGCGAATTGCATTTAAAATGTGTTCACGATGACGCTTGATTTTAAGATACAGTTCCTTGAAAGCCTTAATCCTGCTATGGCTTGCCCACCAGAGCCATCGATTTAATGCTTTATCTGCTTCATCGACATCCTTTAATTTTAAGATGAGACGAAGCATTTCCTTCATTCGATATGCTCTGTAAAGACGATTGTTGTTTTCTGCAATCATAGTTATTCTTGTCTGTTGGTTTTCGGTAAGGTGTTCAGGAGCTTTGCCAAGTGCATATGTAGAATTCTTTATTGCATCTGCTTTGGCCCTGGCTGCATTTAGCATAGCAGACGTTGGATCATCTTCCTTCGGACGTCCTTTCTTTCTGGGATGTTCCTTGGATAGTTGCGTGAACTCAGCATATGCTTCACGCCATACATCACGCCTTACTTCATCGAGCGCCTCCATTGCCCACTGGACTACATGGAATGGATCTACGCAGCGCTCACAGTCGGGAGTGAACTCATTAACACACTCGGTGATCCATTTAGCACCATCACCGGTTACGATTTTTATAGAAGAGAGCTGTTCTGGCGTGAGCTGTTTATAGAACTGCGTTAACACGCCCTTTCCGTGCCCCTGAGCAGCCCAGACTACGGTGTTTGTTGTATCATGGTTGACGATGACTGTTATATACTTGTGTCCTTTCTTATAACTTGTTTCATCAATACCTATATTTACAAGGTTGTTTAGCCTTTTTGAACGCTCTGGCTCTATATCATTAAGTGTCCTGTTTATACAGCGGCCTACAGTTTCCCAGTCGACGCGCATATATTCAGACACAACACTTCGTGGCAGGTAAACAGCTAGCCAGCCAACTGTTAAATCAAAGTCACGAGTAAAACCGCTACCAGGATATGCCCATGGAGTATAAGCTGTTACTACCCCATGTATAGGACAGGCAACACGATGAGTCCTTGCTTCAATTTCAACAAGAACGGCACCCCAATCCAGTCCACGCCATGTCCTGGGCTGACTTGAATGTTGATCATAACGGGAACATTTCTTATGGCAATAGGGACAATAATCTTCATGCCACTTATCAGTACGAACCTGTATGCGTATGTGGTTTACACCATAATTGTCATCATAAAAGTATGCATCTTCTACAACAGCATGCTTGACATTGAGTAATTTTTTGCATAGTGTATTAGCAGAAACCATCTGTGGGTACTCCTTTGAGTTTTGGTTTGGTCGCTAATACTCTACAGGAACACAGGTGGTTTTTCAATTGTAAAAGTACATTAGAGGACTGGTATATTACCCACCATCATGCCAGAAGCCTCATATATTTTTAGAGTTTTTTTAATATGAATGATATATATTCATTTTTGATGATCTGATACTAAATAAAAGATATTCTATTAATGTAAGAGTTTTTTTATATTTGTTTCGTTGACGGGTTCTGATTTCATTGCTACGATTAATATGTAGGAGGGTTTTTTATGAAATTTGATAAAGAGTGGCTGAAACAGAACTGGGTTGCGTATTCTGTCGCTTTATGCATAGGTATCCTATTTTATGTAATGATTTCTAATATCGGTAATATCTGGGCCGGTGTTAAAGTTTTGCATAGTTTTATTTCACCTATTATAGGTGGTGCGATCATAGCATATTTACTTAATCCATTAATGGTCATGTATGAAAAATATTTGTTCAAATGGGTCAAAAACAGCATTATTAAAAGAGGACTTTCTGTATTCCTTACGTTTGTGACCTTTTTACTTGCAATAGCTATTCTTCTTATTGCTCTTATTCCTCAGATAGTTGATAGTATTGCAACTATTCTTGATAATACGGATCTATATGTTGCTACGCTTCAGGATCTTCTTGCAAAGCTTGGTACATCCGCTGACGCACTTCAGATCAATATTCACTCATTTACAGATATGGGAACAGATATGATCGTTTCTTTTACAAAGAGCATTCCTGACAATATCAATAGTATTGTTAGTGCATCTGTTAATATAGGTTCATCAATTATTACTACAATTATTGCTTTTATACTGGCAATCTATTTTTTAAGCGACAAA
This sequence comes from Butyrivibrio fibrisolvens, assembly GCF_037113525.1. Lineage (NCBI taxonomy): Bacteria > Bacillati > Bacillota > Clostridia > Lachnospirales > Lachnospiraceae > Butyrivibrio > Butyrivibrio fibrisolvens. The sequence goes on along the minus strand of NZ_CP146963.1, from coordinate 3,476,961 downwards.
GAGCACATGATAGAAGGTTTCAGAAGACTTTTTTTCCTGCTCCTTTCAGACAGACAATACAAGAAATGGGCTGATTTCTGGAGCCGCTGCAATGTTATTCTTATAAGGTATATTGGTGGAGATATTTTGGATGCCATTCTTGTTGGCTTTGCAAATTTTGTTTTTATGAGTTGTTTGTCCATGCCTTATTCAGTGCTTATTTCGTTGGTAGTCGGAGTTACTAATCTTGCACCGACATTTGGTCCTATTGTAGGTGCTGTGATTGGTGCATTTATACTTGTTCTTGTGAATCCCTGGCATGCATTTTGGTTCCTTGTATTTACTATCATTCTGCAGACTCTTGACGGATATGTTATTAAGCCCAAACTTTTTGGAAACACACTTGGTATATCATCTGTTTGGATATTGATAGCCATTATCGTATTTGGAAGAATATTCGGAATCGTTGGAGTACTTTTGGCAATACCGTTTGCAGCAATCATAGATTTTACCTATAGGGAACTATTTATTGTTTGGCTTGAGAAACGAAATGGCAAGGTGTAAAATGAGTGCTATGCGTAGTGAACTGATCCAGGGTAAAAAATAATAGTCAGTGCACACATGGGGAGATGGTGATAGATCATGAGACACTATATTTATTCCTTACAATCGGAACATGATGTTGAGAAGATTACAGATGATATATATGGTCAGGATATGCTTGAATCTGCGACCTGTGTAGTTCTGCAGCTTTTTTCAGACGGAACTCATAAAGAGGTTTTGAAAAGATTGTCTGATTTTTTGATCAAAAACTATCCTGATCTGCCTGTAGACACTATTTTTGTGACGGCAAAGCCTGTAAGAGAAGGCGATAATAGTGATAAGCCAACTCTTTCAATGATGATCCTTGAGAATTCTGAAGTTACAGATATTGATAATGAAAGATTTGAGTATGTTTCAGAAGCCCAGCAGGATCCTCTTAGCGGAGTATACACCAGGACTGAGATAGAAAGAGTTTTCCAGAAATTAGTCGAGGAATCATCTGTACTTAATTCTGCAATTGCGCTTTTAGACATTGATAAGCTTGACCAGATCAATATCAGCCTTGGTCATGATGCAGGGGATTATGTAATTCGAAAAACTGCCGATATTGTAAAAGGAATACTTCGTGACAGTGATGTTGTCGGAAGATGGGAGAGTGAGAAATTCATGATCCTTCTTCGTGATGTGGACGAAGACACTACTGCAAATGTTATTGAGAGGATCAGAGAGAAGATAGATGCTGAGGAATTTGCAGATGTTCCGGATGTTACAGCTTCCTTTGGCGCTACACTTATAACTCCGGGCTTGTCCTGTGAGGAATTATTTGAAAAAGCAGACAGAGCTCTTAAACAGGCTAAAGATAATGGCCGTAACAGGTTTGAGATGCTTTGATATAGAAAGAGGTGTTATTTTGAAAAGAAAAAAACTAATACAAACAGCAGTGGCTATTGTTGGCGCTGCTATTTTTGCTGCAGCGGCTCCTATGTCTGTTGCCGGAACATTGACAACGATTGAAGCCAAGGCTGCAGCTTTTGATTACCATGTGGTATTTGACGCTACATTCTATGCAGCAGCTTATCCGGATGTTGTTGCTGCAGTTGGATCTGATGCAGAAACACTGTATCAGCACTACGTAACTAGCGGTATGCTTGAAGGAAGACAGCCTTCAGCATCTTTTAACGCTCAGATCTATATGTCCAACTACGAAGATCTTCAGGCAGTGTATGGAAATAATATAGCTGCATACGTTCAGCATTATATCCTTGTAGGAATGGGTGAAGGACGTATTGCAGATCACCTTATCGCAGGCAAGAGCCTTGTGAGCTTTGACAGCCTTGTGACTGTTCAGACAATAGATCTTTCAGCATGGAATCTTGTACTTGTAAACCATGAAAATCCCATCAGCACATCTTATGCTCCCGAAGTAACCCTTTGTGCTAATGGTGAATATATGCACAAGGATGTAACTCCTATCGTTCAGCAGATGATAGCTGATGCAAAAGCGCAGGGAATAAATCTTTATCTTGCATCAGGTTACAGAAGTGCTTCAAGACAGACATATCTTTATAATAGAAAAGTTAACTATTATAAGAGCCTTGGATATGGTCAGGAAGAAAGTGAAAAACTTGCAGCAACTGTAGTTAATCCTCCGGGACAGAGTGAACATCAGACAGGTCTTTGCATGGATATCACAGATGCTTCTTACATATCTCTTACTGAGAATCAGGAGAATACTGCAGGATATAAGTGGCTTTATGCACACTGTGCAGAGTATGGCTTTATCTTAAGATATCCTAAGGACAAAGAGAATGTTACAGGCGTTATATATGAGCCATGGCATTTCAGATATGTTGGAGTTGAAGCTGCTACAGAGATCATGTCACGTGGAATTACATTTGAAGAATATGTAGCAGAACATTCTTTGTAAAAAAGTTTTTTAGTATTAATTGTATTGGTATATAGATAATACAAAATCTTTATTTCGAGCCTTATTTTAGGCTATCTAAACATGTATGTATGAAAATCCGTAACAAAAAATATTTTTTGTTGCGGATTTTCTTTTTGTTAGACAAAAACTATGGTATACTAAAGAAGTACTTGGATGGGGGGAGAGCCTTATGTCATCTAGAGTGTTTGTCCGCAGGGGGCGGAACAATCTAAGAGATGAGAGAAAAGGGAGCTGGCAGGGACCTGTTAGTGACACCCATGGTGTTAAGGGTGACGATCTTGACAAGGTCATAAAACGTGTCAGACTGTCTGATACTAAAACTCGCCCATTTAGATTTTCGGATGATTCCCTTCATAAAACTAAATCAGATTTACCATCAGTATTATCAGAAACAGATAGAAAAACTGATTCAGATATTATTGATCTAAACGTTGATATCAATACTAATAATATTGATACTAATGCTGATTCGGATAATATTGATTCTACTGTTAATACTAATACTGGAGATACTGATCGCGGCGGTGATGAATGCAAAACAGTTGCCGGCCAAGTAGAAGCCGCTGATACTGACGGCGGCGAAGAAAATGTTAGTAACGAAGATAAAGTCAGAAACGAAGAAATTGTTTCTGAGACCGATGATCCTAAAACAAGTACAAACTATTTAAAAGATATTAATCTGGATGATCTGAAAGTTGAAAACGCATCCGGAGAATGGGTAGAATATCGTTCATTAAGAGACAGAATAGCCTCCTTTGATTTTTTTGATAAAGGCTTTCTTATAAAAACATTTGTAGCAGCATTTCTTATTGTTGCACTTATTTTCTTTTCACTTCAATGCATTATACTTAAAAGCGAATACGACGCGATTAACGACAGATTATTAGCTATTCAGAATGAGTTTAATGAGTATAAGGATAGTCTAGAAACGTTACAGGATGTGCAGGATAACATAATACCTCTTTCCGGTAACGCAGAAGCTGTATCGGTTGTTTCAAAGCAGTCGCCGGCCTCTTCCAATGGCATAAGATATGTATATCTTACGTTTGATGATGGTCCGAGCCCACGTACAGCAGAAATTTTAGACATTCTGGCTTCTTATGATGTCAAGGCCACGTTCTTTGTGTGCGGGAAGTCAGGATATGATGATATGTATAAACGTATAGTTGACGAGGGACATACAATTGGTATGCATTCCTACAGTCACGATTACAAAGTATTATATGAATCCTTAGACAGTTTTCAGACAGACCTTCACAAGATTCAGAATTATATATTTGATATTACAGGAGTATGGACTACCTATTACAGATTTCCGGGAGGCAGTTCCAACACAGCAAGTCAGGTACCAATGTCCGATCTTATAGGATATCTTGATCGGAACAATATTACTTATTTTGACTGGAATGTATATGGCGGAGACAATATAGCTTCAAGCATTATTGTTTCTAATGTTACAGCCAATATTACGGAACATGAGAATTGTATGATCCTCCTTCACGATGCTGCTGATAAGGAGGAAACGGTAGAGGCTCTTCCTGAGATAATTGAGTATATCCAGAGCCTTCCAAACACGGTGATTGTACCGGTCACAGAGGACACAGTGCCGGTTCAACATAGTAAGAATCAATAGAACGGAGGATAAAGATATGGGATTTTTCTCAGAGCTGAAAAAGGATCTTTCGAATGCTGTGGACGAAATTGATCCTGAGGAAAAAACGGCTGCAGAGAAGAATGCCGGGCAGGATAACGCAGGGGTCGAGGAAGTGGATCTTGACAGCATGCTAAGTCACCTGGATAAGATTCAGGTCGAAGACATTCCTGAGCCGGAAGAGAGTGTTGCAGCACAAAACGAGGAACCAGAAGATGAACCTGAAGAAGTACCGGCAAAGGAATTTTCATCAGAGCCAGAAGAAGTCAAAGAGCCGGAACCATACGATGAACCTGACTTTGATGCTATAACATTTCCAACAGATCCGATAAGTACAACTTCAAGCGAAAAAGAACCTGAAGAAGAGCCAGAGACAGAAGAAAAGGAGGAAGATAGCTTCGAAGAAAATGACAGCTTAGAAGAACCGGTAAATGACGATTATGTAATACCAAGCGTTTTCCCTTCTGAACCATCTTTTGAGCCCAAGCAGCCTGAAGAAGAGGTTCCATTTGAAGATCACGCAGAGCCAGAAGTAGAAATATCTGAACTTGATAACGTAGAGCAGAGTACGGATGACTATTCCGTTTCTGACAATATTAACGAAGACGGGGGATATATCATGATGGACACAGAACGCGTAGCAACAGATGAAACTGCATCGATCACCGAGGGTATGGTCGTAAATGGTGATATTCAGACAACAGGATCACTCGATCTTATCGGAAAAGTAATTGGTAATGTAACTGCATATGGAAAACTTAATGTAACTGGTGAAATAGAAGGTAATTCAAATGCTGCAGAGATTTATGCTGAGGCAGCAAGAATAAATGGAGATATCCATTCTAACGGTAGTGTAAAGATCGGACAGAGTTCAGTAATCATCGGTAACCTTTTTGCAACAAGCGCAGTTATCGCAGGTGCTGTAAAGGGTGACATTGATGTGCACGGTCCTGTTGTCCTTGATACAACAGCTATCGTAATGGGTAACATCAAGTCTCAGTCAGTACAGATCAACAATGGTGCGGTTATCGAAGGTATGTGCTCACAGACATATGCTGAAGTTAATCCATCTGCTTTCTTTGAGGGCTTGAAGAATAAGAACTGATAATGGTATCATAAGACATTGAGGAATGTCTTTTGCGGACCAGAATTAATTAATGCCGGGGAGACAATTCCCGGCATTATTTTTTTGAAAGAGGACAAAATCAATGAGAATTCTACTCAAACTCAGCGGTGAAGCACTTGCTGGCGACAAAAAGACCGGATTTGATGAGCCTACTGTCAGAAAGGTCGCACTTCAGGTCAAAGAAATACTACAGTCTGGAACACAGGTAGGAATTGTCATCGGAGGTGGTAATTTCTGGAGAGGCAGGACCAGTGAAAGCATTGACCGCGTTAAGGCTGACCAGATCGGAATGCTTGCCACAATAATGAACTGCATTTATGTATCTGAGATTTTCAGAAGTGAAGGAATGAACACAGCTATTCTTACTCCATTTGAATGCGGATCCTTCACAAAGCTTTTTTCCAAAGATCGTGCACAGAAGTATTTTTCCAAAAATATGGTAGTGTTCTTCGCAGGAGGCACTGGCCATCCTTACTTCTCAACAGATACAGGCGTAGTTCTTCGTGCGGTAGAGGTTGAGGCAGATATGATCCTTCTTGCAAAGGCTATTGACGGCGTATATGATTCAGACCCGGCAGTAAATCCTGATGCGAAGAGATATGATAAGATCTCAATTGATGATGTTGTGGCACAGAACCTTCAGGTTGTAGACATGACAGCTTCAATACTTGCAAGAGACAATCACATGCCTATGCGTGTATTTGCTCTTCAGGAAGAAGGAAGCATTGTTAAGGCAGTAAGTGGTACATTTAACGGAACAACCGTTGAAGCGTAAAGGAGGAGATAAAATGAACGAAAAGGTTAAAGTATATAGCGATAAGATGAACAAAGCATATGATTTTCTTGTAGAAGATCTTGCAACAGTAAGAGCAGGAAGAGCTAATCCTCATGTTCTTGATAAGATCCGTGTAGATTACTATGGAACACCTACACCAATCCAGCAGGTTGGTAACGTATCAGTTCCTGAAGCAAGAATCATCCAGATCGCTCCTTGGGAAAAGAATATGCTTAAAGAGATAGAGAAAGCTATCCTTACATCAGATATCGGAATCAATCCTACTAATGATGGAACAGTTATCCGTCTTATTTTCCCTGAACTTACAGAGGAAAGACGTAAACAGCTTTCTAAGGACATCAAGAAAAAGGGTGAAGATGCCAAGGTTGCAGTAAGAAATGTTCGCCGTGATGGTAATGAAGCATTCAAGAAGCTTAAGGGAACAGAGGTTTCTGAGGATGAGATCAGCGATCTTACAGATGAACTTCAGAAGATCACAGATGATTTCGTTAAGAAGATCGATGCTACTATCGAAGCTAAAACTAAGGAAATAATGACAGTATGAGTGAAGAAAGAAAGATACCCAGACACGTTGCCTTCATTCTTGATGGCAACGGCCGATGGGCTAAAGCCAAGGGAATGCCAAGAAACTATGGTCATGTTCAGGGCGCCAAAGCTGTTGAACAGATGCTGTTTGATGCAGGTGAACTTGGAATTGAGTATGTAACAGTATATGCCTTTTCCACAGAGAACTGGAACAGACCGGAAGCTGAAGTTTCAGCCCTTATGGCTCTTTTTAAAAAATACCTTAAGTCTGAGATCAAGACTTGTATGAAGAATAATGTTAGAAGCCGTGTTATCGGTGAGAGAAGTCGCCTTCCTAAAGACGTACTTAAAGTTGTAGAAGAGCTTGAAGAGACAACAAAAGATAACACAGGCCTTACTTTCAACATTGCTATCAACTATGGAAGCCGTGATGAGATAACACGTGCAGTTAAGAAGATAGCATCAAAGGTTGAAAACGGTGAGATAAGTGCTTCTGATATTACAGAGCAGATGATAAATGATAATCTGGATACTGGCTCCATGCCTGATCCTGATCTTCTTATCAGAACCTGTGGTGAGCAGAGAGTTTCTAATTATCTTCTTTGGCAGCTGGCATATACAGAGTTTTACTTTACTGATATTTGCTGGCCTGATTTCAACAAAGCAGAACTCGAGAAAGCCATTGACGCTTATAATCACAGGACCAGAAGATTTGGCGGACTTAAAAAGGGTGAAGAATAAAGGAGACATTTAGAGTGAAGACCAGAGTTTTAAGCAGCATTGTTATAGGCATAGTGCTGGCCGTCACACTAGTGATGGGTGGATATGTCCTTGGCGGTGTATCTTTAATAGTAGCGCAGATCGCTTATTATGAACTCTCAAGAGTCCTTGGAGTCTTTGAAGAAGATGGAAATACAGGACTCCTTTACAAAGCCGGAATACTGGGAGTGTTTTTGCATTATGTTCTTGTGATATATATACATGATACAAAGACTTACCTGTTTTCGATTTTGTTTGTATTCTTTGCGGTAATGGTGACTTACGTTGTGACATTCCCAAGATACAAGATACATCAGGCAGTTGGCGCTATATTTGCTTTCTTATATGCGCCTCTTATGCTTTCATTCATATTCCTGTTAAGGCTTCGTGAAAATGGTGATTTCCTTGTGTGGATGCCATTTGTAGCCTGGGTATGCGATTCATTTGCTTATCTTACGGGACGAGCATTTGGTAAGCATAAGATGACACCTGTTCTTTCGCCTCATAAGACAATTGAAGGCGGAATCGGAGGAATTCTTTTTTCAATGCTGGCCGGAGTGATATTTGGTTTTATCATGGTGAAGGTCAAAGGTGCCTCTAGCGGAATCATCCTTCAGTTTGTTGTCATAACACTGGTAGCAAGCATTATCTCACAGCTTGGAGATCTTGCTGCATCAGCAATTAAAAGAGACAGAGATATCAAAGATTACGGAAGACTGATCCCGGGCCATGGCGGAATCATGGACAGGTTTGATAGTGTTATATTTGTTACTCCATTTATTTATGGACTGGTCGTCTTTTTTATGAAGTGATAAAATACATGTTACAGTTCACAAGATTTGTCCTGTGAACTGTAACCTTTTTTTACTAACTGTGAGGAATAATTATGAGTAGAAAGATAGTTCTTTTGGGCTCTACTGGTTCTATTGGAACACAGACACTTGATGTTGTAAGAGCTAATTCTGATGAACTTAAGATCGTAGCACTTGCTGCGGGCAAAAATGTAGATCTTATGGAAAAACAGGCTCGTGAGTTTAAGCCTTCAAAGATCGCAATGTTTGATCCTAAGGCAGCAGACGAGCTTAAAAATCGTATATCTGATCTTGAAATTCCGGTCCTTTCAGGAATGGAAGGCCTTTTAGAGCTTGTTCGCGATGAAAATGCTGACACTGTTCTTACGGCAGTTGTCGGAATGATCGGAATAAGACCAACAATAGAAGCAATAAATGCAGGCAAGGATATTGCCCTTGCAAATAAAGAGACACTTGTATGTGCAGGTCACATCATCATGCCTCTGGCTAAGAAAATGGGTGTGAAGATCCTTCCTGTGGATTCTGAGCACAGTGCGATCTTCCAGTCTCTTAACGGAGAGCCTGTAGATAAGATAGAAAAGATCCTTCTTACAGCTTCAGGCGGACCATTCCGTAAGAAGACTTTGGAGGAACTTGAAACTGTAACAGTTGATGATGCCTTAAAGCATCCTAACTGGGATATGGGAGCCAAGGTTACTATAGACTCAGCGTCTCTTGTTAATAAGGGACTTGAAGTTATGGAAGCAAGATGGCTTTTCGACGTACCTGTAGATAAGATCCAGGTTGTGATCCAGCCTCAGTCTATCCTTCATTCTGCAGTGCAGTTTGTAGACGGTGCTGTTATGGGACAGATGGGAGTTCCGGATATGAAGCTCCCTATCCAGTATGCTCTTTTCTATCCTGACAGAAGACCTATGTCAGAAGACAGACTTGATCTTTTTGCACTTGCAGACATGACCTTTGAAGCTCCAAGAACAGATGTATTTAAGGGTCTTACACTTGCTACAAGAGCTGCAAAAGAAGGCGGAAGCATGCCTACAGTATTTAATGCTGCCAATGAGCTTGCTGTTAAGAAGTTCCTTAAGCGCGAAATCCGTTTCCTTGAGATCTATGAGATGATCACAGCAGCGATGGACAATCACAAGAAGATTGAAGATCCAACTGTAGAAGAGATTCTTGAAGCTGAGAGCTGGACTTACAGCTTCCTTGAAGAGCGTTTTAAATAATAATCGGAAGTGTTTTTGGTAAATCCTTGTAAGATAGGAGATTAGCGTTGCTGCAGAATATCATTGTATTACTAATATTCATAGTTATTTTCTGTGTACTGGTCGTATCACACGAAGGTGGTCACTTTTTGATCGCCAAGGCTAATGGAATACGAGTTACAGAGTTTACAGTCGGTATGGGTCCTGTTCTTTATCAGAAGAAAAAAGGCGATACCATGTATTCCATAAGACTTCTTCCTGTCGGAGGTGCCTGTATATTCGATGGAATGGACGGGCTGGAGATCACAAAGCCGGGAGAAGATGATGGGACGTTAGAGGACCAGATCAAAGCACAGGAAAGCCGCGATGACAGCGAAGAGGGTCAGATCTCTTTTCGCAGAGCCGGTGTATGGTCAAGGATAGCAACTGTAGTTGCAGGCCCTTTGGCTAATTTCATCCTTGGATTTTTGCTGGCACTTATCATCGTTTCAAACACATATTGGAGCTTCCCTACAGTAAGCGGATTTTCTGTTGATAATTCACCTGCTCAGGAAGCCGGTCTTAAAGAGGGCGACGTCATCACAAGCGTTAACGGAAGTGCTGTTCATATGAGCGCGGAAGTTACTCTTAACATGTACCTCACAGATGGTGAAGATGTAGATATTACCTACGAGCGTGATGGTCAGAGCTATAAGACGACTATTACACCTGTTCTGTATGAAGATGAAGAGACTGGTGTTAGCAGATATGTGATCGGCGTATACATCGGAGAGTATGACACTGTATCCGGCATTGAGACCTTCAAATATGCAGGATACATGTTTAACTATTATCTGACTTCCACCTGGAAGAGCCTTGGACTTCTTGTTCGCGGCAGAACTGATAAGGTCGAGCTTTCAGGACCAGTAGGAATGGCTGAAATGGTAGACCAGAGCTATGAAACAGCCATGCAGGAGGGCGGTATAATCGATGTGATCCTCAATATGATCAATCTCGCAATGCTTCTTTCCATCAATCTTGGACTTATGAACCTTCTGCCAATACCTGCACTTGATGGCGGAAGACTTGTTTTCCTTCTTATAGAAGTTATAAGAGGAAAGCCTGTTCCTGAGAAATACGAAGGAATGATCGAGCTTGTAGGCGTAGCAGCGCTGATACTTCTTATGGTTGTGGTATTATTCCATGATGTAAGTAAGTTGTTTTGATATTGGATATTGAAATATTGAAACATTGAAGTTTTGAGATAGTATAATATTGAAACATTTGATAACGTTACGTTAAGATGTTTTTTACAGAGAATCATGACTTGTATGGCAAGGATTCATGGATTTTCAAAGGAGATTTATTATGGCATATAGAGATAACACAAAGGTCATAAAGATAGGTAACAAGGTTATCGGTGGCGGTAATCCTATCATGATCCAGTCTATGACTAATACTCGTACAGAGGATGTTGACGGAACTGTAGCTCAGATCCTTAAGCTTGAAGAAGCTGGCTGCGATATCGTTCGTAGTACATGTCCTACACTTGAAGCTGCCAAGGCTATCGGCGAGATCAAAAAGCGCATTCATATTCCTATTGTTGCAGATATCCACTTTGATTATAAGATGGCTATAGCTGCTATCGAGAACGGAGCTGATAAGATCCGTATCAACCCCGGTAACATCGGTGGCAAGGACAAGATCGAGGAAGTTGTGCGTGCTGCAAGAGAGCGCCAGGTTCCTATCAGAGTCGGAGTTAACTCAGGTTCTTTGGAAAAAGAACTTGTTGAAAAATATCACGGCGTAACACCTCAGGGCCTTGTAGAAAGCGCCCTTGATAAAACCCATATCATTGAAGAGTGTGGCTATGACAACATGGTCATCAGTATCAAGTCTTCAAATGTTATGCTTGCTGTTAAAGCTCATGAGCTTTTAGTAGAGAAGACACAGTATCCTCTTCACGTAGGTATTACAGAAGCAGGAACTGTATATTCAGGAAGTATCAAGTCTTCAGTAGGACTTGGAATCATCCTTAATGAAGGAATTGGTGATACGATAAGAGTTTCACTTTCAGGTGATCCTGTTGAAGAGATCAAGGCTGCCAAGCTTATCTTAAGAGCTCTTAACTTAAGAGGCGGCGGAATCGATGTTGTTTCATGTCCTACATGTGGACGTACCAAGATAGACCTTATCGGTCTTGCCAACCAGGTTGAAGAACTTGTATCTCACTATCCGCTTAACATAAAGGTTGCGGTTATGGGATGCGCAGTAAACGGCCCTGGCGAAGCCAAAGAGGCAGATATAGGCGTAGCAGGCGGCGTTGGCGAAGGACTTCTTATCAAAAAGGGAGAAGTTATCCGCAAGATGCCGGAAGATCAGCTTCTTGCAGCGCTCAAGGATGAACTTGATCACTGGGGAGAATAATCTATTAGAGTGAATATTAAAAGATAAATAGTATATGTTTTTGCAACTTTGAATCAGAAATCCGCATTTACTGCGGATTTCGTAAGAAAGTGAATCGGTAGGTAAATAGGCCCAACACCGAAGGTGTTCTCAATTGGCCTATTTACATGACTTTTGGAACGAAGTGACAAAAAGTCATAGGAATAGTATTGTAGTGCTATTTATCTGAAGTAACGGGGGAGAGATATAAATGGCCAAAGCTTTTTTTGAAGTATTTCCACAGCTTAAACTTAGTGGACATACTAAAGACCTTATGGGAGAGACTGTAGTAGAAAAAGTTTCTGCCACAAGAAAGCAGGATTTTATCCGCATTTATATCTCTTCCGGTCGTCTTATAGATAAACAGGAAATTCTTAAAGTCGAAAAAGAGATACGAAGTCAGCTTTTTGCAAACGTATCTATCGTAATAAAGATTTACGAACGTTTTCATCTTTCTGCTCAGTATACGCCAAAGAACCTTATGGACATCTACGGCGAGAGCATTCTGCAGGAATTCAAGACTTATAATCCAATAGAATATACACTTTTAAAGGGTGCCGAGTTCAGGTACCCTACTTTAGATGTAATGGAAATAGTCCTTGAGGACTCTGTTACATCTGCCCAGGAAGCACCTGAGATCCAGCGCATAATGGACAAGATCATCAACGAAAGATGCGGCCTTAATGTAAGGATCGTGGCAGTATTTGAGGAAAAGAAGTCTAAGAAAAAGGCAGGTGCTCCTGACTACAGCGCAGAATCAGAAAGAATGTCCGCAAGGCTTGAAGCTGCCCTTGAAGCTAAAAAGGCTAAAGAGCTTGAAGAAGGTAAAAAAGGCTCCAAAGGTTCGAAGAATACAGGAGCTTCCGGTAATGGTGCAGCTGCGAAGACTGCAAATGCCGGCGCGGGCACAGGCACTGCAGGCGCAGGTCAAAACGGCGCTACAGGTAGCGCAAATGGCGCAGCATTAAGTAGCGCTGATGCAGATGTTCTTAAAGCTGCAGAAGCAGCAACCGCTGCAATGGCTGCCGATAAAGGCGGAACTACAAGCGCAGGCGAAAGCGGTGTTAACCAAAATCGTGCACCTTCAGGCTTTGGAGGCAAGAAGTTTGGAAGCTGGAAAAAGGGCGGCTTTGGCAGCATGAAAAAGTCTGATGATCCAAACGTTATTTATGGACGAGACTTTGACGATGATCCTATGCGCCTTTCTGAAGTAGACGGAGAGATCGGAGAAGTAACAATACATGGTAAAGTCATCCGTTATGAGGAAAAGCCTCTTCGTAACGGCGAAAAGACCATTGTTATGTTTGATCTTACCGATTTTACTGATTCTATAACAATTAAACTATTCGTAAAGAATGAAGATCTAAAAGACCTTAACAAAGACCTTAAAGTAGGAGCCTTTGTTAAGGTTAAAGGTATCACCATGATAGATAAGTTCGATCACGAACTTACTATAGGATCAGTTGGCGGTATCAGAAAGACAACTGACTTTACCGTTAAGCGTAAAGATAATGCAGAAGTAAAAAGGGTAGAGCTTCACTGCCATACCAAGATGAGTGATATGGACGGTGTATCTGAAGTAAGCGATATAGTTAAGCAGGCTTACAAGTGGGGCATGCCTGGAATAGCTATTACAGACCATGGAGTAGTTCAGGGTCTTACAGTAGCTAATCATGTATGGGAGGATCTGTACGGCGGAGCCTGTAAGGAAGCCAAGGCAGCAGAACTTCCTGCTCCTGACAGACAGAACTTTTTTAAACTCATTCTTGGAGTAGAGGGCTACCTTGTTGATGACCTTGTTGAGATAGTCAGAAATGGCAAAGGCCAGCAGATAAAGGATACAACATTTGTAGTATTTGATATTGAGACAACAGGTTTTTCTCCTCTTAAGAACAAGATCATAGAGATTGGTGCCGTTAAAGTTAGAAACGGTGAGATCCTTGAGAGATTTTCAGAATTCATCAATCCTCAGGTTCCGATTCCGTTTCGTATAGAAAAGCTCACATCCATCAGTGATGAGATGGTAATGGGAGCTCCTACTCGTGATGTCATAATTCCTAAGTTTGTGGAATTTTGTAAGGATGCGGTTCTTGTAGGTCACAACGTAGGATTTGATATAAGCTTTATAAATCAGAACTGCAAAGAGCTTGGTATAGAGGCTGATTTTACAACAGTCGATACCATGTGGCTTTCACGTGTATTCTTCCCGCTTCAGGCCAAGCATACACTTGATGCGACAGCCAAGACTCTTAACGTAGTGCTCGATCACCACCACAGAGCGGTTGATGATGCGGAGTGTACTGCATATATTTTCCTTAAGTTCCTTCCAATGCTTGAGGAAAAAAATGTTACGGATCTTACCAAGATGCAGGAGTTTGGAACTGCATCTCCTGATATGATCAAGCACCTTCGCCCTCACCATGTTATCATTCTGGCCAAGAACACACTTGGAAGATGTAACCTTTATACACTTGTAAGTAAGTCTCACCTTGACTACTTCAGGCGTTTTCCGCTTATACCAAAGTCTGTTCTGACAGAGTATAGAGAAGGCCTTATTGTAGGTTCTGCCTGCTGCGCAGGTGAGCTGTACGGAGCAGTAGTAGAGGACAGACCTGAAACAGAGATCGCAAGAATAGTAAATTTCTATGACTACCTTGAGATACAGCCTGTTGGCAACAACCACTTCATGGTTGATTCAGAGAAGTACGACAGCATTGAAAGCGATGATGATATCAGAGAAGTCAATAAGAAGATCGTTAAGCTTGGCGAGCAGTTCCATAAGCCTGTTGTTGCTACCTGTGATGCTCACTTCTTAAATCCGGAAGATCAGATATACAGAACTATCATCCAGGCGGGACGAGGCTTTGACGATGAAGAGCCTGCAGACCTCTATGTAAGAACAACAGATGAGATGCTGGCGGAATTCGACTATCTTGGAAGTGACAAGGCATTTGAAGTATGCGTTACCAATACAAGGAAGATCATGGAGATGTGCGATTCAGTATCTCCTGTTCGTCCTGATAAGTGTCCTCCTGTCATTGAGGATTCAGATAAAACACTTGAGAAGATCTGTTATGACAAGGCTCATGAGATCTACGGTGAAGAGCTTCCCGAGATAGTAGATGCAAGACTTAAAAGAGAGCTTAATTCCATTATCAAAAACGGTTACTCGGTTATGTACATCATAGCCCAGAAGCTCGTTTGGAAGTCCAACGAAGACGGATATCTGGTTGGTTCCAGAGGATCTGTTGGCAGCTCTTTTGTCGCATTTACATCAGGTATCACGGAAGTAAATGCTCTGGCACCTCATTACGTATGCCCTCGCTGTCACTTCAGTGATTTTGACTCAGAAGAAGTTAAAGCCTTCGGTGGTAAAGCCGGAGTTGATATGCCGGATAGAAGATGCCCTAAGTGCGGACACCTTCTTTATAAAGATGGATTCGATATACCATTTGAAACATTCCTTGGATTTAAAGGAGATAAGGAGCCTGATATCGACCTTAACTTCTCTGGTGAATATCAGTCCAAGGCTCATAAATATACTGAAGTTATCTTCGGATACGGTCAGACCTTCAGAGCAGGAACTATAGCTGCTCTTGCAGATAAGACCGCCTACGGTTTTGTCAAAAAATATTATGACGAAATAGGCGTTCCAAAGAGAATGGCAGAGATCAACAGAATAGTAGCAGGCTGTACAGGTATAAGACGTGGTACAGGTCAGCACCCCGGTGGTATCGTTGTTCTTCCTGTTGGTGAAGACATCAATACCTTCACACCGGTGCAGCACCCTGCAAACGACCAGACAACAGCGACTATCACAACACATTATGATTATCACTCCATTGATCATAACCTGTTAAAGCTTGATATACTCGGACACGATGATCCTACCATGATCAGATTCCTTATGGACTGCACTGGCGTTGATCCTAAGGATGTGCCTTTTGATGATCCGCTTGTAATGGAGCTTTTTGAAGATACCGGTTCACTTGGAATAACCCCTGAGCAGATAGGAGGAACACCTCTTGGATGTCTTGGAATTCCTGAATTTGGTACAGACTTTGCTATGAACATGGTAGTAGAAGCAAAGCCGAAGTCACTGAGTCACCTTATAAGAATTTCAGGTCTGTCACACGGAACAGACGTATGGCAGGGCAACGCTCAGGTACTTATCAGTAACGGAACAGCTACTATCGATACAGCCATCTGCTGTCGAGACGATATCATGATCTATCTTATCCAGAAAGGTCTTGATCCTTCAGATTCCTTCAAGATCATGGAATCAGTACGTAAAGGTAAGGTTGCTAAAGGTAAAGAGCCTAAGTGGGAGCAGTATAAGGCAGACATGAGAGCTCATGATGTTCCGGAATGGTACATTGGCTCCTGCGAGCTTATCAAGTACATGTTCCCTAAAGCCCATGCTGCCGCATACGTTATGATGGCATGGCGAATTGCCTATTTTAAGGTTTACTGCCCACAGGCCTTCTATGCGGCCTGGTTCTCAATAAGAGCCAAGGCATTCTCATACCTTGATATGTGCCAGGGCAAGAATCATCTGCATGGAAGAATGCAGGAACTTAAGAATAAAGAAAAAATGTCGCCCGTAGAAGAAGCTGAATACTACGATATGCGTCTTGTTGAAGAGATGTATGAAAGAGGCATTGAATTTGAGCCTATCGATATCTTCAAGGCCAAATCACGTCTTTTCCAGGTGGTTGGTAATAAGATAATGCCTTCCCTTACAGCCTTTGACGGAATGGGTGAAAAAGCGGCAGATGCCGTTGTGGAAGCTGCCAAGGACGGACCTTTCCTTTCCAAGGACGACTTCAAGGAAAGAACAAAGTGCCCTCAGAAGGTTGTTGATGCAATGGCTGAAATAGGTCTCCTTGGAGATATACCGGAGTCTAATCAGATATCATTGTTTGATTTTATGAAATGATCACAGGGTAATCGGCTATTAAAAATATGTCGATATATAAGTTTGAAAATAAAATTTTCAAACTCTGCGAAGTGGTGGAGAGGGCTCCACCACTTCAACCATTAGCCGCTCATTTCATTCGCGGCATGAGGTTATGAGTTTGAAAATAAAAATTTTCAAACTCTGCGAAGTGGCGGAGAAAGCTCCACCACTTCAACCATTAGCCGCTCATTTCATTCGCGGCATGAGGTTTGGGTATGATAATTGCAAAATATTTTGTTGAATTTGTAGTCTATAGCTTTTTTGGCTGGATATACGAATGCACATACTGCAGCATAAAGTCAAAGCACTGGAGTAACAGAGGCTTTTTGTATGGTCCGGTATGCCCTATTTACGGTGTTGGAGCTGTCAGCTGTTCCATTGTATTTGGAAATTTCAGTCTGACAGTAGACGGCGTGACTCCTGTGTGGGAGATATTTGTAATATGTGCCTTTGGAAGCGCTATACTTGAATATGTGACAAGCTATATGCTTGAAAAAAGGTTTAATGCAAGATGGTGGGATTATTCAAATGCCCCTTTTAACATCCATGGAAGGATATGCCTTCCCGCGACCATTGCTTTTGGACTTGCTGGAACAGCTATAGTAAAATTCGTACTCCCTGTTTCGGAAACTGTAAAGGGACAGATGCAACCGCTTTTTGCAGAGATAATGGCACTGTTTCTGATGGGGCTTATTGCAGCAGATACGGCTCTTACAGCCCAGTCTCTTATAGACCTGACACAGAAACTTGACAATTTTGAAGCAGGTTTTAATAATAAGATAGAAGAAAATATAAGAGTATTATCTGAAAAACCCGGCGAATTACGTGAAAAGTATGCAGCCTTTACTTCGAAGCTGACAGAACGTCAGAAATATGCACTGTTTTCAATACAGAAATATACTTCTCAGACAAGATCTTTTTCAGCGTCAAGCGTTAAGCAGTATTTGGAGAGTATAGGTTCTAAGATTAAGAAAAGTCTCCCTGAACGCACAGACAGGCAATCAGAAGACTCGGATAAGGAATAAGCACTTTTATGACAAGAGTTGAAAGAGAAAAACATTTCAGATTGCTTGTGGACGAAATCGCAGAAGATGTAAGAACGCAGCAAATGAAGAACTATATACAGCATGGAAAGATCACGACCTTTGATCATTGTATGAGAGTAGCAAAGCTGTCTTATGCACTGAACAATGCGCTTAAGGTTAAGTCTAATGAGAAAGAGCTTATAAGAGGAGCTTTTCTTCATGACTATTTCCTTTATGACTGGCATACAGATTTTGAGATTAAGAAAGCGCCGGAGAACTGGTTTTTGCCCTTTAAGCTTGTTCATAAGTTCTTCCACCTGCACGGATTTACACATCCCCAGTCTGCTATGGAGAATGCAAAGCGCGATTTCAACCTTACAGATAAGGAGGCACAGATCATTCGTAGTCACATGTGGCCACTGACACTTCTTCATCCTCCAAAATCAAGAGAAGCAGTACTTGTATGCTGTGCAGATAAGCTTGCATCTCTTCAGGAAACAGTAACAATGCGCCGCTGAAAAAATATTTTTTTAAAAAATTCAAAATAATGCTTGCATTATTAAAAATATCATGGTATCTTATTCAAGTCGGTCAGGTGCACCGACACAAGATATGGCTCGTTGGTCAAGAGGCTAAGACGCTGCCCTCTCACGGCAGAATCACCGGTTCGATTCCGATACGAGCTACTGATAGTTTTTAAAACTATTTAAATATGGCTCGTTGGTCAAGAGGCTAAGACGCTGCCCTCTCACGGCAGAATCACCGGTTCGATTCCGATACGAGCTACTGACTGTTTGAAGCCGCTGAAGCGGTACATGAACAGCCCAACCCGAAAGTTACCGCAGATTGAAATTTGCGGTATATTTTTTTCCTCAAAGATCATTTCTTGATCTAATCTTTAAAGAGGTACGGGTCTGCCCCATGGAAACTTGACGTTTTCGCTTAATGGTGGTATGGTTTTAATGTAATTATGTGGTTTGTTGAAGTGGACTTTCGCGAGTCCACTTTTTTGTGTAATTCTATTAGTACTTATAAACATGATTGCAATACGTAATACGTGAAAGGTGGCATATGTCGAGAAAAGAAGATATTGAACGCAGGGCGGAAGAACTTCTGACGCCGATAGCCGAAAAGCATGGCACGACAGTTTATGATGTTGAGTATGTCAAGGAAGCAGGTGACTGGTATCTTAGAGCCTACATTGACAAGGAAGGCGGAGTAAACATTGGCGACTGCGTTGATGTAAGCCATGATCTGTCAGATGCACTTGATGCGGATGACTTCATTGAAGATGCTTATACACTTGAGGTTTCAAGTCCAGGACTTGGAAGACAGCTCAAAAAGGACAGACATTTTGAGAACAGTCTCGGCCTTGAAGTGGATATCAAGACCTACAAGCCTATCGATGGCTGCAAGGAATTTACAGGTATCCTTAAAGCATTTGATGCTGAAACAGTAACTATAACCATTCAGGATACAGATAAGATTTTTACTAGAAAAGATATTTCAGTCATTAGACTGTCACTTGATTTTTAATGGTGATGCGTGAAAACGCAGAAAGGAAGAAGAGGAAAAGACATGAGCAAAGAACTTATGGAAGCACTTGATGCATTGGAGAAAGAGAAGAATATCAGTAAGGAAAGCCTTTTTGATGCAATTGAGAATTCTCTCATGACCGCATGCAAGAACAACTTTGGCAAGGCGGACAATGTAAAAGTCGAGGTCGACAGAAAGACCTGTGAATTCCATTTATATGCCGAGAAGACAGTAGTGGAGACAGCAGATGATGTAATGGATCCATCAGAGGATATCTCCCCTGAAGATGCTGCCAAGATCGATAAGAAAGCAAAGGTCGGCGATATAGTAAGAGTTCCGCTCGACTCCAAGAACTTCGGTCGTATTGCGACACAGAATGCCAAGAACGTCATTCTTCAGAAGATTCGCGAAGAAGAACGCGGCGCTATCTATAATGAGTACTTTGAGAAAGAACACGATATTGTAACAGGTGTTGTACAGCGTTTCATCGGTCGCAACATCTCTATCAACCTTGGACATGCTGATGCAATTCTCACAGAGAATGAGCAGGTTAAGGGTGAGAGCTATCGTCCTACAGACAGAATCAAAGTTTATATCCTTGAGGTTAGAAATGGTAACAAGGGACCTCGTATCCTTGTTTCCCGTACACATCCTGATCTTGTTAAGCGCCTGTTCGAGCAGGAAGTTACTGAGATCAAGGACGGTACAGTAGAAGTTAAGGCTATCGCAAGAGAAGCTGGAAGCCGTACTAAGATCGCTGTATATTCCAAGAATCCTAACGTTGATCCTGTAGGAGCTTGCGTAGGTGTTAACGGAAGCAGAGTAAATCTTATCGTTGAAGAGCTTCGCGGCGAGAAGATCGACGTTATTGGATGGGATGAGAACCCTGGTAACCTTATCCAGAACGCTCTTTCACCTGCTAAGATCGTTGCAGTATTTGCTGATCCTGATGAGAAGACAGCTAAGGTTGTTGTTCCTGATTATCAGCTCTCACTTGCAATTGGTAAGGAAGGACAGAATGCCCGCCTTGCTGCAAGACTTACAGGCTATAAGATCGATATCAAGTCTGAGACTCAGGCTAAGGATGCTCCTGGATTCCGTTATGAAGACTATCTTGATGACGAAGAAGAGTACGAAGATGAAGAGTATTCTGAAGAGTACGATGAAGAAGTACTTGAGGCAGATGAGGAGATTTCCGAAGAAGCTGCTGATGAAGAGTCATCTGACGAAGAATAATAATTATAATAAGTTATTTTTACTCAGTTTTTTAGAATTAAATCATAGATTTTGATCCGGCCTGATTTATAGGCCTGGATCATATATCCATACAAAGGAGTCTGAATGGCAAAAAAGATACCGATGCGCCAATGCATCGGATGCGGCGAGATGAAAAGTAAAAAAGAACTTATAAGGATCATAAGGACACCGGAAGGTGAGATCGTTCTTGATAAGACGGGCAGACAGAACGGCAGAGGAGCATATATATGTGATGATGCCGAGTGCTTCAAGAAAGCCCGCAAGAACAAAGGCCTTGAGCGTTCTTTTAAACAAAGTATCAACGCTGAAATTTATGATGCGCTGGAGAAGGAGTTCACACAGACATGACAAAACAAGAACAAGGGATTTATTCTTTCCTTGGTCTGTGCATGAAGGCCGGCAAGGTGACTTCGGGTGAAACCGGAACACTTCAGAATATCCAGTCGGGCAAGGCGAAACTTGTAATAGTAAGCCTTGACGCTTCAGACAATACAAGGAAAGAGATGCTTAATAAATGTAAGTCCTATAATGTAAAGGTCAAAGTCTTCGGACAGAAAGATCTTTTAGGACTTTCGATTGGCAAATCTGAGCGAAGCAGTCTTGCGATCACAGATCAGGGACTTGCCAAAGCTCTAATAGAGAAACTGCAGACCATAGAACAGAACGGAGGGGAAACGAATGTCAAAGATTAAAATATCCGAACTTGCTAAGGAGCTTGGAGTAGAAGGTAAGGAAGTTGTAAGCTTCTTGCAGGAAAAAGGCGTTGAATCGGCAAAACGTTCCACAAGTTCTGTTGAAGATGAAGACGCAGAATTAGCCAGAAAACATTTTGGCAAAAAAGGCGGCGCAGCTGTCAAAGAAGATAAGCCTGTAAAGGCTGAAAAGGAATCAAAGGCAGAAGTTAAGGCTTCTGAAGATAAGAAAAGCGAAACTGAAGCAAAGGAAGATAAGAACACGATAACAGCAGAAAAAACACCAAAGGCTGGTCAGGCAAGTGCTGACAATCAGCCAAAGAAGAAAAAGAAAATCATTATTGTAAGTAATCAGGGTAATGCCAGAGGAAATTCTTTTGGATCATCCCACTCATCAGCAGGACAGAATCAGACTCAGAAGAGTCAGCGTCCTGACAATCAGAGAAACGGACAGGGCAAGAATGGTCAGAATGGAAGAAACGGATCATTCGCTTCAAGTCAGAATGTATATCATCCTATCAAGCCAAAGACAGCACCTTCTCAGCTTGAATATGAATCAAACATTCGTAAGACAGAAGATAAGCCTGTTGTAGAAACAGTTAAGCCACAGGCACCTAAGGCTGCTCAGCCTGCTAAGCCTGTAGCAGAGACAGCTCCTAAGGCACAGGAAGCTCCTGCTCCAAAGGCAGAAGAAGTTAAGAAGCCTGTAAACGTTGAAGCTAAAGCTTCTGACAATAACCAGGCTCGTGATAATAAGAACGGTGCTAACCAGAATAGAAATTTCGATGATCGTAGACAGGGTCAGAATAGAAATGACAGAAATTCCGGTGCTCCAAGAAACGGTCAGGGCAGAAATGATAGAAACGACCGTGGCGACAGAAATGGCCAGGGTGGTGCAAGAAACTTTGACAGAAACGGCCAGGGCGGCGGAAGAAGCTTTGACAGAAATGGTCAGGGCGGAAGGAACGGCCAGGGCGGCATGAATGGAAGACCATCATTTGACAGAAACGGTCAGGGCGGCGGAAGAAGCTTTGACAGAAACGGTCAGGGTGGAAGACCAGGTCAGGGAAGAGGAAATCAGGGAGCAGCATTTAGCGCAGCTTCTGATGCTCCTACAGAGAAGACTAATCGTCATAATGATCGTAGATTCGACAAGGATAAGAAGACTAAGAAGGACTATGAAGAAGAGGAAATGCCACGCAGCAAGCGCGTAGGCCGCTTCATCAAGCCTGAGGTTAAGAAGGAAGAAGAGCCTGTTGAGCAGATCAAGACAATAACAATTCCTGAAAGTCTTACAATCAAGGAACTTGCTGAGAAGATGAAGATGCAGCCATCTGTTATCATCAAGAAGCTCTTCCTTGCAGGACAGATTGTTACAGTTAATACAGCTCTTTCATATGAAGAAGCTGAGAATATTGCAATTGAGTATGAGATCATCTGCGAGAAGGAAGTTCAGGTCGATGTTATCGAAGAACTCCTTAAAGAGGATGAAGAAGATGAGAAGGATCTTGTTTCAAGAGCACCTGTTGTCTGCGTAATGGGTCACGTTGACCATGGTAAGACATCACTTCTTGATAAGATCCGTGATAGCGCAGTTACTGAAAAAGAGGCTGGTGGTATCACACAGAAGATCGGTGCTTATATGGTATCTGTTAAGGACAGAAAGGTTACATTCCTTGATACTCCTGGTCACGAAGCATTCACAGCAATGCGTATGCGTGGTGCTAACTCAACAGATATCGCTGTACTTGTTGTAGCAGCTGACGACGGTGTAATGCCTCAGACTGTAGAAGCTATCAACCATGCTAAGGCAGCTAACATCGAGATCATCGTTGCAGTTAACAAGATCGATAAGCCAAGTGCTAATATCGACCGCGTTAAGCAGGAGCTTACAGAATATGGTCTTATCGCTACAGATTGGGGCGGATCAACAGAATTCGTACCTGTATCTGCTAAGACCGGCGAAGGAATCGATACTCTCCTTGAGACTATCATCCTTACAGCTGATATCCTTGAGCTCAAGGCTAATCCTAACCGTACAGCAAGAGGTCTCGTTCTTGAGGCTAAGCTTGATAAGGGTAGAGGTCCTGTTGCTAACGTACTCGTACAGAAGGGTACACTCCACGTTGGAGATTTCATCTCTGCTGGTGCAAGCTCAGGTCGTGTACGTGCTATGGCTGATGATAAGGGCAGACGTGTTAAGGAAGCAACTCCTTCACAGCCTGTAGAGATCCTTGGTCTTTCAGACGTACCTAACGCTGGTGAAGTATTTATCGCTCACAACTCCGATAAGGAAGCTAAGCAGTATGCTAACATCTACATGCAGCAGCACAAGAAAGACCTTATCGAAGAGACTAAGGCTAAGATGTCACTTGATGATCTGTACTCCAAGATTGAAGAAGGTAAGCTCAAAGAGCTTGATATCATCATCAAGGCTGACGTACAGGGTTCAGTTGAAGCTCTTAAGGCAAGTCTTATGAAGCTATCCAACGAAGAAGTTATGGTTAAGGTTATCCATGGCGGCGTTGGTGCTATCACAGAGTCTGATGTATCACTTGCATCTGCATCTAACGCTATCATCATCGGCTTCGATGTAAGACCTGATGCAACTGCTAAGTCAATGGCTGAGCACGAAGGCGTAGAGATCAAGCTTTACAAGGTTATCTACCAGGCTATCGATGATGTAGAAGCTGCTCTTAAGGGTATGCTTGCTCCTGTATATGAAGAGAAGATCACCGGACATGCTGAGGTTCGTCAGATATTCAAGGCATCTTCTATCGGTAATATCGCAGGTTCATTCGTACTTGACGGTAACATCCAGAAGGGCTGCAAGGTTCGCGTAAGAAGAGGCGATGAGATGATCTTCGAAGGTGACCTTAAGTCACTCAAGCGTTTCAAGGACGATGTCAAGGAAGTTAAGGAAGGCTATGAATGTGGTCTTGTATTTGACGGATTTGACGGCATGAATGTTGGCGATAACATTGAAGCTTATATCATGGTAGAAGTTCCGAGGGACTAAGCTTATGAGAAAAAACAGTATAAAGAACAGCCGAATTAACGGCGAAGTTATGAAGGTCGTAGCTGAAGCTATCAGATTTTCCAAGGATCCCCGTATCAGCCCTATGACATCCGTTATGGATGTCGAGGTTGCTCCGGATCTTAAGACCTGTAAGATATGGGTCAGCGTTCTTGGTAACGATGAAGATCGTCAGCAGACCATGGAAGGACTTCAGAGTGCTTCCGGATATATTCGTTCTACACTTGCACGTACTATCAACCTTCGTAATACACCTCAGCTGAGATTCATCATGGACGATTCAATAGAGTATGCTATTGATATGACCAAGAAGATCGATGAAGTTAAGGCAAGAGATGATGAAGCAAGAGCAGCTCGTGGAGAAGAGGAAGAACAGGATTATGATGAGAATTGAAAAAGAAATCGGAAGCGCTGAGACTATAGGTATCGCAGGCCACGTAAGACCTGACGGAGACTGTGTAGGCTCATGTATGGGAATGTATCTGTACCTCAAAAAGGTATACCCGTCTGCAAGAATAGATGTGTTCCTTCAGGAGATACCGGAAGTGTATTCTTTCATTCCGGGCACTGAAGATGTCAACACACAGTATCAGACTGATGTTGAACATTATGATGCATTTATTATTCTGGACACTGGCAAGGGCCGTACAGATGGTGCTGAAGTCTTTTTCGATAATGCTAAGATCAGAATCAATATAGATCATCATATTTCCAACAAAGAAGGTACCGGAGATATAAATTATATATATCCTGAAGCAAGCAGCGTATGCGAGCTTTGCTACGGCGTGATGGATCCTGAGATAGTTGATAAGAATATCGCTATGGCACTTTATACAGGAATGGTCACTGACACAGGAGTATTCAAATACTCAAGCACTTCCAAAAAAACAATGGAAGTTGCTGGTAAGCTTATTACTTACGGATTTGAGTTTGACAAGCTTATAGATCACGTCTTTTATGAAAAGACCTATAAGCAGATGCAGCTTCTTGCAAGAGCAATACTTGACAGTAAACTCATCCTTGATGGCAAGGTTATAGTATCTGTTACAGATTCTAAAACAATGGAAGAGTATGATGCCAAGGGAAGCGATCTTGAAGGAATTGTAAGCCAGCTTAAACTTACATCGGGAGTTGGATGTGCACTTTATGCTCATCAGCTTTCTGATAATGAGTATAAATTATCACTTCGAAGCGATGGATCAGTTAACGTGGCAAAAGTAGCTGAGACATTCGGAGGTGGCGGCCATGACAGAGCTGCCGGAATTACAATGCAGGGTGATATCGATGATATCCTTGCCAAAGTAATTGCCAAGATCGAAGAGTCAATTAGTAAATAACGTCAGAAGAAGCGACAGGGGAACGATGAATAGTCGTTCCCCTGTCTTAATATGACGAACAGGTTTGATCATGAAAAATAATTACAATGGACTTATAAACATATACAAAGAGCCGGGCTTTACATCTAATGATGTTGTTGCCAAAATGCGAGGCATCCTCAAGATGAAGAAGATTGGCCATACAGGAACACTTGATCCTGAAGCTGTGGGCGTACTTGTGTGCTGTGTAGGAACAGGTACAAGACTTGTCGAAGAGCTCACAGACCATACCAAGGAATATATTGCTGTATGCAGACTGGGCGTAGAAACAGACACTCAGGACATGACAGGAACTATACTTACAGAGCATGGCGATGACACTATTCCTGATGTTACAGAATTAAATGATGCGGTTCAGGCATTTGTAGGTGACTACGACCAGATCCCACCTATGTATTCTGCTATTAAAGTTGGTGGCAAGAAGCTTTATGAGCTTGCCAGAGAAGGCAAAGAGATAGAGAGAAAGCCAAGAAAAATCCATATTGATTCAATATCTATCCTTGATACAAGTCATCTGTCAGACAGACATGAATTTACAATGGAAGTCAGATGCAGTAAAGGTACTTACATCCGCACCCTTTGTAATGATATAGGTCAAAGACTTGGCTGCGGCGGAGCAATGGCACATCTTACAAGGACAGCTGTTGGAAGCTTCCACCTTGACACTGCCATAACACTGGGACAGCTTGAAAAGCTCAGGGATGAAGACAGAGTTGACGATGTTGTAGTACCTGTAGAAGACTTCTTCAAAGACCTCGACAGCGTCCATATCCTTAAGAATAGCCGCAAGCTCATAGAGAACGGTAATCCTTTTACACTTAAGGATATTGCAGATACAGAGCCTACAAAAGCACAGGATTCTCAGAAAAAAGAAGCTATGTACTCTGACGGAACAAGAATAAGAGTATATGACGAAGACGGAGTATTCTTCGGTGTATATAAATACAACGATAAATTAAGAAACTTCAGAGTAGATAAGAATTTCTACACACCACAATAACGATTTTGCTAAGGACAAAGATGGAACTGATCAAAGACACAACAGATTTTCATATAGAAGGACCTACAGCCGTTGCCATAGGTAAGTTTGATGGAATTCACAAAGGCCACAGAAAACTTATTTCTGACCTTATAGAAGAGAAGAATAACGGAAGAAAGGTAGTCATATTCACATTTGACCCTTCACCTGCATCTTTTTTTGCAGGTCACATTGTTCCGGGACTTTCTACAAGGCAGGAAAAGAGGGCCTGGTTTTCAGAAAACGGAATAGATGTTCTGATAGAATTCCCAATGAATGCAGAAACTGCAGCAACTCCCCCGGAAGAATTTGTAAAGCGCTTTCTTGTAGAACAGATGGGAGCTGCTTACGTAGCAGCAGGCCTCGATGTATCTTTTGGCGATAAAGGAAAAGGCGACTGGAAGCTTCTTTCACAGATGGGACAGGAACTTGGATTCGAGACTCACCTTATAGATAAGGTTGAGATTGAAGATCAGGAAGTCAGCTCAACTCTTATAAGAAAAGAAGTTGCTAAAGGTAACATGGAAAGAGTATCAAGACTTCTAGGAAGTCCTTACACCCTCCACGGAACTGTAAGCCATGGACGCGCACTTGGAAGGACAATAGGAATTCCTACTGTTAATGTTATTCCTTCTGAAGAAAAACTCCTTCCTCCTAACGGAGTATATTATTCTATCGTTCGTGTTGGAGATAAGATTCTTCGCGGAATGACCAATATTGGCACGAAGCCCACTATTACAGAAGAGAAGATCATAGTATCGGAAACTTATCTGTATGACTTTTCAGGAGACCTTTATGACAAGGATATCTCAGTATCACTGCTTTCGTTCAAAAGACCTGAAATGAAATTCAGCGGCGTAGACGAACTTAAAGCCCAGATGAGTGCTGATGTTGAAAACGGAAGACTATATCACCACAGCCTTGAGACTTCAAAGTATAACTGGAATGAGTGATAGATTGTATCTTTACAGCATTGAAACAT
This sequence comes from Butyrivibrio fibrisolvens, assembly GCF_037113525.1. Taxonomy (NCBI): domain Bacteria; kingdom Bacillati; phylum Bacillota; class Clostridia; order Lachnospirales; family Lachnospiraceae; genus Butyrivibrio; species Butyrivibrio fibrisolvens. Next base: position 3,449,310 of record NZ_CP146963.1, on the reverse strand, counting down.
CAAAGTACAACTGGAATGACTGATGGATCAAATCTTCTAAAACTAAAACATTTTTATATGACTGTTACAGGCTGGAATAGTAGTAAAATTAGAAAGTACTTTACTTTTTTTCCTACATGTGATAAGTTTAAATAGCTGTCCTTAAATTTTTTATGGACAAAATTAGAAATGACCTTTACCTGGTTTATGGATCTCCGACCCGGACCCGGTAACAGGCGACTTGAAAAAAGGAGAAAAGAAATGATTTCAAAGGAAAAGAAAACAGAGATTATCAACAAGTACGCTGTAAAGCCTGGTGATACAGGTTCACCAGAAGTACAGGTAGCAGTTCTCACAGAGAGAATCGCTGAGCTCAATGCTCACCTTGACAAGAACCCTAAGGATCACCACTCAAGACGTGGTCTTCTTAAGATGGTTGGTCAGAGACGTAATCTTCTTGGATACCTCAAGGCAAAGGATATTGAGAGATATCGTAAGCTGATCCAGGAACTTGGTCTTAGAAAGTAATTCTGTTCACAAGGGCGGGGAGACTGTATCTTCAGTTGTCCCTGCCTTTTTGCTTATAAGAAAAACTTATAAGCCGTAAATAATAGTAGAAGAAAGAGAAGAAGAGTACTGCACACGCGCCTCTGAAAAACGGGGATTGCGGATGAGCAGCACAAAAAGGAGAAAAAATGGTAAAAACTTACACAATGGATCTTGCCGGACGTACACTCAAGGTTGAGATAGGCAAGGTTGGTAAACAGGCAAACGGATGCGCTTTCGTTCAGTATGGCGATACAACACTTCTTTGCACAGCTACAGAAGCTAAGGCACCACGTGATGGTGTTGATTTCTTCCCGCTCAATATTGAGTACAGCGAGAAGTTCTATTCAATCGGTAAATTCCCGGGTGGATTTAATAAGAGAGAGGCTAAGCCATCAGAGAACGCGATCCTTACAGACCGTATGATCGACCGTCCTATGAGACCTCTTTTCCCAAAGGATATGAGAAATGACGTAACTGTTGAGAACATGGTTATGGCAGTAGATCCCGCTTGCAGACCTGAGCTGGTTGCAATGATCGGATCATCCATTGCTGTAGCTATATCAGATATTCCGTGGGATGGCCCTTGCGCATCTACACAGATCGGTCTTGTTGATGGACAGATGATCATCAACCCTTCACAGGAGCAGTGGGACAACGGTGATATGAAGCTCACAGTTGCTTCTACAGCTGAGAAGGTTATCATGATCGAGGCTGGTGCTAAGGAAATCCCTGAGCAGGATATGATCAGATACATCTATGAAGCAGATGCTATCAACAAGCAGGTTGTTAACTTCATCAACTCTATCGTAGCTGAGATTGGTAAAGAGAAGCAGCCTTATGTTTCTGCAGCTGTTCCTCAGGAGATCTTTGATGCTATCAAGACAATCGTAACTCCTGAAGAGATGGAGAACCTTGTATTTACTGATGATAAGATGGTCAGAGACAAGAACATGGATGATGTTACTGAGAAGATCCTTGCTGATCCTCGTTTTGCAGAGAACGAAGAGTGGGCTGCATTCGTAGGCGATGCTGTATATCAGTATGAGAAGAAGACTGTTCGTAAGATGATCCTCAAAGATCACAAGAGACCTGATGGACGTGAGATCACACAGATCAGACCTCTTTCTGCTGAGATTGATCTTATTCCTAGAGTACACGGCAGCGCTATGTTCACTCGTGGACAGACACAGATCTGCGATATCGTAACTCTTGCTCCTCTTTCAGAAGCACAGAGAGTAGAAGGTCTTGATCAGTTCGTAACTGAGAAGAGATATATCCACCAGTACAATTTCCCTGCTTATTCAGTAGGTGAGACTAAGGTTTCAAGAGGACCTGGACGTCGTGAGATTGGTCACGGTGCTCTTGCTGAGCGTGCACTTCTTGCAGTACTTCCTTCAGTTGAGGAGTTCCCATATGCAATCCGTGCCGTATCAGAGACATTTGAGTCCAATGGATCTACATCCATGGCTTCAACATGTGCAAGCTGTATGGCTCTTATGGCTGCAGGTGTTCCTCTTAAGGCTCCTGTTGCTGGTATCAGCTGCGGTCTTGTTACAGGCGATACAGATGATGATTTCGTACTTCTTACAGATATCCAGGGTCTCGAAGATTTCTTCGGCGATATGGACTTCAAGGTAACAGGTACACACAAGGGTATCACAGCTATCCAGATGGATATCAAGATCCATGGTCTTACACGTGCCATCGTTGAGGGCGCTATCGGAAGATGTAAGGATGCTCGTGAGTTCATAATGAACGGCGTAATGCACGATGCTATCGCTGAGCCTCGTAAGGAAGTATCCAAGTACGCTCCTAAGATCATCTCTATGGAAGTACCTGTTGATAAGATCGGTGATGTAGTTGGTCAGCGCGGTAAGACTATCAACGAGATCATCGCTCGTACAGGCGTTAAGATCGATATCACAGATGATGGTAAGGTTTCAATCTGCGGCGAAGATCAGGCTAAGCTTGACGAAGCTAAAGAGATGATCAGAATCATCATCACAGATTTCGAAAAAGGCCAGATCTTCAAGGGTAAAGTTGTAAGCATCAAAGAATTCGGTGCATTCATCGAGTTCGCACCTGGTAAGGAAGGAATGGTTCACATTTCAAAGATCTCTAAGGAGAGACTTGATCATGTAGAAGATATCCTTACACTTGGCGATGAAGTTACAGTAGTATGCCTTGGTAAGGACCGTATGGGCAGAATCAGCTTCTCTATGAAGGATGTTGCTCAGAACTGACATTAAAAATAAGAGATTGCCTGATAAGCTTGCTGCTTTGAAGACAGTCTCTTTATGTTGTGTAAATTGGCCGGTGTGAAAAAACATACCGGCTTTTATTAGGCCTTGTGCCTATATGCTAGATTTCATCTGATATTAAAGATGAAGGATGTATTTATCGACTTAGATTTAATTAGAGGTTTATTTAACAATGAGTGATAAGAAAACAGCAGCAGAGATTGCAAAGCGCAGAACCTTTGCTATCATATCCCACCCTGATGCAGGTAAGACAACTCTTACTGAGAAGTTCCTCCTCTACGGTGGCGTTATCAATCAGGCAGGTTCTGTAAAAGGTAAGGCAACAGCCAAGCACGCAGTTTCTGACTGGATGGAAATAGAAAAACAAAGAGGTATTTCAGTTACCTCATCAGCACTGCAGTTTAACTTTGAAGACCACTGCATCAATATCCTTGATACACCTGGACACCAGGATTTCTCTGAGGATACATATCGTACACTTATGGCTGCAGACTCTGCTGTCATGGTTATAGATGCAAGTAAGGGTGTTGAGGCACAGACCAAGAAGCTCTTTAAGGTTTGTACCATGAGACACATTCCGATATTCACATTCATCAACAAGCTTGACCGTGATGCCAAGGACACATTTGATCTGATGCAGGATATCGAAGATAACCTTGGAATAGAGACTTGCCCAGTTAACTGGCCTATCGGTTCAGGTAAGAACTTTAAGGGTATCTATGAAAGAAAAGAAAACAGGATAGTTACTTTCTCAGGTACAGAGAAGGGAACTAAAGAAGGCGAAGAGAACTTCATAGATTTTGATAATGAATCTGCTGTTCTTGATCAGATTGGTGAAGATGCTTATGAGAAGCTTCAGGAAGAAATGGAACTTCTCGATGGCGCAGGAGCTCAGTTTGACCTTGATGCAGTTCGTGCAGGACAGCTTACACCTGTATTTTTTGGTTCAGCTCTTCAGAACTTTGGTGTGGAGATATTCCTTCACAACTTCCTGCAGATGGCTACACTTCCTACAGGCCGTGTGTCAGGTGATGAAGTTATCGATCCTGTAGAGCATGAATTTTCTGCATTTGTATTCAAGATTCAGGCCAACATGGATGCAAGACACCGTGACCGTATCGCATTCATGAGAATCTGTTCAGGAAGATATGATGCTGATAAGGAAATTAAGCATATTCAGTCAGGACGTACCTTCCGTCTGTCTCAGCCACAGCAGCTTATGGCAGATGAAAGAAAGATCCTTTCAGAAGCATATGCAGGAGATATCATCGGTGTATTCGACCCGGGTATCTTCTCTATAGGTGATACAGTATGTATGCCTAAGGATAACGTAAAGTACGAAGGAATTCCTACTTTCGCACCTGAGCACTTCGCAAGAGTTCGCCAGGTTGATACCATGAAGCGTAAGCAGTTCGTTAAGGGTATCCAGCAGATCGCTCAGGAAGGTGCTATTCAGATCTTCCAGGAGTTTAATACAGGTCTTGAAGAGATCATCGTAGGCGTAGTTGGTATCCTCCAGTTCGACGTACTTAAATTCCGTCTCAAGAATGAGTATAATGTTGATATCATTCTTGAGAACCTGCCTTACGAATACATCAGATGGGTAGACTCAGATACAGATATGTCTTCTCTTGTTGGAACATCTGACATGAAGAAGATCAAGGATATGAACGATCGTCCGCTCCTTCTTTTCATTAACGAGTGGAGCGTTGACATGACAGTTAAACGTAACGAAGGACTTGTACTCTCTGAATTCAGAAAGAACTGATTTGAGAAAAGTTAATTCAAACAAAAACAATAATACTAATTCAATAAGAAGTATATCCGGAATAATATCCGGGAGGATCAAAGCCATTGCACTTACAGCTGCATGCCTTGTCATGACAAGTACTGTTTTGACAGCATGCAGTATGGAAGATGTGAATGAGTTTGCCAAAGACGTATATGAAGGCGCTGATGAACTCAAAAAGGAAGCTGAAGAGATCATCAGCGATGTGGCAGGAGATGGGCAGACTGGTCAGGATACTACTACGCATACGGGTAGTGATGATACATCGGATTATTCTGAATTAGAAGAGCAGATCTTTGAGACTATAGCTCACGGTGATTATCCAACGCAGGAAATGCAGGATGCCTGGGATGAGATAGGGCTCTCAGATACTATGATAGCGGCTATTCAAAAGGATCAGACCGGATTATATTACTATGATCAGCTGACTGCTGATGAGCAAAGTCTCTACGCCCAGATTTACCATATTTTATCCAATCAGGGTGAAGAAATATATGTAACGACTACTGATATGGATGAGATAGAGAAGGTTCAGCAATGTGTTCAGAATGACCACCCGGAGATATTCTATGTTGAAGGATATCTTATGAACAGGTATATGACTTCTGATAGCGATGAGATCAAGGCAATTACTTACGGAGGCAAGTATTCTCTTTCAAAAGAGAAGATCGCTGACAGAAGAGTAAAGCTTTCAGAAGCCGCAGATGCAATTATAGCGGGAATGCCGGATACGACAGATGAATACGAGATAGTTAAGTACTTTTATGATTATATAGTGCTTAATACACAGTATCAGATTGATTGTGAAGACAATCAGAATATCTGCTCCGTTCTTCTTAATAAAGTCAGTGTATGTCAGGGCTATGCCAAGACACTTCAATACCTGCTTCAAAAGGTCGGTATGACCTGTGAGATGGTATCAGGCACTGCAGATACCGGAAACGGAAGTACAGCCCATGCCTGGGACTTTGTAAAAGTCAACGGCAACTGGTATTATGTTGATCCAACATGGGGAGATGCTTCATTTACAGGTTCGGTTCCGGGAGATACAGAGGTTGTAAATTATGCATATTTATGCGTTACAACGGCTGATCTTTCTGCAACCCATACAACCAATGAAGTGGTTAAGCTTCCGGAGTGCACTGCTACTTCTGACAACTACTTTGTCAGAGAGAATGCGCTTTTTGACTCAGTTGATGATACAAAGCTCAGAAACGTTTTTGATAGAGCCATTAGCGAAGGAAAATCCTGCGTCACATTTAAGTGTACGGACAGTGCGGTATTTAATGAGATGAAGACCTATCTTTTTTCTGATGAGAGCGGTGCTATCTTTGAATATCTGCCTATAAGTGCAACAAAGGCTGCCTATCTTAGTCATGAAACCACACTCACGTTCATGATATGGCTCTGATGCGCCTTCTTTGCAAAATGCATAAAAACAGTTATAATCATTATAAATTATTCTTTATGAAAGGGAGATTGTTATGGAAAATAAAGCTGATAACAGCTCTTTTAACTTAAGAGACAATTCAGACATCGGTAGTGTAAAGATCGCAAATGACGTTATTGGAATGATAGCAGCACTTGCTGCCATGGAAATAGAAGGAGTTTCCGGAATGCCGGGTAATGTTACATCTGAGACTCTTCAGAAGAGTGGAAATCGTAAGATCTCCAAGGGAGTAAGAGTTCAGCTTAGTGGCAAGAACGTTGCTGTAGATCTGGCCCTTCTTATGGGATATGGATTCAACATCCCTGCTACAAGTCAGAAGGTTCAGACTCGTGTTAAGAGCACTGTTGAAAACATGACAGGCCTTAACGTAACAGATGTAAACGTGCACATTTCAGGTATTACAGTAGCTGAAGCATAATTTTTTGTATTTGAACATTGAAAAGGAAATAGTTTATGAAAAGAAGTGAAGAAAGAGAGCAAGTATTTAAGCTCCTGTTTCGTGTAGAATTTAATCCTATAGAGGAAATGGCAGAGCAGGAAGAGCTCTTCTCATATGACCTCCCTGAATCAGAAGACCTTTTTATGAGTTCTGATGAAAAGAAACTGTCAGACAAAGATGCTGATAAGATCATCAAGCGTTATAAGAAAATAGCTGATAAGCTTCCTGAGATCGATGCGATGATCAATGAGAAGACACTTGGCTGGGATACAGATCGTATGGCCAAGGTTGATCTTACTATTATTCGTCTTGCAATTTTTGAGATTAAATTCGACGATGATATACCTACAGGAGTAGCTATTAACGAGGCAGTTGAACTTGCCAAGAAGTTTGGTCAGGACGGATCTGCTTCATTCGTTAACGGAGTATTGGCAAAATTTGCTTAAGAATAATGTTTATACCGTTGCACAGGTAAATTCATATATCAAAGACATGTTTAACCAGGACTTCCTGCTCAGGAAGCTCACGGTTAAGGGCGAAGTCAGCAATTGCAAGTATCATTCTTCGGGTCATATCTATTTCACTTTAAAGGATCCGTCAGGAACTCTTAATTGTGTAATGTTTCGTGGAAACCGAAGCGGCCTTAAGTTTCAGATGACTGAAGGCCAGCAGGTGCAGGTAACCGGAAGCTGCGACGTATACGTCAAAGGCGGAAGTTACCAGCTCTACGCAACTAAAATAGAACCTGATGGGACCGGACAGCTGTATGAGAAATATGAACAGCTGAAGAAGAAGCTGGAAGAGCTTGGTATGTTCTCTCCTGAGTACAAACAGGCAATTCCTAAATATATACGTACGCTTGGAGTTGTGACTGCTCCCAAAGGAGCCGCAGTGCATGATATCATCAGCATTACTAAAAGGCGCAACCCCTTCGTGCAGATTATTCTCTATCCTGCGATCGTGCAGGGAGATGAGGCTCCTGCCAGTATAGTCAGAGGACTAAAGACGCTTGAAAACGCTGATGTTGATGTGATCATAGTCGGACGTGGCGGAGGCTCGATCGAAGATCTGTGGGCTTTTAATGATGAGTCTGTTGCGCAGGCTATATTCGATTGCCCGATCCCCATCATATCAGCAGTTGGACATGAAACTGATACGACTATAGCAGACTTTGTGGCGGATCTGCGTGCGCCTACACCATCTGCGGCAGCAGAACTTGCGGTGTATGAATATCAAAGATTTGCAAATGATATAGAAGATTACAGGAACATATTGTATGGACAGCTTGACGCCGTCATAAAAGGCGCAAGGCATGAACTTAATGTAAGACAAAACATGCTTAAAGCTTACTCACCCTGGTCCAGAATAAGAGACCGCAGGATGAGACAGGCAGAGTACGTAGATACCCTTAATCTTCTGTGGAAGCAACAGCTATTGAAAAGCAAAAGCAGACTTGACGTTCGTATAGAACAGATGAAAGGCCTGTCACCGCTTGATAAGCTAAAAAGCGGCTTTTCCTATGTTGAAGATAAGGATGGCAAGAACATACGAAGCATAGACCAGGTAGCTGTCGGACAGGATATATCAGTTAATGTTACAGACGGCATTATCTATGCAAAGACAGTTTCGGTAGAATCCGGAGCAAAGTTAGATGAGGTATAAAGATGCCTGCAGCAAAGAGAACTAAGAAGAATACAGAAGAGAAGCCTAATATGGAAGAATTTGAAGGCTTAAGCGTAGAAGAGGCTTTTAAGAGAGTTGACGACGTTATTTCTGCAATGCAGGAAGATGACATCTCTTTAGAAGATTCTTTTCGCAGATATAAAGAGGGTATGGACCTTTTGAAGGTAGCAGGAGCTATGATCGATAAGGTTGAAAAAGAAGCCCTTAAGATATCTGAAGATGGAGAACTTGAGATATTTGAAGATGAGGAGTAACTTCCAGGATGTAGTTGGAAGGCGTGTATAAGTACAAATGGAGGAAATTATGTCAGATCCCGATGAAAATTTTGAAATTAAGCGTCAGGAGAGAATTGAGGCAGCAGAGCATATCATAACAAGCTATCTGCCAAGAGAAGAGGGTCGCCAGAAGACTGTTATAGAAGCAATGAATTACAGCGTTCTTGCCGGCGGTAAGAGACTTAGACCCGTTCTTATGCGTGAAGCATACATGATGTTCGGAGGCAGAAATGAGATGGTAATAGGACCATTCATGGCTGCACTTGAAATGATACATACATATTCACTTGTGCATGATGACCTGCCGGCACTTGATAATGATGAGTACAGACGTGGCAAGAAGACTACTCATGCGGTATATGGTCCCGGTATGGCAACAATAGCAGGTGACGGACTTTTAAACTTTGCATTTGAAACAGCTCTTACAGCAGCTCATGAGTGCCAGGAGCTTCCTGAGTATGACGGAAGTGTTTCAAGCCGTATGCTGGCAGCTCTTACTATCCTTGCTGAGAAGGCCGGAATATTCGGCATGATTGGCGGACAGTGTGCTGATATAGAGGCTGAGAAGCGTACGGACGTAACACCTGATGACCTTCTTTTTATACATGAGAATAAGACAGGAGCACTTATCGAGAGTGCACTTATGATAGGCGCGATCCTTGCAGGAGCAAGCGCAAGCGATGTTCACAAGATGGAACAGATAGGCCAGAATGTCGGAGTTGCTTTCCAGATCCAGGACGATATCCTTGATGTTATCGGAGATCAGGACAAGCTTGGCAAGCCTGTTGGTTCTGATGAGAAGAATGAAAAAACAACCTACGTAACTTTTTATGGACTTGAAAAATCAAAAGAGGAAGTAGCAAGACTCTCTGATGAAGCACTTGAACTTTTAAGAGAACTTGAAAGTCAGGAAGGTCATGAGGATATTTTCCTTGAAGAACTTATTACATGGCTTATTCACAGAGATAATTGATATTAGTGCGTGAAAGAAAATGGATAAAATTATACTTGATAAAATAAACAATACAGGAGATGTCAAAAAGATACCGGAAAATGAACTTCCGCTTCTTTCTCAGGAAATACGTGATTTCCTTGTAGAAAAGCTTAGTGTTACCGGAGGACATCTTGCATCAAATCTTGGAACTGTGGAGCTGACACTTGCACTTCACAGAAGCCTTGATCTGCCCAAGGACAAGATCGTATGGGACGTAGGACATCAGTGCTACACACATAAGATCCTTACAGGCAGAAAAAATGATTTTGATAATCTTCGTAAGTTTGGCGGAATAAGCGGATTCCCTAAAAAGTCTGAGTCTGATACTGACTGTTTTGATACAGGTCACAGTTCAAACTCTATCTCTGCAGGCCTTGGAATGGTCAAAGCCAGAGACTTAAAGGGCGAGGATTATACAGTAGTTTCTGTTATAGGCGATGGCGCTCTTACAGGCGGTATGGCTTATGAAGCGCTCAACAATGCTGCTAAGCTAGAGACTAACTTTATAATCATCTTAAATGATAACAACATGTCCATATCAGAAAGTATCGGAGGTATGTCCAAATATCTCGGTCATATCCGTACAATGGATGGATATCTGAATCTTAAGGCTGATGTTTACAAGCAGCTTTCAGGTCAGACACGTGTTATCGAGAAGATCCGCCACGTTAAGAATAATTTTAAACAGTTCTTTGTACCGGGTATGCTTTTTGAAAACCTCGGTATCACATATCTTGGACCTATTGACGGTCACAATGAGGCTCTTCTTGAGCACGAGATCCAGGAAGCCAAGAAGGTCAAGAAGGCTGTTATCATCCATGTTCTTACCAAGAAGGGAAGAGGCTATGAGCCTGCTGAGAAGCACCCTTCAAGATTCCATGGTGCAGAGCCTTTCAATATCGAAAACGGTATACCTGCTCACCACAGAAAGGTTGCAGCATATCAGGATATCTTTTCAACAGTTATGTGGAAACTTGGTGAAAGAGATCCAAGAGTCTGTGCGATCACAGCTGCCATGGCTGACGGAACAGGACTTAAGAGATTCAGGAACAAGTTCCCTGACAGGTTCTTTGACGTAGGTATCTCAGAAGAGCATGCTGTTACCTTTGCTGCAGGACTTGCGGAAGGCGGAATGAGACCTGTATTTGCAGTATATTCCACATTCCTTCAAAGAGCATATGACCAGATCATAGAAGATGTATGTCTTCAGAATCTCCCTGTTATCCTTGCCATAGACAGAGCAGGACTTGTTGGTTCTGACGGCGAGACACATCAGGGTATATTCGATCTTTCATATCTTTCAAGTATGCCTAACATGCATATCCTGGCGCCCAAGAATAAGTGGGAGCTTTCAGATATGCTCAAGTTTGCTGTGAATTTCGACGGACCGATAGCTATAAGATATCCAAGAGGAGAAGCTTATGCAGGTCTTGTTGACTGGAGAGCACCTATTGAGATGGGCAAGGCTGAACCTATTTTTGAAGAAGGCGGAGTACTCCTTCTTGCAGTAGGAAGCATGGTCAAGACAGCAGTTATGGTAAGAGAGATCCTTACAGCTGAGGGCATTCCATGCTCACTTACCAATGCCCGTTTCGTTAAGCCTATCGATGAAGAATATATTCTTTCTGTTGCAGATAAGCATCCGCTCATAGTAACCATGGAAGAGAATGTTCTTTCTGGCGGCTTTGGTGAAAAGGTTAGAAGCCTTCTTGGCAATAATAGAATTAATACAAGGATCATGAATGTAGGTATTCCTGATCAGTTCGTAACACACGGAAGCCCTGAGACTCTTATGTCAATGCTTGGCATTGATGAAAAGTCTATCGCTCAGAAGATCAAGGCAGAGCTTAATGCTATGGAGGGTAACAGATAATGCCTAAGACCAGATTAGATGTACTTTTGGTTGAAAGAGGTTTTGTAACTTCCAGAGAAAAGGCCAAAGCTTTGATCATGGCCGGAGATGTTTTTATTAACGGTCAGAGAGAAGATAAACCTGGAACATCCTTTCAGGAAGATAAGATCAAAAATATAGAAGTCAGAGGAGCTGCAATTCCATTTGTAAGCCGTGGCGGTCTTAAGCTTGATAAGGCAGTTAAGACCTTCGGGCTTGACTTTACAGGCTTTACCTGTATGGATATTGGAGCTTCTACAGGCGGCTTTACAGACTGTATGCTTCAAAACGGAGCATCCAAGGTCTATTCCGTAGACGTAGGTCACGGTCAGCTCGACTGGAAGCTTAGAAGTGATGACCGTGTTGTTTGTATGGAGAAGACTAACTTCAGACATCTTACAAGAGATCAGATAGATGATGATATAGACTTTGCTTCCTGCGATGTGTCTTTTATCTCACTTGACAAGATCCTTGTACCGGCCAGAAAACTCCTTAAGGACGGCGCCCAGATGGTTGTGCTTATAAAGCCCCAGTTCGAGGCAGGACGCGATAAGGTTGGCAAAAAAGGCGTAGTCAGAGATAAGAAAGTGCACGAAGAAGTTATAAGCAGGATCATGGATTTTGCTGACTTTGTTGGATTTGAAATCCTTCATCTTGACTATTCTCCAATAAGAGGACCGGAAGGTAATATCGAATACCTTCTTCATCTTAGCAAGGATGCATCAAGAAACGACGAAGTATCAGGATATGATGAAGAAACTGCTTTAAAGAAGTTTAGAGAACTGGAAGAATCCGGAAGTGGTATTTCTGAGACTATAGACAACAAGGCACTGATCAAGAAAGCTGTAGAAGCAGCACATGGGGAGCTGGAAGGGTAATGGACCATTTTCTTATCTTTACTAATAAAAGCAAAGATACAAATCTTGAATTTACTCATAAGGTGACGAATTTCCTTGAGTCACATGGTAAGACCTGCTATATTGCTCACTTTGAAGAACCGGGTAATGATACCATAAGACCTGATGCGGTAATGTTCCGCACAGAGATTCCGGACAAGGCCCAGTGCTGCATAGTTCTTGGCGGCGACGGAACCATGCTCCAGGCAGCAGTTAATGTCAGAGAAAAGGATATTCCGCTCCTTGGTATTAACCTTGGAACCATGGGATATCTTACAGAAATAGACAAAAACCATATCGACGCAGCGCTTCAAAGGCTCATTGATGACGACTACATAGTCGAAGAGCGTATGCTCCTTAGCGGCACAAAAGTTACCGGTGAGTCTAAAGAGTTCACAGCGCTTAACGATATTGTTATTGCAAGAAAAGCAGCAGTGCAGGTCATAAAACTTGTAGTATATGTCAATGACAGACATCTTACTACATATCTTGCGGATGGTGTTATTATCTCAACACCGACAGGCTCTACCGGTTACAACATGTCGGCCGGAGGCCCTCTTGTTGCACCGCAGTCCAATACTCTTTTGATCACACCAATCTGTCCACATACACTTACTAACAGAAGTATAGTACTTCCTGCTACTGAGAAGATAACTATTGAAATAGGTGCCGGTAAAGCAGACAGGATACAGGAAGCTGAAGCCAGCATAGACGGACATTTTGGCGCTTCACTTGTAACAGGTGACCGCATAGAGATAAAGAAAGCAGAAAAGACTTCAAAGATACTCAGGATGAATCAGGTAAGTTTCGTAGAAATCTTAAGTCAGAAGCTTCTATAATCGTACATAGAAATACATCCATGTATTTCTAAACATGTACTGGTTACAGGATGTAACCATATTATGTAAAAAGATAAAATCTAATATAAGGGGGGACCATGAAGAAAAACAGACACAGTAAGATCATAGAACTTATTGAAAATAATGAAGTAGAAACTCAGGAGCAGCTTGCTGATCTCCTTAAAAAAGACGGATACGATGTAACTCAGGCTACCGTATCGAGAGATATCAGAGAGCTCCGTCTTACTAAGGTACAGACAGGAGATGGACGCCAGAAATACCGCGTTATGGACCATAACGATGAAGAACTTCAGGACAAGTATATAAAGGTCCTTCAGAGCGGCTTTGTATCTATGGATAAGGCCGGCAACATGCTGGTTTTAAGAACCGTATCCGGTATGGCTATGGCAGTTGCAGCAGCACTTGATGCTCTGCACCTTTCACAGATAATTGGATGTATCGCAGGTGATGATACTATCTTTGCTGCGATCAGAACAGAAGAAGATGTACAGGAAGTAATGGACAGGATCAGAGAGATGCTCTGATATGCCAATGGGGGAGTAAATGTTATATTCATTGCATGTAAAAAACCTTGCACTTATTAAAGAGCAGGAAATTGAATTCACGGATGGACTCAATGTTCTTACAGGTGAAACGGGAGCCGGTAAATCAGTGCTTATAGGATCAGTAAACCTTGCATTAGGGAGTAAGGCTGACAAGGATCTTATAAGAACAGGTGCTGATTATGCTCTTGTTGAGCTGACCTTTTTTGTAGATAACGAAAAGACCAAAAAGAAGATACAGGAAATGGACCTTCCCGTTGAAGAGGATGGCACAGTCATCCTTAGCCGTAAGATAATGGACGGCCGCAGTATCTGCAAGGTTGGAGGAGAGAACGTCACAGTAAGACAGCTTCGCGAGCTTGGTGAACTCCTCATCAACATACATGGTCAAAATGATAATCAGACACTTCTCCAGCGCAAAAAACATCTTGATATCCTGGATAGCTTTGCAGGAAAAAGCGTTCAGGAAGAAAAGAAGAAATTAAAAGAAGTCTGGAGTCTTCATGAAGAGATAAAAGAAAAGCTTGAAGAAACCGACATGGACGAAGCCACAAGAAAGCGTGAGCAGGACCTTGCCGCATTCGAGCTTGAAGAGATAGAAAACGCAGAACTAAAAGAAGGCGAAGACGAAGAACTTGAAACCAAATATCGCCGAATGGCCAACAGCCTTAAGATTACAGAGGCTGCAGGAGAAGCAAGAGAGCTTTTATTTGGAGATGAGGGAGGCAGCGCATCAGACGCGATTTCAAGTGCCCTTCAAAGACTTATACAGGTAAGCTCTTATGATGAGAGCGTTAAAGAGGTTTCAGATCAGCTTGGAGATATCGATAATCTCATGACTGACCTTGGACACAGCCTCTCAGCTTATCTTTCAGATCTTGAATTTGATGATGAAGATTATAACGCAACTGAGGAAAGACTTGACCTTATAAACCATCTGAAAGATAAATATGGAAAAAGTATAGAAGCCATACTTGAGTACGCAGATGAAAAGCAAAAACAGCTTGATATTCTTTCTAATCTCGAAGAAGAAAGAGAAAAGCTTAGAAAAAAACTTGATGAAACTAAAGAAGAAGCCAAAAAGCTTTGTGCTAAGATATCAGATATAAGAAAAAAGAATGCAAAAACTCTTGCTATGCAGATGAAGCAGGCTCTGATAGACCTTAACTTTCTTGATGTACAATTCAGGATAGATGTAATACCTAATGAAGATCACATCACAGCAGGCGGATATGATGAAGTTATATTCATGATATCTACAAACCCAGGGGAGGACCTTAGACCTCTTTCAGAGATAGCAAGTGGTGGTGAGCTTTCAAGGATCATGCTTGCACTTAAGACTGTTTTTGCAGATCAGGATGATATTGCATCACTTATCTTTGATGAAATTGATACTGGTATAAGCGGTGTTACAGCATGGAAGGTTTCTGAAAAACTTGGACAATTGTCAAGCAGTCACCAGATCATATGCATCACGCACCTTCCACAGATAGCTGCCATGTATGATCGCCATTTCCTTATAAAGAAAGGCTTATCAGACAGCCGCACCATTACAAGTATCTCCAGTCTGTCAGATGAAGAAAGCATAGATGAACTTGGCCGTATGCTTGGTGCCGGAGAAGTTACTGATGCTGTAAGGCAGAATGCAAGAGAGATGAGAACTAAGGCGCTAGAAACCAAGGCATGAAAGGAACACCATGACTATTAACACAGATGATCTGATCAACAGTATAATTGAAAGTCTTGATCGTATTGATAATATAAAACTTCAGGATATGCCTAACATAGATCTGTATATGGATCAGCTTACAACCTTTATGGATGACAGGCTTAAGCATACTACGAGATATCCTGGCGAAGACAAGATCCTCACCAAGACTATGATCAATAATTATGCCAAGAATGATCTGCTTCCTCCCCCTATCAGGAAGAAGTATTCTAAGGATCATCTTATTCTTTTGATATTTATATACTATTTCAAAACAGTTCTTTCAATTAGTGATGTTCAGACCCTTCTTGATCCTCTGAAAAAGAAGTTCCATGTAAGCGATACTGATGGACTTACACTTTCTGAGATATATCAGACTATATCTGCGATTCAGGATAAGGAAGTTGGACCACTTAAAGAGGATATCCTCAAAAAGGCAGAACTTGCAAATACATTTTTTGATGATGCGGATGACGAAGACAAGGATCAGATGAAGCTCTTTACCTTCCTGAGTTTCCTTGCCTATGATGTTTATGTCAAAAAACTTATCATAGAAAAAGTAATAGACGGAATTGATGAAAAGTCCGGAAAATACAAGACTAAAGAAGAATTAAAAGAAGAAAAGCGTGCCGCAAAGGAAGCGGCTAAAGCAAAGAAAGCAGCAGAAAAGGCTGCTTCTAAGAAATGAAAGGATAACATACTTGAGTATTTACGATACACTTAACGTTGAACAAAAAAAGGCAGTCCTTCAGACAGAAGGACCGGTACTGATACTTGCAGGTGCAGGTTCAGGTAAGACAAGAGTACTGACACACAGGGTAGCATACCTTATTGATGAGTGCGGAGTTAACCCTTGGAATATCATGGCGATAACTTTCACCAACAAGGCAGCAGGCGAGATGCGTGAAAGAGTTGATAAGATCGTAGGATTTGGCTCAGAAAGTATCTGGGTTACAACTTTCCACTCAACCTGCGTAAGGATCCTTAGAAGATATGCAGACAGACTTGGATATTCCAATAACTTTACTATTTACGATAGTGACGATTCCAAGTCAGTTCTTAAAAATATAGTAAAACAATATAATCTTGAAACAAGAGATCTTAAATTAAGACAGATCCAGAATACAATATCCAAGTGCAAGGATAACCTTGTATCTGCTAATTCTTATACACTTTCAAGCGGTAATGATTTCCAGAAGCAGAAGATAGCCAAGGCATATCAGGAATATCAGATATCTCTGAAAAAGAACAATGCCATGGATTTCGATGATCTTATCATGAACACTGTAACTCTTTTCCGTGAGAACAGTGACGTACTTGAAAGCTATCAGGAGCGTTTTAAGTACATCATGGTTGATGAGTATCAGGATACCAATAATGCTCAGTTTGAACTTATAAGGCTCCTTGCAGACAGATATAAGAACCTCTGCGTAGTAGGTGATGACGACCAGTCGATCTACCGTTTCAGAGGCGCTAATATCAGGAATATCCTTGATTTTGAAAAGAACTATCCGAATGCAACAGTTATAAAGCTTGAGCAGAACTACCGCTCAACCCAGAATATCCTTGATGCAGCCAACACAGTCATAAGACATAATAAAGGCCGTAAAGACAAGGCTCTCTGGACTGATGAAGGAGAAGGTTCAAAGGTAAGGTTCTGCGAGTTTGAGCAGGCACCGGAAGAAGCCAACTTTATAGCAGATGACATCTCAACAAAGAAAAGACAGGGCAAGCTCTCATATGCGGAAACAGCCGTTCTGTACAGAACTAATGCCCAGTCCCGACTTATAGAAGAGCGTTTCGTCATGTACGGCATTCCTTACAATGTAGTAGGCGGCACAAACTTCTATGCAAGACGAGAGATCAAGGACCTTTTGGCATATCTTAAGACGATCGATAACGGAAGCGACGAGCTTGCCGTTCGCCGTATTATAAACATTCCCAAACGTGGAATCGGTGCTACGACTCTTAATAAGATCGCGGACTATGCAGGCACTCACAACATGAACTTCTATGATGCAATAGCCCATGCGAATGAGTATATTACAGGTAAGACAGTAGAAAAGCTCCACGACTTCGATCTTATGATCAAGGCATTCAGAGCTAAGCAGAAGATGATGAGCCTTGAAGAACTCATTCATGATGTAATAGACGTAACTGAGTTCGAGGAATATCTTAAGAGCCTTGAAGAAGACGATGAGAACAACGGCAGTCAGGATAATGACAGAAGGCAGAACGTTCAGGAACTTATAGGTAAGGTCATCTCCTATGAGGAAAAAGCGGACGAGCCGACTTTCTCAGGATTCCTTGAAGATGTAGCCCTTGTTGCTGATATTGATAACGTGGCAGAAGGCGATGAAAGAGTCCTTCTTATGACCCTTCACAGTGCAAAGGGACTTGAGTTTGAGCACGTATACCTTGCGGGTCTTGAAGAAGGTACTTTTCCAAGTTATATGACTATAAATGCCGAGGATTCAGATCCAATGGCAATGGAAGAAGAAAGAAGACTTGCTTACGTTGGAATAACAAGAGCCAAGAAGGAGCTTACAATATCCTGCGCGCACAGACGCATGGTAAGAGGCGCTTTTGAGTCTCTTCCAGTCAGCAGATTTGTAGACGAGATCCCTGAAAAGCTTCTCGACAGGTCAGGTTCATCCGTTATGCCTTCATTCCTCTTTGAAGGCGGAGACACAATTGAAGATGATGACAACTACGATTACGACGCTGATTCATACATGCCTAGTCAGAGAGGATCAGGAAGTCGCAGAACCTTCGGTAATTCCAGCGGATATTCAGGATCATCTTATACAAGAGCAGACTACTCAGACGGCTCTTACGGACACAAGAACTATAGCTCAGGAAGCTCTTATCATAGCGCGGCTAATACAAGCGCAAGACTTGGCGGCTTTAAGAGTAACGCCAATGACAGATCTTCTGAAAAAATAGATCACGTACCAGGAAGCAGCATCTATGGCCCTGTTGGTAAGCCTAAGGCTACCATTGGCAAAAAGCCTGTAAGAACACCTGTTTCCAAGCCCTTTATAGCAGGAGCAGCTTCATCTCATAAGAGTGCCGGCAAGGGCGGCCTCTCAGGCCTCTCTAAAGGCCTTCAGAAGCCCGCGTCACTTGACTATAAAGAAGGTGACAGAGTAAGTCATGTTAAGTACGGAGAAGGCGTAGTAAAGACCATAGAAGATGGTCCACGTGATTACAAGGTTACAGTGGATTTTGATGACGCAGGACAAAAGATCATGTTCGCAGCTTTTGCCAAATTAAAAAAGCTTTGAAAGTTATGAATCCAGGCAACTTTGTGGTACAATACATAGGTAGGGTCCAATAGCATAAAAAAGACGTCATTAAGAAAGGGGTCGCATATGGATAAACTTGATGAAGTACTGGAACTGAAAAAACTTAATGAAATTCTTGGACATAAGGAAGTGAAGGAAGACAAGTTTCCAAAGACTATTCTCTGGATACTTGCACTTATAGGGGTAGTGGCAGCAGTAGCTGCAATAGCATATTGCGTATATCGTTATCTTACACCGGTTTACGATGATGATTTCGATGATGATTGGGATGATGATTATGATTTCGAGGATGACCTCGATCCTATAGCTATGAAGGCGGCTGCTAAGGCTGCTAACGAAGCTTCAAATGTATAAGGCGATGCGTAGCATCGCTGGACGGCAATTGCTAAAGCAATTGACGTCCCTGGCAGCGCCATCAAAGATGGCGACGTCCGAGGCTGTTCAAAGCCTTCGGCTATGAACAGCTAGACGGCAACCTCTGCGAGGTTGACGTCCGGGGCGAAAACCGTAGAGGTTGGCGTCCAAGGCAGTTCCAAGCCTTCGGCTCAGAACTGCAAGACGGCAACATCTTCGATGTTGACGTCATAAAAATATTGAAATATTGGCGGGAGCAGTGGGCCCTGTTGGGGCGGCTGCTCCCGTTTTTGGAGATGAGAAGATTATGAGAAAGAAAAGGCAGATAATTGAAGGAACAGTAATAAGACGTGATTTTCCTAATAAGGGAATCGTGGGAGATTTGGTTAAGGTTGCAGCTGACAGCGCTGGAAAAGATGGCTCTGAAAACAATACTGGCAGTGCCTGCGAAGATGTTAATACTTCGGATAATTGCGTAAAGATAGAAGGCACCTGTGTTGTAAAGAATGCGCTTCCCGGACAGCGCATCAGAGCAGTGCTTACAAGAAGCGGAAAAAGCCGCATGGAAGGCAGACTCTTAGAAGTAATAGAAGAAGCTCCTGACGCAATCGAAAGCTCATGCCCTCATTTTGGAATATGCGGAAGCTGTCATTATCTGTCCATGACATATGAACAGGAACTGGCCCTCAAAGAAGAGCAGGTCAAAAAGCTTCTTTCAGACGCCTTTAAAAGACAGGATACAGAGCCTGTATGGGACGGTATCAAAAAGAGTCCTATACGTTTTGAATACAGAAACAAGATGGAGTTTTCTTTTGGTGATGAAGTTAAGGACGGCCCGCTTTCTCTTGGCATGCACAAAAGAGGGAGCATGCATGATATCGTAACCGTTAAAGGATGCCAGATCATTGATTCTGATTATAGAAAAGTTCTGACATGCGTTCTTGACTACTTTGCAGATATGTATGCGCCGAACTCAAAAGAAACCGTATCTTTCTATCATACAATGCAGAAAACAGGATATCTGCGTCACCTCCTTGTACGTAAGGCAAGAAAAACTGGCCAGATCCTTATAGACCTTATTACAACAACTCAGGAAGAGCATGACCTTACCCCGCTTAAAGATGCCCTTCTTAATCTTGACCTTGATGGTGAGATAGTAGGCTTCCTCCATACCAAAAATGACAGCCTTTCAGATGCTGTAGTAGACCAGGGAACAGATATCATTTATGGTCAGGATCACTTCACAGAAGAACTTCTTGGACTTAAATTTGATATATCACCATTTTCTTTCTTCCAGACCAATTCTCTTTCTGCAGAGGTGCTCTATGATACAGTAAGAGACTATGTCAAAGAAGGAATGAAAGAGCAGGGACGAGACAAGGCTCACATCCTGTACGACCTTTACTGCGGAACAGGAACCATATCACAGCTCATGTCCCCTGTTGCAGACAAGGTAATAGGTGTAGAGATCGTAGAAGAGGCCGTAGAGGCTGCCAGAGAGAGCGTAAAGCGCAACAATGTTAATAACTGTGAATTTATAGCAGGCGATGTCTTAAAGGTTCTTGATGACATTGAAGAGCGTCCTGACTACATAATCCTTGATCCGCCACGTGACGGAATCCACCCCAAGGCACTTAAGAAGATCATCGATTATGGCGTAGACCATATGGTATACGTATCCTGCAAGCCTACAAGCCTTCAAAGAGACCTTGTAGAACTTCAGGCAGCAGGCTATGTAATAGAACGTGCCTGCGCTGTAAATCAGTTCCCGTGTACTGTGCATGTAGAAACCATCGTACTACTCTCTAGGCTACCCACTTAACCAAGCGGGAGTGTGTAAGGAAACAAGTTGACTTAATTTGAAGCAAAAAACATTTAAGCTAAATGGATATGGAAAAATACGTATCTCCGTATATTTTTGTTGTAAGCTGATAAGATAGAAATTGAATATGTACGCTAATATAGTGGAGTTCAGCTCGCAGTGAGGAATGGATGAAAATTTCTTTTGTGATCTATTCTGAGTGACTGAATATGATGTTGATTCTTTTATCTGAAATGAGTGCGTAACAAATAAATAAGATGGGTAAAATGCTTGAAAAAGAAGCAGTAGGTTTAAAGGCAATCGTTAGGATAAATTTGGAGAAAGAAAATAATACTGCAAGAAACAATTCGAGAAGTATATAGCTATAGTTTTTTCAAACTTTCACTGATGGTTGGTTTTAGAGGGATATAGTATGGATGATGAAATGAACACGTCTAAGAGAATAGGGGAAGATATCAGTTTTGATGATCTCGTCGAATTTTCGTCCGAGGATGAAGTTGTTTCCTCGATTATTCGTGATGCTTCATCTGAGGGAACCTCAACACAGGCTGGATTACAAACAAGAAGTCTTCAATCGGCTATGGACAACTATGCCGCAGCAATGAATCAGTCTGCTATAGCTAAGTCTACAGGGCTTCCGGTAAAAACACCAACGCAACAATATAAGGGATTTGCAGCAGAAGAATACTTCAAAAATACTATGAAAATAAATGCTCTTGCAAAGGGGGTATCCGATTCTAAAATCGGTATTTACACAAAAGGACAGATGCCGGATGGTACTGTCCTTTCTGGTATAGATATGGAAACGGATATTTCTATTTGGACAAGAGAGCATCCGTGGGATAAGCCAATGAGATCGGCTGATTACCAATCTAAAATTCATAATAAAGCTTCTGCATATGCTAAGGATATGAAAAATCCGCAGTATCAGGATGTACAGTTTGTCGGCGGAGCAGGGCAGGGTGTAAATGATACTGTGAAAGTTGATATTGGAAGAAAAACTATCACTTCTGATTCAATAACGCCAGAAGAGGCTGCTGAACTGGCTGAACAGATGAAAGCTCAGTCGACACCAGAGTACTCGGAAAGACAAGAAAAACTTGATGAGTTGAATAAGGTAAATTTGGGCAGAGCTGTTAAAGCTGGTGCGGCTACAGGACTTATTCTTACCACGGTTCAAGAAATTGTTGGCGTAATAAAGAACGCAAAGGATCTGCCGGAAGATCAGTTTGTTCAAAGTATAGAACATATTTTGTGTGGAACAGTCGAAGGTGGAGTGCGTGGAGGTGCAATTGCTGGATCTGTTCAATTATTTGGCAAGATGCTTGGAAAAGAAGTGGCAGCAAATTCACTGGAAGCTATCCCTGTTATGGCAACTGCGAATGTGGCTGTAGATTTTGCCAAAGATCTCTATAAGTGTTTTGTGACACAGACGATAGATACAGATGACCTTTTATGTAATTCCGTCAATAATGTTTTTTCATCTACAGCTGGATTTACTGGTGCATGGGCGGCAGGACAAATCGGCGGTCAGATTGCGGGACAGTTTAGTGGTCAGGCTTTTATACAGGGGGTAGGGCTTCTTACATCAGCAAAAACGGCAGCAGCTACAGGTGCTTCAATTGGTTCAAGTTTAGGCCCAATCGGTACTGTGGTAGGCTCAGTAGTTGGCGGAATAGTGTTCGGAATTGGAGCTAACGCTATTATTGGAACGGCTAACAAGGATGCTCAAAAAGCCTTTAACGAATGTATTGCGGATATCAATTCAAAGTTAGAATTAAGTGGCTGTGAGAAACTGTATTATTTTGCTGATTCTATGGAAAACATATCTGAATTTAGGTTGTCGTTCAAAGATTTACTGCCTTGCTATAACCTGATTTCGGATCTTCGTGAGTATAACATCCATAAAAAGGCAATAAAAGCTATTGCCGGTCAGTTGGAAGTTAATCTGTCAGGTATAGATTCTGAAAAGCAAAAAGCTTTGCGAGAAATTGAAAAGCATCATCAAAAGCGAATTGCAGAACTTAGAACCATATTTGCAGAGCAAAGGCTGGTTATGCAGAATGATTTCAGAGAATCAGTAAATACATATGTTGCCAATTCATACATGCAATATATCAGCGTGTATGAGGTACTTGAAGGTAATGCAAATGCTCTAGTAGAAGAACTGAAAAACAGAAAGACGGAGCATTCTTATGTCCTTGACTATATGCGCCATAGAAATGAAGTAAATGAGCAAATAAACAATTCTCTTCGTGAGCTGATCGAAGGTGGCGATGCTGATTTACTTATGCCATTTATCGAAAAAATTACATGGTTTATCCAACAGGATGAATTGATGGTTGGCCGTCAATACATTTCGTTTGATGAAGCTTTATGTCTTGTGGATGGGGGTGAAGTGTTATGAGCGTATGGGATTATGTAATGCCTCATAGACTCTTGATAAACAAGTCTCTCCGGAAGGAAGCTGAAGGTCTTCGGGTTCGTGTGGATGCTTATCAAATTGAATATGACAGACGCGTAGAGGAATGCCAAGAGGAATTAAATAGAGTTGAGGCAGAACGTCAGGAGAAACTTCTTCATTTCAGAGATTCTTTAGAAGAAGAATTACAGGGAGAGAGAAGCTTTCTTGAGTCTGTGGCACAAGATATTACATCATATGCAGATGCGTATTTGCACCGGAACTATCTGTTCCAAATGCGTGACATAAAAAGGAAGCAGATAGAAATACTACAAGAAGACAATGATTTTCTTAGCAACCAGATGATTCTTATCGGCGAAGAAATAGATAATCTGCGAGAAAGACAGAGAGAGTTGACATCTTTCACCGATGTGAAAGATATTATCCGGCTAATCTCATTATCCGGCTATAAGATTAGCTTTGAGGAAGAGGATGATGCAAAAAAATTGTTGGATAAAGTGTCTGAGGCGATTTCAAGTTGTGAGTTGGGTCAGGATTCTGAACGTTTTGCTTTAGTTCGTCTGAAAGGAATTATACAGGAAAGGTCTGAATATCTTCCTACGATAAGCTATATAGCGTGGGTTATTCAACAAAAAATCCAGTTTAGCAAGCAGCTTTCTGACAAAAGAAGTGGCGTAAGGGATACGCAGACAGCAGTTCGGCAAGAAATCAAACAGATTGAAGATAACATCAAATCAACATCCGAAAAGTTGGAATCTATAGCTAAGAGAATACGTTTTTATTGGGCTCATCCGATCACATACTTGAGTGCAGATATTTCTTATGCATATAAAGAGAAAAGTGAGACGGGGAACCAGCTTCGTGATGTGGGTGAAGAATTGCATAATATGGCAAGTTTGCATTCTGATGATCAGGATAAGTGGGAACGGCTACAGTGTGAGCGCCGATATCTTTCATCGGAAATGGATGCTTTAAGGGACAGCATTTCATCTAAAAAAAAAGAGCGAAGTCAATGGTTTGAAAAACGAGATTATATTTTTAAGATCTGTAAGAAATATGGAGTGTTGCTTATACCTGATAAAAAAAATCAAACTGATGAAGACTGCATAATAGCTGACAGGCTTGTTGAGTTAAATGAGATACGGACAGAAGGTGTAGCTGAAGCTAAAAAGAAGTGTGAGCAGGAGAAATTAGAAATAATTTCTCGTTACAACGAGGCTCGCACTGAATTAGAAGAGGAGGTATCTTCTGTTGAAAATAAAATAATACAGTTAGCAGCAGAATACGATGGAACGGCGACCAAGGTATCTTCCGCAGAAAAGAAAGTTAAACAGATTAAGGATGGGGACGATAGGTTTTTCTTGGTCAAGATATTTTCTGAAACACCGGGATTAGATTCTGCAAGAAAGGCAGTGTCATTATTAAAAAAGGAACTCGCAATTATTGGTAAAAATAAGGCTGATGCGGAGAAAAAAGCAAATGAAATAAAAGATAAGATTGCAGAATTAGATAAAAAGCATGAACGTGATCTTAGAAGCTGTATTCCGAGAGCTTTAAGACCAACGGCTGCAGAAGCAAGAGAAGAAAAGAAACTGGTTTATAGGAAAGAAGAAATAGAAAAACGGCGTAAGGAGGGCGGCTATGAGAATAAGAATTGATTTTCAGTTAAACCGTCAATTTGGCGTTGTTGAGAATATTATATTCAGACTTGTTTTGAACGGATTCACGGATTCAAGGGAAATTGCAAAAGCGCTTTCGCTGTTCTCTGATTCTATAATAGCAAATGGAATAAAGCTTTTGGTAAACCACCAGATAATGGCTGCTGATATCGAAGCCGGTAAGCTATATTTGTCTGAGCCTCTGATTGCAATTATTGATATGTGCTTAGAAAACACATATGAGATAGATGTCCCTTCTGAATTGGAAGGTTACATTAAAGGAGATGGTTTGATGATTTCTGGTATCGCAGATGAAGAAAGCTATTCTCTAAAAAGTGCAGTTCTATTTGAATTACTACCGGGAATACGGCTTGATATGTATATGGATTCTATAGACTTTGTACTTTGCGAAGAGCGAGGTGTTCAACATGAATAGACAAGTATGGATAGATCACCTGACAAGCTGGAAGACATTTTTGAATGAACGTATTTCTTTGGTAGAAGACGAAGGAGAAAGAATAAAATGCGAGCGTCAAATCAAGACTATTGAGAGAGTGAGATGCGGTGCGGTACTTAATCCGAGTCTTTTATGCGAGTTTATTTCTCCATCAACTGAAGAATCTGAAGAAGCTATATGTGAGAAGTTTTATTTTGACATGAACGATTCACAGAAGAAGGCAGTTAGACTAGCTCTTGGAGAAAACACTTTATCACTGATACAAGGACCTCCGGGAACAGGAAAAACGCAGGTTATTGCTGAAATATGTCTTCAGCTTTTGTCAACGAATCCCAGCCTTCGCATCTTGGTCTGTTCTGAAACACACGTTGCTGTTAATAACCTTCTTTCGAGAATTGCACAGTATAGTAAGGGAATCAGAATTGTGCGCATTCGTGACAAAGAGAACGATGATGCTGTAGATGAGTTTTCTCCGGAATCAATAATCAATTTATATTTGAAATGGGCATCAGAGAGCATTCAGAACAAGGATGCTTATAATATTATCGAAGGAGAAGTAAGAGACTTTATTTCAAACGATCAAAGAAAGAAAAATCAAATTGAGAAGGCATTGGCTCTTTCTGCTAATATTGTGGGGATGACTTGTAATAGGGCCGCTGCATATGATTTTAGAGATAGGACTGAAATGTTCGATGTTGCAATCATTGATGAAGTTTGCAAGGCAACGCTACCGGAAATCCTATCACCACTTGTTATTTCTAGAAAAGCAGTACTGCTTGGCGATCCTAAGCAGTTGCCGCCCGTTTTTTGTTCTGAAGAACAAGAGATCATAAGAAGCATTCAAAACTGTAATTTGAACCGTTTCATGTACATAGATACTCTTTTTAACGAAGGCAAAAAGGTTTCTGTGCTGGATACACAGTATCGTATGTCAAATCAGATTGGTTGTATGATTTCTGATTTGTTTTATAATGGCTCTTTGAAAAATGGCAGGAATGAGGATGTTGAAGATGGATTAACTTGGATCACATATGAACCGTCAAATGACTGGCCTATTCCAACAGAAGAATTATCGGATAGACCAAAGATCTATAATGAGGATGAATGTCAGATAGTTGCTGACTTGGTGAAGCAGATTATTAGCGAGGGTAATCCAAATACAACAGTTGCTGTAATTGCACCATATCGTGCCCAGATATCATCTCTGCGAAAGGCGTGTATTAATTCGGATCGTGTAAAAATAGACACAGTGGATGGCTTTCAGGGAAAGGAAAGCGATGTTGTGATTTTTTCGGTTACCAGAACTAAGGGGTCATATAGATTCCTTGCTGATGATAGGCGGATCAATGTTGCGCTATCTAGAGCCAGAGATAGGATATTCATTGTTGGCAATCAAGAGTATTCTGAGAGGGACCCGCTATTGAAAACAATTATGGGAAAATGCAAAATCATAGAATGGCAATAAATAAACGGTTAGCAGCGTAAAAAGTAATTTCAAACATATGGAAGTGTGCGAAAATTGATAATAGTTGACTAATACCTCCTTAAGAGTGACGTATAGTATGCCCGCTACGTGGGACAAACACTATTTGTTCTGATAAGGAGGTATCACAATGACAGAAGCAATGGCGCGCTAGATAACGCATCTAAGAATGAAAGGTCTTGGCTACAAATCAATAGGTATTGTAGTAGGAACTTCTCGTGAGAATGTCAGGTATTTTTGTAAGACACATGGCCTTGCAGGAGATATTGAGCAGATTAAGGCAACCGTCAAAGATGAGAATGCACCTAGCAGATGCAAATTCTGTGGTAAAAGGATCGAGAGAAATCCTAAATCCGGAAAGAAGCTCTTTTGTTCAGATGAGTGCCGAAGAGCATGGTGGAAGCAACACCCGGATAAAAGTGTTCATTCCCAAGAAGCAACTTACATTTTTGAGTGCGCCTACTGCAAGCGGTACTTTTCAGCATATGGGAATAAGTTTAGAAAATACTGCAGCCATGATTGCTATGTCATGAACCGTTTTTGGAAGAATGGCAATTTAAATCATGTGGTGCCCAAGTCAAAGATCAGGGCAGGAATAAAGGATATTGTTTTGGAAGCGTCACGATAATTGTATAATAAACGTGACACTTTTTGTCAGATAAACTATATAACTTATCTGACGAAACTGCTTAAAGCCTACATCAATATGATGCGGGCTTTTTTTCTTGAAATATAAAGTGAATTACGTTATTATAAATATGAAAACTAATGTTTCATATTTGTGAGGCGGCGGAAATGGTAATTGATTATATTATAGACAATTTCACAGATGGCGAGCCGATTTTCTTAGATGAACTACCAGGGAATTCTAAGGATTATCTTAGGCAGGAAATGAAAAAGCTCGTGGATGCAGGTAAGCTTGAACGCTTGTACAATGGCGTTTACTATTTACCTTATATGACAATACTTGGGACCAATGGACGTATATCAGTGGATAAATACATTGATAAAAAGTATTTAAATGCTGATGGAACAGTCTCCGGTTATGTCACTGGTTTACAATTAGCAAATCAGTATGGCTTTACTACACAGAATCCTTCATGCTATGAAATCTGCAGTAATGAGGCAACTACCAAACAGAGAAAACAGGATTTTGATGGAAACACCATTATTGTTTATAAACCGGTTGATACTGTGACTGAGAGAAATAAATATCCACTTCAATTTTTAGATTTAATGACTAACATCGATAAGTACAGTGAGGTTGGTGGCGCCGAGCTTTTGAAAAAGCTGAGGAAATACGTAAAGTCAACGGGATTAGATTTTTCTGTTGTTAAAGAGTATCTGCCTCTTTATCCGGACAAAGTATACAGAAACATATATGAAGGAGGCTTGATGGGTGAGTTGGTATAAAGATTATAAACGAGAATGGAAGGAAATAATTGAAACCATATCTCGTGAAGTAAATAGAACGCCTCAGATGATAGAGAAGGATACAATTCAATCAATGTTTTTGCTAGAACTATCAAAATCAGAATTACCTTTTGTATTTAAAGGCGGTACATCACTTTCAAAGGGGTATGGTTTGATAGACAGATTTTCAGAAGACCTTGATTTGTCTATGAATGTGAAACCTACAGAATCTGACAGGAGAAATTCTAAATCCACAATTACAGAAATAGCTAATGGACTCGGTCTGCAACTGGAGAATCCGGAGGATATCCATTCTAGGCACAGTTATAATAAGTATGTGTATGAGTATGAGTCATTGTTTAGTGAGATTCCATTAGAACTGATAGTTGAAACCAGTTTTTATCAGTCAGTGTATCCTGTAGAAAAGCATGAGATAAAAAGCTTTGTAGGGGATTTTTGTAAGAAAAATGGAATTACGTTACCTATACCTTTTGAGGCGGCAAGCGTTGAAATGAATCTACAATCCTTGGAAAGGACCTTTATAGATAAGGTATTTGCTATCTGTGATTATAGAATACAAGATATGCAGGATAGAGATTCAAGGCATCTATATGATATAGCGAAGATACTTCCACGGATTGAAATCAATAAAGAACTGGATGATCTTATTGATGAAGTAAGAAATGACAGGATGTTATCCAAGAATAATCCATCAGCACAGCTAGAGTACAATATTCCTAAGATGCTTCATGAGATAATTGATAGCAGATTTTATGAGTCGGATTATAACAATATTACTAGAAGGCTTCTCTATGAAAATGTTTCGTATGATGAGGCTATAAATAAGGGCATTGCGGTTATTGCAGACATGGATGTTTTTGAATATAAGAAGTAATGGGAAAGATTTACTGTCCGCTATTTCTTAACCCCTTCACCCAAAACTATGTAAAAAGGGGTAAACATATCATAGCCCAGTAGCTACGCAGTATGTTTAAATTTTATGCGGTAGTACCGCATGTAGAAACTATCGTGCTGCTCTCAAAGAAAAAAGTTTAATTATGCGGATTTGAAAATTGCGGCGGCGCATTCTCGTGACTTTAGTCGTGAGTTAGCCGCCGCGCCTTTTATTTAATCAGATCATATGGTATAATGTATTCATGGACAAAATAATATATACTACTAATATATCTAATCTTACATATGGTAGAGGATATGTTTATTCTTTGCAGTATCACATAGTATGGTGTACCAAGTTTAGAAAAAAGGTTCTTTTGGACGGGATAGATAACGAGATCAAAGATTATCTTAACGATCTTGCAAAGGAATATTCTTTTTCAATCATGGCCATGGAAGTTATGCCAGATCATATTCATATTCTTGTCGACTGCAAACCGCAGTTTTTCCCATCAGATATGATCAAGATATTAAAAGGGAATACCGCACGATGGTTGTTTATGAAACATCCTGAGTTAAAGAAACAGTTATGGGGCGGACATCTTTGGAATCCGTCCTATTGTATTGTTACGGCCAGTGACAGAAGCTATGATCAGGTGAAGCAGTACATAGATTCACAGAAAACGAGTTAAAAGAGAAGGTTCTGCGATATGAAGATCATGTCAACTTATTCAGTAAAGATAAAAGAATACAATCATATATTTAAAGACACGATCAGACTCTATCGCAGAGCTGTAGACTTTTATATTGATGTCATCCTTAATGAATGGGACAGCTTTTTGTTATGCCCCAATCAGAATAAGGTTGTGAGTCTTGCTGAAAGCTATAGCGTAACATCAAAGAAAAGACCTGTCGTAAAGTATGATTTTGGTATGGATTTTTATAAATTTCCATCATACTTAAGAAGGGCAGCCATTGCGGAAGGCTATGGGAAAGTCTGTTCATATAAGTCAAATCTAAAAAACTGGGAGATCCTTGATCCTCGTCAAAGAGGAGAGGCACCATCATTACCAAAGTCAGGATACATATATCCAGCCATGTATAAAGGGAATACATTTAACAGACTTGATGATCTTCATGCAAAGCTTAAGGTCTTTTATAACAATACCTGGGACTGGATTACGGTAGCACTCCGTAAGACAGATGTAGACTATATCAGGAAACACTGCTTTTTGAGAAAAGAATGTGTGCCGACATTGCAAAAGCGTGGCAAGCAGTGGTTTCTTGATTTTGCATTTGAGGAAAAAGTAAAACTTAGTGATACAGACATCTTTGATCAGACAATACTATCTGTAGACCTTGGAATAAATAATGCCTGTACATGCTCAGTAATGCGTGCGGATGGCACGGTCCTTGGAAGACGGTTCCTTCGTCTTCCAAGAGAATACGACTCTCTAAAGTGCAAGACTGATCGCATCAAAATGGCACAGCGTCATGGTTCACAAAAAGTCTCCAAACTCTGGAGGCTTGCTTGTGGTGTCAATGATGACATAGCAGTCAAGACAGCAAAGTTCATTGTTGATACAGCAGTAGAATATAAGTCAGATACAATAGTTTTTGAGCATCTGGATCTTAATGGACGTAAACGGGGATCAAAGAAGATGAGACTTCATATGTGGAAAGCCCGTTATGTACAGTCGATGGTAACTGACAAGGCACACAGACTTGGCATGCGAATATCAAGGGTGAACGCATGGGGAACATCAAGACTTGCATTCGATGGCTCAGGAAAAGTATTACGAGGAAAAGAATCATCTAAAACAAAAGGTAATTACAGTTTGTGTGAGTTCAGCACAGGAAAGATATATAACTGTGATCTGAATGCAACCTACAATATAGGAGCAAGATATTTTATACGTGAGATAATAAAGACCTTTTCGGCGACGAAAAGGCAGCGGCTTTTGGCTAAAGTTCCAGAGGCCGTGTATAGGAGCACATGCACGTTGTCTACGTTGATTAGTCTGGATGCAGAACTTCACGCTGAGGCGTGATGTTTCGGTGCCAGACCGTATATGTAGTCAATGAGTTCATACCTCAGAAAAACGGGTATGGAAGCACGCGACTTTGGTCGTGTGAGGCTTCACGGTAATTGATGTGGAAACAAATCGATTAGAATGGAAGTCCCCAATTTGAGTTTTTGCTAACGAATAATGAGATAGAAAACTGTAGGTTATTGTGATCAATGCCTGCAGTTTTTTTATTTTGCTTTATCCGGGGGAATAATATAAAAACTGCTATTTTTTAGAAAATGAAGCATATTTGTTGCGGAAAGTATCCTAAAATGATATAGTGCGTATATGCGCGATTGATGTGTGAAGGAGGCTATTAATGACGATCAGTGAACGACTTTTTAAGATAATGGAACAAAAAGGAATAACCGCATATAGGTTGTCGAAAATGACCGGAATTCCAAGCCGAACGGTTTTTGACTGGAGAAAGAAGAATACTAATCCTGGGGCGGATAAGATCATGGTCATATGCGAGGCTCTTGAGATAACACCGGAGGAATTGCTTATAGGCAAAACTGCGGATGAAGCACCAATGCATGATAAGGCTGTTTCTTCAGATGGTTTAAATGTGCAGATTATGAGAGAATGTCAAGATTTATCAGAGGCAAACAAGAAGCGTCTATTAGCATATGCAAGTATGCTCCAGAATATGAAAGATAAGAATGGTAATAAGTAAGCTTAGGGTATTGCCTGCACTTTTTAAGAGTTGTTCTTCAATATCGTCAAACAAATTTGAAGTATTCTGTATATGGTGCTATATTTAAATTGTAAACTAAAATAATTTACAATTTAAAAAGTGGGGTAGTTATGAAAGATTATCTCGAAAATGCACTTCATATGAACGTATCTTTGGAAGAAGATGAGTCATTATACAAAGGATTACCACTGTTTTATAAGGGTATGTATCGTCTTTATCGAGTAAATACAAATGGTGCTGAATGGATTGCATTGAAACCCAAGAACAGTATAGGCTTAGCACAGATACGTAAGCATAGGGCTCTGCTTGAAAAAACAGTGCAACTTAATTGCGTAGTTTTTTTGGAACAAACCACATATTATTCAAAAGAAAAAATGGTTGAAGAGGGGATTCCTTTTGTCTTAGATAATAAGGATGTGTATTTACCTTTTCTAGGGGTGCTCCTTTCAGGAAATAATAGACAACTGAAACCTGTACACGATATTTCTTTTCTGACTCAGAAGATGTTGATTTCAGGAATTATAGAAGGATATGAAAAGGCTTCTGTTACGTATATTGCATCTAGTCTAGGTGTTTCCAAGATGGCAATAAGTAAATGCTTTGATGAAATTGAGTATCTTGGTATAGATGTTTTAGATAGAAAGGGCAGATACCGTGCTATTACGATGAATCCTAATAAGAAAGATGCATGGAGAATAATAGAACCTTTTTGTAGAAATCCGGTTATTCGAAAGTTTAATTTGGTTGAAAACGTTAAGATGAGCAAAATAGCAGGGATTTCAGCCCTTAGCGAATATTCAATGTTATCAGATAATGCATATCCAACATACGCTATTACCAAAGAGGATATTAGTAAAAGTGGCATAAGGACAATGAAACAGGCGGGAAGAAATGATGAAATTGGAAGCGTTGTCTTAGAAGTAGGGTATTTTATAGATTTGGTTAAAAAGAATATTCAAGACCCTTTGAGCGTTTGCTTGTCATTAGATGATGAGAAAAATGATGAAAGGGTCGAAATGTCGATAGAAGAAATGTTAGAGGAGTATGTATGGTAGCAGGTTTAGAAAAATTTAAGCAGTATTTTGAAGGAGATGAGGATAAATACGTCCTTATAGGAGGCGCTGCTTGCGATATAAACTTTTGTTTTAACACCAATACACGTAGATGATGAAGTATCCAGCCTGTCAGGTATTCTTTTAAACGAAGATTATTATAAGATTCTTTTGGAAGGAAGAACTGTAATCAATCATTTGTCTGTGCTTAGGCCAGAATATCTTATTTTATTTAAAGTTAAGGCATATTTAGATTTGAGAGCTAAGCGTGATGCAGGTGAAAATGTTCATTCATCAGAATACAAAAAGCATAAAAAGGATGTTCTAAGGATAATTACTGAATTGGTTGTTCAAAGACCACATTCTTTACCTGAGACTGTGTATGACGATATTAGTAGATTCATAGAATTGTTGAATACGGATCCATTTGATGTTAATACTTTGATTAATTATGGGGTTACAACTGAGGAAGTTGCGCAGAGACTTAGGGAAACATTTCTTCTTAAGTAAATGGATTATAATGAGCAGAATCGAAAAGAGGGAGTACTTAGATATGATGTTGGGATAGATGCCAACAATTATTATCCGGTTTCTGTAAAGCAAATATTAGAGTTCTTTAATGAAGAATAAATGTTGGAAGGGAGTTTTGAATAATGAGAGTACTTGTAATTCCGGATATACATTTAAAACCTTGGATATTCGACCGGGCAGAAAAAATCCTTAATGAGGGCAAGGCTGAAAAAGCTGTGTGCCTTATGGATATACCAGACGATTGGGATATGGAATTCCGAGTGGAATTATATCGAGACACCTTTGACAGGGCAATAGCTTTTGCAAAAACATATCCAGAGACTTTGTGGTGCTATGGAAATCATGATGTTAGTTATCCTTGGGGCAAACTTGAGACAGGCTATTCCCCATATGCTGAAAGAACTGCCATTTCAAAACTGGATGAACTCAAGGATTCTTTGAAGAATAAATCACAGATTACATTCATACACAGAATAGATAATGTTCTATTTATGCACGGAGGACTGACGGCCGAGTTTATTAGCAGATTAAATCCCGAATTACTTGATGCAGATATAGATGAGGTTTTAAATGCAGTGAATAGCGCATCAGATGAATATTTATGGAATGATGAATCACCACTTTGGTACAGACCGCAGTATAAAGAGGCAGATGCCTTTAGGAAAGAAACGTATACACAGGTAGTAGGGCATACTCCAGTTGATAATATATATGAGAAAAATGGCTTTATTTCTACAGATGTGTTCTCAACTTATAGTGATGGAAGGCAGATTGGAGAATCAGCCATGATAATCATTGATACTGAAACTAGGAAATACGACAAGATCCCAGTTATTGGGGAATTTGGGTATAAGGTTTGTACTGTTACAGTGGATGAAGAGGAGACAACATGATGATAAAACCAACCAGACTAAAAACCGGAGACAAGGTCGCAATCGTCAGCTTATCATGGGGCGGCTTAGGCGATGAAAAGCTGATACATAAATATCACATTGCCAAGGAGCGCCTTGAGAAGATCTTTGGCCTGGAAGTAGTTACTATGCCTCATGCTCTCAAAGGCAGTGACTTTGTATATAATAACCCCGAGCTGCGAGCCAAAGATTTAATGGATGCCTTTAAAGATCCTTCGATCAAGGGCATCATCACTGCGATTGGCGGCGATGATTCAGTACGAATCCTGCCTTATATTGACTATGATGTTATTCATTACAATCCCAAGATTTTCATGGGATATTCAGATACCACAGTTAATCATTTTGTTATGAACAAAGCTGGTGTTGTATCGTATTACGGTCCTTGCATCATGAAAGAGTTCGCAGAATATGGCCAGATGTTTGATTATACCAGGGAGGCTGTAGAACGCATTCTTTTTTCTGATACAAAAGGATATGAAGTTCCATCTTGCGATTACTGGTCTGATGATCATATTGAGTGGGATGAAAAAAACATTAATGCTCAGTACAAGACACAGCCGGAAACACATCATTACGAGGTATTATCGGGATCTGGTAAGATTACGGGGCAGCTACTTGGTGGATGTCTGGATGTATTTCCAATGATCGTTGGAACTGATATCTGGCCTAAAGTAGGTGACTGGAAGGGAAAGATTCTACTTCTTGAAACCAGCGAGGAAAAACCAAGCCCTGATTATGTGACATATTATCTGCGAAATCTGGGTGCACAGGGAATACTTAATGCGATCAATGGAATCATAGTTGGAAAGCCTCAGGATGAGCAGTTTTATGAAGAATACAAGACGGTCTATCTGTCTGTTTTAAAAGAATTCAATTGTGAGAACCTGCCAATTATATATAACGTAAATATTGGACACGCAATGCCTATTGGGATTCTTCCACTTGGAATAGAATACGAAATAGACCTTGATAAAAAAATAATAAGATTTGCGGAATCTGCAGTACAGGAGTAGGATCATAGCTTTTTTCTCATAGTGTTGCCCCAGTTGTACATAAGCAAAATCTATTTAAAAATAAGACAAAACAAAGCAATCAAAAACAGGACAATTTCCAGATACAACCTTAAACTCATAAGTGAAGGCAGGAATACCGCATGGATTGGGTAAGAACAATTAACGATGCAATTAAATACATGGAAGATAACCTGACAGAAGATATAACCCTTGCGGATATATCTAAAGCAGTGAATCTTTCAGCATTTCATTTCCAGCGCGCATTTACACTACTGACCGGAATGTCTCCTGCAGAATACCTTCGAAAAAGGCGTTTATCTCAGGCGGGATCGGAACTGGCCAAAGGAGATGGGAAAGTCATAGATATTGCACTCAAATATTGTTACGATTCGCCTGAAAGCTTTACCAAAGCTTTTACAAGGTTTCATGGCTTGTCGCCGGCACAGGCCAAAAAAGGAGAGCCCATCCAGTTCATGAGCAGGTATACCGTTCGGATCACGATCGAAGGAGGTAGTATCATGGAGTATAAGATTGAAAGATGGGAAGAGATGGATCTGCTTGTGCATTCCAAGCTTTTTCATGCTGAAACGAGCGATACAGAAATTCCTAAGTTCTGGGATGAATACTATGCCAATGAAGAGTACAGGAAGATTCCAGGTTACCTTGGAGTTTGTGCTCAGGAGAAAAGCGGAGGCGATGAGTTTAAATACGGTATCGGTTGCAAGGCAGCAGACATCGATGGAATACCTGAAGGATTCGAGATTATTCATATCCCTGAATACGACTGGGCAGTTTTCAAATGCATAGGGCCATCTCCTAAGGCAATACAGGATATGTGGGAGCGGATATATAAAGAATGGCTTCCAGTGTCTGATTATGAGCTGATCCCCGATGTAGATATAGAGAATTATCTTCCCGGAGATCCCTCGTCAAGCAACTATGTGAGCGAAATCTGCATCCCTGTTCGTAAAAAGCAGTAAGCTGGAAAGGATATTTGCGCTATGGACAAAGAATGGTCTGAAAAGAATAAAGAAGTACAGAGTCTTTTATCAAAAGAAAAAACTTATACTGAGGCCATAGAAAAACTGATTGCTTTCAGAGAAGAAATGTTTCAGCAGATCACATGGATCGTTGAAGGATATCCTGAAGAAGCTTTTTATCAGATGCCGTTTGCAAATGCAAAAGGATATCACAGTAAGACGCTGGCATATTCCATATGGCACATATTCAGAATTGAGGATATCGTAGCACATGAGATGATTGCTGAAGATGAGCAGATACTATTCAAAGATGGCTATACTAAAAAAATAGGTTCGCCTATCATCACAACCGGTAATGAACTTGTAGGAGAAGAGATTGCTGAGTTTTCAAAGAAACTGAATATACAAGAACTATACCTGTATGCAAAGGCAGTAAAAGACGTGGGTGATCAGATCCTTAAGAATTTGCAGTATAAAGATTTAAAGAAAAAATTCACTGACGAAACAAAGGCAAAGCTTATAAAGAGTGGTTGCGTCAGCGAAGACGAAAATGCATTCTGGCTGATAGATTACTGGTGTGGTAAGGACATAAAAGGCCTAATCCAGATGCCATTTTCCCGCCATTGGATCATGCACATAGAAGCCATGAGACGCATAAAAGACAAACTCTGCCTAATAGCCAGAAAAGGTGTTGATCCAACTGCTATCTGTGGACTATCATGTAATCACTGTTTTCTTTCTGAGTGGTGCGGAGGCTGCAGAACCAATTACAACGTATGTTCTTTTGCAACTTGCTCGGAAGGCAGGATTTGCCCGAATGTAAAATGCTGCAATGAAAAAAATATAGATGGTTGTTATGAATGCAGTGAACTTGAAAACTGCCAAAAAGGCTTTTATGTTCCTACAAACGATGGTGCGAATGCAGCCAAGGCGCAGGCTTTGTACATACGAAAGTATGGCAAGAAAGAGTTCCTGAAAGTACAAGACAGACTACATGAAAAATTCGAATTTCAAAAGACACAGGAAATTCTCGGACAGAATTATAAAAAGGGATTGAAAATACTTGAAGATACTTGATATATTTTAGCGAGGAAAAGTATGGAAAAAGTAATAAACGAATTTGTCAAAAAGTCTCAAGAGATATTGGAAGATAATCTAACAGGTATATATTTACATGGTTCAGCGGTGATGGGATGCTATAACCCCAAAAAGAGTGATCTAGACCTGATCGTCGTAGTGGACGAGCCTATGCAGGATGATGTTAAGCGCAGATTCATGGATATGGTTGTAGAAGTTAATAAGGCTGGTCCTGCAAAGGGAATTGAGATGAGCATTGTAACTAAAAATATGTGCAAGCCTTTTGTTTATCCTACACCTTTTGAACTTCACTTTTCAGTAGCGCATACAGGATGGTATAAGGATAATCCAGAAGATTATATTGATAAGATGAAGGGAACTGACAAGGATCTGGCAGCTCACTTTACAATTATTAGTAAAAGAGGAAAGTGCCTGTGTGGTCTTCCTATAGAAGAAGTTTTTGCCCCTGTTCCTAAAGTTGATTATATGGATTCAATTTGGGAAGATATTGCTGAGGCGAAGGAAGACATTGTTGATAATACAATGTATATAATTTTGAACCTTGCAAGAGTCCTTGCTTACAAGAAAGAAGAATTAGTCCTCTCTAAAAAAGAAGGCGGTGAATGGGCTTTAAATAATATCCCGGAAGAGTATCAAGATTTGATCAAAGAAGCTATGGCTGAATATGCTGATGCCAGAGAAGTTTCTTATGACTATGAAATTGCTAAACAATACGCTGAATATATGTTACAGGCAATACAGAAATGAAAAATTAGTCTGATATTGCGATAAACGCTGCACATAGCAGTCATTCACTATGTTATGATAGAGACATGTGTTTTTCTAAGAAGGAAGCACATGTCTTTAATTAATTATATAAAAAATATAGGAATAATAAATAATGAAAAATGTATATGAACAAGTAGAAGAAAATATAGATAATCTGGTAGTCAATCAGGCAGATTGGACAGCCTGCGCAACTGATGAAGAACTTGAATCAGCTAGAAATGGCAGACCAATTCTGCGTTTTTATGACAAGGAAGTTCCGGATAGCTGGTTGAAGGGCATAAAAGGTAAAAGTGTTCTTTGTCTTGCCGGCGCAGGCGGCCTGCAAGCACCAATCTTAGCTTGTGCAGGAGCTAAAGTTACGGTTATTGATATCTCTAATAAGATGCTTGATAAAGACAGAGAGATTGCTGATAGAGAAAATCTAGATATCGAAATAGTAAAAGGCAATATGTGTGATCTGTCCATGTTTGCGGACGAATCATTTGACCTTATAATCAATCCGCCATCACTTATGTACATACCCGATCTATTATTGGTATACAAAGAGTGCTACAGAGTTCTTAAGAATGGCGGACAGTTCATTATTATGGCACCCAGCCCAGTTAACTATCTTTGCGACTTCGTTGAAGATGAAAATGGCGGTTACTATAAGGCTGTTCATAAGATGCCATGGTGTTCAAAAGATTTTGACGATTCAGGATGGATCGAATACGGCCATTCCATGGAGGAATATCTCGGAGGCTTGATACAATGCGGATTTGTGCTTGATGGATATATGGAATGCCAGAGAGAAGATATCACTGAACTTATGTTTATGGTGAGAGCTAAAAAAATTTGATTCTTGCAATTCTGAATATATAATTCAAAAAAGCTAGTAAGAAGAAGTTAATAAAAAATCAAAACCACTTGAAGAGTCAGCAAGACTTGACGGTGCAGGAGACCTTACCGTTATAATAGTGTCTAGTGCGCCAATGATCGTGGTATATCCTTTTATCATGAAATACTTCGAATCAGGCGTAATGATCGGTGCAGTAAAAGGTTGAAAACGCTTTGTTTTCGCCTTTGAATTGACATTGCATACTCCGTCAAATCCGGAGTTGAAGGAGAGAGAGAAATGGGAAAGACCTGGGATATTGAAAAATTTAAGCAGACGGCCAGAAAGGCTGCTGCAGAGGGTATCGTACTTCTTAAAAATGATGGAAACGTACTTCCTCTTGAAAAAGGCACCAAGGTGTCAGTATTTGGCAGAAGCCAGATGAATTATTATAAGAGCGGAACCGGTTCAGGAGGAATGGTTAACGTTGACTATGTAATTGGTATATATGAAGCGCTTGAAGCTTCTAAAGACGTAGTTGTAAACAAAAAAGTCAGAGAAGCATATGAGTCTTTTGTCAAAGAAAATCCCTTTGATATTGGAACGGGATGGGCAGTAGAACCCTGGTTCCAGAAGGAAATGCCACTTGATGATGCTCTGGTAAAAGAAGCTTCAGAAGAGTCTGACGTAGCTGTATTCATAATCGGAAGAACAGCAGGCGAAGACAAGGATAATAAGAACGAACAGGGAAGCTTTTTATTAACAGATGAAGAAGTTGCGGCACTGAAGAAAGTTCGTAAGTCATTTGACCGCACGATAGTCCTTCTTAACGTTGGCAATATCATAGATATGAAGTGGGTTAAAGAGATTGACCCGTCTGCAGTTCTGTACGTATGGCAGGGCGGTCAGGAAGGTGGTAATGCTGTTCTTGACGTTCTTACAGGCGTTGTTAATCCGTCCGGTAAGCTTGCAGATACAATTGCCAAAGATATAGAAGACTATTCATCAACTGAAAATTTTGGTTCAGAGAAGAAAAATATACAGTCAGAAGATATCTACATTGGCTACCGCTATTTTGAAACCTTTGATAAGGATAGCGTTCTGTATCCATTTGGATATGGCCTTTCATATACAAGCTTCGACGTAGAGACTCTTTCTTTTAACTATGACCAAAATAGCGTTTTTGTAGAAGTTAAAGTTACAAATACAGGCGCTAGATCCGGTAAAGAGGTTGTTCAGGTTTATGTTAAGGCACCTCAGGGTAAGCTTGGAAAACCTGAAAGAGTCCTCTGCAGCTTCGATAAGACAGATCTTCTTGATCCTGGAATGTGCCAGGAACTCAAATTCGAGATTCCAAAGTACTGGCTCGCGTCTTACGATGACAGCGGCGTTACAGGCCATAAGTCAGCTTACGTACTTGAAAAGGGTGAGTATGAGTTCTTTGCAGGAATTGATGTAAGAAGCGCAGAATCTGTTGGAAGATTCACTCTTGATGAGCTTGAAGTTGTAATGCAGTGCGAAGAAGCATATGCTCCTGTTCAGGACTTTAAGCGCCTTCGCCCTGCGTTAGAAAGCGGAAAACTTGTAAAGATCTATGAAGATGTACCTACAAGAATTCTTGATCCTAATAAAAAGAGAGAAGAAAGACTTCCTAAGGCTCTTCCTTATACAGGTGATAAGGGATTTAAGTTAAAAGATGTTGAGGATAAAAAGGTATCTCTTGATGAGTTTATAGCCCAGCTTTCAGATAAGGATCTATGTACCATCGCAAGAGGCGAAGGAATGTGCTCACCTAAGGTTACTGCCGGAATAGCAGGAGCATATGGCGGACTTTCAGAATCTCTTAAAAACTTTGGCATCCCTGCAGGAGGCTGTTCTGACGGCCCTTCAGGAATCCGTATGGACTGCGGAACACACGCATTCTCACTTCCAAACGGCACCTGCCTTGCATGTACCTTTGATGAAGAGATCAACAAAGAGCTCTTTAAATGGGAAGGTCTTGATCTTAGAAGACATAGAATAGACGCTCTTTTAGGACCTGGAATGAACATTCACAGAAGTCCTCTTAACGGAAGAAACTTTGAGTATTTCTCAGAAGATCCATTCCTTACTGGTAAGCTTGTTAAAGCTCAGCTTCAGGGTCTTCACACCTATGATGTTACCGGTGTTATCAAACATTTTGCAGGCAACACACAGGAGTTTAAGAGACATACTGTTAATAACATAGTATCAGAAAGAGCTCTTCGTGAGATCTACCTTAAAGGATTTGAGATTGCTGTTAGAGAAGGCGGCGCAAGAGCTATCATGAGTACTTATGGCCCTGTAAACGGAATCTGGACAGCTAGTAGCTATGATCTTCTTACAACTATTCTTAGAAAAGAATGGGGATTTGACGGAATCGTAATGACTGACTGGTGGGCAATGGGTAATGACGAAGCAGGTGCTCCCGGCGATTATGCTAACGTAGCATCTCAGGTACGTGCCCAGAACGATCTTAACATGGTCAACGCAGATGCAGAGAAAAACTCAGGCCACGATAACCTTGACAGCGCCCTTCTTGAAGGAAAGTTAACAAGAGCTGAGCTTGCAAGAGGAGCTGCCAATATCCTTAGATTCCTTTTAAAGACACCTGCATATAAGCATATGCTTGGTATTGAGTCTGAACTTGATAAAGAGCTTAAAGATGCAGTATCAGAAGAAGACGCTAATCTTCAGGATATGATCAAGGTTAAGATGAATGAAGATGTTACACAGCTTGATCCTTCAGACTTTAAGGTTGAAAAGGGCAGCACAACAACCTTTGTTTTAACTGCTCCCAAGAAGTGCCTTATGGAGCTGGAGCTTGTGCTTAAAGCTGACAATCAGCCTGATGTAGCCCAGCTTCCTGTATCTGTATTCCAGGACAAGCAGCTTGTTAAGTCCTTTACTCTTACAGGAATGGACAAAGAGTATAAGACTGTTAAGATAGACCTTATTCCTGCCTTTATGAGCAACTTCTACCTTAAGTTCTATTTCGCTCAGGGAGGACTTAAGATAAAGTCTGCCAAGGTTACTGTGACTAAAGATATCGAAGCTGAGTTCAAGAGAGAAATTACTGAACTGGCCTGAAAATCTATAGTATTTAACTTAAGAATATAATAATTGCAGCTATCGAATTGATGTTCACTAATTAACGTATATTTGATACAATTATAGTTAGAGGTATTGAATATGAGGATAATTAGTGGCATTAAAACGATAGCTGCTTTGTTAAAAGAACTTAGATCAATGGGTCCTAAGGAAAATGCGGAGTTTTATCGGGCTAAGTGCGAGTATTATCAGGGCATTGTTGAGCTTGGCCTTCTTGTTGCATGCCTTACTACCATATTCTTTATCTATTCGGATTACATGATCAATGGATCCGTTCTTCCTACGCTTATTCCAAGACTTTCTATTCTTGTATTTATAGCTGTCTTTTTTATTGTTACGAATATAAGTAGTAGTTCACGTGTGGTAATCTTCATGGACTTCTTCCTTGGACATGGAATGATCATAGCGGCCAGCTGGACAGCTTATAATCTCAAAGATAACAGCAACTCTATTACAGGAATAATCATAGTTAATATCTTATGGCTTGTTATTGGATATGTATCAACACCCAAAGATACGATCATCAATGGAATCATATATGTATTAGAAATTGTTATTACTAACACTTTTATTCACTACATTAATTATGAACAGATCGTTTCACTGGAGATTCCAATTATAATGGGTATTATATTTGTTCAGTACATTATGACAGCTTTTTTCCTGGACCGTTACAGAATCTCCCAAAAGCTTGAACAGGCAATGATAACAGATCCTCTGACGCAGGTTTATAACAGACATCTTTTGGAAAAAATAGTATCAGATAACACTTTAAAGGATGTGTCTGAAGATGAGACTGTATCTATAGCCATGTTGGATATAGACGATTTCAAGAAGATCAACGATGATAACGGTCACTATACTGGTGATATAACGCTTTTTTATATAGGACAGATGCTGTCCAAGGAAGCTGAAAAAGAGGATTATGTAATCCGTTATGGAGGCGAAGAATTCGTAATAATCCTTAGAAACTGCGGTATAGATGATGCTCGTAAACGTATGGAGAAGGTGAGATCTGAAATTGAGAAAGCCAAAGATACGCCTGTACCATTCACGATTTCGGTTGGCGTATCAGGCTATACAGGGGATTATACCAATACACTACGGACCGTTGACGCAGCACTCTACGAAGCCAAGAATACAGGCAAAAATAAAGTTGTAGTAATGTGAGGGGACGTGGCTCAATGCCATAGTAGTCCTGAGGCTGGCAGCTGATAAATGATTTTGGGGTCGTGAAAATTATATAAAATTCAAGGCATGATATCTGGAATAATATATTCTGGGATTCAAACTCGCTTCGCTCAAACAGGTGAATCCCAAGCAGAATATCTTATTCCATCTATCACGCTCTTGAATTTAATATAATTTTCAGAGACCCCAAAATCATTTATCAGCTGCCAGCCTCAGGACTGCTATGGCATTGAGCCACTTTGCGTGTGCGGAGATAGTGGTTGACAGGTGTTCTTATATATGTACAATGAATTTGTTGCTATAAATATAGGTTTAAGCTCACGTTGAGCAGAAAGGAGGATAATTATGAAATTTACAATGACTAAAACTAATGAAACTACACAAGAAAGAGGTATGATTGTCCTCTATATATTTAGCTGATTATTATATTAGCATTTCTCATATATTGGACAATCCATGAGACATATATGACAGCAGAACAGTTATGGGAAGAATTTTGCACTAAAAAAGGAATAGATATAAATACCCCTTATGAAGCATGGGGATTTGGCGAAGATGAGGATGGAGACAAGCTCCTGCAGCTTGTACTTGAAGGTAAGAAGTTTGGAACAGCAAGTCTCTACGATGCATATGAAGCTGAAGGAGAGCTTGACGAGATTCCGGAAGCTGGTGAATACAGCGTTTTATTAAACAGCAAAGATGAAGCAATGTGCGTTATAAGAGATTATGACGTATACATTAGAAAGTTTAATGAAGTGCCTCCATATCATGCATATTCTGAAGGAGAGGGTGACCGCTCTCTTAAATACTGGAGAGAAGTTCATAAGGAGTTCTTTGAAGAGGAAGCCGAGGAATACGGAATAGAATTTACAGAAGAGTCCAGAGTTATCTGTGAGAAGTTCTCACTTGAATATGTGGCAGGTCAGGCTGATGAAGACGAAGATGAGCTTTTATTTTTAGAGCCGTCTATGGATTTTGCTGATGAGATCGCTGCTTACAGGCAGGAGATGCTTGATGCTGATTCAAGCT
Source organism: Butyrivibrio fibrisolvens (assembly GCF_037113525.1). Lineage (NCBI taxonomy): Bacteria > Bacillati > Bacillota > Clostridia > Lachnospirales > Lachnospiraceae > Butyrivibrio > Butyrivibrio fibrisolvens. Next base: position 3,404,898 of record NZ_CP146963.1, on the reverse strand, counting down.
TTGATGGATGCTTTTCTATGAAAAGAATGTCTGATATGAAGGAGTATGTCGATCACTGTATAGGCTGGGCGAATCCAAGCAGAGAAGCAGATGAGCACGGCGCCTGGGGCAATGTCCTTATGGCCTTTAGAAAATCAGATATGAAAATGGTAGGCTGCATGCAGGTTCACAACGTTCTCACTGAGAGAATGGAGAAATATACCGGACATGTAGGATATTCAGTAAGACCTTCAGAAAGAAGAAAAGGTTACGCTAAGAGGATACTTGCTAAAGCCCTGGATTTTCTTAAGAGCTTTGGATTTGATGAAATAGGTGTAAGCTGTATTCCTACAAATGAAGCAAGTAAAAAGACAATTCTTGCAAATGGCGGAGAGTATATCGAAACAGTATTTTTAGAATGTGATCAGGTAGATCTTGAAAGATACAGGATCCGTCTGAACTGAATGATTTAGTAAAAGAATAACAGCAGTATTAAAAAGACGTATAGCCTGTGAGTACAGGAATTATACGTCTTTTTTTGCTGCGATTATTATTTATTTATAAAGATACTATATGGTAAGCTATGTATCGTTATGATATATGCAGGCCTCATATATCAATTGTATTTTTGTTTTGAATATAGAAAGGTTTTTATGAGAACAAGTTCAGGTTATTTAGGAATAGTTTTATTGCCAATTTTTATTTCTTTAGGAATTGTATATTTGGTCTCTGGAATCAGATATAAGAAGTCCAAAAAGTTTAGAGGAAGAGTTATTGATAGTAAAGAAGTAGAGATTGTTCACTTTGGTCGTGATGGTGAGATATATGAGACATATTATGTCAGCTATGCTTTTAGAGGTAAGATACTAAAAGGAGAAGTCCGTACGACTGAAACAGGGCTAAGACCCGGAGCCAAAATAGATGTTTATGTATATGATCCGGAAGGAGTTCATGAAATACAATCAGATATCGACTGGAAACATTTTAAACATTATGCTATGGCTGGTTCGGTGATGGTTATAATGTTTTTAATATTTGGGCTTATAGCATGGGGAATGGAACATATCGATAACGATAGTAATTATAAGAATACAGTAACTTTTGGAAATCAAAACCATACATATGAGCTTTCTGAAGAGTTTATTGAGAACAATGAAGAGTCACTTGAGTATTTACATGACAAATATGGTATTGAATATAAAACAGCGGAATAATAGTTACTGAGAATGAGCTTAAAGCAAGTGAATAATGAGCGCCATTAGATGGTAAGTTATTTATAGTTGTGCTACTATGTAGACCATATAGATTGATCGCTTTTTAGGTAGAAAGGTTTTGGATTACAGTGGAAGTGGATGTGGAAGCAGTTTGTTTTGCAACTGGTTGTATTATACCGATATGTTGGTTTTTGACAATTATATATTGGATTAAAGGAATAAGATATAAGAAATCCAAATATTTTAGAGGAAAGGTCATTTATAGTAGAGGGACAAAGATTGTTGTAGTAAATAGTAGGCGTGGTGAGATATATGAGACATATAATGTTAGCTATGATTATAAAGGCAAGACGCTGGAAGGAGAAGTATGCACCAGTGAAAAAGGTCTAGAACCTGGAGATGATATCTTTATTTATATATATGATCCGGAAGGAGTTCATGAAATACAATCAGATATTGCCTGGAGAAAATTTAAATTTTCTGCTGGGTTTAGTTTACTAATGACGGTAGTGTTTTTGATAAGTTGGTCTTTACGATCAAGTATTGAAACTACTGCTCACCGAAAACAGCCCTTTACGCATGTTTTGGGTGAAGATTATGAAGAGATCCAAAAACAAGTTGATGAATATTTGAAAGAACAAATCAGTTGGAAATCAATAACACAGATTAATGAATGCAAATAGCATGATTATAGCAATATATAGCTTGTGAGCGGCTTTTTACATGATTATGATGATATTAGAATATGAAAAATGCAGTTCAAAGGGGCCGGTTATGAGAAAGAAAAGCATTTCGATTTTATTGGCAGCAGTTATGACCGCATTATGTGCATGTGGAGCAAATTCTCAGGAGGACAAAGGTATGGGAGCAGAAAACAGTAACGAAGAGATTAGCATGGAAGTAGCAAATAGCACTGGGGAGAGTAGCGCTGCTACAGATAACAGTAGTGAAGACTTAAGCTCTTTTGCTTCAGGAATAAAGACAGAGGATGACTCAGAAGGTGCTGACACAGAGTTCGTTCTTAATGATGAGATAGATGAAAGATGTCCATTAATGATCGAGTCAAAGCGCGGTGATGTAGAATACGGCGAGTTCACACATGCAACTTATTATTCTGAAACCTGCGGACTGGAGAGGGGGTATAGCATACTTCTTCCGGCAGATTATAGCGAAGATAAGAAGTATCCGGTTTTATACCTTTTACATGGTATCTTTGGTAATGAGTACTCTTTTTCCTCAGATGGAGAGAATAGAATTAAAGAGATCGTAGGCAATATGGCGGCAGATGAGCTCATAGATGAGACAATCGTTGTGTGCCCTAACATGTACGCAACATCTGATCCGAACCAGCAGCCTGGTTTTGATAGCGAGAGCGTTCTTCCTTACGACAATTTCATCAACGATCTTGTTAATGACCTGATGCCTCACATTGAGAGCGAATATTCAGTTCTTACAGGTAGAGAAAATACTTATCTTGCAGGCTTTTCAATGGGCGGCAGAGAGACAATTTATATCACACTTCAAAGACCTGAGCTCTTTGGTTATGTATGTGCAATCTCTGCAGCACCGGGAATCGTTCCCACAACAGATAAATTCATGACTCACGAGGGAATGATCGAAGAGAGCGAGATGAAATTTGCTGATGGCGCAGTAGAGCCTGAGGTATTCATAATCTGCTGCGGTAGCAAGGATTCAGTAGTTGGAACATATCCGAAGCAGTATCACGAGCTTTTAGAAGCTAACGGAGCTGATCATATCTGGTACGAGATCACTGGCGCAGATCATGATAATACAGCTATCAAGAGCGGACTGTTCAACCTGTTTAAGCAGATCGCATTTGATAAGGCTAATAGCTAAAAAAGTCGATCAATATTTATCCCCTCAATATGAGGGGATATTTTTATGGTTGCTAAATCAAAACGTTGGTTGTATAGTAGTTGGGAACGGTTCTCAAAATAAATTCAAGAAGGGAGGAAACAGCAATGCCAAATTCAGATGTATCTAAGCAGAAAAGAATTGCGGCAGGTATCATTGGTATGTTAATGATCATTGTTATGCTGTTTTCTGCCTTTTATATTTCTACTGAAACAGGCCATGATTGTATAGGAGAAGACTGTCCAATCTGTGCCTGCGTTCAGCAGTGTGAGAATGTGCTTCATAAAATAGGCGGTGGCCTTGCATTTATTATTTCTGTCATCGCTCCTGTTATTTGCGCTATAATCTGCGCGATTCTTTTCGTCTCTGATATTCAGAAACAGACTCTTATTTCTAGAAAAATCCGTATGAATAATTAAAAAGACCTCCAAGGGATAACTATACCTTTTATTGTTGTACACGCTTTTTGATATATAACTTAGGCGTGTGTTTTGGTATAGCCTTTTAATTCACGACAGGAACATTAAATAATTATTGACTTGAAAGCTTATTATTCTTGGAGGTTTTATATGAAAAAATACATATCTATCATTATGGTCGCTGTTATGACAGCGGTCCTTCTTTGTGCATGTGGCAATAAGAGCACAGCACCTTCTGAAAACACAGTATCTGCAGCTGGCACAGACAAGCTCCAGATCGTAACAACTATTTTCCCTGAATATGACTGGGTTATGAACGTACTTGGTGACAAGGCTTCCGATGCGGAAGTAACAATGCTTCTTGATAATGGCGTAGATCTTCACAGCTACCAGCCTACAGCAGATGACATTCTTAAAGTCGCAACCTGCGATCTGTTCATATATGTAGGCGGCGAGTCTGATGAATGGGTTGAGGATGCTCTCAAGGAAGCTACAAACAAGGATATGGTAGTTATCGATCTTCTCGACGTTCTTGGAGATTCTGTCAAAGAGGAAGAAGTAGTCGAAGGTATGGAAGCTGAAGAGGAAGAAGAGGAAGAGGCCGAAGAAGGTGAAGAAGAGGAAGTCGAGTACGATGAGCATGTATGGCTCTCTCTTAAAAATGCGCAGGTCCTCGTTCAGAACATCTCAGATTCTCTTCAGAAGATAGATCCTGATAATGCCAGCTCTTACGCAGACAACACTGCAGCATATATTGAAGAGCTCAAAACTCTCGACGAGAAGTATCAGTCAGCAGTAGAGAGCGCTACATATAATACTCTTTTATTTGGTGACCGCTTCCCGTTCAGATATCTTGTTGACGATTACAACCTTGACTATTATGCCGCTTTCGTTGGATGCTCAGCTGAGACTGAAGCAAGCTTTGAGACCATCAAATTCCTTTCTGAGAAAGTAGATGAGCTTTCACTTCCTGCTGTTATGACAATCGAAGGTGCCGAGCACAAGATCGCAGAAACAATCGTTTCAAACACCAAGGATGGCAACAAGCAGATCCTTACAATGGACTCAATGCAGTCAACAACTTCAAAGGACGTCACGGCCGGCGCTTCATACCTTTCTATTATGGAAAAAAATCTTGAGGTTTTGACTCAGGCTTTGAACTGACAGTGATTTGGTTGAACAAAAAAGTTTATATCTACTTTGATGATTTTTATAAAAAAGATATATATTAAACAATTGGTTATATAACTGGCTGGAAAAGAGGATAAACATGGCTTTGATCACAATTCAGAATCTGTCGCTCGGGTACGAGTCGAAGGCTATAATAGAGAATCTAAATTTCTCGGTAAATTCAGGTGACTATCTTTGTATAGTCGGAGAAAATGGCTGCGGCAAAACTACGCTTATGAAAACCCTGCTGCATCTTCAGGAGCCGATAGACGGCAGCATTTTGACAGGTGACGGGCTTAAGAAGAACGAAATCGGTTATCTTCCCCAGCAGACAATAGTTCAAAAAGACTTTCCTGCATCTGTGAGAGAGATTGTTCTCTCCGGATGCCAGGGGCGTTGCAAATTAAGGCCCTTTTATACAAGGGAAGAAAAAGAGCTTGCTGATACCAATATGGAGCGCATGGGAATTCTTGATCTAAAAAACAGATGCTATAGAGAACTGTCAGGAGGCCAGCAGCAAAGAGTTCTCCTTGCAAGAGCCTTATGTGCGACCAGAAAGATCCTTCTTCTTGATGAGCCGGTTTCAGGACTTGACCCTAAGGTTACATCACAAATGTATGAAACTATACAAAAGCTAAACAAGGAAGGCATAACCATAATCATGATATCTCATGATATTAAGGCAGCAGTCCGCTACGCCAGCCATATTCTTCATATTGGTGAAAAGATCTTTTACGGCACAAAAGAAGAGTATATGAAAAGTGATATAGGAAAAATGTTTCTAAGAGAGCAAGAGGTGATAAGTAATGATAGATGAGCTTTTTATGTATCTTCAATATCCATTTGTAAGGTACGCACTTATAGTTGGCGTACTAATAGCTTTATGTTCGTCACTACTTGGCGTAACCCTCGTGCTCAAGCGCTTTTCATATATTGGGGATGGATTGTCACATGTCGCCTTTGGAGCTTTAGCAATAGCATCAGTTTTAAATTTTACTAATAAAATGATTTTGATACTTCCGATAACTGTTATAAGTGCGGTGCTTCTTCTTCGAACAGGTCAGAATGCGAAGATAAAAGGCGACGCAGCCATAGCAATGATCTCTGTCGGAGCGCTTGCATTTGGTTATCTTCTAATGAATATTTTCTCTACATCATCAAATCTTTCGGGTGATGTGTGCAGTACCTTGTTTGGTTCAACTTCAATACTTACCCTTACGCAGAAAGAAGTGTGGGCTTGTATAGCCTTGTCTATTGCGGTTGTAGTGATATTCATTCTTTTTTATAACAAGATATTTGCAGTGACATTTGATGAGAACTTTTCAAAGGCAGCAGGCACTAATGCAGGAGCCTATAACCTCCTTATCGCAATAGTCATCGCTGTAATTATCGTTCTTGCCATGAACCTTGTCGGATCACTTCTGATATCAGCTCTTGTTATATTTCCTGCACTTTCTGCAATGAGAGTGTTTAGAAGCTTTAAGGCAGTTACGGTCTGCTCAGCAGTTTTCTCTGTAGTATGCGCATTTCTTGGAATGGTAATATCTATCCTTGCGGGGACGCCGGTAGGATCAACTATTGTGGCTGTTGATGTGGCTGGCTTTCTGGTATTTTGTATCACAGGAAGAATCAGGGAAGGAGTGCGGATATGAAGAATTACAGATTTGTAAAGGGTAATAGCTGTAAAGATGGTACGGATTATAGCGGTTTATGTAATAAAAATGCTATTGGTATAAATAGAAAGTGGAATAAAATTTTTGCTATATTCGTATGCACTTCAATTATGGCTTTGACTGGATGTAGCGACATAAGCCCGTCAAGACCAAATACACTCGCACCTACAGTTGATGATGTGCTTCAGCAGGGAATGGCAAACGAGGATCAGAACAACGCATCCGGTCAGGATTCATCCGCTCTGGATTTCTCCAGTCAAAATACTACTAATCAGAATTCATCAGCGCAGTCCAATAATGGTCAAAATTCTTCTATGACTGGTAATGACCAGAATTCTTCATCTCAGAATTCTGCAAGTCAGGCTTCGAATAGCACCGGAAGCGGCAGACAGAGCGGTGTTAATGATGGCGCACCGGAGCCGGATCCTATCAGTGAATCAGATCTTACAAATAGCAGCACTGATGGAATTGATATAGATCTTACAACGCTGTCTGCAACAGTTGTATATTCCGAAGTTTATGACATGATGTTCTATCCGGAGAACTATGTTGGTAAGACAGTGAAGATGGACGGAATGTTTACGTACTATTATGATGAAGCTAATGATAAGTATTATTTTGCATGCATAATAATGGATGCAACTGCATGCTGTTCACAAGGCATAGAATTTGAGCCATCTGAGGATTTCACTTATCCTGACGACTTCCCGGAAGATGGAGGGGATATCTGCGTTGTGGGAGTCTTTGATACATACGAGGAAGACGGCTTTACATACTGCACTTTGCGGAATGCAGAAATAGTTTAAAAGTATAGCATAGTAGAAAATTCTTGAGGCTATCAGGTAGCTGATGAGTTGTATTTTATCGATGCATTATATTTTTTGTGAAGAAGGTTTTTTTCCGAAAAATATAATGCATTTTTCATGCTTTTCTAAGAGCAGAAGTGTAGAATATTCTTATAACCTGCAGCGAAGAGGGGGGAATAAAGTTCACTGCAACGGCAAAAGTATTTTTTATGGGAATAGTAAATACTACGTGAGGGGAAGTTTGAAAATATAAAATTTTCAAACTTCACAAAGTGGTGTCGCGAGCTCCACCACTTAAACCATTAGTCACTCGTTTTACTCGCGACATGAGGTTAACTATGAAAAAAGGAATTAAGAAAGCCGCAACCCTGGGGCTTACAGGAATGCTAGCAGCATTTGAAATCGGATGCGGCGCCGGGACTTCTACGTCAGGCGTGGGAAGTAGTGAAGGAAATAATACTAATGTGGAGAATGGGAACATGGAACTGGAAGTAACTAAAACTATCAAACTTGATCTGTCTAAGGCGCAGACTTTTAATGATACAAATGGCGATGGCTATGGAGAATTCCAGGGCTTTGGAACGTCACTTTGCTGGTGGGCTAACAGGCTTGGTTATAGCGAGAAGCTTACAAGCGAAGCTGCCACAGCTTTTTTTGACCCGGTTAATGGACTTGGAATGACTATCGGAAGATACAATGTTGGCGGCGGTGATAATGTATGCGACTTGTCTGATTCTGAGATTGAAAGCATGCAGGATGAAAATCCATTCCTTCATAAATCTCATATCGAGCGCTCAGACTCTATCGTTCCGGGCTATTGCGTAGATGTTACCAAAATAGACCTGACAGCAAATTCAAAAGAATACTATGAAGAGAATTTTGACAGGGCAGATTTTGAGTGCGGCTTTGCATGGAACTATGACTGGGAAGCTGACAAGAATCAGATGAATATATTGAAAGCTGCTGCAGATGCGGCAGGAGATGAGTTCATTGCAGAAGCTTTTTCAAACTCACCGCCTTATTTTATGACAGTTAGCGGTTGCAGTTCAGGAGGAGCTGACCCGTCAGCTGACAATCTTCGCGAAGATTCCTATACTGCTTTTGCCTGCTATATGGCTGACGTCATTGAGCATTGGGCAAATGAAGGTGTGATCAATTTCCAGAGTGTATCGCCTATGAACGAGCCTGCAACAAGCTATTGGGAGTACCTGAGCCCCAAGCAGGAAGGATGTCATTTTTCACCGGGAGAGTCTCAGTCAAAGATACTGGTAGAACTTAATGAGCAGCTTCAGGAAAAAGGTATAGATATAGTAATATGCGGTACCGATGAAACCAGCATAGATTCTGCATATCAGTCATATATCACACTTACAGATGAAGCTAAAGACGTAGTTACCAGAATCGATACTCACGCTTATCAGGGCACTCAGCGTAGCACACTTAAGGCTCTTGCAGAAAATGAAAATGTGAATCTCTGGATGAGCGAAGTCGACGGTACCTATTCAATTGGTATGCTGGAGACCGGAATGCAGGCAGCGCTTGGCTTTTCAGATGAGATCATCAGAGACTTAAATGGCATGATGCCAACAGCATGGATCATGTGGGATGCAGTGGATGTCCATGTGGATTCTAATAACAAGTTCGACACCTGCACAAGAGCTGAGGCGGATGAGATAATCGCAACAGGCGTTCCGTTCTGGGGAATTGCGATTGCAGACCATGACACAGAAGAACTCCTTCTTAGCAAAAAATATTATGCTTTTGGTCAGTTCACTAGGTACATAAGGCCTGGTTACTGCATAATTGGCGCAGACGATTATACAGTAGCAGCCTATAATCCTGCTGACGGTTCTATAGTAATTGTAGCTATTAACACAAGACCGGATGACGTCAAGTGGGAATTCGACTTATCTGACTTCGAAGGCCAAATGTCTGATAAGACCATTACAGTTACAAGAACCAGCGGAACCATGACAGATGGCGAAAACTGGGCAGAAGTTTCAGACTGCGTTGACTTGACTTCAGCCTCTAACGAGCAGTCATTCACCGCTACACTTAAAGGCAGCTCAGTTACAACTTTTGTGATCAAATAAGAAATACGGCATGTGCACTCTAATAACAGGCACATGCCTTTTTTGACATGTGAAAAAAATACATAAAAGATTGAAGTTTATTAATCCACCTCGCCATTTTATGTGATAATATAGGTGAGTCCTAATGATGATTTCTATATTTAGAGGAGATACAAATTGAATCTTTTTGACATAATAGGCCCCATAATGGTTGGACCATCAAGCTCCCACACTGCAGGAGCCGTAAAAATAGGATATGTTTCAAGAAAGCTCATGGGTGAGCCAATTGCGGAAGCGACAATTAACCTGTATGGCTCTTTTCTTGCAACCGGAATGGGCCACGGCACCAGATTTGCTATAGTGGCAGGCCTTCTTGGAATGAAGCCTGATGATAAAAGAATCCCGGAGAGCTTTAAGTATGCCGACGAAGCCGGAATGAAACTGAGCTTTGGAGAAGCTGAGCTTGCAGAAGCTCATCCTAATTCAGCACAGCTTATTTTGACAGGCGTATCCGGAAGAAAGCTTGAAGTAATAGGAGAGTCTATCGGAGGATCTCTTATCAATATAGCCCAGATAGACGGAATCAAGGCTAACTTCTCAGGAGACTATCCTACACTGATCGTACACAATGTGGATCAGCCCGGCCATGTTGCAGAAGTTACCAGCATGCTCGCTCACAAGGCTATCAATATCGCAACCATGCAGCTCTACAGATCCAGCAGAGGCGGAGAGGCAGCTATGGTAATCGAGTGTGATAAGGAAGTTCCGCTTGAGTCAATCAAGTGGCTTGCCCACCTTGAGGGTATTACTAAAGTTATCTACTATAGTTTGGATGAAGGATGAGCCTATGAGTTTTGCAAAATTAACAGATATAATTAAACAGTCCAATGAGCATAATATCAGCTTCTGGGAAGTTGTAATGCTCGATGACATGAAGGAGCGTAACGTATCAAGAGAAGAGAGCTTTAATGAAATGCTCGTTATGCTTCGCGCCATGAGAACAGCCGACCAGGAATATGATCCCACACTTCGTTCTGCAAGCGGCCTTGCAGGAGGAGACGGAGAGAAGCTCCATCAGTACAGAATGAAAGAAAATAGGCTCATCGGCGACTATCTTGTTGAAGTTATGGAAAAAGCGATCAAGATGGGCGAATCCAATGCCTGTATGAAAAGAATAGTAGCAGCACCTACAGCTGGTTCCTGTGGCGTAATACCTGCAGTTCTTCTGACATATGAAGAGCAGAAGAATGTCGATGAGGAAAAGATAGCTCAGGCACTTTACGTAGCAGCCGGTATAGGAGAAGTTATCGCTGCAAGTGCATGCATAGCAGGAGCTGGCGGCGGATGCCAGGCTGAGATTGGCTCAGCAAGTGCTATGGCAGCAGGTGCTCTTACATATCTTGAAGGTGGCAATAACGAAGAGATAGTTCACGCAGCAGCTCTTTCTCTTAAAAATATGCTGGGACTTACCTGCGATCCTGTAGCAGGACTTGTAGAAGTGCCCTGCATCAAGAGAAATGTTTCAGGAGCAGTTAACGCAGTAGTATCATCGCAGATGGCTATCGCAGGTATCAGAAGCGCGATAGAGCCTGATGAAGTTATAGATTCTATGCGCCGTATCGGTAAGCAGATACCGGAGTGCCTTAGAGAGACATCCAGAGAAGGACTTGCAATAACACCGTCTGCTATAGCTGTAACAAAGCGCCTTAGAGGTAAGAAATAAAAATATATAAATGATATAGGCCCCGTCTGCACTATGAAGCTGCAGCCAGGGCCTTATTTTTTGAAGTTATATTAGAAAGTCATTGTATAGCTTTCTTCAAATACCTCATCCTTTTTGAGTGTATTACCATACTTTCTATTCTCAAGCTTCTTATCAAAGTCATCACCATCAGCTCTGCCATACCAAGGCTCGATGCACATGAATGGTGCACCTTTACCGGCAGGAGACCACAGACCAAAGAGAGGAGTATCGAAGTCGACAGTAACGATTCTCTTATCATTTTCAAATAAGGAAACGCTTTTTGCCTGAACATCCTCAACTACGAGAGCATCCCCAGCGAAGAGCTCATCAGACAGATGAAGCTTTCCGTCATCAAGTGTATATTCATTTGTCTTAGAAGTTATGAGGCCTTCTGAATTAAGTACATATGAAGTGAGTTTTTCCTTGGAAGGAGCGCTTGCTGATGCACCTTTTTCCTTAGAGAATGTCAGGTAGGAATCTTGGAGTTTGCAGTTAAATGCAGGGTGAGCGCCGATTGAGAAGTAGATAACTTCCTGATCCTTGCCGGATATGCGCCAGATAACTTCTACGCTTCTTACTGAAAGGATATATTCAATCTCAAGCATAAATCTGAAAGGATACTTTTTAAGAGTATCGTCGTTATCTTCAAGGCGGAATACGATTCTGTCACTAGAGCTGTCTACAAGAGAGAATTCCATATCTCTTGCAAAGCCGTGCTGGGACATTTCGTAAGTCTTGCCGTCATATACAGACTCTTTGTCCTTATAATTACCAACCAGTGGGAAAAGAACCGGTGAAGTGCGCTTCCAATATGCAGGATCAGCCTGCCACATATATTCATGGCCGGATTTATCTTTGACGGAGCGAATCTCGGCGCCAAAGCTTTCAATAGATACTGTAAGTTCTTCATTAGAAATATTGTAAAGCATATCAGCCTCCTGGAATGTTTGTAATACAACTTGCTGCTGTTTTTAGATCATGACATAGATTATATACGAATCAGCCTATTATCATCAAGAATCTATGTTTGGTTGCTGGGGTGTTTAACGTGCATTAATCTTGATACAGTGAATTAGTACATTGAATTTTGTTTGCATAATACATATAATTAATTTGTAGCTTTAACTATTTGAAATCAAGGAGGAAATACATATGATATTTCAGCTTTACTCATCTAGTGCTTCTATGCAGCTTCTGGGATGGATCCTGGTTTTTGCAGGCCTGATCCTTATCAATGAGATTGGCCGTCGCACTAAAATTGGCGGAATGATCGTATTTGTTATCATTCCTGCGATTCTGACGGTATATTTCATAGCTATTCATTGCGGTGCATTTGGCGGTGATGCAAACCCGACAATGGCATATATGGATGGCTGGTTCCATTACTTCAAGCTATATGCTGCTGACATCGGCTGCGTCGGCTTCATGATGATCAAGTATAAATGGGGCCTTGGTAAGAAAGAATGGTTCAAATGGTGGCCTTGGTTTATCGTAGCTGCTAATATCATGATCGCGAACGTATCTGATCTTGAATCAGCATGGGCTGCATATAATATCACTGGCGACCTTTCAGGCGCATGGTGGGCTTCAAATGAAGGTGTATTCATCTATGGCGGATGGTGGAATGTTCTTAACTGCATCGCAGGTATGATCAACATCTTCTGTATGACAGGCTGTATTAAGCTGTTTACATCTAATGACAAGAATAAGAGCGATATGCTCTGGCCTGATATGACTATATGGTTCATTCTTGCTTATGATGTTTGGAACTTTGAATATACATACCTCAACCTTCCTACACACAGCTGGTATTGTGGTGTTGCACTTCTTCTTGCTCCTACATTTGCAAATGCATTCTGGAACAAGGGTGCATGGATCCAGAACCGTGCAAATACACTTGCTATCTGGTGTATGTGGGCTCAGGTTATCCCGCTCTTCCAGCTTAAAGGAACATTTGCAGCAGCTCTTCCAAGAGTATATGGCGGGGCTACAGAAGCTGGCATTACAACAATGGATCTGTATGAACAGGCTATCGCTCTTTACAATTCAAATGTTGGAAAGACAGCTGCTGCAGGTCAGGCTATTGAACAGATGGGTATTACAGCTGATCCTACAGCACAGGGCGTTATCGCAATCCTGTCTGTTATCGTCAATGTAGTCTGCATCATGGTTATCATCAAGCGCTCTATCAAAGCTGGCCGCAATCCTTATTCCAATAACGTATTTGAAGGAACAAGAGATTTCGAAGAAGCTATGGCAAGAGCAGAGAAATAATCAGCACATAGAAATTCATCCATGAATTTCTAAACATTTGCGCAATGCATCCGTGCATAGCATTCATATAAGGATAATAAGACTCCTGATATGGTCGTGAGACTGTATCAGGAGTTTTTTGTTGAGCCAATTGGCAAGACCACATACAAATTCATTTGCCAGATGGTGCGCCTTTCATTGGAAACTCCCCATTCTATAGCCATAAAAGAACAGCCTATACCCTGTTATAGGAAAAAACTATTATACAAACCTTGAAACGGGTGCTAATATACAATCATTCAATTCCTAGCGGAAAAGTATGAAAACAAAAAACACGGTCAATAGGCAAGAAGGAGGAGACAAATATGGGAAAATTATTCACATCAGAATCAGTAACTGAAGGACATCCGGATAAGGTAGCAGATCAGATTTCAGACGCAATACTCGATGCACTTTTGGAACAGGATCCTACGTCAAGAGTTGCAGCTGAGACAACAGTAGCTACAGGACTTGCTCTTATCGTAGGTGAGATCACAACTAAAGCATACGTTGATATCGCTAAGGTAGTAAGAGACACCGTTAGAGAGATCGGATACACCAAAAACTTGGATGGATTCAATGCAGATTCCATATCAGTTCTTCAGTCAATCGATGAACAGTCAGCAGACATTGCACTTGGTGTTGATAAAGCATACGAGTCCAAGCAGGAAGGCGCAGACAAGGACTACGGAACAGGCGCCGGCGATCAGGGTATCATCTTTGGATACGCAACTAATGAGACACCTGAGTATCTGCCACCTGCAATCTCTTTTGCCCACAGGCTTACAAGACAGCTTGCCAAGGTAAGAAAAGATGGAACACTCGCTTACCTCGGACCTGATGGTAAGAGCCAGGTTACAGTCGAGTTTGATGACTCAGGCAAAAAAGTTAAGAGAATCGATACCATCGTAATCTCAACTCAGCACAGCGCTGATGTATCTCAGGAAACAATCCATAAAGATGTAAAAGAATATGTTATAAACGCTGTTATTCCAGCAGAACTTCTTGATGAAAATACAAAGTATTTTATCAACCCTACAGGAAGGTTCGTAATCGGAGGACCTCACGGAGATTCAGGTCTTACAGGCAGAAAGATAATCGTTGATACCTACGGCGGTGCAGGACATCACGGCGGCGGTGCATTCTCCGGTAAGGATCCGACAAAGGTTGATAGAAGCGCAGCTTACGCAGCAAGATGGGTGGCCAAAAACCTTGTAGCTGCTGGAGCAGCAGATCAGCTTGAGATCGAACTTGCATATGCGATCGGCGTTGCAGAACCTGTTTCTATCTCAGTTGATACATTCGGAACAGGTAAGTATTCAGATGAAAAGCTTGTAGAGGTTATCGAGAAGGTATTCGATCTTCGCCCTGAAGCGATCATTGATTCACTTGATTTAAGAAGACCTATTTATAAGAAGACTGCAGCATACGGGCATTTTGGAAGAGATGATGCAGACTTCACATGGGAGAAGCTGGATAGAGTTGATGAGATTAAAGGAGTTTTAAATGCGTAAGCATTTAAAACTCCGGAAGGCAAATCTTCTTCGAAGATTCGACTTCCAGGGAAAGGAATGCGTAAGCATTTAAAACTCCGGAAGGCAAATCTTCTTCGAAGATTCGACTTCCAAGGCTGAATTTTATGGAACGGTAGAGAGATGTAGACAAGGAGGAGACTAAGAGATGAAATACTACGAATCATTAAAGGACGCTATCGGTAACACACCAATGCTCAAGCTCCAGCGAGCTGACGAGAGCATTACATCAGATATATATGCTAAGCTGGAGCTTTTCAATCCTTGCGGAAGCGTCAAGGACAGAGTTGGATATGCAATGGTTGAAGATGCAGAGAAAAGAGGAATCTTAAAACCCGGTAGCGTGATCATAGAGGCCACAGCGGGGAATACCGGAATTGGAGTTGCATTTGGCGCCCTTAATAAGGGATATAAGGTGATATTCGTAGTTCCTCTTAAATTCTCTCCTGAAAAGCAGACTCTTATGAGAATGCTTGGCGCCGAGATCATAAATACTCCTACAGAAGGCGGGATGCAGGGCGCGATCAAGAAGGCAGATGAACTAGTAGCATCTACCCCCGGAGCTGTTCAGCTTGGACAGTTCGTAAACCCTGAAAATCCTGGAGTTCATTATAGAACAACAGGTCCCGAAATCTGGAGAGATATGTCAGGACACATCGACTACTTCGTAGCAGGTGCCGGAAGTGGCGGAACATTCTCAGGTATCGTCAAATATCTCAAGGAGCAGAACCCTAATATAATAGCTATTTTGGCAGATCCTGTGGGCTCAACTATGGGAGGAGGAGAGCACGCTGATTATAAGATAGAGGGAATTGGTAATGACTTTATTGCCGACACCATGGACATGTCACTTGTAGACAGAGTCGTTAAGGTTAACGACGATCAGGCATATGGTCAGGCAAGAGAACTTGCTCATACAGAAGGCGTTTTTGCTGGAAGCTCATCAGGAGCGGCTTTATATGTAGCTAAGCAGATTGCAAAAGAAGTACAGGGCAAGAATATCGTTACAGTATTCCCTGACAGAGGAGACAGATATTTCAGTGAACATCTGTATGAATAATGGTATGAAATTGATTCATATTAATTATATGTAGTAAAAGAATTTATTTGGTAAATATAGCGAGGTGACGATCATGGCTGTTAGCAAATTCAGTAATCATAAAATAGAGACAAAGTTAATCCACGGCGGTATCTACGGCGACGAGCTTACAGGCGCCGTAAATGTCCCGATATATCAGACATCAACCTATGAACAGGAGATTCCAGGCGTACACAAGGGCTTTGAATATTCCAGAACCGGTAACCCCACAAGAAAAGCCCTTGAAGCCCTCATCGCAGATATTGAAAACGGAACCCAGGGCTTTGCCTTCGCATCAGGACTTGCTGCTATTACAACGGTTCTCAGCCTTTTCAAGCAGGGCGATAAGCTCATCATATCAGACAACGTATATGGAGGAACCTACAGAGTCTTAAGCAAGGTCTTCGATAACTTTGGCATTGGTTTTATCTCAGTTGATACAACAGATCCTGCCAAGGTTGAGGCAGCAATAACAAGTGATGTAAAAGCTATTTATATAGAAACTCCAACTAACCCGCTTCTTGGTATTACAGATCTTCAGGCAATTTCTGATATAGCCCATAAGCATGGACTTCTTCATATAGTAGATAACACTTTCTATACTCCTTACATCCAGAGACCAATCGAATATGGTGCAGACATAGTAATCCACAGCGCTACCAAGTACCTTGGAGGTCACAGCGACCTTGTTGCAGGTCTTGTAGTAGTTAATGATTCAGTACTCGGCGAAAAAATTGCATTCATTCAAAACGCAGCAGGAGGCGTTCTCGGACCCTTCGACTCATTCCTCCTTATAAGAGGTATCAAGACACTTGGCGTTCGTCTCGACAGACACGTAGCTAATGCAGAGAAGATAGCTGACGCTCTTAAGAACAATGCAGATGTGAAAAAAGTATACTATCCGGGCTTTAAGGATCATCCCGGCTATGAAGTAAATAGGAAACAGGCTAAGAACGGCGGAGCAATGATCTCCTTTGAGCTTACAGAAGGTCACGATATCAACAAGTTCTTCAGAGCACTTTCCATCTTTGCACTTGCAGAAAGTCTTGGCGGCGTTGAGTCACTCGTATGCCACCCTGCAACAATGACACATGCAGCTATTCCGAAGGAAGTAAGAGACAGTGTTGGAATCACAGACGGCCTTATTAGAGTATCTGTCGGTATAGAAGACGGCGACGAACTTGTAAGAGATATTCTTCAGGCAATTGAGGCATCACGAGCTTAAAAAACATCAGGTTACTTTTGGAAATAGAGTTATCACGAGATTAAATTCACCTGGATATATCTTTTAACTATAACTGGAGATATCTTACAAGTATTATTCAAAATTTTTTAACAATGATATAGTTCTTTTCAACAAATAATCAAAGTTAAGAAATCAGGCAGGAGGAAAGAAATGGGCAAGTTAGATGTAAGTATTCCCGAGGTTTCCATAAGAGAGATAAGACTTGGTTCGATCACAGGTTATCAGGGATCAGCCAAAGGTCTTGTTAATGAATCGGGATGCGGCGGACTTAAGAACAGGGATCGTAAATTCCAGCAGTGTGCGGGATGTTCGATCAGCAAAGCCGCATGTATGGTCACTCTTATTCAGGATGCAGCGGTTATCATACATGGACCTGTGGGATGTGCATCATGCCTTCATGAGTTCAACTTTACATACTATGTAAATGCAAAACCAAGAAGAGGCATCGACAATCCTACTCAGAGAAAGATCTTCTCAACCAATCTCAAAGAGACAGACACAGTTTACGGCGGAGCTAATAAGCTTGCAAAAGCGATCCGTGAAGTAAACGAAAGAACAAATGCATCAGCAATCTTTGTACTTAGTTCCTGTGCATCAGCAATCATCGGTGATGATATCGAAAGCATCGCAAATGAAGCTGAAGAAGAGATCGGAAAGCCGGTAGTTGCTATCTACTGCGAAGGCTTCAGATCAACAGTATGGACAACAGGTTTTGATGCAGGCTATCACGGAATCGTAAGAAAGCTGGTTAAGCCCCCGGTAAAAAAAGACAACGGACTTATAAATGTTATCAACTTCTGGGGTTCAGATGTATTTACCAAGTGGTTCGAGCCATTTGGAGTAAAGCCAAATCTCATCACACCATATTCAACAGTAGAAGGCCTTGCACATGCTTCTGAGGCAACAGCTACAGTTCAGATCTGTCCTACACTTGGTTCATACCTTGGAGCAGCTCTTGAACAGGAATACGGAGTACCGGAGATAAGAACAGCAGCTCCATACGGAATCATTCAGACAGACAGATGGTTCAGAGAACTTGGTAAGCTTCTTCATAAAGAAGACGTTGCAGAAAAGATCATTAAAGAGAAAAAAGAGAAATATCTCCCTAAGATAGAAGAGCTTCGTAAGAGACTTAAAGGAGTAAGAGCATACGTAACAGCAGGATCCGCTCACGGACATGCACTTTTGAACATAGTTGGTGACCTTGGAATGGAAGCTGTAGGAGCAAGCGTATTCCATCATGATCCAACTTATGACGGAGGCGACGGCGCAGCAGATCTTCTTGAAAGAAGAGTAAGAGACTACGGCGATGTTCCTAACTACAATGTATGCGCTAAGCAGGAATTCGAATTCGTAAATGTACTTAACAGGATTCGTCCTGACATCCTTCTTGCAAGACACGGCGGAATCACACTTTGGGCAGCAAAGCTTGGAATTCCTTCACTTCTTGTAGAAGACGAGCAGGCTAACATGGGTTACGAAGGACTCATAAGCTATGGTGAGAAGATCGTTGAAACTCTTGAAAACACAGAGTTCATCGAGAACCTTTCAAAGCATGCTTCAAATCCATACACAGAGTGGTGGATGAACGAGCAGCCTGACACATTCCTTAAGGAAGCTAAGACGGAGGTTATTTAAATGGGAGCAGGAATAATTGAACAGGAAAGATTTACATGTGCTCTTGGCGCAATGCAGACAGTAGTTGCAATCCCGAAGGCACTTCCGATCTTACATTCAGGACCAGGTTGTGGTGATATGGTTTCAGGTTTTTTCCAGAGATCAAAGGGATATGCAGGCGGCAGTACAACACCTTGTTCCAACTTTTCAGAAAAAGAAGTTGTATTCGGTGGTGTAAACAGATTAAGAGAGCTTGTAGATAATTCATATAAAATACTTAATTCAGATCTTCAGGTTATTTTCACAGGATGTACAGCAGGTATTGTAGGCGACGATGTACAGTCTGTTGCTGAAGAGTTCAGAGATCAGGGTAAACCAATTGTATATGTTGAAAGCCCCGGATTTAAGAGTAACAACTACGTATCACACTCAGTGGTAGTCAATGCCATCATCGATCAGTACGTAAGTCAGTACGAGGACGAGTCCACATTCAGAAGCCAGAAGAATACAGTCAATGTATTTGCTTCAATCCCTTATCAGGATATGTTCTGGAGAGGCAACCTTGATGAGTACAAGCGCCTCCTTGAAGCTATCGGACTTAAGGTCAACATCCTTTTTGGCGACAAGTCAGAGGGTGTGCGTGAGTGGCAGAGTATACCAAAAGCAAACTTCAATATCCTGGTTTCTCCATGGTATGGAAAAGATATAGTCGATCATCTTAAGGATGTATACGGCCAGCCATATGTGCAGTATCCAAACATTCCGATAGGCGCAAATGAGACAGAGAAGTTCCTTAATAAAGTCATTGCTTTTGCCATAGAGCAGGGCGCAGACATCAACGAGGTTGAGGCTAAGAGATTTATAAAAAGAGAATCAGATGCCTACTACGCTCAGCTTGAGGACCTTGCAACATTCCTTCTCGAGTTCAGATACGGACTTCCAAACCATGCACACATCATCCACGACGCAGGATATGTTCTTGGAATCTCAAAGTTCCTTATAAACGAAACCGGAGTTATTCCAAAGGAACAGTTCATCGTAGATGATACGCCTGAAAAATATCAGGAAGAGATAGAAAAAGAACTAAAGAGTATATCAAAGAAAAGAGAGGTGCCGGTTTTCTTTTCACCAGATGCAGGTCTTGCACAGAACAGGATAAGAGAAACAGAGCATAAAGGCAAGGGCATCATCATCGGCGCAGGCTGGGACAAGCAGATAGCCCGTGAAAAGAACTACGACTTCATATCAGCTGCGATCCCTACAGATTACAGACTTGTCATGAGAACAGGATATGTCGGATTCGCTGGCGGCCTTCGTCTTATCGAAGATATCTACAGTAATACACTTTCAAAGTTCGCATAAAGAATGAGGAGAGCCCGAAGGAGGCTATTATGGGAAAATTTAGAGTGGCATTTGCCAGCAGTAATAATGCATATATAGATGAACATTTTGGTTCAGCACAGTATTTTCAGATATATGACATTGACGAAGAGGAAGCTGAATACGTAGAAGAAAGAAGGATCAATCCTCTGTGCAAGGGTCACTGCGAAGGCGGATTTGACGCAGCGTATGACCTCTTGATAGATGCAGATGCGATCTTCGTTTTAAGGATCGGCGAATCCGCAGCTTCGTACATGATACAGCATGGCAAAAGAGTCTTCGAAGCACATGGCTTTATTGAAGATATTGTAAAAGAGCTGATAGCTGACGGCTTTGCAAAAGATGAAGACAATGCGCAGGAAAATGATACTGAAAGTAAGACCCTGGCAGCAGGCTAAAGGTTGGTTTACTAAGGAACAGCCGAAGTTGCAGGCTAAGGGAAGTTTTATAGAAAAGAGGCAGTACAGTGGCAAAAAGTTACCAGGAGCTTACGCAGAACCATCCATGCTTTGCCCGTGGCCAGAAGAGCAATAAAGGAAGAATACACCTTCCTGTGTCACCGGGATGCAATATAGCATGTAAATTCTGCGACAGACAGATAAATGATTATGAAGACAGACCGGGAGTTGCAAGT
Source organism: Butyrivibrio fibrisolvens (assembly GCF_037113525.1). Classification (NCBI taxonomy): domain Bacteria; kingdom Bacillati; phylum Bacillota; class Clostridia; order Lachnospirales; family Lachnospiraceae; genus Butyrivibrio; species Butyrivibrio fibrisolvens. Next base: position 3,384,167 of record NZ_CP146963.1, on the reverse strand, counting down.
GAAGTAATATCACCGGAGGAAGCACTAGAAGCAGTAGGAAGGGCGATCGCAATAAATCCTGACATCCACGTTGCAGGAATCGCGGGCCCTGGCGATACACTCGCTACAGACTTTGCACTTAAGACATTCAGACTTATAAAGGATAAATTCCCTGATCTTATCAAATGTATGAGTACCAACGGACTCATGCTTCCCGACAGGGCAGATGAGATCATAGATGTAGGGGTGGATTCTCTTACAGTTACAGTCAATGCAGTAGATCCCAAAATCCAGGCACAGCTTAATAGCGCGGTTGTATATCATGGGAAAAGATATACAGGCGAAGAAGCAGCTAAGATCCTCATTCACAATCAGCTTGAAGGAATAAGGAAAGTAGCAGCTTCAGGGACATCCGTTAAGGTTAATACTGTTCTTGTCCCTGAGATCAACAAAGATCATATAGAGACTATAGCAAAGACAGTTTCTGAGGCGGGAGCCAAGATCTACAACATCATCCCTCTCATACCACAGGCAGAGCTTGCATGGTGCAGTGCACCGACTTGTCACGATATTGAGAGAGCAAAGGCTACAGCAATTAAATACATAGATGTATTCATGCACTGCTCAAGATGCAGAGCCGATGCGGTTGGAGTTCCGGGAGGAATTGATATTTCAAAACTTGTATATCTTAAAGTGCTTAATACAAAACAGACATTTAGCCACGGGTAATATGAGTTTAAAAATAAATTTTTAAACTCTGGAGTGTAAGGGAGTTTAAAAAAATTTTTTAAACTCCTGGAGTGTAAGGGAGTTTAAAAAAAATTTTTAAACTCCTGGAGTGTAAAACTGCGTAGCAGTTTTAACTCCACAAATAAAAATTGGAGGAAGATAGAGATGGCAGAGAAAGAGCTTAGACAGATAGCGATATATGGAAAAGGTGGAATTGGTAAGTCAACTACAACGCAGAATCTTACAGCAGGTCTTGCTGAACTTGGAAAGAAGGTAATGGTTGTAGGTTGTGATCCTAAAGCGGATTCTACAAGACTTTTACTTGGAGGTCTTCATCAGAAGACTGTTCTTGATACACTTCGTGAAGATGGAGATGTACAGCTTGATTCAATCATGAAGGAAGGCTTTGGCGGTACAAGATGCGTTGAGTCAGGCGGTCCTGAACCAGGTGTTGGATGTGCTGGTCGAGGAATCATCACATCAATAGGTCTTCTTGAAAGACTCGGAGCTTATACAGAAGATCTTGATTATGTATTCTATGACGTACTTGGCGACGTTGTATGCGGCGGTTTCGCAATGCCAATCCGTGAAGGTAAGGCTAAGGAGATCTACATTGTAGCATCAGGCGAAATGATGGCTCTCTATGCAGCCAACAATATTTCAAAAGGTATATCAAGATACGCAAGAACAGGCGGCGTAAGACTTGGCGGAATCATCTGCAATTCAAGAAATGTTGATAGAGAAAAAGAGCTTCTTGAAGCATTCGCAAAAGAGCTTGGAACACAGCTTATCTACTTCGTACCAAGAGACAACATCGTACAGAGAGCTGAGATCAACAAAAAGACTGTTATCGCATATGATCCAAATTCAAAGCAGGCAGATGAATACAGAAGCCTTGCAGAAGCGATCGACAAAAACACATTCCTTACAGTACCAAAGCCAATGACTCAGGAAAGACTTGAGGAGATTCTTATCGAGCATGGACTTATAGATACAGAGGAATACGCTCAAGCACAGGCAATCTGAGTTTCAAATATATTTGAAACTCAAAATAGAGGAAGGAGCGGATATATGGCAGAATTCGTTACTATCAAAAACTTACATAAGAATTTTATAAAAGATTCCGTTCCTATCAAGGTTTTAAATGGCGTCAATCTCACGGTCAACAAGGGAGAGATATTCGGAGTAATCGGTTTTAGCGGAGCCGGCAAATCTACGCTTGCAAGATGTATCAACAGGTTAGAGACTCCTGATTCAGGACAGATCATTGTTGATGGAACTGAAATACTGAGCCTTTCTGACAAGGAGCTTAGAAAGAAGCGCAAGAAGATCGGAATGGTATTTCAGAATTTTAACCTTTTTGAATCAAAGACCGTATATCAGAACATAGCTTATCCCCTTGCAATAGATGGATACAAGAAGTCTGAGATTAAGAAAAAAGTTATTGAGGCAGCAGAAATGGTCGGTCTTTCAGATAAGCTCTCAGAATATCCTGGAGGACTTTCAGGTGGACAGAAGCAGAGAGTTGGAATCGCAAGAGCACTTGTCGGTGATCCTGATCTTCTTTTATCAGACGAGTCCACATCTGCTCTTGATCCGCAGACTACTATCCAGATCCTGGACCTTCTAAAAGAGATCAACAAAAAGACCAATATCACGATACTCATGATCACTCACGAGCTTGATGCGATCAAGTATACCTGCAGGAAAATGGCAGTTTTGGAAAACGGCGAGATCACAGAAGAGGGACTTGTTGAAGATATTTTTAAGAATCCTACAAGCAGGACCGGAGCTCTTTTTGCAAAGGTATTTAATGAGATGCAGCATACGGAGCTTGGTGATGGTGCAGGAATTTAGAGATATACAGGGAGGAATTACAGATGAGCTTGCTTAATGAACCGTTTTGGAAAGTATTCTTAGCTTCTTTTTCCAAGGAAGTGTGGGACAGTATACTGCCTTCAGTGTGGGATACGCTTTATATGACTTTGATCGCAAGCGCCATAACGCTGGTATTTGGAGTGATACTCGGGATCGTGCTTACGGTGACTAATCCTACGGGACTTGCGCCTGTCAAGCCTTTATACACAGGAATGGGGGGACTTATAAATGTCCTTAGATCACTTCCCCAGATGATAATGATCATATTGATGATCCCCGTTTCAAGGCTGATCTTCGGAAAGTCCTACGGAACTAACGCCTGCATAATCGCTATAGCAGCAAGCTGCATACCTATGTACGCAAGAATGGTCGAGTCTAGCCTTCTTGAGATCGAGAAAGGCAAGATCGATGCTGCGAAGGCACTTGGAAGTACAAATTATCAGATAATCACAAAGGTTATCATTCCAGAGACTTTCCCGTCACTTATCAGAGGATTCACGCTGGCAGTCATATCTGTAATATCAATGACAGCTCTTGCAGGAAGTTTTGGAGCAGGCGGAATCGGCGATATCGCTGTAAGATTCGGTTATCAGAGATTTCAACACGATGTTCTCTTTGCAACTGTATATGTCCTGGTGATCTTAGTGCAGGGCATTCAGCTTCTTGGAGACCGCGTTTCGAGACATATACTTATAAAAAGGCATCTGCTTTCGGCAGGTGTGAGGAGAAAAAGGAGGAAACATTATGAAAAAAAATCTGACAAAGACACTGAAAATAGTTACAACAGCACTGGTGTCAACAGCCATGCTGGCAGGGTGCTCACAAACTAGTGAAGGAGATACAAACGTAGCACAGGCAGCAGGTGAAGAGGCAAAGGATAATGCTGGTACTGATGCTAGTAGCGAAGAAGTTTTAATTGACCTTTCAGCTTATGACATCTCACAGTCCCAGCTTGGAACAGTAAACGCAGATGGCCTTAGAGAGATCACTGCGATCGCAGATCTTACACCTCACTCAGAGCTTCTTGAGTACATTGAGCCATCACTTGAAGCAGCAGGACTTAAGGTTGTACTTGTAGCCACAGCAGCAGACTCTACAACACTTGAAAAGACTCAGAATGGCGAGATCGATTTCAACTTCTATGCACACTGGCCATATGTAAACGATCAGAATGAAACTAATGGTTTTACTTTAGTTAATGCAGGAGACATTCACGTTGAGCCTATAAGAGCATATTCGGATAAGTATACATCAGTAGATGAGATATCTGATGGTGACGTAGTTGCAATTCCTAACGATGCAACTAACGAGTACAGAGCACTTAAGATTCTGGAAGAACAGGGCCTTATCACACTTGATGACAGCGTAGATTCAACACTTAGCGCAACAGTTGACAGTATCGTGTCTTACGAAAAGAATATCGAGATCGTAGAGCTTGATTCTGCTCAGATCATTCCAACCAAGGATGATTTCGATTTCTTTATTACAAATACTAACAAGGCACTTGAGGCAGGTATCACATCAAACGTACTCTTTAGCGAGAGCGGTGATAATAACCCATTTGCAAATATCATCGCAGTAGCATCAGGCAATGAGAATGATCCTGCAATTCAGGCAGTAGTTGCAGCGCTTCGTTCAGAAGCTGTTCGTAAGTATATCGAAGAGAAGTATAACGGAGCAGTAATACCGGCGGACTAAGAAGTTCAAAAGGTAACAAGGGAGACGGACTATATGACTATAAATCAGATCAGATACGTGATATATATTGCAAAGTGCGGTTCTTTTAACAAGGCAGCAGAGCAGCTCTTTGTAGCGCAGCCGTCACTTACAAATGCTATACAGGATCTGGAAAAAGAGCTTGGGATAACTATTTTCATAAGAGGATCACACGGAGTATCTCTTACTCCCGATGGTTCAGAAGCCCTGCTTCATTTCAGGCACCTGTATGACCAGTACGAGGATATCATCGACAAGTACTGTGTTAATCGCGATATCAGAAAGAAGTTCGGAGTCTCGACCCTTCACTATTCATTTGCAGTAAAGGCATTCGTTGAACTGGCAAGGAACCTGGATACAGCCAAGTATGACCTTGCTATAAGAGAGGGAAGAACATTAGACGTTCTGGAAGATGTTCAAAAGAACAGGAGCGAGATTGGAATCCTTTATCTTAACGATTTCAACAGAGTCTTTATCAAAAAATTACTTAGACAAAAAGAGCTGGAGTTTCATCATCTTATCAATTGCAGAGCGTATGTATATCTTTGGAAAAAGCATCCTCTTGCCGACCGTACAAAAATAAACTTTGATGATTTGAAAGCGTATCCATGCCTCTCCTTTGAACAAGGTGATGAAAGCTCTTTTTATATGGCTGAAGAAGTACTCAGCACAGAAGATTATGACAGAGTGATCAAGGCCTGCGACAGGGCTACGATGCTCAATCTTATGAGGGGACTTAATGGTTACACTTTATGCTCCGGAATAATCTGCGAAGAGCTAAATGGCGATGACTATGTAGCGGTTCCATTTGAAGATGACAGGATCGAGACTGACAGTTCGATGGAGATAGGGTACGTGACGGTCAAGCACAAGAGTCTTAGCAGTATCGGGGAGAGGTACATCGAGGAGATAAGAAATTATCTAGAAGCACTCGGGGGGCTTGACGAAGAACCTGAGGAACCATTGAAGAAAATCGGATAGGAATTTAGAACTGGTAAACCTTATGTTTATCAGTTCTTTTTTATTCATATTAAAGATAATTGTTGGAATATTTGGTAAAATAGAAAAAATAATACTTGATAAACAGGTTAGTAAAGGGATGGGGAAAGGGATGAAAATAAGTAAAATCAGTACGCACAGGGCACCACTCATGGGATTTGCCATGATCATGATAATTATTTTTCACACAGATATTATTTATCCGCATTGGCTGGATCTTATCAAGAATTTTGGAGACTTTGGAGTTAATCTCTTTTTTGCTATTTCAGGATTTTCAATGTGTTATGCATGGAAGAAAAATCCGGATACTAAAGTCTTTTTGAAAAACAGACTGCTCAGGATATTGGTCACTGTATTACCGGTTTCTATACTCTGGAATCTTTTTGCAATTGCTACAAAGGAGACAACGATAGCAAGTGCAGTATTAAAAATACTTACTTTACAGTACTGGATTGACGGGAATCTGTTTCAGTGGTTTGTAAGTGCGATAATCGTTTTTTACCTGATAACTCCACTGTGGATGAAGCTTTATGACCGAAACAGGAGCATATGCTTTGTGGCCACTTTTTTGATAATTCTTATAAGCTGCATTATTGCTTCTATGGGTATGTTCAATCACACGGAAGGATTTGTTTTCAGGATTCCGGCTTATTTTATTGGTTTAGTACTTGGCAAGATCGTTAACAGGGAAAAAGAACTGTCTGTTTATATCAATATTGCTTTTATAGTTTTGCTGATAATTAGTATAGTTGGATCTTGGATTATCCGTTTTGATACACTGCTGTATCCATGGAAATATCTGATTTATGTCTTTTTGACACTTCCTGTTTTATTTATACTTGCGGCTTTTTTTGACCTGATCAAAGGAAAACTTTTTTATAAGATATGCGGCCTGGGCGGCGTGATAACGCTAGAAACATATCTTTTTCAGGAGAAGATCTTAAAGGTAGTGCACTTTGTGTGTGATAAGATCAATAATACTTTTGATGCTAAAAACATTATAATAAATATAGTTACGATAATACTGACTATAGTTGTTGCTGTTGTATATCATAAGATAGTAAATAAAGTGACATTAACTCTTAGAAATAAAAATAAATAAAATTCTGGGGATTTCTGAGTATGGCATTTCAGATCATAAGAAATGATATTACAAAAGTGAATACGGATGTGATCGTTAATACGGCTAATCCGGAAGTGGCGATCGGTGATGGCGTAGACTCTGCAATATATATGGCTGCAGGAAAAGACAGACTTCTTGCAGAAAGAGAGAAGATTGGATATCTTACACCTGGAGAAGTTGCCATTACCCCCGCATTCGGCCTTACTGCAAAGTATATAATTCATGCAAGTGGACCTTCATGGGATGGGGGAGATAAGGGCGAAGCTAAGCTTTTAAGAGCCTGCTATGATAAGTCGCTTAAACTTGCTTTGGATAATGAGTGCAGGTCGATTGCTTTTCCGCTTCTTGCAACGGGTTCTTATGGATTTCCTTCAAAGCTTGGTATTGAGATCGCGGTAGATTCTTTTACAAAGTTTCTTGAAGATCATGATATGGAGATATTCCTTGTGGTCTTTGAGAAAGAGACACTTAAGATCTCCGGCGAACTTGTTGAGGAAATTGCAAGTTTTATAGATGATGAGTATGTGTCGAAAGCGCTGAGCGAAGAATATGGGCGTGATGGTGCTCCGGTAGATATGCTAGGAGCTTCTGCATGTAAATTCGACGCTGTTATTGAAGGGATGCTTGATGCACCTGTATTGAGTCCAAAGGATGCATCAGCTATAGGAAAGCGTAGGAGTGGACGATTACTTGCATCTAAAGCTGCATTTGGATTGGAAAAGCCTCAGAAGGATCTTGAAAGTGATGCTTCACTTGATGATGTGATCAAGGGGATTTACAAGGAATCATTCGAGAAGCATCTTCAGAAGATGATCAATAAAAAGGGACTCAGAAATTCAGAGGTTTACGCTGCTGCAAATATATCAAAACAATATTTTTCCAAACTTTTGAAAGGTCAGGTTAAGCCGTCCAAGGAAAAGGTTCTGGCACTTGCTGTAGGGCTTCGGCTTAATATGGATGAAACGATAGATTTCTTGAAGCTTGCAGGATATGCGCTGTCGCCTATATCTCAGACGGATGCGGTGGTAGAGTATTTTATAGAGCATGAAGATTACAATGTTTTGAAAATAGATATTGTGCTGTTTGATTACGGACTAGATCCGCTGTCAAAAGGATAATTACAAAGGTCGCCTTCGGGTTGACCTTTTTTCTTTTGCCAAAGGGTATTATCAAATCATCAGATAGCCAAAGCCTCAATACAGTATAAGACATAGTCCATGAGCCAAAATAAGAATAGAAATTACTGGATTAGACAATGGATAAGCAAGATAACAGGAGTCAATATCTGGCGCGCAAGGTAATGGAGCCTGTATAAAAGTTCGGTTGGAGGCGTAGAAAATCAGGAGGGCAGAGAAAATGAGTAAAGGTTATACAGAGATAGTTTATATTTTGGATAGATCAGGTTCGATGAGCGGTCTTGAAGCAGATACCATTGGTGGCTTCAATTCTATGATCAAGCAGCAGAAGAAAACAGGCGAAAAGGCTGTAGTATCAACTCTTTTGTTTGATGATACCTGCGAAGTTATTCATGACAGGATTCCGATCGAAAAGATCGAGAAGATGACTGATAGGCAGTACTATGTAAGGGGCTGCACGGCACTCCTTGATGCAGTGGGTGGTGCGATCAAGCATATAAGCAACATACATAAGAATGGTTCAAAAGAAGATAGGCCGGAAAAGACGATCGTAGTTATTACCACAGACGGTATGGAGAATGCCAGCAGGCACTATTCTCGCGAGAAAATTGAGAAGATGGTAAAACATCAGCAAAAGAAATATGGATGGGAATTCATATTTATAGGTGCTAATATTGACGCCTACGCAGAAGCTCAGAAGTATGGTATCCGCAAAGAAAGAGCTGTTAATTACGTATGTGACGATATCGGCACTGCTAATGTATATGCCGGCGTATCTAAGGCTGTATGCTCAGTAATGAAGGCAGATAGTTTGTGTCAGGCATCTGCAAGTCTTGATAGAAGCGGATGGGATGAAGATATAAAGACGGACTATGCGAAGCGCGGGAAGAAAACCGTAAATAAAGGTTTGAAGAGGGGATTTATGAAGCTTGGAATAAATAATTGGGAAAATTGACAACAATCAGCATTAGTGAGACATTCAATATATAAAGAGGTGCTACCCGTTCAGCAACGGTTAGTCCGAAATTGGATTATTGATGAAAGATAAAAATTTTAGTTATGTTAGCGGCAAAAAGCTGAGAGCGTCAACTCTCAGCTTTTTCTATAACCATATCTTCAAGCGCATACCTGGCTATCTCTTCAGGATCTGACGATGGGCTTATCCAGTCATCAATCTTATCTGTTGGAAGGATAAGAGGCATTCGGTCGTGAATCTTGGAAAGTTCTTTGGTGGGATCTTTTGTCAGGACTACAAAGACAGGATAGCCGTCTTCAATACGGTACAGGCCGCATAGCCAGGTCACTGTTAATCCGGCGGGCTGTATTGCAAACTTGTCACCTGTTTTTTCTTTACCATCAGGGCTTTTGAAGTGTTGCCATTCATAGTAGTAGGAAGCTGGGATGATGCATCTGTGAGATTTCCAGGCATCTTTAAAAGTCGGCTTAACACCTGCTGTTTCCATGCGGGCATTGAAAAGGGTTCTCTTGTTATCTTTAGATAGAAATCCCCACTGCATGGGATATGCACATCTTTCGCCTTTGGGATTTGGAGCCAGGACAGATACGATATCTGTAGGACGGATTTCACCATATGTTATAAATGGCCTTGCGTGGGTATCAATAAATTTCTGTACGAGTCTCGATCTTGAGGCTGCATCTATTATATCTTTTAATTCCGGAAGATCTTTTTCAAGGGCATATCTGGTACACATAAACTTCTCCTATAGCTGTTAGAAAATTATGCTATGGCGCTTCATCTATTGAAATGGTATCGTCAAGGTAATTGTCTGTTACATCTGCCTGCGTCTTTACAAGTTCATCATCAAATCCCTTAAGTGCATCAAATGGGCTGAATATCTTCGCTCGTCTTGAAAGGTCCATGGCAGGATGCTTTAATGAAAAACTGTCGTATTTATCATGCACAGGCTTTCCTTTCTCTAAGACATTTTTATATCTGAAAGAGGAAGGGAGTGCATTGCTATATGTGGTATTCATAGCGTTCCTCCTTCGTTACATAATTCAATAAGTATAAGGTTATATCGAATCATCATAATATAGAATCGTTCGCGCTTTTATTTCATAAGGCTTAAGCCTTATGGCCACCAATCTGCTCGTTTCTCATTCTGGTGGTAGCGCCTTCTAAAAAGTTTGTTCCTTTTAGTAGGGCATTGGCTCCGTACTTGTTTCTGACTTCAAGAAGAGCAGCGTGAATTTTCTTCTCCCTATCCAAGGCATCATAATCAGTAAAGAGATCCAGCTGATATATTCCATCATCGCTTGTAACATCGCAGGCACTGACACCGAGCCTTCTAAGCAGGATCCTGTGATCGCTCTTTTTTGCAATGTCCTGCATGATCTTAGGAATGATGATATTTGCAGCATTAGTAGCGGCAGTTAATCTGACAGTTCCGTTGGAGTGAGCAGGATGGAGTCTTCCGTACCAGTCGATGGAAAGTCTGCCGTCATATTCAGGAAAGTATTCCATGCTCTTGTAATCGTAGCTGATCCACCATGTGAATCTTGAGGATACAAGGTCCTTTTTGTACATATCGCAGCACAGGACGTCGATCATCTCTTTAAATACAATGCAGGCTTCTTTATATTTGTAAGGTCTTGGAAGCACCTGACCATTGGTAAGAGAGTGGTTGTCGCTCTTATAGTGCTTGATATCATACATGGTGACAGGTTCTATCCCCCAGGCGTGATCGATCAGTATCTCTGCATCAATACCGAAGATCTTATAAAAAAGCTCTTCATCCAGCTGTGAACGTTCTGCAATATCACCCATGGTGTACATATGATTTTTTTCAAGTCTTGCGGCCTTACCGCGGCCTATCTGCCAGAAGTCGGTGAGAGGCCTGTGTTCCCACAAAAGAAGTCTGTAGCTTTCTTCCGTAAGGGCTGCGATTCGCACGCCGTCTTTATCGGCAGGAGCTTTCTTAGCCACTATGTCCATGGCAACCTTGGCAAGGTATAGGTTAGTTCCGATTCCGACAGTTGCTGTGATGCCGGTATTCTTAAGAACATCACGTATTATGGTAAGAGCCATGAAGTGGGCCGGATGCTGGCAGGCCTTTCTGGCGGCATCTTCATAGAAGTGAAGATAAGGCGTGCAGTCAATAAAACATTCATCAATGCTGTATACATGGACATCTTCCGGCGATACATACTTTAGGTATATTCCATATATCTTTGCAGAGATCTTTTCATATTCCGCCATACGCGGAGTCGCCGTGATATAACGGACTTTAGTATTGTGCAGCTTTTCATATTTACTTATCGCCTGTTTTGCTTCAAAAAGTCTTGGCCTGCTTGGAACGCCGATAGCTTTAAGAGCAGGAGATACCGCAAGGCAGATGGTCTGATCTGATCTGCTTGCATCTGCTACGAGAAGCTTGGCGGATAGGGGGTCGAGGCCTCTGGCAACACATTCAACAGAAGCATAGAAGCTCTTCATATCTATGGCGATGTAAGTTCTTTGGTTAGTATCCATTAATCTTCAGCAAGCTTGCCAAATATTTTGAAGGTGCTGTATTCGCCCACTTCAATAGGTTTGTATTTGGCATTGAGTGAAACAAGGAATGTTCCTGATTTATTAACTACATATTTTTTGATATAAGTCATACCATCCAGGAAAAAGAGTCCGATGTCACCTGATTCGAGCAGGTCTTTCTGCTCGATCCAGACAAGCTCTTCGTCATGGAACCTGGGTTCCATACTGTCTCCTGTGATGTATACGCCAAAGTTGGCTTTCTTGGGAACCGGTTCTGAGATCTCCATCATCTCGAAGTTCTCTTCATCAAGAAGATTACCGGTACCTGCTGATGCAGAGATGAGGGCTATCTTCATAAGACGAGGTTTAATATCAATAAGTTTTGCACTTTGCTTCTTGTAATCTCCGGATTTCTTAAGAAGATCAATGTATTCGAGCGCCTTCTGAGTGCCTTCAGTATTGAGGTCTTTAAAAGGATCCAAAGGATTCTCACCAATGAATTCTGTGTAAATATCGTTGATCTTAAGTATCTCACATACCGTCAGAAGAGCTTCGGCACTGGGGGTGGTGTTCCCTTTCTCCCAGGCGCTGATTCCTGCGTTGGTAATAACGATATTGTGCTCTGCAAGCTGGCCTGCAAGGTCTATCTGGGATAGTTTCATGGCTTTGCGATGTTTGGCAATGACTTTACCTATGTCTTTTTTCATATATTCCTTCCTGCTGCGTTGGTTTTTCGAAGGCTGGTTTTTCGAAGCTCAATCAGTATCAATTCTACAGTTAAAATATAACATATGTTTATACAAAAATCAATTTGCAATTGATAATGTATTTTACAGGGATTATAATATCATTGTACAGTTGAAAATTACACGTTAGTAACCTGAAAAATCAATTTTTGGTCGAAAGCCAAGTGTCAAGGCGATTGTTGATAACATTGGCGGCGCACACTCGTGACTTCAGCCTCGTGACTTTAGTCATGAGTTAGCCGCATTTTCTTGACTTTGCTAATTACGTATGGTATTATACGGACATGGATAAAAATAGCATATTTGCAATAAATTCAGATGTAACGCATGGTAGAGGATATGTATACTGCTTGCAGTACCATATAGTATGGTGCACCAAGTATCGTAAGAAGGTCATTATTGGCAATATAGAGTCAGATGTTAAAGAACATCTTTACCGTACAGCCGAAGATTTAGACATTAAAATCCTTGCTATGGAAACAATGCCTGACCATATACATATGCTTATAGAATGTAAACCTCAATGCAGGATTTCAGATGCAATTAAAGTATTCAAAGGCAATACTGCAAGATGGCTGTTTCTTACACATCCAGAAATCAAAACTAAGCTTTGGGGTGGACATTTATGGAATCCATCATATTTTGTAGCAACTGTAAGTGAGCGTACTAAAGAGCAGATCACTAATTATATAAGCAGTCAGAAAGAAAAGTAACACATGAAGATATACTCCACGTATTCCGTTAAAATAAAACAATACAATCATATATTTTCTGAGACAGTAACTATATACAGGGATGCTGTCAATTTTCTTATGGATGTATGTCTGGCTGAATGGGACTTGGTTTATGCCATAAAAGGTAATCAGGCTCAAATGATGTATGTAGAGTCGCTTTGTCATAAAACCAAAGAGAACTCTTCTCCTAAATACGATTTCGATTCCAGATTCTATAAGATGCCGTCATATATACGCAGAGCAGCAATATCTGAAGCTATAGGCAAAGTATCATCTTATAAGTCTAACCTTGCTAACTGGAAGTTAACTCCTACTGGTAAGAAACCTACTCTTAATAACTGTGGGTACGTGTATCCATCCTTATATCGCATAGGAATGTATAATCTCACAGGCGATTATTCTGCACAGATTAAGATATACCATAACAACACATGGAATTGGCTATCCATTAGTCTTCGCAAATCAGACATGGATTATATCTATCATAGGTGTAATGGTCGTAAGATGTGCGCTCCTACGCTTCAGAAACGAGGTAAAGAATGGTTTTTAGACTTCCCGTTTGAAGAAAAGGCTACTCTTATAGATACAAACAACCTTGTAGTTGGCGTTGACCTTGGTTTAAATTCAGCATGTACGTGTTGCATCATGGATTCAAAAGGCACTATCTACGGCAGACGTTTCCTTAGACTGCCAAGTGAAACAGACCGTTTGAACCATGCTGTAAACCGTATAAAGAAAGCCCAGCAGTATGGCAACCGTAAGATGCCGAGGCTGTGGGCTAAAGCTAAAGGTATTAACGATGATATAGCTGTTAAAACAGCTAACTTTATCATAGAAACAGCCGTAATGTACAATGCTGACACCATAGTTTTTGAACACTTGGATCTTGCAGGTAAAAAGCGTGGCTCTAAGAAACAAAAGCTCCATATGTGGAAGGCAAAGTACGTGCAATCTATGGTAACAGACAAGGCTCACAGACTTAGTATGAGGATATCTCATATTTGCGCATGGGGAACATCACGACTTGCTTTCGATGGCAGTGGCAGAGTTCTTCGAGGTAAGGACGCAGATATGCCCTCATACAGTTTGTGTAAATTTCAAAATGGCAAAACATACAACTGCGATCTTAATGCTTCGTATAATATAGCAGCTCGCTATTATATACGAGAAATTTTTAAATCCTGTTCGGTGACGGACAGGTTGGACATTGAGGCTAAAGTCCCTCAGTGCTCTAAGAGAAGCACCTGCACGTTGGCTGACCTTATTAGCTTAAATGCGGTCTTAGACAACATATTAGTTGCCTAAGTACTGAGTTTTAGCCGTATGGACAGAAACGCAGTCCGATGCCCTAAAAGGCAACCGCAACGTAGATTGCGGCAATAGGAAGCACGCGACTTTAGTGTGAGGCTTCACGGGAGAGTTAGAAGTTGACAGCGTCGTTCAAAATAAGAATGATAACAATATCAATGAAATAGTTGATAATCTGGACTTATTTGACGATGATCTGATGTCACTGGTTTTCAAGAAAAATATACCGGCAACAGAGCTGGTGCTCAGATTTTCAATTGCTGGCAGATGGACTTCGCCATTACAAGGAAACAGAGAAAGGTCGTGAGATTGTGAGCGAAAAAGTTGAAAGATATGCCAAAGAATATGCCAAAGAACATGTTAAAGAATATGCTGAAGACTATGCTAAAGAATATGCTAAAAAATATGTTGAAGAAAACAGAATTAGTACACTAGCTAGTAATGTTGAGATGCTGATGAAAAATACATCTTTTACGTTGGAACAGGCATTTACAAATCTTGAAATTTCTGATGATGATAAGGTTATTATTACCAAAATAATACAAGAGCATCAATCATAAGGTGTAAAAGAGAACTTTTCATCTTGTGATAACCACACTACATTCGCAATCATCATAATATTGTGTTTATTAGGGCAGTAGATTCAAAAAGATCTACTGCTTTTTCTCTTGACTCTGACGTAGCGTAAGAGTTTATAGTTTTCATATGAAGCCAACGGGTACAGACGTATACCTACTTCATATGACATAAATTAACCAAGGCAGAACCCTTACGGAGGAATTAACAATGAAAGTAAACCGCGTATTTTCGCCGGATATCTACACTAAGATAATGCTGGCAGAACCTGATAAAAAAGACGATATCTACCGCTACGAAATGATGATGCCATTTAAAGGCAAATGGGATCTATATCACATCCCTATGAAGCCAACGCATCCTGGCGGGTACGATATCATTATGGCTAATAACAGACTTGGACTTATGCCGCCATCAGAAATAGACAGTAAGTTAAGAGAAAGCATTGAAGCTTTATATGACGAGAGTATCTGGGATTCATGCCAGAAAGCTATAGAAACGGCGTTAAAGAGATTTGAAGATCAGGGAGTTGAGCTTAAAGTTAAAGAATATCTTTATTCTATATTCCTTGCTAATCCAAAGAATGCTTATACGATCATGAATGAGGGCTACTGCGGTGATGGAGGCATTCCGGGATACATCATGGGATGGCTGATTCCATCTGCTGACACTATAAAAAGGCTCCCGGCTGCGCTGGCACATGAGACCAATCATAATGTAAGGTATCAGTATATAAAATGGACAAATGATATAAATCTTGCTGAGATGATCGTTAGTGAAGGTCTTGCAGAGAACTATGCTACAACAATATTTGGAGAGGAGTTCCTCGGACCATGGGTTACAAAAACAGATATGGAGCTTATGCCTCTTATCAAAGAGATAATACACGATGGTCTTAATGTAACTGGATTTGCCGAGATAACAGGTTATCTTTACGGTGATGAGATGGCTGAACTTCAGCAGTTTCCTAAAGCTGGCCTTCCATACTGTGCAGGATATGCAACAGGTTATTATCTTATTAAATATTATCTTGAGAAAACTCATATCCCGATCGAGAAGGCAACTATACTTCCTGCCGATGAAATACTTGGAGAAGTGGAAGAATTCTGGACATAGAACTGCATCCATGCAGTTCTAAACATGTCCTAACTACGTCCTGTAATTTTGGACATAGAATGATTTTGTGAACTACCCATCACCTAAAGGTAATGAGCTTCTAAGAGCCTAACGGCTCCATTTAATTATCGTTGTTTTCATTTCTATTGGCATCAGTTACATCATCCTTGCTAACAGCTTCGGATTCCTCTAGCTTCCTTTTATCAGCCATTTTCTGAAGATATCTCTCAAACTGTAGTTTAATAAGAGCTGCGCATGGAACTGCGATGATCATGCCGGCGATTCCGCCGAGGGCACCACCGCCGATTAAGGCTGCAACTACAAGTAAGGGGTGTACTTCGACGTTATCGGATAAGAGCTTTGGATTGATGATGTTACCATCGATAAACATTACGATAGCAAATATGATGACACCAAGTATCATCTTGTCAAAAGCACCTGAAGGCAGGCAGACAACAACGCAGGTCAGGTATCCGACAACAGGTCCCAGATATGGGATGAGATTGCCAAGGCCTGCAAATACACCGACTACAACAGCATAAGGAACACCAACTATAGAAAGAATGATGGTGATAAGTACGCCAACTATAAGAGCATCTGTAAACTGGCCGCGGATGTAGCCGGAGAAGGCGTTGTCGGCGTCTGTTAAAAACAGTTCAAGTCTTTCTTCTGCCTTATTACCAAATATAAGCTTGAAAGCTCTGGTCCAGTATCCTGAAAGGTGGCTACTGTCAAGCAGGAAGTAGATAGAGAAGATCACTCCGAATAACAGTCCTGAGAAGAAGCTTCCAACAGCTCCGGTTACAAGAGATACCACTTGGCTGATGTTTACAGAAGATATACCTTGAGCTTCCAACTGCTGTACTACGAACTTCCAAATAGATTCGTAGTCTTCTTTTAGTTTGAAAAATATATTTTTGATAGATTCAATATTTATTGATTCTATATTCTTATAGATAGCAACTGCGATCAAAGTCAGTATCAGAGCGATAGCAGCAAGTACTATGAGAAAGGTAAGAAGGACACTGAGAGGCCTTGCCCATTTATGTTTCTTTTTTCTGTTAAAGAGCTTTTCTAATCTGACTACTATTGGCAGAAAGAGGTAGCAGATGATTCCGCCGATAATTATGGGCTTGAGTACTGCGGAAAAAATTGACCACAGTTTGATCCAGAAGGAACCACTACTGATAAGCAATAAGATGATGCCTATTGTTATAAGTGTTGTTATAGAAGCATATAAGCATATCTTTAAATATTTTTTATCGAATCTATCAAAAAATTTATCCAAATCTATACCTCCGGATTACTTGTTCTTAAGCTCAAGAAGTGTCTCGCAAGGACTTGTTGTTCTTGTGGAGTTAAGAATACAGAATACGCCGGCACCTACAAGTGGGAAGATGAGAGCAGGTCCAAGTGCTTCTGTGAAGAAGTCAATAAATGAAATGATTCCGAAAAATGTAACCGGAACAACGCTTATTATGCAAAGGAGAACTCCAAGAGCCAGCATAAATGTTTTGGTTTCCTGATGTTCCATAAGTTCATTCTGTACACCGGGTTCTGCATCCAGGGCCAGAGCGCAAGGTTCTTTTTCCAGGAATTCCCATGCTTTACTCTTGCTACATGATACAAGGATAAAGCCAACTCCGATAGCAACAAATAAAAATAAAACTGCAACTCCTAAAGCATCAAATATACCTGAAAAAAGGCTAAGGAAGAAGATATTGCCAAGCCCGGAAGCAAGTATAGGTCCGATCGGAGCAAGTATGCACATGAAAACGCCAAGACCCAGAGTACTTCTTGAAGCTGATACATCAGAGATATATTTGAATGCTTCATCCATGGATATGATGCGTCTGTTTGCAACATTCTGGTTATTTGGAATATCTCTTACGACTTCAAGTGCTGTGTCATTACTGTTTTGTCCAAGGAATTCCATAAGATCTTCTTTGTTGCCAAATTCGGAGATAATAGTACCGATTATCTCATTTTCAGGCATGCCGCTTTCTTTAAGTTCATTGTATTTGTCTTCCATCATAGACAAAAGTTCCTGCTTTGCCTTTCTGGACTGTGGCGAGTCCGGAATAGTAGCAAACATAGTTTCCAGATAATTTTTGATTGTCTCCATAATGATTCCCCTATTTCATTTTTCTAATTATTATTGTAACAAATTCAAAGATATAAAGCTTTTTTAATTATCGTTTACTACGTGCTTTACAAATCAATGAATCTTTCGATTACATCCTTGGTCAGCTGCCATTCTTCACACTTTTCCTGATAGTACTTAAGGCCGGAATCTGTGATCCGGTAATAGGTACGTTTTTTGCCATTGTCAGCTTCCTTACTAAAGGAGGTTATGTAGCCGTTCTTCTCAAGCCTTGTAAAAGCTGAGTAGAGCGTGGTCTCCTTGATAAGGTACTTGTCATCGGACACGGCTTTGATATTCTTGGATATCTCGTAGCCGTAGGATGGCTCTTTTCTCAGGAAAAAGAGGATGATGGTGTCATTATAACCTCGGATCACATCACTGCTGATCTCTTGCATAAGATGAGCCCTCTTTCAAATTTATATGTTTAATTAATCGCAAAAGGTATTAGATGAAGTCTTGATTGTTGTGCCGGTAACGCTTTTCCTGGTACTTACTTCACTCGTCATTACTGTACTGTCCATTATTATTCTCCTTAAAAAGCTCATATACTACGACAAACATACTACGACTGTCATAGTAAATATACTACTACTGTCGTAGTATGTCAACAGAGAATAGTAACTAACGAAAAATCCCCGCCACCTTAAGGTGACGGGGGATTGAAAATTGCGGCATTATTCGAATATATAGTCGCCAAGAACTCCGTTTGAAATTGAGCAAATTGGAAAATACCATGCGCCTGTATAACTTCTTGTTAAGTAATCATCACGGTATCTTATTTCCTGGTATCCAGTAGAATCTGTAATGATAGCATAGCAATCTGTTTCTATATCGTTTATGAGTGTCTCCCAGGAAATATTGTATGTAATATCATTTCTAAATATTTGGACTGTATATCCATTTTCATTTGTAGTAATACTGTAAACTTTTTCTTCGATACCATTTACAAGCGAGTAATAAGTATCAGTGTTGCCATCAGAATCAATTCTATCGGAAAAAGCTACAGATGAATTTCCATCTGATATATTTACAAAAGTATCGTTTTTATCGCCATCAATTGTAGGATCATCGTCATATATGCCATATGGATCACCATCGAAATAAGTCCAAGTTATATCTATTGTATAGATTGGTTCGGAGCTTACGGTTGTCTCGAATCCGTAATCATGGGCGAAATCAAAGTCAGGAGCGGAGTCTGTCATTTTAATAGTGAAAGTATCCTGAGTAGGAAGTGAAGTCTGGGTTTTTACAAAATCATCGCCACTTCCGCAGGTGTAGCCCCAGAAATAGTCCTCTGTAGCACCAAAGTTATAGCCGCCTTTTTTGTTATCATGCTCAGCATCAGGAGTATCAACTTTGAGAGTAGCAGTGTCTATAGCAGTCCATTTATCGCTACCATATTCCATAACATAGATGTTATTAAGATTCATGCTTCTAAGCTCGTTACAGGTATTTCCAATATAGTTCTCCATGAAGCAAGACATAGCTCCTTCAAGATAAGAGTTCTTGATATGGGTGTCATAAGCTGCATAAAGAGTCCATTCACCGCTTTCTTTATCTTGGATCCACTCTTCAACAACGGTTGTATCTGTCCATTCGGGATCGAAAGCTCTGATGACCATCCTGTACCAGTGGTTTTTTTCCCATGAATATGTTTTTATATGCTTTACACCGGAACCTTCATTGTCAAAATTTTCTGCAGTATCTTCTGGATAGATTAAAGTTGCAAAGGCTAAATTAGGATCGGATACATTTTCATTTTTCCAAAGAGAAAGAACTGCAACTCTATTGCCTCCATCGTTCTGTAGTCCAGCATAGGCACCGGCTCCATTATGCATGTTCCAGTTACACAAAGCCCAATAGGTATTTTCAGGATCATCAGAAGTTTTGAAGTCAATACTAAACGCGCTGAAAGCTTTGGATGTACCGCTAAGATCAGGATCAAGATAAATATTATGCGCCATGCGATCTTCCGGATTAGGATCAGAAGGATCTATATCATAAGGGTAGCCTTCTGTTCCGAATAAAGATTCTACTGAAGCTTCCGTATCATCTGTTGCAGATGAATTGCTATCAGAATCATTTTCCTTTTCATCATCAGATTCATTTTGGTTATCTGATGAATTGTCTTTATCACTTGATGTTTCTTCATCATTTTTTGACATATCAAGCGATACACCTGATCCTGAACAGCCTGTCAGTAACGAAACGGTCATGATAGATGACATAAAAAGACTTAATATTTTTTTTCTCATATCAATTAACCCCTTTTTATTTTGTTCAATTCATTATCCTTCAAAATAGATTATAGGTAAAGAGTGAAAAAATTATTGACTTCGCCCTTGGGGCAACCTTTATCGTATAATTAGTGATAACAAACGCGCGTATTTGGAAAAAGAGATATGGAGTTTGAAATTGTTATTTCAACTCATATAGTCGCTCTTTTACTTGCAACATAAGGAGGAAAGTATGGAAGAGAAAATGACATCAGGCGAGTTTGCGAATAAGGCGGGGGTATCTGCCAAGGCTCTTCGTATCTATGACGAGAAGGGACTTTTAAAGCCGGTTGGCTATTCTGAAGGCAATTACAGATTGTATGATAAGAGTTCTTTATTAATATTAGAAAAAATAATTGCACTTAAGCATGTAGGCTTCAGCCTTGAGGAGATTAAGTCGAGTCTTGAAGATGATGATAACAGCTCGATCAAGGATACTCTTAAGAAGCAGCTTGAAATGATGGAAACTAAGATCTATGAGATGCAGAAGGCTGCGCAGTGTATCAAAACAGCGCTTATAAGGCTGGAAGAAGATCCTAACTGGGATGACGTTGCTGATACTATCAAGAAGATGGAGATGGGTCAGGGCGCTGATGAAAGAAGATGGTTCGCTCAGTCACATGCGGCAGATGACGTAGAGTGGTATGAGAAGATTTGGGATTCAATGGATTTTAGGGGAGGGGATCAGGTTCTTGATCTTGGCTGCAGCTATGGACTTCTCTGGAGGGAAAATCTTAAAAAGTTCCCTGAGAATTTCAAGGTAGATGGCTACGATCTTCACGGAACCTGGGCTGACGATCTGGTAAGTGACATGGATTCTATCAAGGCGAATATTCCGGAAAGCTCAGATATAAAGGTTTATTTTGAAGATCTGGAAAAAGATGAGACGTGGGATAGTATACCAAAAGAAAAGTATACTAAGATCATTGCTCACTACCTTATTCTATATTTAAACGATCCGGAAAAGTTTGTAGAGCATGTATCCAAGGTTCTCAGGGAAGACGGCGTATTTTCTGCGACCTATTGTAATACTTCAGCAGAACACGATTTCTGGGAGCAGGAGATTGCAGAGATGGGGCTTGATAATTCTTTTGTCAAGAAGAGAAGGAAATATCTGGACGACAAGGACAAATGGTTACAGGATATCCTTGAAAGCTACTTTGCAAGAGTTGATAGGGTAAGGCTTCCGGGACCTATGCGATTCGATAAGTCAGAAGAGCTTTATGACAGACTTACAAGGAGATTTTCTGCCTGCAAGAAGTATCTGGAGGATAATAAGGAGATTTTCTGCAGCTATTTCGATAAAAAGATAGAAGCAGAAGGATCCATAGTCATCGATATCGACACAGTTTTCTATCGCTGCTATATGAGGTGATTTGCGAAGGGGAAATGGCTCGGTTGTCGAGTGCTCCTGGGGCCGACAGTAAATAAATGGTTTTCTTGTCAGGATAGTTTTATAAAATTCAAGGCATGATATCTGGAGATTTCTATTCCCAGGGTCCGAAACTACAGGACGTAGTTACGACATGTTCAGAAGTTCATGGATGAACTTCTATGTCGGGAACTCGCTTCGCTCAGACATGCGGACCCTAGGCGGGAATATAAATCTCCATCTATCAAGCTCTTGAATTTAATAAAACTCTCAAAGACAAGAAAACCATTTATTTACTGTCAGCCCCAGGAGCACTCGACAACCGAGCCATTTTCGGAAGTACGAAGTAGGAGAGGATTAGTATGAATAAGTGCGCCGACTTTTGGCTTTTTGTGCTAGTATAACAGTATGAGCGATTATAAGATAGCGATCTGTGATGACACAGAAGTGGATAGAAACTATATAAAAGATATTGTAAGTAACTGGGCACGTCAAAGTGGTCATAGCGTAGACATCTGCCTTTTTTCTTCAGCAGAAGAGTTTCTATTTGAATATGAAGAGGATAAGAGTTACCAGATCCTTCTGCTTGATATTGAGATGGGCAAGATGGACGGCGTGACTATGGCCAAAAAGATACGAAAGACAAGTGACAGCGCCCAGATCGTATTTATCACAGGCTATTCTGATTATATAGCTGAAGGATACGAAGTAGCGGCGCTGCATTATCTGATGAAGCCGGTCAAGGAGGATAAGCTGTTTGAAGTTCTTGACAGGGCTGCTAAGAAGATCTCAAAGGACGGGAAGGTGCTTATACTTGAATCAGGCGGCGAGATAGATATGGTTCCGATCTACAGGATTCGCTATGTTGATGTCAGGGCTAACTATATAACTGTTCATGCGGATAAGGATATTACGGTTAAAAAGACTCTTAGCGAGATAGAAAAAGAGCTTGATGAGAGATTTTTCAGGGTCGGAAGATCCTGTATTGTAAATCTGACTTGCATAAGCAGAGTTACAAAGACGGATATCTACTTTAATGATGGCGGATCTGTACAGCTTCCGAGGGGAAGCTATGAGAAGGTTAATCGCGCGATCATTAATAACTCCTGAATCAGTAATATGTTTGATTTAGAATAGTTTTTGATTAAATTGCTGAAGATGACATCAATGAATCTGAGTACGAGTGGAATATCATTATGAATATTTTTACAAAAAAGATAGACAAAGAAATAGAAGTATACCAGCGCGAACTTGTAGAGACTCACTACAAAGAAGTTGATAACATGTACAGGAAAATGCGCGGCTGGAGGCATGACTACCGTAACCACATCCAGATGATGAAGGCTCTTGCGGCCAATAATGACATGGATGGGATCAAGGCGTATCTGGATCAGCTTGATACGGATCTTAATACTGTTGATACCGTTATCAAGACAGGTAATGCCATGGCGGATGCAATCCTTAACAGTAAGATATCTCTTGCTCAGTCCAAAGATATAAATGTTCAGGTGGATGCCCACATTCCTGTTAAGCTCAAAATGTCAGAACTTGACCTTTGCTGTATCATAGGCAATCTTTTTGATAATGCGATAGAGGCGAGTTTAGAGCTTCCTGCCTCCGAGCGCATTATCCGTGTATATATGGACATGAAGGGCACTCAGCTCTATATTTCTTTTACCAACTTTACAGCAGGTAAGAAGCTCAAGAAGATCGGTAAACTCTTTAGCACCACCAAAGGTGAAGGGCACGGTTTTGGCCTTATCAGAATTGACGGAATCGTAGAAAGGCTCGGCGGTTACCTTAGCAGGAACAGTGAAGACGGAGCGTTTACAACAGAGATTCTGATACCGCAAATGTAAGTAAAACACAAATTCATCCCCAGAATAAAGCAATTCATCCCCGAAGAAATTTGGGGATGTTTTTTATGCTATGATTACAATGTCAAAAGACATGTAGCGAATCAATCCGGAGAAAAAGCTGCGAAAACACAAAAATAGAATTAAAGAAAACAGAATCAAAATGATTCGGGCACCAAGAGATTAGAACGATAATAAATGGGGCGGTAATTATGGATAATAATACTGATAAAACGAAGGAAAACAAGAAAAAGCCAAAATATTCCATTCCAAGTAATATAGCATTCATGATAAGCAAAGCCTGGAACGGTCATAAGATAGTACTTGTCATCTGTCTTGCAACGGCTCTTACAACATTTGGTAAGAACGTAATTCAGATGCTTGTAGCACCATTGATCCTGCAGGTTGTTGAAGAGGGCGGAAGCTTTTCATCATTTGTGATAAGGGTGGCAGTATTTACACTTCTTATGATCTTCTTTGGCGGATTACTTGAGTATCTAAATGGTAACAGTCTGTTTGGAAGAGTCGGCACTAGAGCCGGCATTGTCATAGATCTGGAGCGGAAGCGCTGCACGACTTCATATCCCAATCTATATAATACCAAATTCATAGAGGCTTCTGAAAAAGCTTATGAAGCTGTTGGCGGCAATAATGCTGCTACTGAGGCTATCTGGGGGACGCTGGAAGGTCTTATTGCAAACAGTCTCGGATTTATCTTTTATCTGATACTGATATCTGGCCTTGATGTAAGGATAGCAGTTATTGTTACGGTGCTCACAATAATAGGATTTGTTGTTAATGCCAAGATTTCCAACTACAGCTACAAGCATAAGGAAGAAAAAGCGGAGATCGTTAACAAGCTGTTCTATTGTAATAATGTACTTAAGGATAGAAATTATGCAAAGGAGATCAAACTGTTTGGAGTAGCGAACTGGGCAGGTGATCTTTGGGAAAAGAATATGAAGCTTTTGGCAGTTTTTATCAATAAAAATCAAAAGCGTCTTTTCCTTGGAAATCTATTGGATGTGGTACTTACCTTTTTGAAAAATGCAGTTGCATATTATGTACTGATATTCATGGCAATAAGCGGAAAGATTACGTTGTCAGAGTTTCTCCTATATTCTGCGGCCGTTACAGGATATTCGGAGTGGGTTGGGGGAATCCTTAATCAGCTTCTTGAGCTTCATAAGCAGAGCATAGATCTTTCTATCTTACGCGAATTCATCGATTGGGAAGAACCTTTTAGATTTGAAGGCGGAAAAAAGGTACCTGAGGCTCCGTATGTTTTTGAATTAAGAAATGTTACTTATCGCTATCCTGAAGCTGATAAAGATACTATCAAAAATATGAACCTTAAGATTGAACCCAAGGAAAAGATAGCGATCGTAGGACTTAACGGCGCTGGAAAGACAACACTCATAAAGCTTCTTTCAGGATTCCTTGATCCGACTGATGGACAGGTACTTCTTAACGGAATTGATATAAGAGAGTTTAACAGGCAGGAATATTACGATATTTTCTCAGCGGTATTCCAGGAGTTTTCGGTTATTCCAGCTACGATAAAAGAAAACGTCACTCAGACAAATTCTGATTATGATGAAGATACACTTAAGGAAAGCCTTGAAAAAGCAGGCCTTTTAGAAAAGATAAACAGTCTTTCAAAAGGTATAGAGTCTCAGATAACAAGAAATGTATTTGAAGATGGCCTTGAACTGTCAGGAGGCGAAACACAAAGACTAATGCTTGCAAGAGTTCTTTACAAAGATTCTCCGATCATCCTTCTTGATGAACCGACAGCAGCGCTTGATCCTATAGCAGAGAACAACATCTACCTTCGCTATAACGAGATGACAGAAGGTAAACAGTCTGTTTTCATATCACACAGACTGGCTTCAACGAGATTCTGCAACAGGATCCTATACTTAGAGGATGGACAGATCAAAGAAGAGGGAACTCACGAACAGCTGATGGCTAAAGACGGAAAATACGCAGAAATATATGGTGTTCAGAGTAAATACTATAAAGAGGATGGCGACAATGAAGGATCAGATTTCGATGAAAACAGCGCTAGTGCGTGAATTTAAAGCTTTAAAAATCTGGAGCAGGTATTCAAAGGGTATGATAACACTGATCATAATATCAAAGCTCTTTTCAAAATTTTCTATTTATGTACCAATTGCTCTTACAGCAAGATTTATAAATATGATAGCAGCATCAGAGCCTGCAGAAGATATATCAAAAATGGTGCTTATAACACTCTTGATAACAGCAGGGCTTTCTGTAATATCTTCGTTACTGGCAAGACTTTTGGAAAAGCATAGAAATTATAATATACTATGGCAAATTGTCGAGAAAATTCTTGCAGACAAAAAGTCAAGTATGGACTATGTCGATGTTGACAGTCAAAAGATTGCAGATATGCAGGCGCAGATAGAGCAGAACATGAACTGGTCATCCTGGGGGCTGCTCCGTTCAATATACTGCTTGGAAAATCTACTTGATTCTGTACTTTCAATTATCTGCTGTCTTGCTTTATCAGTTAGTATGTTTGTACTACCTGTTACAAAAGTCAAATTTACTATTCTTAATAATCCGCTGATTGCTGCTTTGATAGTAGTACTTATGGTAGTTAATGCAACACTTTCCGGATACTTTTTTAGCTTCAGGCAGAAGGCATGGTCTGATTATTCGGATGAAGCAAGACTTGGAAACAGAAGATTTTCAGCCTATGGATGGTTTTCTCACGACCGTTCAAGGGCAGCAGATATAAGACTTTACAGACAGGATAAGATTACAACAAGTTATATGAGCAGCGGTGATATATTTACAGAAAAGTCTTCAATTGCTGAAAAGTTTATAGGTAAGGTAGGCATTCTTTCATCCCTCTCTGTTGTTTTTCAGAATATAATGGCCGGCATCATATACTTTTTTGTATGCGCCAAGGCATGGGCAGGAGCTTTTCCGATAGGCTCTGCTACTCAGTATATTGCAGCTGTTACAGGCGTCTTTTATGGAATAAACGGACTTATATCTCAGATTGAAGAATTAAAGAGTAACGGTAAGTTCCTAGAGGATACTTTTGAATTCTTAAGTCTCCCCAACAATATGTATCAGGGAAGTCTCACAACTGAAAAAAGGCGTGATAACAAGTATGAGATCGAGTTTAGAAATGTCTCCTTCAAGTATCCGGGTAGTGATGATTATGCACTTAGAAATGTAAATCTTAAGTTTAATGTTGGTGAAAAGCTGGCTATCGTTGGCATGAACGGATCCGGCAAGACAACTTTTATTAAGCTTCTCTGCAGACTTTATGATCCTACGGAAGGTACTATCTTCCTTAATGGAATCGATATCAGGAAGTACCGCTATGATGAGTACATGAATATCTTTTCTATAGTTTTCCAGGATTTCAAATTGTTTGCAATGCCGCTTGGTGAGAACGTTGCAACAAGCCATTCATATGATGAAGCTAAAGTTATGAAATGCCTGAGGGAAGCAGGCTTTGATGACAGATTTGATAAGATGCCCAAAGGCCTTAAGACACATCTTTACAAGGATCTGGATAAAGAAGGCGTTGATGTCTCCGGCGGCGAAGCTCAGAAGATCGCTATTGCAAGAGCTCTTTACAAGGATGCACCATTCATCATCCTCGATGAGCCGACTGCAGCTCTTGATCCTGTTGCAGAAGCAGAGATATATGAGAGATTCAACGACATGGTGGATGACAGAACAGCAGTATACATAAGCCACAGGTTATCTTCCTGCAAGTTCTGTGATGAGATAGCTGTGTTCCATGAAGGTCAGGTAATTCAGAAAGGGACTCACCAGGATCTTCTCAAAGATGAATCCGGCAAGTATTATGAACTCTGGAACGCCCAGGCCCAGTACTATACTGATGAAAAAGCTGTGTCATGAGGGGAGAAGTGGATTACTATTAGGAATATGGAACTGGTAAACGGATGTGTTTATCAGTTCTTTTTTTATTTACAGGTTTAGTATCGATCATTATTAGGCTGTTCATCCGGGAAAAATGTCATTTCGTCGGATTGTGAAGAAATAGAGCTAATGGTTATGTACAATAATGTGGGGAATTTAGGACTTGCTCATTTTTATACAACATATTATTTCAAGTCTTACAGTAGAGACTGCTTATAGAAACAAGGAATAGGTAATTAAATAGAGAACAATGAGAAAAAAGATACTATTGATATATGTCATATGTACATTTGCTATGACCGGATGCAGACTGACAATGCCCGGATCGGATGATTTAAGCCATGATAACCTTATGATAGATGAAACAAGTTCGTCAGATACTTCTATTGAAGATAATGATGATGGTTCGGCTGATGCCAGTAATAGTTTGATAGGGTCAGCAGACGATTTGCCTTGGGAATCACCTATGGCAGATTATGTTCCGGATTCACCGTATTCAAGTTATATCAGCTTTGTTAGTGGAAAAGTAATTACTAAATGGGATGATGAATATTTCTCTGATTATGTAACAGGAAAATATAAATATGCATGTTGTGATCTTAGCGGAGATGGAGTGCCAGAACTGGTTATATTGTACCAGGAAGGTGATAAAGAAAAGATAATAACATTTAGCTATGATGAAGAAGATGGAACAATATATGAGTCATTAAAACGAGGTTTTAATTCGGAATGTGATTATATTTCTAATAATGGCTTTGTACTTCTTTATGAATATGAAGATACAGACGGTAAAATTACTTGTGGAAAAACAGAAGATGAAAACTATATTCAGAGGATTCACGTTAAATTATCAAGAGGTTTTAATGATATAAGTGATTCAGCTTTTTTATGGGAAAGAGGAGCTGGAAGTAGTGAATATGAGGGACCTTCTGAAGAAATATATAATCGGGTCATGGAAATGGCAGAAGATCAGGTGACCCTATTTGACGGAGATAATCCTGAAGACATAATCCCTTATCTTGAAGAATGCGAAGAAAACTTTGAAAATTCATATGAATATTTCAAATTATTCAAGCAGCAGGGAAATGGTCTGTTTTATCGTAATAACTCTGATATTCCTGATAATGAATATAAAGATGCAGAGTCTGCATATGAGGCATTCATAAATGATGAAACATGTGTTAGATGTGAATATGTGAAAGAACCTTTTAATTCTGATTTTTCATATGTTTATGGGGATAAATATAATATGTCTTCCTTGTTTTATCCTGAATATTCTCAAACAATGGATTCTCATTTAATTGATTGTGGTAGTGATGGAAGCAAGGAACTTGTAGTAGATATTACAAGTACTTTGAGCCCGGAAACTATCGACTATTTATACGTTATTAGTTTTTATGAAGGACATCTGTATTTGAGATTTGCTGGACAGAGCAGCTCTCGGGCAAGGATTGATATAGGAGATGACGGCTATATTATTTATAGTGGAAGTTCAAGTGTAAATAGATGCGGAGTAGACGAAGCGTTCTTAGATAATAACATTGAATTTCATTATGTATATAAGTCAGATGAAGTAAGTAATGAAGGATTAAAAGACTTTTTCCCGGAAGCTTACGAAATATCTCCTGCTGGAGACGTTATGACTATCTATATCTATGATATAGATGGCAAAAAATACTATGTTCCGTATTTTTTTGAAGAAGTGACAGATGAAGAAGACTATTCTGATTTCATGAACGCATGTATTGAGTGCGGAATATCTTTCTCCTCACAGGAAGAAGTTGACGCCCTGATTGAGGAGAAAAAGGCTGAATATGGTTTCTGATTAGTGGCTTAATATCATCTAATAATGGCAGGGGTGAGCTAGTGTAGCCCCTGCTATTACTTGAGGTGTGTGAAGAGGTAAAGGGAGAATAAAGATTGATGGGAAATAATAAGAAAAGAAGGTGTTACATTACTGTAATTCTATTGGCAGTTTTGACTGTAGTATCAGGATGTAACAAGGTCAATGATTCGAATAAAGGCAGTGAAGCGAGTGCTAGAGCTGGTGCAAGTGATACAAATAGCAGCAATAATGCGACTGATGCAAACGCAAGTAATGGCGCTAGCGATGATGCTCAAACAATTGTAGACGATACTGCTATAAATGGTGATAATGACGCTGCTGAAGCAGATTCAGAAGTGACAACTGAGAATCAGTATGAAATATATAAAGAATATATTTCACCTAAGAAAAAGGATGAAATCCAGCTGGATAGTGAATCTGAAAGTCTGTATAAGGGATTCTTAAATGGAGATATTGAAGCTGAATATGCTTCAGATGGGGATATAACCAGAGCTTTATGCTTAGCAGAAGTGCTTACAGATGGAGAGAGCTATACATTAACAGAGATTGAAGAAAAATTGTGTGACGGATGTGAGTATGCTGAAGATTGGATATATGAAAATAATATATGTGAAGAATATATCGATCTTGGGCTGGATGGAACGTATGAATTAAAGACAGATATTGGTGCGGCCGCTTTTAACTTGACATTGGTTGTAAAAAATGTTGATGGACATCTAAAGATATGTTTTGCAGGAGATTCATGGGATAGTAGTTTTATCACAGTGTTATTTACGGGGGAAGTTTCTTTATTTAATAGAGAAAGTAATAGTGTTCACTCTGCTGAACAAGGATTTTTAGATGAAAATGGTAATTACAAATTTTGGAACAGATCAAAAGAGGAAGGATTTCATATAGGCGAAACTGGTGATCTTTACTATAATGATCAGTTTATTGGTTCAGGAATAGGATTATATGTAATCGAAATAAGTTTTGATACAGAAGCAGTAGAACCGTACTATTATGTATATATTGTTGATATAGATAATAATACCTTGGAAGAAGAGAATTCTAATCCTCAAGATCCTTATAATCTGGCGAGAGCTGCACTTGAGGCGGAAGGAAAAAATGCTATAACGATGGATGAATTACAGATACTTCAGGATGAGAAGCGTCAGGAAATAGGTTTTGACGACAAGCTGTACTATTATGGAGATGAACTTAAACCAGATGAAGAATAAAAAGAATTATTCATAAATTCTTGGATGAAGATTTTGATTATTTCAGCTAGAGGATTAAATGATTTGACAATGAGAAAAAAGATACTATTGATATATGTTATATGTACATTTGCTATGACCGGATGCAGACTGACAACATCCGGGGCGGATGATTCAAGCCAAGATAACAGCCTTAGCATGGATGAATCGAGTTCGTCTGATTCTTCTATAGAAGATAGTGATGATAGCTCGACAGATTCCAGTAATGGTTTGATAGGGCAAGCAGATGATTTGCCTTGGGAATCTCCAATGTCAGATTATGTTCCTGAGTCACCTTTTTCCCAATATATCGAATTCGTAAAAGGAGAAAAAACTACAAAATGGGATGATAATCATTTCTCAGACTATATATTAGGAAAATATAAATATGTTTGTTGTGATATTAGCGGAGATGGAGTACAAGAACTAATAGTTTCATTTAATACTGATGATGCAGAAAGACTGATAGCCTTTAGTTACAATGGTGAAGAAGATACTATTTATGTGGTTTTAGACCAAGATACTAATTCTGAATATGATCGTATTTCAAAAAATGGTTTTGTACTTGTAAATATATATAAAGATGAATCAGGTAACATGATTAGTGGAAAGACCGATGAGGTATCTTGTACTCAATGGATAGATGCAGTAATGACAGATGGGTACAATCATGGGTATGCTGACTATGTTTATGAATGGAAAAGAGAGGCGGGAAGTAGTGAGTTCGAAGGCCCATCTGAAGAAATTTACGATCAGATAATGGAAATGGCAGATGATCAGGTAACATTATATGAAGGTGTGAATCCTGAAGACATGATTCCTTATCTTAAAGAATGTGAAGAAAATTTTGAGAATTCATATGAAGATTTCAAATTATTCAAGCAGCAGGGAAATGGTCTGTTTTATTGCAATAACTCTGATGTTCCTGATAATGAATATAAAGATGCAGAGTCTGCATATGAGGCATTCATAAATGATGAAACATGTGTTAGATGTGAATATGTGAAAGAACCTTTTAATTCTAATTTTTCATATGTTTATGGGGATAAATATCATATATCTTCCTGGTATGTTCCTGAATACTCTGAGAGTGTGGAAACTCGCGAGCTTGATTGCGGTAGTGATGGCAGTAAGGAACTATTGATAGACATTACTAGTACAACAGCTATAGATAATGTGTATGTCATCAGTTTTTATGAAGGTCATTTATACTTGAGATTTACTGGAGAGAGTAGCGCACGTTCACGTTTTGATATTGGAGATGACGGATATATTTATTCTAGTGGAAGTTCGAGCGCATATACTTCTGGAGAAAAGGAAGCGTTCTTTGATTCTAATGTTGATTTTCACTTTATATATGTGTTACACGTGGTAAGTAGTGAAGATTTAGAAGAGTATTTCCCTGAGGCATTCGAAATATCTGGTGCTGGAGAAGGTTCGACAATATATATCTATGAGATAGATGGCGAAGAGTATTATGTTCCTTATTCTTTGTGGGAACCAGCGGATGAAGAAGATTACACTGATTTCATGAACGCATGTATTGAGTGCGGAATATCTTTTTCCAAACAAGAGGAAGTAGATGCCTTGATTGAAGAGAAAAAGGCGGAGTACGGTTTCTGATCGATTTCTTCAGGACTGAGGCTCTACTCTAATACATAGGAACTATAGCTGAACACATAGCGATAGTTCAGTAATATAGCCAAAAGCAATACCAAGCTATAGCTAAAATCTATAGCTACAGGTATTGCTTTTTATTTTGATGGGGCGTATTATTCATTTAACAGTTAATCCTACCGAAACGGTATGAAAAGTATGAATATAGAAAACGGCAAGAGGAGGACATGGTTATGAGCAATATCAAATCTATTGAAAAAGAAGAGAACTGGGGAATAGGAACTAAGTGCATACAGTCAGGATACAGACCAGGGATCGGAGAGCCAAGAGTTCTTCCTATCTACCAGTCTACTACATATAAATACGAGGACCTTGATCAGGTTGAGCGACTTTTTTCACTGCAGGAAAGCGGTAATAAGTATTCAAGAACAGGCAATCCTACATTGAATGCGTTAGAAGCTAAGGTTGCAGCACTTGAAGGCGGAGTTGGAGCTCTTACAACAGCTTCCGGTCAGGCAGCAGTATTCCTTGCAATATCCACTATAGTTCAGGCGGGCGATCACATCGTAGCATCCAACGCTATCTACGGCGGAACATATACACTTCTTGATGTAAGACTCAGAAAGCTTGGCATAGAGACAACTTTCGTTGATCCCGAAGCTCCAATAGAAGAGCTGAGAAAAGCATTTAAGCCTAACACCAAGATCGTCTATGGCGAAACGCTTGGCAATCCGGCACTTGGAATTCTGGACTTCGACAAATTCTCAGCACTTGCTAAAGAGTTTGATGTTCCATTCCTTGTTGATAACACTCTGGCAACACCATTCTTAAGTAAGCCTATAAAGCACGGAGCTGACATTGTTATCCATTCAGGAACAAAATATATGGACGGACATGCAGTTGCCCTTGGCGGAATAATAGTAGACGGCGGAACCTACAACTGGGCTAACGGCAAGTTCCCTGACTTCGTAGAACCGGACGAGCAGTATGCTAATACATCATATACAGGAAAGTTTGGCAACAAGGCATTCATCACCAAGGCAAGAGCCCAGTACTTAAGAGATTACGGCCCAGTACTCAGCCCTCTTAATGCATTCCTTATAAACCTTGGCCTTGAATCACTTCACTTAAGAGTACCAAGACATTCAGACAATGCGCTTAAGCTCGCCAAGTTCCTTCAGAATAACGAAGCAGTTAACTGGGTCAACTATCCAGGCCTTGAAGATAACAAAAATCATGAGAGAGTGAAAAAATATTTTGACTATGACGGAGCAAGCGGAGTACTTACCTTCGGACTTAAAGGCGGAAGACAGGCTATAAAGACTTTCTTTGCATCCCTCAAAGTAGCTGCACTTGTAGTACACGTAGGAGATGCAAGAACATCAGTCCTTCACCCCGCAACCAGCACTCATTCCCAGATGAGCCCCGAAGACAGACTCAAAGCAGGCATTCCTGAAGACATGATCAGAGTCTCAGTCGGAATCGAAGACGCAGATGACATTATCGCAGATTTTGCACAGGCAATTAATAAAGCAGTAAATATAAGCGAAGTAGAGCAGAAAGCGGTTTGACTTAAACTCGTTGTACCAATAGACAAGTACTTTCAACTGAATTCAGACCTCCGGCAAATAGATACAAATGCCGATTTTGAAAATGTTCCTGATTTTTGTTAGGGGGTTAGGAGCGAAAGTACAGCGTGTTTACGACAGCGGATAACCCCCTTACAAAAATCAGGAACATTTTCACATGAGGCATTTGTATCTATTTGCCGGAGGCCTGAATTCAGGGCGAAAACCCTAATACAACGAGCTTATGAAGCATTTTGGAGGACGGTATGAATATTGAAGTTGATATAAAGAAATACTTTGAGTTAAAAAATGATACAGATCATATAAAGGATAAAGTTGACATCTCAGTTGAGTCTCACGCTTATCTGCCTCAGGTCGAAGATGTTAAGAGCGACTGGCTGTCATTTGTATCAGTTCCTGCATTTAAGATTGCAAGAAAGGAAAACGGTAAGGACTTTGATTCCTTCCTTTCCCTTGGAACAGGCTCCGGCCTTGACGTTCTTGCAGGTGCAGAGATACTGGGCGCCCAGACCCTTGGCTTTACAGACCTTCAGAAAAGCGTTGTAGATATAGCAAGGCAAAATGTAGAAAAAGGCCTTAAACAAAATGACTCTTACAATCTCCTTAGCGGCGCAGGCGACCTCTTTGCTCCATTTGCAAACGAGACAGAACCTGAAAAGCGTCCGAAGTTCGACGTCATATACGAGAACCTCCCGAACGTGCCGCTGACAGATGACAAGGAAGTAACAGACAGCCGCAACAGTGGTCATTATCTTGAAAAAAGAGTCGAAAGGATCCCTTCTGAGGTTCACGAAGACATGCTGGATCTTCACTATCTGGCACTGGTTCAGTCCGGTGAATACCTTACAGATAACGGATTTGTCTTCTCTCTGATGGGTGGAAGAGTACCTCTTAGTTCTTTTATCAGACTTGGAGAACAGGCCGGGGTTAAGTCCGAGATCTATACCTATCAGTGGAAGGTTCAGGCTGAGCCATTAGACGTTATCGGCGGCTATGCCCAGCAGGAAAAAGAGGGATTTGGCCCCTTCATCTTCTACAGAGCAGAGGATCTTGAGAAAGCATTTGAAGGCGTAAGTGTAGAAGAGTCCGGAAAGAAAGCTTTTGAAATTGAGAAGTCCTTGGAAGATAAGAGACTTACTGCAACACAGGCTTTTGAAATCTGGAAAAACGGAGGCACTATCGGACACACAGTTGTCGTGCTTAAATCACATGTATAAAGAAATCCCAGATTAAGAAAATACTGAATTAAGCGATACTGGATCAAGCGATAACGAATCAATAAATACTAAGGCAGAGATCTTGATTAAGATATGTTAAGTCAAGAAATATTTGATCAACATATCTTGAATCAGAAATGTTCAATCAAAATATACGGAATCAAGATATGGTAAATCAAAGTATACTAAGTCAAGACATATTAAATCAAAAGATAATAACTATAATCGGCGAAGCATTTAAGCTTCTTAATAATCAAGGAGATCTTTTGGATGGTTATGCGTCAGATGTAAGTATACCAAAAGACGATATAAGTAAAGAAATAGCAAAGGTGACATCATTAGTCATTCCGGATCAGGTCGAGCCCTTTGAAAAGAGCTCATCCCCTCTTATTCAGTATGTAAGGTCATCTACCCTACATGGGAATACTGAAACGGAGCCTTTGCTGGATTTAATAAAAGAAGTGGCAGACTACCTTCCATGGAAATACAACTATGAAGATCGAAGTGACCTCGGTTCCTACTTGGGCTGGGCCGAACTCATCGGCCCCGAAGCTCCCTTTAGAACCTCTGAATACTGCCTCGGCTTTACTCTTATATCCCCCAACACACTCTATCCCGAACACAAGCATCCAGCTACTGAACTTTATAAAGTCCTATCAGGAACATCAGATTGGACCCTCGAAGGAGTTACAACTCCAAGATCTCCAGGAGACATTATACTACATCCATACAATAGAGTTCATAAAATGGAGACACATGAAGAAACACTATTAGCTCTTTATACCTGGACTGGGAATGACGTGGTTACATTGTCGACATATACATAACATCGTACATATAAGAAAACATCGATACTTTGAATATTCCTGAGGATGGCCGTTGATAAATGATTTGGTTGTCTTTGAAAATTATATATTAAATTCAAGAGCTTGATAGATGGAATGATATATTCTGTTTGGGATTCATTGTCTGAGCGTAGCGAGTTTATGAATCCCAGAATATATCATTTCAGATATCATGCCTTGAATTTTATATAATTTTCATGACAACCAAATCATTTATCAACGGCCATCCTCAGGAATACGCCAAAGCCCTTGCTTTTTTTACAAGCAAAGGCTTTTATTGTTGTCTAAAACATGTTATTAATAAATTGAAATATGAGGTATGGGGGATTAGTCGTTAACGAAATCTTCACGGTATGGGGCAAAGATATCTAAAAGGATTCCCTCTTCAAGGCATACGCAACCATGCTCAACGCTGTCTGTCTTAAGAAGTGTGTCGCCTTTTTCTACAATGTGTTTTTCACCCTCAATTTCAAACTCAAACTTACCGCTTACCACGTAAGTTATCTGAGTATGAGGATGGTGATGAAGGGCTCCCACAGCGCCTTTTTCAAAATGATTCTCAACAGTCATTACATCGCCGCTGTAAGCCAGAACACGTCTCACTACGCCATTGCCAAGATCCTGAGCAATTGCATCCTTGTGATAAACCCATCTATCATTTTTCATACTATACCTCCGTTGTGTTTACTTTTATTATGATATGCTATCAATATATAAGCATAGTTATAAATAATATAAAAGGGAAAATCTGAACTATTTATACTGAAGATATACTCCTGATTTACTATTGATAATTATAAATTATTAACTGCCTTCCACGGGCACCGACTAACAAAGAAACAATATGAAGAATCTGTGGCTTAAACTCTCAATTGAAAGAAAGACAAGAATCTACTCACTTACCATCATTGTGTTGATCGTTGCGGTAGGTGTTTTTAACATGTTCATAATTGGCGGTTCCATCAAAGAGCTTGGAACCGTTCTTTCAGACCTCACCAAGTGCGTTAATGTCCAGACTGCTTTTGAAGAAGAGAACGATGCTTTTGAAAAATACATGCGAAGCGATATAGACGTTAACCGCGAAAACTACGAAAAAGCCTGCCTTCACACAAGAGCATGCATTACAGCTCTTCCCTACATTTACAGCATGATTGGCCCTGAGAGATATGCAAGGACCTGGAGGATCATGAACGCCTATGACTACTATGAATCCCAGAGAGATGAAGTCATTGAAGAGATACTAAATGGCGAGCTCAATCAGAAAATCTACGACCTTTATGATATGCAGGATAACATCAATTCTTACATTCAGGATCTTACCAGGATCACTGTCAAAGACGGCAGCGCTCTTTATTCCAAAAAGGTTACACTTATCGACAGACTTCCCCTTGCTCTTGTGATTATCAGTACTATAGGTCTTTTTCTGACAATAGCTTTTGGAAGAGTGCTGTCAGCGACTGTTACAAGGCCTCTTAAGAAGCTGGCGGAAGGTGTTCATGATATCTCTGAGAAAAAATTTGATTCGCCTGACATAAAGGTGTCGAATAAGGATGAGATCGGAGAACTTGTAGATACCTTCAATATCATGAAGCACGCCATGTCCGAGCACATCACTACCCTTCATGAAAATCAGGAGCTTACGGAACGTGTCCATAAAGAAGAAATGGAAAAGGTCGAGATAGAAAAGCAGCTCAACCTTGCAAGACTGGACCTTCTTCAAAGCCAGATCAATCCGCATTTTCTTTTTAATACCCTTAATGTAATATCCGGCATGGCAGAACTTGAAAATGCAGATACGACCCAGAAGATGATAACCAGCCTTTCACATCTTTTCAGATACAACCTTAGAACCAGTTCCCAGTTTGTATCCCTGTCTCAGGAGATAAGCATTGTTGACGACTATATGTATCTCCAGAAGATGAGATTCGGATCAAGACTTATGTATACCAAAAATATATCGGAGGAACTTGATACAAACAGTATCACAGTCCCTGCTTTTCTGCTTCAGCCTGTTGTTGAGAATTCCGTCGTTCATGGAATTGCTCACATGGAAGAAGGTGGAAGAATAGAACTTTCGGCCTGGAAAGAAGATGATGCGCTCTACATAAGCGTTATGGATACCGGAGCAGGAATGCCCAAGGATAAGGTTGATGAGCTTAATGCAAAGTCAATCTCTGTAACCCAGGAACATACAGGCATCGGACTTTTTAATGTTCAAAAGAGGATAAACAGTCTGTATACAAATAGTAAAGTTATAGTTGACAGTACTCAAGGAAAAGGAACAACGGTGACCATATGTATAAGATCCTGATCGCAGATGATGAAATGATAGAACGAATGGTTCTTCGCAAAAAACTTATAGACAACTTTGGAGATAGCTGCGAGATAACAATTGCAGAGAATGGAAGAGAAGTCGTTGATAAGTACGAGCAAAAAGGCGCAGACCTTCTGATCCTCGATATCGAAATGCCCGGCATGAACGGCCTCGACGCCGCCAAAGCCATAAGAAAGATGGGGAGTGAGTGCAGCATAATCTTCCTCACCGCCTTCAACGAATTCGACTACGCCAGACAGGCAATATCTGTCCACGCTTTAGAATACCTCTTAAAACCCTGCGATGAAAAAGAACTTGTTCTCTCCGTAGAAGAAGCCATAAGAGTAAGTAAAAATCACGATTCAAGGCGTCTTCTGGAACTCTGCGAAGCCAGTGCCAGAACCCAGGCAAGCACAGCTGATGCGATCCTAAAATACATCGAAAGAAACTATAGTGAAGAACTCTCCGTACAAGTTATGGCAGAAAAATTCGCTTATTCGGAAGTTTACTTTTGCAGACTTTTTAAGCAGCATTTCGGTGAAAGTTTCATAAGCTTTCTTACCAACTATAGAATTAAGAAGGCTGTGGAGTTATTAAAGACAACTAAAATGAGCGTAAAGGATATAGGTAAAAATGTAGGTTATGAAGATTCTAACTACTTTACTAAGGTATTTAAAAGAGTTATGAAAGTTCTGCCTAGTGAATATCGACAAAGTACTTGAAGATTCCTGGGGATGGCAGTTGATAAATGATTTTAAGACCTTTGAAAAATATATAGAATTCAAGAGCTTGATAGATGGATATTTATATTCTTTTCAGGGTCCGCATGCCCCCGCGAAGCGAGTTTCGGACCCTAGAATATAAATATCCAGATATCATGCCTTGAATTCAATTTATTTTTCATGGTCATAAAATCATTTATCAACTGCCATCCCCAGGAATCTTCTCTGCTATTGTGTATATTGTACATAAATACCTTCTGTATATTGTTTATATTATACGTAATTTAAAATTCTGGTTAAGATTTTACTATCTGATGTAAAAATATTGCTATTTTTGGCCTTTTTTTCCGCTTATATAATGTGCTTGTAAACAATAAATAAGTTACAGAAAAACGGAGTTTATAAGGAAACTCTCAATTCTGTAACCGATCATAGGCGGGAGGGAAGACCATGAGAAAAAAACTTTTTAGTGCTTTAATGAGCGCATCTATCGCAGTAGCAATGATGTCCGGCTGCGGACTTAATGCACCTGCAGAGACTGGCGCTGGTGCTACACAGGACACCGCTCAGGACACCACTCAGGAAGTTAAAGAGAGTACTGAAGATACAGGTGCCAGTGAAACAGGTTCTGAGTATGAAGTTAACGAAGCTGCAGCAGCTGATCCTGCTGTAACACTTACAATGGCAGAGGTTAATCCACTTGATGGAACAATCTGCGGTGCCATGGATATGAAATTCAAAGAAGCAGTAGAAGCCATGTCTGGCGGTTCTATTACTATCGATCTTCAGGGCAGTGGTGTTCTTGGCGTTGAAGCAGACATCCTTGATGGTATGCTTGGCGGAACAGGAACAGTTGATATCTGCCGTATTTCAGCATTTGCTCT
The DNA here is from genome assembly GCF_037113525.1 of Butyrivibrio fibrisolvens. Lineage (NCBI taxonomy): Bacteria > Bacillati > Bacillota > Clostridia > Lachnospirales > Lachnospiraceae > Butyrivibrio > Butyrivibrio fibrisolvens. Next base: position 3,344,776 of record NZ_CP146963.1, on the reverse strand, counting down.
TAATTCATATGGTTGTGACAAGGCAACACTTCTTTCACTTCCTTATACTTTCCAGGATAGAGATCACTTCTGGACGTTCGCTAATTCTGAACTTGCTCAGGATTTCCTGAATCAGTCTTCAGAGCTTGGCCTTGGTGTTAAGGGTCTTTACTATGGCGAAGAAGGATTCCGTCATTTCTTCACAGTATCTGATAAGCCTATTTCTTCACCTGATGATATGAAAGATATGAAGATCCGCGTATCTAATGACCCTGTTATGACAGCTATGGTTGAGAACCTTGGTGCAACACCTTCACCTGTATCTATGGCAGAGATCTATCCATCCATGCAGAATGGTACTATCGATGGCGCAGAGCAGCCAACAGTTAACTATCAGTCAAACTCTTTTGACGAAGTAGGTCCTAACCTTACACTTGATGGACATACACTTGGCGCTATGATGACTATCATTACAGAGAAGTCATGGGGCGAGCTTACAGAGAATCAGCAGCAGGTAATCCTTGATGCAGGCAAGATCGCTTCTGATTACTGCAGAGAAGTTTCAGAGCAGAAGGAAGAAGCAGTTCTTGAGCAGCTCAAGGCTGATGGCCGTAACATAATCGAAGTTACAGATAAGACACCTTGGCAGGAAGCATGTAAACCAATCGTAGAACAGTATGCTACAGGAGATCTTGCAGATATCTATCAGCAGATTCTCGATATGGCTAAATAATTGAAACAGTATTTACTAAAAATATAGTTCACGGCCTCGGAATCTTGATGAGTTATGCTCTTTGAAAAGATTATGACTTAGGTAATTCCGGGGCCCGTGTGCTGTTTTGTATACAGTAGTTCGCAGTTTATGATTGGGGGTTATATATGCCTGGATTTTTTATAACACTTAGAAAAGTAGAACCCGTATATCAGCTTGTTTACAAGATATTTCTGAACATTTGTAAAGCTTTGCTGGTTGCGGATATTCTGATAACAAGCTGGATCGTTCTGGCTCGTTATATTAAAGTGATTCCTGCTCCAAACTGGGGCGAGGAGCTCATACTTACTCTTATGGCTTATATGGCAGTTTTGTCAGCATCACTTGCCATAAAGAGAAACGCACACATCAGGATGACATCTTTTGACAGATATCTTCCTAAAAATCTCATCATCGCACTTGACCTTTTGGCAGATATAGCAGTTCTTATCCTTGCTATCATCATGCTTGTTGTTGGCTGGAAGTACGCACTTTCAATAGGAGCTAAGGGCTCATATATCAGTATGCCCTGGCTGTCTAAATTCTGGATGTATTTCCCGATTCCACTTGCAGGTGTAGCTATGATCTTCTTTGAAGTGGAAAGAATTGTTCTTGATTTCGAAAGATTTTTTGTTAAGGAAAAGGAGGATAAGGCATGACTATAAATACTACAGCTATCGCCATCCTGCTTATCAGCTTTCTGGTAATGGTATTTTTGAGATTTCCGATTGCTTATTCAGTTGCTATATCATCTATACTGTGTCTTGCTTATCAGGGGCTTCCCCTTGCAACACTTTCACAGCAGATGATCAAAGGCATCAGTTCTTTTTCACTTATGGCGGTTCCGTTTTTCATCACCATGGGTGTACTTATGGGATCGGGCGGTATCTCGGAAAAACTTTTAAATCTTGCAGATGCCTGCGTAGGATGGATGACAGGCGGACTAGCAATGGTTAATATCGTAGCTTCCTATTTCTTTGGCGGAATATCAGGATCTGCAGCAGCTGATACAGCTTCTCTTGGATCACTTGAGATCCCGATGATGGTAGACAGAGGCTACGACAAGGATTTCTCTACAGCAGTTACGATCTCATCTTCAGTAGAGGGTATGCTTGTTCCACCTTCTCACAACATGGTCATCTATGCGACAACAGCCGGCGGCCTTTCAGTTGGAGCCTTGTTCCTTGCAGGCTATCTTCCTGGAGCACTTCTTGCTGTATGTCTTATGATCGGATCATATATCATTTCTAAAAAAAGACATTATCCAAAGGGCGAAAGATTCAGCATTGGTAGACTTTGGAAGGAATTCACCACTTCTATCTGGGCCCTTTCTGCAATACTTATTGTAGTAGTCGGAGTTGTAGCCGGTGTATTTACAGCTACAGAATCAGCGGCTATTGCTGTTATCTACTCACTTCTTGTAAGTGTTTATGTTTACAAGGGAATTACATGGAAAGGAGTATGGAAAGTAATCGATTCCTGTATTGATACTTTATCTATAGTTTTGATACTTATAGCAACATCCAATGTATTCGGTTACTGTCTTACAACTCTTCATGTTCCGGAGCTCGCAGCCAGAGCTATAACGGGAGTATCAAGGAATCCATATGTGATTGCCCTCCTTTTGAATTTGATACTTCTGATACTTGGTATGATCATGGATATGGCACCTATTATCCTGATCTCAACACCAATCCTTCTTCCTATCGCAACCGCTATTGGTATCAATCCTATACAGTATGGCATCATGCTGGTACTCAACTGCGGTATCGGACTTCTGACTCCACCTGTCGGAGCAGTTCTGTTCATAGGTTCAGCTATTGCTGAAGAGCCCATGGAGAAGGTAGTTAAGGCCGAGCTTCCATTCTATGTGATGATGATAATCGCACTTATCCTCATTACATTCATTCCTGCGATAAGCCTCATAATACCTCAGCTTCTTGGCTATACTTTGTAGGAAAAAAACTTTGGACCCTTTGCTGTCACAGGCAGAGGGCCTTATCGATACTTTTTGTATGTCGTTGATTAATGCTGCATAATACGGTTATTATAAAAGGGGGAAGCAAATGAAATATGAGTATAAGTATAGAAATACTGCGGGGGATTTCTTCTTTTTCAATATGACTAACATCTACAGCCAGTGGACTGCACTTGTAAATATCATATTCACTGCAGCTATGGTAGTTCTTATTGCAAGCAGATGGAGCGATTCTCATATTTTTTTCCAAGGTATAATGGTTGTTGGACTGCTTTTGTTCCCTGTAATTCAGCCTGTATGTATATATTTGAAGTCTTCTAGGCAGGCGGAAAGTACATCTTGTGATACTGAGCTTTGTTTTGATGAAGCAGGTATGCATATTAGAGTTCAGAATCACAATCAGCTGATAAAATGGAAAGATTATAAAGCTACTGTTAACAGGCCTTTTGTGCTGGTTCCTGTGCCTGATGGGAAGCATGCATATATACTTACTGAAAGGATTTTAAAGGGACAGCATAGGGATCTTTATGAATTCATAAACGGAGCAAGTAGTAGGAATTGACTTTGTAGATGAGATCATAAACTAAGTAGGAATTGACTTTTGAGATAAGATCTTAAACGGAGCAAGTAGTGGCAGGAAGAGATTTTGTTAATAAGATCATATATAGAATAGTCTGCGTAGCTATAGCAGTTACGCTTATTGTTATGTGCATTCCAGGGTGCGGAAGTAGCAGTTCAAAAGAAGATATAGCCCCTGAATATCAGACTATCTGCGAAGAGTATAAGGATGTAAGCCCTAAGTATGTGTTCTCATATGCTGAGAATCAGGCCAAAGACTATCCGACTTCTCTTGGCGCTATCAGGTTCGCCTACCTTGTACATCAAAAGTCCAAGGGCCGTATTCAGATAAGGGTTTATACGGATTCCGAACTCGGCGACGAACCTGACCTTGTAAGAGAACTTACAAGAGGCGGACTTGATTTTATCAGAGCATCCATGTCAGGTCTTACTGAGTACAACTCTGAAGCCAATGTCCTTGTCATGCCTTATTTGTACAAAGATGCAGACCATATGTGGAAGGTCCTTGATGGTGATATTGGGCAGGAGATAATGGATTCTTTTGAAGGAACGGGGATGGTTCCTTTGTCCTGGTATGATGCAGGCGTCAGGAATTTCTATTCAAGCGAGCCGGTACATACCTTAGAAGATATCAGCGGCAAGGTCATACGTATTCAGGAGTCTGACATTATGGAGGATATTATCACAGACCTTGGTGCTGTTCCGTATCCGACTATGTTTGATGAGGTATATTCGGCTCTTCAGACAGGGCGTGTCGATATGGCTGAGAATAACCTCTCAAGCTATGAATCCATGGAGCATTATAAGGTGGCGCCTTATTATATCGTCGATGAACATACAAGGATTCCTGAGCTCCAGCTTATATCCCAGACAACCTACGATAAGCTTACCGACGAGGAAAAAGAGATAATTACCTCCTCCGCACAGGAGTCAGCTTTGTACGAAAGAGAGCTCTGGAAGGAGAGGGAAGAAGTATCAAGGAAACGTGTCATTGAAGGCGGCTGCGAGATAATTTATCTTTCAGATAATGAAAAGGAGCGATTCAGGAAAGTAATCGAGGGCGTTTACAGTAAGTACTGCGGCGATTACATGGATTTGATCGAAAGAATACAGAAGTACTGAGATATATAGTATTTAAAAGAAGAGTATCTTAAGTCTTTAAAAAAAGATATCAAATAAAAGGCAGCTCATCTAATATGTATTCCAGATTCTGATTATAAGATAGTTTCAGTTAATAATTAGAGGCTGTTTACCGATATATAGATAGAGAAAACTATCATTATATCCTGCTGGCAAGGATGTATTTATATGTGCGTTACAAGGAGGTAAGCGCTATGGCAGGAAGTTTCAGGATTGAGGCTTATTCAGCTTTATATAATAGTTTGAACAATAAATCCGGAAGTAAAGGAGACAGGTTTGCAAACTCCTTTTCTTCCAGTGTTTTTGTGTCCGGGAATACTTCAGGCAATGGCTTATCCGTAGCAGGTAGCACCTCTAAATCAGAAATATATCAAGGTATATCAGAAGGCATAAAGGAAGATACTAAAAGAAGAGAACAGGAAGAACTTAAGCGTATCCATGATCAGCTTCGTCAGATGAAGAAAGACGAACTGAGAAAACAGCAGATCAAGCAGGAAAAACTTACGAATCCAAATGCGGATTTCCCTATATCGCCAAGTAGTATCGATGACTTCTTAAAACTCTCAGGAGCGCCTGAAAATGAAGAGGAAAAGGAAGAAGAATTAGAAGTTACAAGATATAACTACAAAGACGTAGCCAATAAAATAGTAAGAGCTAAAACCTCGCAAAGCGCTGGTCAGGCAGTACTTAGCGCTAAGAGAAAAGTTGTTGAAGTTAAGCGCATGATAAGTAAAGGCGACGGAGACCCTGAAGAGCTTCAATTAGCCCTCACTCATGCTAAGCGAATGGAAATGGCTGCCCGCAAGAAAAAACACCACCTTGAACTTGAAGAATACGCAGAAAACACCCACAAGCTTGATGAGAAACTAAACAAAGAAGAAGACCAGGCACAAAACATCCGCTCCATGGAGACCCTTGCAGCAGAAGATGAGCTATCCAAACAGGAAGACGCCATCTTTGAAGTAAGACAGGACATGATAGAAGAAGTCATGGACAGCATCAGAGAAAGCAGCATGGAAGTATCAGATGAGGAACTTGCATCTATAAATGAAATGATCTCAAACTTCGGCGAAGAACAATTAGAAATGCTTGAAGAAACCATGCAAATGCTCGAAGAAATGGAACTCATCAACCCCCACATGAGCGAAGAAGAGCTTGAGAAAGTTAAACAAAGGCACAGAGCTTCTGAGAATAAGGCAATCGTAAAAGCTAACATGGACTATCTAAAAGGAATGTTCAAACACCTTGAAGATAAGAAAGGCATAACTCCATCAATAGGTACGGGCTCCTCACACATGTCAATGCCCGCTTTTACAGCGTCGGCAGCGCCATCACCAACACCAGCTCCAACCGCCTTTGTTGACACAGGCGCCCAGGCAGGCTCCGTAGATATAAGCCTTTAAGCTTTGAACTATACGTAATAACTTTACTAGGTGGAATGTCTCATCATTAATTAACCCAAATGCTCGGCTATAAATTGCTCTATTACGCATTAACGATAAAGCAGTCCGAGACAGTACATTAGAACCAATTAACCAAAACGTTTTGAATATCGCAGTAAAACAGGCAGATGCCCCTGAAATAATCCTCGAGCGTAATCCGTACGAGGAGTGTTCAGGGGCATCGTATGTTTAATCGTAAAGCAACTTATCGTCCTCAATATAAATGCAATGCGAACTGCAAAAGCCCCTACGACGAGTGGCAAGGTAGCTCGAGGATTATTTCAGGGGCATCTGCCGTCCCATTGCATGCATCAAGAATGTATGCTGCGATCCAGCTTAGACAGGTTGTTCTTGTGAAGGATCATGATGAGCGGATTGCAAGCCTTAAGTGGCTTGTCCGGATCAACGGATTCCTCGACCTTGCCGTCTTTTATGGCAATAACGTTCACCCCGTATTTTTGTCTGAGATTGAGCTCCTTAAGTGTCTTTCCAACCCATTTATCCTTTGGCACCATCTCAACAAGGCAAAGCTCATCACTTACGTCAAAGTACTCAAGGAAGTTACTTGCGATAAGTCTTTTTGCAGTCCTGATTCCACTTTCTTCTTCAGGATAGATGATCTCATCTGCTCCGACTTTGGTAAGAACCTGGCCCATTCTATCGCTTCCGGCTTTTGCAACGACCCATTTTACGCCGCATTCCTTAGCTACCATAGTGCATATGATACTTGCTTCAAGGCTCATACCCATGCAGATGATAGCACAGTCTATATTTGAGATTCCCATTGCTTTAATGGCTGTAGGGTCTGTGAGGTCAGCTTCTATAGCAGCAGTGGCTTTAGCTGAATACTGCTCGATTATATCTTCGTCATTATCAACTACCATAACGTCAGCGCCGCTTTCAAGAAGCTTGTCAGCGATCGCCTGACCGAATTTTCCAAGTCCAAGTACTACGAATGAATTGTATTTCATTTTATTAAATCCTCCATATGATCAATCTATCAGGTAATATAGCTCCCTGAAGTTTGAAATGTTCTTTTTTATCCAACTATAAAGTGTCCGTCTGAATACTTAATATCGTTCTTGTCAGCGTGTGATGTCTTGAAGAACAGCGCCATGGATATAGGTCCTATTCTTCCCGCATACATGCCGATCATTACTATTATCATTCCGGATAGACTTAAGTTAGGTGTAAGTCCTCTTGATAATCCGACTGTTCCTGTAGCGCTGAAAATTTCATAAGTAGCAGCTAAAAGAGAAATTCTTGCAGTCTGCATCAGTGCCATTATCAGGGCAAAAGTGATGATAAGGTTTGATGTAATGATCGCAGTAGCTTTGTTTATCAGCTTTGGAGAAACAGACCTTTTGAAGACTACAGCTTCTTTTCTGTCTCTGATAAAAGATACTGAGTTCATAAAAAGTACGAATATCGTAACTGTCTTAACTCCGCCCGCTGTACCAACAGGAGATCCGCCTATGAACATATAGATACAGCCAATAAGGCAGGTCGATGGTGTGAGACGATCCTGTGGGAGAGTGGCAAATCCGGCAGTTCTGAATGTAACTGACTGGAAGAAGCTGCTAAGGATCTTATTACCCAGAGGAAGATCTGCAATTGTTCTTGGGTTATTCCATTCGAAGAACAGTACAAACAGTGTTCCTGTTATCAGTAAAAAGAGTGTAAGGCTGATGACCAGTTTGGTGTGCTCATTAACTTTTTTCCAGAAGGTTATAAAATTGTATCCTCGCTTATAGCTGATCTTGGCAGTTTCAATGATATCGAACCATACGACGTAACCAAGACCGCCAAGTACGATCAAAGTGATGGTTATGGCATTTACTGCTACATTTGTGTTGTAATCGATAAGGGAATTGGGACCTATAACATCCATTCCGGCGTTACAAAAAGCTGATACGGAATTGAATATAGATATCCATAGACCTCTCAAAAATCCGAACTTAGGGATGAATACAAAAGAATAAAGAACCGCACCTACGCCTTCAACAAGGAGCGTGTCTCTTATTACCCTTCGCAGGAATTTTATAAGTCCGTGTATGGAATCGAGATTGTAATAATCCTGAATCAGGAGTCTGGTGCTTAGAGAGAACCTTTTTTTCAAAAGGATCATTATCTCAGAATAAAGAGTGATAACACCAAAACCACCTATCTGTATAAGGATAAGGATTATCATCTGGCCGAAGATTGACCAGTGTGAAAAGGTATCTACAACTACAAGACCTGTAACACAGATTGAAGTAGTTGCAGTAAACATAGCTGTGGAAAAGCCTGTGTGCTGGCCACGTGCAGTAGCAAATGGAAGCATCAAAAGAGCTGCTCCAACTATGATAGCGAGCAAAAAGCCAAGAACGATGATCTGGGT